>JAWKRT010000002.1:0-644477 GCA_041389495.1 Myxococcota bacterium | reverse complement strand
GCATGCGCGTCTCCGATCCCCGGCGGACGCGCGCAGGGAACCACGCACGCGCGCGCGATGCGCCCCCCGTGTGGGGGGCTGGCGCGATTCTTCGCGGAATCGAGACGCGCACGTGCGGCCCGCGCGCGCCCTCCCCCGATCCCGGTCGTACCGCGCCCCCCTCGTTTCGGTCAGAATGCGCCGACGCGCGCCGACGCCCGACGCCGGCGCGCGAGCAGGGAGACTCCGATGAGCGATGCGAGCCGACTTCCCGAGACGATGCGAGCGTGGCGCGTGCACGCGTGGGGCGACGAGCCGACGCAGGCGCTGCAGCTCGACACCGTGCCGCTGCCGACGCCGCAGGCGGGCGAGCTGCTCGTGCGCGCGCAGGTGATCCCGCTCAACCTGAACGACCTCGAGCGCATCAACGGCAAGAACATGATGGTGCGCCCCGAGCTGCCCGCGACGCCGGGCATGGAAGTGATGGGCGTCGTCGCCGCCGCGGGGCCGGGCTGCGAAGGCTCCGTCGGGCGGCGCGTCGTCGCGATGCCGAAGCAGGCCACCGGCGGCTTCGCCGAGTACTCGATCTGCCCCGCGGTGTCGGCCTTCGACATGCCCGAGGACGTGCCGCTCCCCGACGCGGGCGCGCTCTACTTCCCGTTCCACCTCGCGTGGCTCGGCCTCGTCGACCGCGCCGCGCTCGCACCGGGCGAGAGCGTGCTCGTCCACGCGGGAGCGGGCGGCTCCGGCTCGGCGGCGATCCAGATCGCGAAGTGGCGCGGGGCGAAGGTGTTCGCCACCGCCGGCAGCGCCGAGAAGTGCGCGCTCTGCCGCGAGCTCGGGGCGGACGTCGCGATCGACTACACGGCCGAGGACTTCCTCCCCGTCGTGCTCGACGCGACCGACGGCCGCGGCGTCGACGTCGTCTTCGACAACGTCGGCGAGGCCGTGATGGACAAGTCGATGAGCGCGCTCGCCTACGACGGGCGCTACTGCATGATGGGCTTCGCGTCCGACAAGCGCTTCGTCGACGAGAAGCTGATCGTGCCGCGGCGGATCTCGGCCGGGAACTTCAAGCTCTGCGGCGTCCTGCTCTCGTACGCGGACGAGAACGTCGCGAAGATGATGAAGCGCGCGATGGGCTGGAACTTCTGTCCGTCGTCGCTCGGGCGCGAGATCACCGCGAACGTCGTCGACCTCGTGCGCGCGAAGAAGGTGAAGCCCGTCGTCGGCGAGGTCGTGGGCTTCGAGGAGCTGCCCGCCGCGATGACGCGCATGCGCGACCGCCGGACGACCGGGCGGGTGCTCGTGACGGTCGGCTGAACGCGCCCGAGCCTCGGGGCCGGGCCTCCGGAGAGGGGACGGCGGCGATGATCCAGGTCCGCAGGGCCGGCGAGCGCGGGCACGCGCAGCACGGCTGGCTCGAGAGCTTCCACACCTTCTCGTTCGCGGGCTATCGCGACCCGCGCTTCCAGGGCTTCCGAGCGCTGCGCGTGCTCAACGAGGATCGCGTCCAGCCGGGGCGCGGCTTCGATCCGCACGGGCACCGCGACATGGAGATCCTGAGCTACGTGGTCGAGGGCGCGCTCGCGCACCGCGACGACATGGGTCACGGCTCGGTCGTCCGGCCGGGCGAGCTGCAGCTCATGCACGCCGGCACCGGCATCACGCACAGCGAGTACAACGCGTCGACGACCGGGCTGCTGCACTTCCTGCAGATCTGGATCGTGCCCGACGCGCGCGGCCTCGAGCCCGGCTACGAGCAGCGCGCGTTCCCGGAGGCCGAGCGGCGCGGCGCGCTGCGGCTCGTCGCGTCGCGCGACGGCGCGGACGGCTCGCTGCGCGTGCACCAGGACGTCGCCGTCCTCGCGACGCTGCTGGCTCCGGGCGACGACATCGCGCACGCGCTCGCGCCCGGACGCCACGCGTGGCTGCAGGTCGTGCGCGGCGCGCTCGAGGTGAACGGCGCGGCGGTGGCGGCCGGCGACGGAGTCGCGCTCTCGGACGAGCCCGCCGTGCGCATCGCGGCGGTGGACGACGCCGAGGTGCTGCTGCTCGACCTCGCCTGAGACGCGCGGCGGCGAGCGCGACGGCGCCGAGCGCGCGGCGGCGAGCAAGCGGCGACGAGCGCGGCGGCCCGCGCGGACGGGCGCCCCCGACTAACGAGCCTCCGGCGCCGCTTCCGCCCGCGCGCATGCGGCGCAGAACGCCGCGAAGCCGTTCGCGAAGCGCTCGGCGCGCGCGCGCGTCGCCGCGTCCCGGAACGCGCCCGCCTCGTCGAAGGCCTCGTGCGCCGTCGACACGGCGAGCTGACCTCCCGTCCACGGGCGGACGCCGAGGCGGCGCAGGACGGGGAGCCACGCGGCCTGCGCGAGCGCCGTCGCGCCCGTGCCCATCGTCGCGCCGCAGAGCGCGACGGGCCGGCCGCCGAACACGCGCTCGATGTCACCCGTCGGGCGCGAGCACCAGTCGATCGCGTTCTTGAGCGGGCCCGGCAGCGAGTGGTTGTACTCGGGCGTCGCGATCACGAGCCCGTCCGCGCCCGCGATCGCGTCCTTCAGCGCCGCGACGGAGTCCGGGATGCCGCGCTCCTGCTCGAGGTCGCCGTCGTAGAGCGGGATGCCCGCGATCGTGCGCACCTCGAGCGCGTGCGGCGGCGCGAGGAGCGCGGCCGTCGCGCGCAGCAGCGCGGTGTTGAACGACGCGCGTCGCGCGCTTCCCGAGAGCGCCACGATCCGCATTCCCTCCGCCATCTCACCCCCCTCTCCGCTCCGGCGCCCTGCGCGCGCTCACCAGCGGTGCGCGAACTCCTCGGCCCAGCCCGGGAGCCCGTCGATCGCGATCTCCTCGCCGCCCGCGCGCACGCGGCCCGTCCACGTCCCGAAGCTGCAGACGCCGCCGCTCGCCACGATGCCGAGGTTCGTCCGGCTGCGGTGCGCGAAGACGGGGCGCATCACGAGGTCGACGTCGTCGGAGTGCATCGTCGCGACGCGCCACGGTGCGTCGTCGTCGCCCGGATCGTACTCCCAGCGCACGTCCTCCATGAGCTTGTGGAGGCGGCCGTCGAGCACGATGCCGTTCTCGTTCGCGCCCGTGCCCGTCGTCCACTTTCCGCCCACGTTCACGCCGATGCGCCGCCCGTCCTGCTCGCCCGTGCACACCGCCCAGTTCCAGAACGCGCGGCGCGGCCACACGCCGCGCCCCCAGTCCTGGACGGCGTGGCAGGCGGAGGGCGACGCGACGTAGCGCCGCTCGCCGACCAGGACCTCGCCCTCGCACGGCAGCGCCGCGTGCTTCGAGTTGAGCTGGAAGCGCTCGCGCGACCACGGCACGACGACGTTGAGGCTCTCGTGGCCGGGCGGGCGCAGCACGCGCAGGTCGGCGCGCAGCGCGGGCCCCTGCTTCGTCGGCCCGCGGAATGCGAGCCCCTCCGCGCCGCCGTCGCGGCCGCCCTCGTAGTCGTAGGCGACGTCGCCGAAGCGCACGTGCACGGAGTCGGCCACGTGCTCCGGGAGCGCGAAGCGCCGCGGCGGCCCGACCCAGCTGCCCTCGACCTCCTCGCCGCGGGCGAAGTCGACGAAGAACGCGCCCGCGAGCGTCGCGTAGTCGAGGTCGGCGAGCGTCACCGAGAACACGAACTCGCGAGAGACGAAGTTCCAGAAGTTCCAGCGCTTCTTGCGCAGCGGGTGGCCGCGCAGGTTCGCGCGCACGAGCGGGCGCCGCGAGAAGCCGACGGCGTCGGGCGAGAGGTGCCCGCGCGCGTCGCAGAGGTCGACCTCGCGCGTGAGCTCGCGTTCGTCGTAGCGCGTCGCGAGCCCTTCGCGCGCGATGCGCGCGTCGAGGATGGGGAGGTGCTCGGGCAGCCGGTGCATCGGCGCTCTCCCGTGTTCGGCGCCGCCCGCGCGCCGCGCGGCACCGGGCCGCCCGGCGCGTCGCGCACTCGGATGCTAGGCGTCCGGCGCGAGCTCCCACTGCGGGATCGCGAGCTTCGTCCCGCTCGCCGGGTCGACCGCGTGCTCGAAGACCGCGCGCACGCGCCGCCCGATCGCCGCGTCCTCGGGCGCGCAGCCGACGATGTTCCCCTGCACGCTGCATCCGGGCGCACCGTCGACGGAAACGATCGCGATCACGTAGGGCACGCGGTCCTTCAGCGCCGGATGCACCGCGTGATGGACGGCGACCGCGCTCTCGATGCGGCCGGTTCCGGGCATCGCGCGGAACGAGAGGCGCGTGCCCTGGCACGCATAACAGAGGTCGTCGGGCGGGTGCTGCGCGCTCCCGCAGTCGTCGCAGACCTGGATCTGGATCGTCCCCGCCGTGAAGAAGGGCGTGTTCTCGGGCGTGAGCGACGGCAGCACCCAGCCGTCGCCGAGATGGCGGCTCATCGTGGCTCCCCTTCCTCAGAGCGCCGCGCCGAAGAGCACGGCGCTCCCCGGCGCGTAGCCCGGCCCGCCGACCGCGAGCGACAGCTCGACGTCCTTCGCCTGGCACGTCGACTCGCCGCGCGACTGGCGCACCGCCTCGACCACCATCTCGAGCCCGTGGATGTAGGCCTCGGCGATGTTGCCGCCGCTCGTGTTGAACGGAAGGCGCGCGTCCGGCCCCTCGAGCGCGCCGTCGCCGACGAAGGCCTCGACGTCGGCGGGCTCGCAGAAGCCCATCTCGCAGAGCGCCATCAGCACGGGCCCCGTGAAGTTCTCGTACATCTGCACGACGTCGACGTCGGCCGCCTTCACGCCGGCGCGCTCCCACAGCGCCTTCGCGACGCCGCGGTAGTACATGCTCGGGAACCAGCGCGGCTGGAAGGCGCGGATGCCGATCTCCGGGCCGAGCGCCTGCGCCGTCGACAGGATGGGCACGGCCTTGCCCGGGAGGTCCTTCGCGCGCTCGGGCGTCGTCACGACGAGCGCCGCCGCGCCGTCGTTCTCCATGCAGCAGTCGTAGAGGTGGAAGGGGTCCACGATCCAGCGCGATGCGTGATAGGCCTCGCGCGTGAGCGGCCGGCCGTGGCGAACGGCACGCGGGTTGCGCTGCGCGTTCGCATAACAAGCCAGCGAGATGCTCGCGAGCGCCTCCTGCGAGACGCCGTGGTCGTGCATCCAGCGCTTCGTCTGGAGCGCGCACTCCTGCGCCGGCGTCATGAGCCCGTACGGCAGACCCCACCCGAGCCCTCCGGGCGCTCCGCCCGCGATCAGGTTGCTGCCCGACCCGAGGCGGTAGAACTGGCCCTGCGCGAGCGCGCGGAACGCGACCACGTAGTTCGCGTAGCCCCCGCACACGGCGGCGTCCGCGAACTGGAGGGCGGCGGTCGAGTTGTTGCCTCCGCCCGCCCACGGCGTCGCCGACCAGCGGAGCTCCTCGAAGCCGAGCGCCTCGGCCACGCGCAGCGGGCTGTTGCGGTGGTCCATGTAGGACACGAGTCCGTCGAGCTGCGACAGCGCGATACCCGCGTCCTTCGCCGCGTTGCGGATCGCCGTGCACGCGAGCTGGAACTCGCTGTCCGGCGAGCCGCCGTGCTTGTAGTACGTCGATTCGCCGACGCCGACGACGACCGCCTTCCCGTGCATCCGCGCTCCGCTCCTTCCCGTCCGTCGCTCCCGCAGCGCCGCTCCGCACGGCGGGCGAGCGGCCGATCCTACCGGAAGAAGGACGGGCGGGGGTGCCGCGCGCGACGCCCGGTACCGGCGCGGGCGCAATCGTTCGGCGACGCGCCCCGCGGACGCTTCTGGCATCCTGCGCGCGCGGCGCGCTCGCCGCCGGAGGCCCCCGATGCTCCCGCCGCCCCGCGACTACGAAGGCCGGCGCGTGCTCGTCACGGGCGGCGGCGCGGGGATCGGCCGCGCGACGTGCCTGCGGCTCGCGCGCGCGGGAGCGCGCGTCGCGTGCCTCGACCTCGACGTCGCGCGCGCGCGCGAGGTGGTGCGCGAGATCGCGCGCGAGGGCGGGCCCGGCGCAGCGGCGATCGAGGCCGACCTCGCGGACGCGGCCGACGCGGAGCGCGCCGTCGACGCGGCGCTCGAGGCGCTCGGCGGGCTCGACGTGCTCGTGAACAACGCCGGCATCACCATCCTGAAGGGCTTCGCGGAGTCGACGCTCGAGGAGTGGGACCGCACGCTCGCCGTGAACCTGCGCTCGATGTTCGTCGCGACGAAGCGCGCGCTCCCGGCGCTGCGCGCGTCGGGCGCGGCCGGCCCGGCGGGCGCGACGGCGATCGTCAACGTCGCGTCGATGGCCGCGCTGCGCTTCACCGTTCCGCACGTGCCCTACGCCGCGTCGAAGGGCGGCGCCGTGGCGCTCACGCGCGACCTCGCCGTCGAGCTCGCGCCGCACGGCATCCGCGTGAACGCCGTCGCGCCCGGACCGATCGCGACGCAGATCCTGGGCGGCCTCTCGGACGCGCAGATCGCGGCCGCCGGCCTGCGCTTCCTGCTCGGACGGATGGGCCGGCCGGACGACGTCGCCGAGGCGATCGCCTTCCTCGCCTGCGAGCGCGCGGCCTACGTCACGGGCGCGACGCTCCCCGTCACCGGCGGCGCCGAGCTCGCGACGCGCGCGCTGCGGCCGGAGGACGACGCGCCGCGTCGTTAGGCGGGGCGCGCCGGCGCGAGCGCGCGCCGCGCGACGTCGCCTTCGTCGCGGTCGCCGTCGAGGCGCATCCCCCCGACGAGCAGGGCGGCCACGAGGACCAGGACGCCGAACGTCCAGAAGGCGGCGTCGTAGCTCCCGGTGTCGTCGTGCACGCGTCCGATGAAGTAGCTCGCGCCGAGCATGAGCGGCATCGTGACGACGTTGATGCGCCCGTGTACGGCGCCGTACGAGCCCGCGCCGAAGGCGAGCGCGACGAGCATCGTGAAGACGGGGTGCACGCCCCCGATCGCGACGCCGACCAGCGCGAAGACCGTGAAGAGCGTCCAGTACGACGGCTTCGCCAGCAGCACGGCGAGCATGACGAGGTGCGCGACGGCCATCGCGCCGAAGAGCCGCCGCACGTCGTAGCGCTCCGCCGCGAAGCCGACCGCGAGCTTGCCGGTGAGCGCGGACAGGCTCTGGACGGAGACGAGGAACGCGGCCGACTGCGCGTCGATCCCGATGTCGAGCAGGTAGGGGACCTTCGAGATCAGGATCGCGCCGTCGCTCGAGATCAGGAGCCCCGCCCCGAGCGCGAGCAGCCAGAAGTTGCGCGACGCGAGGAGGTCGCGGAGCGGCCACGCGCGCGCGTCGAGTGCGGCGGCCGCCGCGGGCGCGTCGTCGTCGATCTCGCCGCCCTCGCGCAGCTGCTCCTCGGTCGGGCGCGAGCGCACGAACGCGGCCGCGAGGCCGACGATGACGACCGCGCCGCACACGCCCGTGATCGCGAGCGCGCCGCGCCAGCCGTGGCGCCCGATGAGCCAGGCCGTGATCGGCGTCATCACGAGGCCGCCCGTCGCCGTGGACACGGCGACGATGCCGAGCGCGCGGCCGCGCCGGCGGCGGAACCACTTCGCGACCACCGTGCTCGCCGCGAGCGGCCCGGCGAGCGCCATCGCGAGCGCGAGCGGCCCGGCGATCGCGACGCAGACCCAGGCGAGCGACGACGCGCTCGCCATCCCGCCGAAGCCGATTGCGAGCAGCGCGCCGCCCGCGCACATCGCCGCCGCGGCGGGCACGCGGTCGAGCAGCGCGCCGACGAACGGCGACCACAGCGCGATCGCGGCGGTGAACAGCATGTGGCCGACGTTCATCTGCGCGCGCGCGAGCCCGAACTCCTCGCCGACGGGCACGACGTAGAGCCCGAAGCTGTAGATCGTCGCGCCGACGAGGATCACCGACGACACGAAGCCCGCGCCGAGGCCGTACCAGCCGCGGTGCACGGCGCCCGAACGCGCGCGTGTGCTCATGCCGCCCCTCCCCTCGCCCGCCGCGCGCGGCGGCTACAGCCCGTAGATCCGCGCCGAGTTGCCCGCGCAGATGAGGTCGCGCTCGGAGACCGGGACGTCCGCGAACTGGCGCGCGACGACCTCGCGCGAGCGCGGCCACGTCGTCGCCGGGTGCGGGAAGTCGGTCGACCACAGGATGTTCTCGACGCCGATCTCGTGGCGCATGCGCAGGCCGATCTCGTCGTCCATGAACGTGCAGGCCATGTTGCGCCGGAAGTACTCGCTCGGGCGCAGCTTCAGCCCGGGCAGGTCGTAGGCGCCCGCGGCCTTGCGGTCGAGCCCGGCGAGGAAGCCCGGGATCCAGTGCAGCTGCGGCTCGACGAACACGATCTTCAGGCCGGGGAAGCGCTCGAGCGTGCCCGTCAGGATCCACCACGCGATCACCTCCGCGAGCGCGAGGCCGGGAAGCGACGTGAAGATCGCCGCCTGGCGCGTCGGGTCGCGGCGGAACACGTCCCACAGGAAGACGCGGTTGCCGAGGTGGTGGCTGATCGAGAGGCCCGTCTCCTGCAGCGCGCCCCAGAGCGGGTCGTACACCTTCTCGTGATAGTCGGGCAGGCCGAACTCGCTCGGGAAGTTCGGGAGGTGCACGGAGCGCGCGCCGAGCCCGGCGAGCCGCTCGACCTCGGCGACCGCGTACGCGACGTCGAGGATCGGAACCTGGTACGAGACGGCGAGCCGCTGCGGGTCGTGCGCGGCGAAGTCCGAGAGATGGTCGGTGAAGGCGCGGGCGATCGGACGCCAGTCGCCCTTCACGAGGCCGTACGCGCGGAACGCGCTCACCTCCGAGTAGAGCACCTCCGCCTCGACGCCGTCGCGATCCATGGCCGCGAGGCGCGCGACCGGATCGAAGTAGCCGGGGTCGCCCATCGCCTCCATGTCGAAGTCGTCGAGCGAGAGCGAGCGGCCGCCGCGCTGCTCGTCGTCGATGCGCGCCTGCTCGGCGATCGCGTCGTCGAAGGCCGGCTGGAGGGCGCGCGGCACGCGCGCGCGAACCTCGTCGAGACGCACCGCGACGTGCGAATCGGCCGAGATGAGTCGGGGCTCGGACATGGGCGCGCTCCTCCGCGTTCGCGAGCCGTGCGGCTCGCGGCCATCGTACGAACCGGCCGCGCGCGCGAGCAAGCGAAAGCGCCGGTGGGGGCCCGGCGCGGGCGAGCGGCCCCCGCCACTGGGCTTGGCGGCGCGCCGAACGAAGGCGAGAATGGCGGCCAGCGCGCTCGCGGCGGAGGAGCGGGGGCGCGTCGACGAAGAGGGCCGCGACGCCGATGGGCTCCACGACGCCGACCCGTCGCGCTCTCGCGTCCTTCGCGGCGCTCGCCGCCGCGCTCGTCGTCGGGGCTGCGCTCCGCGCGTACGACCGCGACTACGGCCTGCCTTCGCGCATCCACCCGGACGAGCCGCTGCTCATCGAGCCCGCGCAGCGGATCTCGCACCTCGAGCAGCTCGACTTCCACCCGCGCATCCTCCGCTACCCGAGCCTCCCGATCTACGCGCTCGCGGGCGCGCTCGCCGTCGATCGCGCGCTCGGCCACGAGCCGGCGGAGGCGCCGGCCGCGCGCGCGCGCGCCGTGCTCGTGGCGCGCGACGTGACCGTCGCCGTCGGCGTCGCGACGATCGCGGTCGTCTTCCTGCTCGCGCGCGAGCTCGCGGGACGCCGCGCCGCCGCGCTCGCCGCGTTCCTCTTCGCGGTCGCACCCGTGCCCGCGGTCGACGCGCACTACGCCAACGTCAACGTTCCCCTCACCTTCTTCGCGTCGCTCGCGACGTGGGGGCTCGTGCGCTGGCAGCGCGGGCTGCGCGCGCGCGACCTCCTGCTCGCCGCGGCCGCCATCGGGCTCGCGGGCGGCTGCAAGTACAACGGCCTCGCGCTCGGCCTCGCCGTGCCGGCGACCGCGATCGCGCTCGTCGCGAGCGGCCGGCTCGCGGCCGGCGCCGCGGTGCGGAGCGTCGCGCTCGCCGGCGGCGTCGCGGCGCTCGCCTTCCTCGCGACGACGCCCTACGTGCTGCTCGACGTCCCGTTCTTCGCGAGCGAGATCGCGCGCGAGCTCGACCACCAGGCGCGCGGGCATCCGGGCGCCGACGTCGTCGCGGGAGAGGGCATCTACCGACCGGTCGTCTACCAGCTCGTGGCGGGCCTTCCGATGACGCTCGGCATCGCGACGTACCCGCTCTCGCTCGTCGGCGCCGCACTGTTCGCCGCGCGCGCGCGCAGCGGCGCCGTCGCGTTCCTCGCCGCGCTCGCCGCGCTGCTCGCTCCGCTCGTCGTCTCGAAGATCGCGTTCGTCCGCTACCTGATGCCCCTCGCGCCGCTGCTGTGTGCGGCCGCGGGCGTCGCGGTCGCGCGGCTCGAGAGCCGCGCCGCGCGCGCGGCGGGCACCGCCGTCGCCGCGATCGCAGCCGCGACGACGCTGGCCACCACGGCCGGCATGGTCGAGAGCCTCTCGCCGATGCCGGCGGAGGAGACGTCGCGCTGGCTCGCCGCGCACGTCGCGCGCGGCGACGCCGTCGGCGTCGTGGGCGGAATCCTGTTCCACCTCGATGGCGCGACCGGCGACGGCGCGAGCGGCGATGGCGCGACCGGCGACGGCGCGGACGGCGCGTTCGCGATCGAGCCGGCCAGCCTGCGCCGGCTCGCCACCGGGGTCGAGCGGCCGCGGTGGCTCGTCGTCGACACGTGGGAGCGCAACCGCCTGCGCCGCCCGGGCGACGCGCGGCCGCGCGTGCTCGAGTTCGCGCGCCAGCTCGGCGACGACGCGTCGCCCTACGTGCGCCGCGCCGCCTTCGCCGCGCACTACCCGTTCCAGCGCGCCTATCTCGCCCTCGATCCGGCCTTCGCGAGCTACCCGCTCCTCGGCGCGGAGATCTTCGAACGCCGCGTCCCGCCCGCGCGCGCCCCGCACTAGGATGCGGCGACGCCGCCCACCGCACCCGCCAGGAGCACCGCGATGACCCGACCGACGCCGCTCCCCGACGACCTCGACCCCGCCGCGCTCGACGTCATCTCGCCCGAGAAGTACGAGCGCGAAGGCTATCCGCACGCGGAGTGGCGCTGGCTGCGTCGCCACGCGCCCGTGCGCCGCTTCGAGGGCGAGCGGCACGAGCCCTTCTTCGCGGTGACGAAGCACGCCGACATCGTCGCGATCGGCAAGAACCCGAGGGACTGGCTGCTCGAGCCGCGTCTCGCCGTGTTCATGCGCGACGTGATCGCGCCCGAGAACGCGCCCGCTCGGCACCTGCTCACGATGGATCCGCCCGAGCACGGCCGCTTCCGCAACCTCACGTCGAAGGCGTTCACGCCGCGCACCGTGCAGGTGTGGGCGCCGAAGATCGAGCGCGTGACGCGCGACGTGCTCGACCGCGCGGCCGCGAAGGGCGACATCGACTTCGTGGCCGACGTGTCGGCGCCGATCACGATCGCGGTGATCGCGCTCATGCTCGGCGTGCCGGAGGAGGACTGGCCGCTGCTCTTCCGCTGGACCAACGAGAGCATCGCGCCCGAAGACCCGGAGTTCGCGCGCGGACGCACGCCGACCGAGACGCTCACGACCGCGCGCAACGAGCTCTTCGCCTACTTCAAGCGGCTCGCCGACGACCGCCGCGCGAACCCGCGCGAGGACATCCTCTCGCTCGTCGCGCAGGGCCGCATCGAGGGCGCGCCGCTCGGCGACTTCGAGCTGCTCTCCTACTACTTCCTGCTCGTCGTCGCCGGCAACGAGACGACGCGCAACGCGATGACGGGCGGCATCCAGTGCTTCCTCGACGCGCCGGACCAGTGGGCGCGGCTCGCGGCCGATGCGGCGCTCGTCGACCCCGCCGTCGAGGAGACGGTCCGCATGATCACGCCCGTCATCCAGTTCACGCGCACGGCGGCGCGCGACCTCGCGCTGCGCGGCGAGACCGTGCGCGCGGGGGAGAGCGTGTGCCTCTTCTACGCGTCGGGGAACCGCGACGAGGAGGTCTTCGAGGACCCGTACGCGTTCCGCATCGACCGGCGCCCGAACGACCACGTGGGCTTCGGGCGCGGCGAGCACGTGTGCCTCGGCGCGCACCTCGCGCGGCTCGAGATCCGCACCATGTACGCGCAGCTGCGCGAGCGGCTCGTGCGCATGGAGCGGACGGCGCCGCCCGTGCGCGTGCGCTCGAGCTTCGTCGGCGGCATCAAGCGCGCGCCGATGCGCTGGGAGCTCCGCCCGGCGCCGTGACGCGCGCCGGCCGCGCCGCGCGACTTCAGGCCATCGACGCCTGGAACGCGGCGAGGTCGAAGTAGTCGCGCCAGGCCTTGATCCGGCCGCCCTCGATCTCGAAGACGCCCATCACCGGCGCCTCCGCCCACTTGTCGCCGACGAGGAAGCGGTCGATGCGCTCGTTCATCACGACGCCGTTCGCGTTCTCCGTCGTGTGCTTCACGACGAACTCGATCCGCTGCGCCATGCCGACGAAGCCCTCGATCGTCTTGCGGATCGCCTCGAGGCCTTCGTTGGGCGGGTCGATCGGCATGTTCGTGTAGACGGCGTCGGGCGCGAAGAAGCCCATGATCCGCTCGACGTCCTTCGCAGCCCAGGCCTCGACGAAGGCGTCGACGAGGTCGGTGTTCGCGCTCATGGCAGGTCCTCCTGGTGGGGCGGCCGCGCATCCTACTCCGCGCGCGAGCGCACCGGAGGTAGGATCGCGCGCCATGTCGAACCGCTCCCCGGCCGCGCGCACCGCGCGCATCGCACTCCTCGCGCTCGCCCTCGGCCTCGCCGCGCTCGCACTCCGGCTCGGCGACACGGCCCTGCGCGTCGGAACGGGCTTCTCGGCCCGCGTGCTCTGCTCGCTCGCGTTCGTCTCCGGGCTCGACCCGCGGACGTCCTACGACGAGTACGTCGCGTTCGTGCTCGGCCCGGCGCACGCGCTCGTCCGCTACGAGGTGGACGACGCCGAGCGCGCCGTCGAGAGCCGCGCGTTCTACCGTCGCGCGCGCGCCGTGCACCGCGAGGGCCTCGGCTGCGTGCTCGTCGCCGACGACGGCCCGGACGAGGAGCGGCTCCGGTCCGCCGCCTTCCCGCGCTCGGCGCCGCCGCCCGCGGCGCTCCCCGTCGCGAGCCCGCCCCCGGCCGTCGCGCGCGAGCTCGAGGACGCGCTCGCCGAGGCGTTCGCCGAGCCGACGGCGGCGCCGCCCCACCGGCTCACGAAGGCGATCGTCGTGCTGCACCGCGGCGCGATCGCGGCCGAACGCTATGCGCCCGGCGTCGACGCCGCGACGCCGCTGCTCAGCTGGTCGATGGCGAAGAGCGTGACGGCGACGCTCGCGGGCATCGCGGTCGGCGAGGGGCGCCTCGCGCTCGGCGCGCCCGCGCCGGTTCCCGAGTGGAGCGACGAGGACGACCCGCGCCACGCGATCGCACTCGACACGCTCCTGCGCATGTCGAGCGGTCTCGCCTTCGACGAGCACTACGGCGCGATCAACGACGTGTCCATCATGCTCTTCACGCGCGCGGACGCCGGCGCCTACGCGGCGAGCCGCCCGCTCGCGCACCCGCCCGACACCGTGTGGTCGTACTCGAGCGGGACGTCGAACGTCGTGGCGCGGCTCCTGCGCGACGCGTTCGGGCGCGACCTCGGCGCCATGGTCGCGTGGAGCCGGCGCGTGCTCTTCGACCGCATCGGGATGGCGAGCGCGCTCGTCGAGACCGACGCGTCGGGGAGCTTCCTCGGCTCGTCGTTCGTGTTCGCGACGGCGCGCGACTGGGCGCGCTTCGGCCAGCTCCACCTGCAGGACGGCGTGTGGGAGGGCGAGCGCGTGCTGCCCGAGGGCTGGGTCGACTACGTGCGCACGCCGACGCCCGGCGCCGCGCGCGGCGAGTACGGCGCGCACTGGTGGCTCAACGCGGGCCGCCCGGGCGCGCCCGAGGATCGCACCTGGCCGTCCGTGCCCCGCGACGCGTTCGCGGCGCGCGGCATGAGCGGCCAGTACGTCGTGGTCGTGCCGTCGGCCGAGCTCGTCGTCGTGCGCCTCGGGCTCGCGCAGGCCGAGGGCGACGCGCTGCACGGCATCGAGCGCCTGGTCGCGCGCGCGATCGGCGCGGTGGAGGCCTGGGACGCGGCCTCCGCGACCGCCGGGACGCGACGCTAGTCGGCGCCGTTCCCGTCGCGGGTCGAGCGCGCGTCCTCCGCGTTCGGGTCGCGCGAGGGCTCGTGCGTCCCGCTCCCGCCGCGCAGCCGCGCGAGGAGCGCGCCCGCGCCGACGAGCAGCGCGCCCGCGACGAGGCCCGCGAGCGCGTCGCCGAGCAGCGCGACGAGCGACGCGGCGAGCGCGCGGCCCGAGCCCGCCGCGCCCGCGCCGCCCGCGGCATGCGCGAGCGCTTCGATCGCGCGGTGCACGGGTGGCACGCCCTCGACGAGGATGTGACCGCCGACGAGGAACATCGCCGCCGTGCCCGCGACCGAGAGCGCCTTCATCAGCCACGGCGCCGCCGCGACGAGACCGCGACCGAACGCCCGCGTCGCCGCGCCCTCGCGCGAGGCCAGATGGAGGCCCGCGTCGTCGAGCCGCACGATCGCGGCGACGAGCCCGTAGACGCCGACCGTGATGCCGACGGCGATCGCGACCAGCACGCCGACGCGCTGCGCGAAGGGCGCTTCGGCCGCGGTTCCGAGCGCGATCACGATGATCTCGGCCGAGAGCACGAAGTCGGTGCGGATGGCGCCGCGGATCTTCCGCTTCTCGAACGCGACGACGTCCGTCGCGGCGTCGGCGAGCCTCGCCTGCAGCTCCTCGCGGTGCGCGGCGTCCTCCTCGCGCGAGTGGAGGAGCCGGTGCGCGACCTTCTCCGCGCCCTCGAAGCAGAGGTAGGCGCCGCCGAGCATGAGGAGCGGGTGCACGAGCCACGGCGCCACGGCGCTCACGACGAGCGCCACGGGCACGAGGATCGCCTTGTTGACGAACGACCCCTTCGCGACCGCGAGCACGACCGGCAGCTCGCGCGACGCCCGCACGCCCGTCACCTGCTCGGCGTTCAGCGCGAGGTCGTCGCCCAGCACGCCTGCGGTCTTCTTCGCCGCGACCTTCGTCATCAGCGAGACGTCGTCGAGCAGCGTCGCGATGTCGTCGAGGAGGGCGAAGAAGCTCGAGCCGGCCATCGGAGCTCGCGCGCCTCGCTAGGCGCGGTCGGCCTCGTCGACGTCGACCTGGCCCGAGATGCGGCGGCGCACGATCGACCAGACCATGCCCGCGGTCAGCACGCCGGCGAGGACGAACATCGCGAGGTACGTGATCGCACGCGCGCTGTCGGCGACGACGACGCCGTAGTAGACGAGCGCCCACACGAGCATCCCGAAGAACGCCACGGCGAGCAGGAAGCCGAACGGGCCGAGCGAGCGACTCGTCGCGCGCAGGAACACGGCCCAGCCGATCAGCAGCACGACGCCGACGATCCCCTTGATCGGATCGAACGCGCTCCAGTCGCGCAGCGCCCAGTGGTAGTACGAGACGCCTTCGGGGTTGAAGGTCGCGAAGACGATGGCGAGCGCGGCGCCGAAGCGCGCACCGACGCCCGCGAACGAGAGCTCCTGGTCGGCCATGCGGCGCAGCATACCCCGCGGCGCACGGGGACGCGCCCCGCGCGCGCCTAGCTTCGCGTGTCCTCGAGCCAGTCGGGCAGGTCGATCGGCGGGTCGGGGAGCTTGCGCGCGTTGCGCTCGGCGAGCAGGCGGCGGAAGCCTTCGGGATCGGCCGGCCACGAGCGCGGGTCGCCCATCATCACCTCGAACAGCACGACGCCGTCGGGCCCCGCGACGAACGGACCGAAGGCCGCCCCCTTCTCGAGCGTGATGTGCATGCCCGGCGTACAGACGACGTCGCCGCAGGTCATCTCTCCCTCGATCACGAACACGACGTGATCGCTGTTGTGCCCGTGCTTGTGGATCATCATGCCCGGGTCCCAGCGCGCGTAGAGGCTCAGGAAGGCGGGCGTGAAGTCGAGCCACTTCTCCCAGACGGAGGCGCGACGGCCGTCGACCTCGACCGCGCGCACCTCGTGCCACTTCTCGTCGTCGGCGTGCCGGAATCGCAGCTGCGGCCCTTCGGACATCTCTCCTCCTCCGCGCTCCTCGGCGCTTCCGCGCATGGGCGCGGAGGTTCATACTCCGACGTCTCGTCCCGAGACGTCATCCTGACACGAAGAGGGAGCGATGAGCGCACACCGCGACCGAGAGCCCGTTCCGCAGGTCCGCGTGCACGGCGTGGACGACGTGCGCGTCGATCGCGTCGACGCGCCGCGGCCCGGCCCGCGCGACGTCGTCGTCGAGGTCGCGCAGTGCGGCATCTGCGGGACCGACCTCTCCTACGTCGCGATGGGCGGCCTGCCGGGCGCGCCGTCGCCGATGCCGCTCGGGCACGAGTTCGCGGGCGTGGTCGCCGAGGTGGGCGGCGAGGTGCGCCATCTCGCCGTCGGCGACCGCGTGGTCGTGAATCCGGAGGGCAACGCGAACGGGATCGGCGGCGTCGGCGGCGTCGGCGCCTTCACGCCGCGCGTGCTCGTGCGCGGCGCGGCCGACGACGCGGACGCCGTGCTGCGCCTGCCCGACCACCTGAGCTTCGAACAGGGCGCGCTGGTCGAGCCGATGTCGGTAGGCCTGCACGCCGTGCACCAGTCGAAGGTGCGCCCGGGCGACGCCGCGGTCGTGTTCGGCGCGGGCACGATCGGGCTCGCGATCGTGCTCGGGCTGCGCGCGTCGGGCGTCGAGCGGATCGCCAGCGTCGACCTCGCGCCCGAGCGCCTCGCACTCGCCGAGCGCCTCGGCGCCGTGCCCGTCCGCGGCGACGCGCCCGACCTCGCCGCGCGCCTGCGCGAGCTGCACGGCGACGCGAGCGTCATGGGCGCGCCCGCGCCGGCCACCGACGTCTGGTTCGAGGCGACGGGTGCAGGGCCCGTGTTCGAGCGCATGCTGCGCATGACGCGCGTCGGCGCGCGCATCGTCGTCGTCGGCGTGCACAAGGCGCCCGTGCGGCTCGACCTCGTGAACATGCTGATCCGCGAGCAGGAGATCGTCGCGTCGATCGCCTACCCGCGCGAGTTCCCCGAGGTGCTCGGCCTGATCGCGAGCGGCGCGCTCGACCCGATGCCGCTCGTGACGCACCGCTTCGGGCTGTCGCAGTTCGACGAGGCGTTCGCCACGGCGCGCGACGCCTCGCGCGCCGTCAAGGTGCTCGTCGACTGCCAGCGCTAGGCGCGGCGCGCGACGCGCTCACTCGTAGGTGCAGAGATAGGCCGTCGCGCTCGCGACGCGCAGCGCGAAGCGCGCGTTCGCCGGCACGACGAAGCGCTCGCCCGCGCCGAAGCGCTGCCACGCGTCGCTGCCCGGGAGCCTCGCGACGAGCTCGCCGCTGACGACGGTCATCGTCTCCTTCTGCGACGTCCCGAACTCGTAGTCGCCGGCCTCCATCACGCCGACGGTCGACGGCAGCCCGTCGCCGCGGAAGCCGATCGACTTCACCCGGCCCTCGAAGTACTCGTTCACCTCGAGCACGCGAACCTCCCTGCGCGGCGGCCCTGCGGCGCGCCGCGCGACGTCAGCCATCGATGATACGCCGCCCGAACGCGGCGATCGCCTCGAGCTTCGCGTCGAGCGACGCGAAGGCGCGGTCGGCATAGCCCCACGCGGCGCCGGCCGTCGAGGTCACGCCGCGCTGCTCGAGGCGGTCGTAGAGCGCGCGCGAGGGCGCGGCGTTCGGGATGAGGAACGTCTCGAAGCGGGGCGGCGGCGCGAAGCCCGCGGCCGCGCGCGCGTCGCGCGCGCGCGCGAGCGCATCGAGCAGGCCGAAGGCCTCGTCGAGGTCGTAGTTCATGCCGAGCCAGCCGTCGTGCCGCGCGGCGCGCGCGAGGGCGGCGGGGCTCCTGCCGCCGACCCAGATCGGCACGCGCGCGCGCGGCTTCGGCGCGACGCCCGTCGGCGCGAAGTCGAGGAACTCGCCGCGATGCGCCACGGCGTCCTCCGTCCACAGCCGCGGCAGCACCTCGAGCATCTCGTCCATGCGCCGGCCGCGCCCCCGCACCGGCTGACCGAGCAGCGCGATCTCCTCCTCGAGCCAGCCCGCCCCGACCCCGAAGCGGAAGCGGTCGCCCGAGAGGCGCGCGAGCGTCGCGACCTGGCTCGCGACCGAGAACGGCTCGCGCATCGGGAGCACGTACACGTACGTCATGGCGAGCAGGCGCGTCGTCGACGCGAGGACGGCGGCCGCGGTCACGAGCGGGTCGGGGAAGTCGGTGCGGTGGTCGAACGGCGCGGGGCCGCCGGACGGGTGCCGCGACGCGAAGCGCACCGGCACGCTCACGTGGTCGGCGAGCGCGATGCCGCGGAAGCCCGCGGCCTCGGCCGCCTTCGCGACCGCGATCGTGTGGTCCGGGTCCTCGTCGATGTAGGTCAGCCAGAAGTCCACGGCCGCACGAGCCCTCCGCGGCGCACCAGCGCGAACGCCGGCAACCACGCCAGATAGGTCGCGACGGCGACCGCGTTGCCCGACTCCCAGCCCGTCCCGAGCCACAGCAGCGAGAGCAGCGGCGCGACCGCGAGCAGCGCGACCACCGCCTGCACGAGCGCACCCGTCTCGGCGAGCGCGGCGACGGGCAGCACCCAGGTGAGATACCACGGCCACGTGCGATCCATGCCGACGAACGTCGCGAGCAGGAGCGCGAGGAGCACGACGCGCACGGCGTCGTCGAAGCGCGCGCCGCGCGCGAAGCGGAGCCCCGCCGCGAGCAGGCCGCCGAGCAGCGGCGCGGCGACGAGCGCGTCGGCGAGCTTCCAGCGCAGGTTCGCGCCCGTCGTCCACAGCACGAGCGTCTTGAGCGCGTGCGACGGCGTGAGGATCTTCCACGAGCCCTGCCCGAGCAGCGGGTCGAGGAACGAGCCGTCGCGGGCGAGCGGTGCGATGAGCAGCGCGACCGCAGCGAGCGAGAGCGCGGCGGCGACGGCGTAGCCGCGCCGGCGCTCGCGCGGCATGCGCGCGGCCGCCCACAGCTCGAGCGCGAGGAAGGGTGCCGTCGCGTACTTCGCGGCGATCGACGCGACGAGCGACGGGAGCGCGAGCGCGTGGCGCCCTTCGCGCAGCAGGACGAGCCACGCGACGAGCGGCGCGATCATGAAGCCGTCGTTGTGCCCTTCGCCGACCCAGTAGAGCCAGCCGATCGGGAGCCAGCCGAACACGAGCATCGCCTGCGCGCGGCGCTCCGCCGACGCGGCGGCGAGCGCGCGGTCGATCAGCGCGAGCGTCGCGAGCCAGGCCGCCGCGAACGACGCCTTGTGGAGCAGGAACAGCGCGACGGGGCTGCCGCCCGCGACGAACGCGAGCGCCGCGTCGATCCAGGTCGAGAGCGGGCCGTAGGGCGAGAAGTGATCGAACGGAGCGAGCGGGATGCCCTTCAGCGCCGCGGGCGTGGGCAGGTCGTAGTACGGGCTCCCGCCCGCGACGACCATGCGTCCCCACACGAGGCAGATCCACAGATCGAGGGCGCCCATCGGGAGCACGAGGAGCGGAAGGAGGGCGTGGCGACGCGTCCAGCGCGCGAGGTCGCGGACGAGCGCGTCGTCGGCCTCGGACGCGCGCCGGGCGAGCGCGCGCAACGCGACGAGCGCCGGTGCGGTCGCGAGCGCGAGCCACGCGACGAAGAGCGCGCCGCGCGCCGCGGGCCGCGCGAGCCACGCCTCCGCGAGCCGCGACGCTCCCGCGAGCCCGAGCCCGTCGAACACCGCCGTCTCCTCGGGCTGCACGAGCCCGAAGGGCGAGACCGACGCGAGCAGGAACGAGACGGGGACGAGGACGGCCTGCGCCGCGAGCAGGCCGGCGTGGCTGCGCAGGAGCAGCGTGCGAAGATCCGGCTGCACCCGCGTCGACGACACGGCGCGAGGCTAGCAACCGCGATCCGTACGAGCCGCCGGCGGCGGATGCGGACCGCGTCGCCGCGAGTCGGCGGCGACCCGCGCGGGCCGCCGCCGACCTCGGCGACCCGACGCGACCCGACGCGAGCCGACGCGAGCGCGGGAGGATGCATGAGCGCGAGCGACGAACGCGGCCCGCGCGACACGGCTCCCGACCCGTCGCTGCTCGTCGAGCTGGCGCGCATGCGCATGCCGTTCGGACGTTATGCGGGCCGCCGCCTCGTCGACCTGCCCGAGCCCTACGTCGTCTGGTTCCGCAAGCAGGGATTCCCGCGCGGGCGGCTCGGCGTGCTCCTCGCGACGCTCTACGAGATCAAGGCGAACGGGCTCGAGGACCTGCTCGCGCCGCTCCGCGAGCCCACCGACCCGCGCTACCGCCCCGACATCCGCAGGCCGCGCTCCGAGTCGGCGAGCGCGGCGTCGAGGTCGGCGAGGTCGCGCAGCAGACGCTCGTAGCGCGCCTTCCCCAGGATGCCGACGAGCTGGTCGGTCGCCTCGTCGAGCAGCGCGTCGATGTCGGTGAGCAGCTTCCTCCCGCGCCGCGTGTACACGACGCGCCGCGCGCGGCCGTCGGCCGGGTCGGCAACGCGCTCGACGTAGCCGTCGGCCTCGAGCTGGGCGACGAGCTGGCCGGCCCGCTGCACGCTCACGCCCGCCCGCTCCGCGAGCGCCGACATGCCGAGGCCTTCGGCCGGCAGGTTCGGAACGAGCTCCGTGACCGAGGGCGTGAGCCGGTGCCCGCGCTCGACGAGCCCCTCCGTGATCGCGACGCGCAGGGCGGCGGAAACCGCGATCAGGTGGCGGATGACGTGAGAGACTCCGGTCACGGGCGCGCTCCTCGGTGTCGGTCGGGGCCGGATACGAAAATCGCTTTCCCAGATAGAAAAGCTGCTTTAGTATCCCCCACCGACGGCTCGTCGCCACCTCCAGGAGGATCCATCATGGCCGACCAGCGACTCTTCTCCGCCGATTCGCACTGCGTGATCACGTCCGACCAGGTGAAGCAGAACCTCGCCTCGAAGTACCACGCCGCGTGGGACGCCGGCATGGCGAAGTTCGACCGCATGGGCGAGGAGGACCGCGCCGGCGGCAAGCTCGAGCTCGAGGACTTCGTCGATCTCGAGGCCGCGCGCCACCCGGGCTACTTCGACTCGAAGGCGCGCCTCGCCGCGATGGACGCGGACGGCGTGCAGTGCGAGGTGATGTACTCGGAGTTCGACTTCACGAGCAAGGTCTACTGCGTCGGCGAGCACTGGAAGGAGTGCGCGACGGCGTACAACGACACGCTCCACCAGTTCGCGTCCATCGACCCGAAGCGCATCCTCATCACCTACCAGCTCCCGCTCATCGACATCGACTACGCGGTGGCCGAGATCCACCGGCTCGCCGGGCTCGGGGCGCGCTCGATCCAGATCCCGAACTTCCCGAGCGAGATCGGCATGCCCGACTACCACGACGCCCGGTACGAGCCGCTCTGGCACGCGTTCGAGGACACGGGCATCGTGGTCGCGAACCACCTGACGCTCAAGCGCGCGCTGTGGGACGTGTTCCGCCGCGACCCGACGCCGCAGAAGGGCATCTTCACCGCGCTGCCCGGCTTCGCCATCGCCGAGACGCTGCAGTGGTACATCCTGACGGGCATCCTCGAGCGCCACCCGAAGCTGCGCGTCGTGTTCGTCGAGCCGGGGCTCTTCTGGCTGCCGGGCTTCATCCGCTACCTCGACTCGCGCATGCACCACCACTACGTCTTCCCGGGCGTGAAGGAGCTGCCGTCGACGTACTTCCGCAACCAGATGGCGGCGACGTTCGTGCACGAGCCCGAGGGCGTCGAGCAGCGCCACGAGATCGGCGTCGGCAACCTGCTGTGGTCGACGGACTTCCCGCACCCGGTCTGCAACTGGCCGAACGCCGGCGCGAAGGTCCGCAAGCAGTTCGAGGGCGTGCCCCAGGACGAGGTCCGCGCGATCACCTGGGAGAACGGTGCGCGCATGTACGGCATCGCCTAGCAACGAAGGGAACGGGCGGGCGGCGCGCCGCCCGCCCGTTCGCGACGAGGAGGACCCGATGGCGGGCGTGCTCGACGGGATCCGCGTGCTCGATCTCTCGTGGGGCATCGCGGGCCCCATGGCCACGATGCTGCTCTGCGACCACGGCGCCGACGTCGTCAAGGTCGAGCCGCCGGGCGGCGACCCGTTCGCCTCCCAGCTCGGCTACCGGGCCTGGAACCGCGGCAAGCGCAGCGCCGCGTTCGACCTGAAGGACGCGGGCGAGCGAGAGCTGTTCCTCGCGCTCGCCGACCGCGCCGACGTGCTCGTCGAGTCGTTCCGGCCGGGCGTCACCGACCGGCTCGGCATCGACTTCGCGACGCTCTCCGCGCGCAACCCGCGCCTCGTCTACTGCTCGATCACCGGCTACGGCCGCGGCAACCGCCACTCCGACCGGCCGGGCTACGACGCCCTCGTCGCCGCGCGCTCGGGCCTGCAGTGGGAGCAGCGCGGGTGGCCGGGCGGCTCGGCGCCGCGGCTCGCGGGTCGCGAGCCGCTCTTCCCCGACCTCGAGGTGCCGTGGGAGGAACGCCAGGGCGCGCCGCGCGAGGGCCCGCTCTTCCCGGCCTCCCGCTTCCCGAGCCTCGGTGCATGTTATGCGGCCACCACCGCCATCAGCGCCGCGCTGCGCGCGCGCGAGGTGACGGGGCGCGGCCAGTGGGTCGAGACGTCGCTGCTGCGCGGCGCGCTCGCGGCCGGGGTGCTCGCGTTCGGCAAGGCCGAGGACTTCGAGGCGCCGAGCTTCATGAGCTGGGTCGGCGACAGCCGCTCGCCGAAGGGCCTGTTCGAGTGCGCGGACGGTCGCTGGGTGCACTGCTGGCCGCCGAACCCGCGCTTCGTGCTCGCCGCCGGCGAGGGCGACACGCTCGAGGCGCACACCGACCTGCGCGTCCGCGAGGACCCCGACCGCATCGGCCTCGGCACCGAGGAGATCTTCGTCCTCCACCACTACTGGGAGCCGATGGCGAAGACGATCGCGAAGTTCACGGCCGACGCGTGGACCGAGGCGGGCGCCGAGGCGAGCGTCTGCATCCAGAAGATCCGCACGCCCGAGGAGGCGCTCGCCGACCCGCTGCTGCTCGCGGACGGCTGCGTCGCCGAGGTCGACGACCCGGAGCTCGGGCCGATCCGCACCGTCGGCATCGCCTACAAGCTCGAGCGCAGCCCGGGCGCGATCCGCGGCCCGGCACCGCGCGCGGGCGAGCACACGGCCGCCGTGCACGCCGAGGCCCGGGCGCTGCGCGACGCGGCGCGAGCGGCGGCGAAGCCGGCATCGACGCCGCCCGCGGCCGGAGACGCCGCCCTCGCGGGCGGCCCGCTCGCCGGCATCCGCGTGCTCGACTTCGGCCTCGCGGTCGCCGGCCCCTACTGCACGCAGGTGCTCTCCGACCTCGGCGCGACCGTCATCAAGATCAACGCGAAGCACGACTGGTACTGGCACCAGAGCCAGATCGCCATGTGCTGCAACCGCGGCAAGCGCAGCATCGCGATCGACATGAAGCACGACGGCGCGCGCGAAGTCGTGCGGCGGCTCGTCGCTTCGGCCGACGTCGTCATGCACAACATGCGCTACCCGGCGGCCGTCAAGCTCGGCATCGACTACGAGAGCCTGAAGGACGAGTTCCCGCGTCTCGTGTACTGCCACACGCGCGGCTTCGAGCGCGGCCCGCGCGAGCTCCTGCCCGGCAACGACCAGACGGGCGCGTGCCTGGCGGGCGTCGAGTGGGAGGACGGGGGCTGCGGGCGCGGCGGTCGTCCCATCTGGTCGCTCACGAACCTCGGCGACACGGGCAACGGCTTCCTCGCCGCGATCGCGATCTGCCAGGCGCTCTTCGATCGCGAGAAGACGGGCCGCGGGCAGTTCGTCGACACGGCCATCGTCAACGCGCAGCTGCTCAACACGTCGTACGCGGTGGCGCGCCCCGACGGCACGGGCTTCGAGCGCCCGATGCTCGACGCCATGCAGACGGGCTTCTCGGCGGGCGTGCGCATCTATCCCACCGCCGACGGCTGGCTGTGCCTGTCGCTCGCGAACGACGCGCACTGGGAGGCGCTCGGCCGCGTGCTCGGCGTCGACGCGCGCGCGGGCGACGACGAGCGCGCCGCCGCGGTCGAGCGCGCACTCGCCGCGAAGCCCGCCGTCGAGTGGCAGCGCGCGCTCGACGCCGCGGGCGTGCCGTGCGAGGTGTCGTCCGACACCGCCGGCATGGAGATGTGGGCCGACCCCGAAGCGCTCCGCCACCAGTGGGTCGCGAGCTACGCGCACCCGGTCGTGAAGCAGCTCGGGCAGATCGGCCTCGCGTTCTCGTTCTCCGGCACGCCGGCGCGCATCCAGGGCCCGCCCTTCCTCGTCGGCGCCGACACGCGCGGCGTGCTCGCCGAGGTCGGCTTCGACGCGCAGGAGGTCGAGCGGCTGCTCGCGTCGGGCGCGGTCGGCGACGAGCGCGTGAGCCCGCTCGTCACCGAGCCCGTCGGGCCGACGGCGCTCGCCGCGCCGCAGGCGTCGCGATGAGCGCGGCGTCCGGCCCGGCGGCCGCGCCGCAGCGCCCGGCGCCGAACGCCTCGCGCGACGGCGCCTTCTTCTGGGAGGGCTGCAAGCGCGGCGTGCTGCTCGGACAGCGCTGCGCGAGCTGCAAGCGCTTCCGCTTCCCGCCGCGCCCGATGTGCCCGCACTGCCAGAGCGTCGAGCGCGAGGAGGTCGAGCTGTCGGGGCGCGCGACGCTCTACTCCTGGGCGAAGCCCGTGCACCCGCCGCTCCCGATGTTCCCGCCCGGCTACCTGATCGCGCTCGTCGAGCTCGAGGAGGGCATGCGCATGCTCTCGAACCTGTGCGACGTCGAGCCCGCCGACATCGAGGTCGGCATGCCGCTCGAGGTGTTCTTCGCGCCGACGGCGGACGGCGGCGCCGTCCACCAGTTCCGGCCGCGGAGGCCTCGTTAGGTGGGCCGCGCGGCGCGCGAGACCGGCGCGGCGATCGTCGGCATCGGGCAGACGGAGTTCTCGAAGGACTCGGGGCGCAGCGAGCTCCAGCTCGCGTGCGAGTGCATCACGGCGGCGCTCGACGACGCGGGCCTCGCGCCGCGCGACGTCGACGGCATGTCGACGTTCACGATCGACAACAACGAGGACGTCGACCTCGTCCGCGCGCTCGGCGTCGAGAACCTGCGCTTCTCGTCGCGCGTCGGTCACGGCGGCGGCGGCTCGGTCGGGCCGCTCGCGCACGCCGTCGCCGCCGTCGACTCCGGCCAGGCCGACGTCGTCGTGTGCTGGCGCGCGATGAACGAGCGCTCGGAGTACCGCTTCGGCACGTCGCAGATGGGCGCGTCGCGCGGCCAGGCCGGAGCCGGCAGCGGCTTCATCGAGTGGAGCCTGCCCTTCGGCGCGGCGAGCCCGGCCGCGTGGACCTCCGTCCAGGCCGCCCGCTACATGCACGTCTACGGCGTCACGAACGAGGACTTCGGACACGTCTCGGTGCAGCTGCGGAAGAACGCGTCGACGAACCCGAACGCGTGGTTCTACGGCAAGCCGATCACGCTCGCCGACCACCAGGCGTCGCGCTGGATCGTCGAGCCCGTGTTCCGCCTGCTCGACTGCACGCAGGAGAGCGACGGCGGCGTCGCCGTCGTCGTGACGAGCCGCGAGCGCGCGCGCGACCTCCGCCAGCCGCCGGTGCGCATCGTCGGCGCGACCGAGGCCGTGCCGCGCGAGTTCGAGACGGTCACGAGCTACTACCACGACGACCTGACGCGCTTCGCCGCCGGCATCGCCTGCGCGAAGGAGCTGTACGGGCGCACCGGCCTCGGCCCGCGCGACATGCAGGTCGCCATGCTCTACGACCACTTCACGATCGCCGTCCTCTGGCACCTCGAGGCCTGGGGCTTCTGCGAGCCGGGCGAGGCCGCGGCCTTCGTGAAGGACGGGCACATCGCGCTCGACGGCACGATCCCCGTGAGCCCGAACGGCGGGCACATCGGCGAGGCCTACATCCACGGCATGAACAACATCGCCGAGGCCGTGCGCCAGGTGCGCGGCACGGCCGCCAACCCGGTGAAGGACGTCGAGCACGTCCTCGTGTCCGCCGGGATGAGCGGAGCGATCCTCGGGCGAGGCTAGAATCCGCGGTCGCCGGAGGTCCGCACGCGCGCGCCGCGGGCGGACGGGAGGGCGTCGTGGCAACCGAGGCGAACCGCGAAGCGGCACTCCGATTCATCCAGAGCATGGCGCGCGGCGTGCTCGACGAGGCGCTGCTCGCGCCCGACGCGACGTGGTGGGTGCCCGGCACGGGCACGCTCGACAAGGCCGGCTTCCAGCACCTGGTCACCGCCTTCCACGAGGCCTGCACCGGCCCGGTCACCATGACGGTCGACGGCGTGACCGCCGAGGGCGACCGCGTCGCCGTCGAGGCGCACTCGGAGGCCGAGCTCGTGAACGGCGCGAGCTACCGCAACACGTACCACTTCCTCTTCGAGTTCGAGCAGGGCAGGATCGTGCACGTCAAGGAGTACAACGACTCCCTGCACGCGGCGGAGACCGTCGCCATGCTGCTCCCGCAGTGACGCGGCGCGCCGGCGCGCGCGAGCCGTCGAGGAGCCCGGAGACCGCGATGCCCGCTTCCCTCGTGCGCTCGTTCTGCCGCGTCTGCACCGCCGCCTGCGGCATCGTCGTCGAGGTCGACGGCGACCGCGTCGTGCGCGTGCGCGGCGACGCCGACCACCCGCTCTCGCAGGGCTACACGTGCTCGAAGGGGCGCGCGCTCCCGCAGGCCCATCACCACCCGCAGCGGCTCGAGACTCCGCTCGTGCGCGCGAACGGCGCGCTCGCGCGCGCCGGCTGGGACGACGCGCTCGACGACCTCGCCGCGCGCCTGCGCGCGATCCTCGACGAGAGCGGCCCCGCCGCCGTCGGCGTCTTCCTCGGCGGCGGCGGCTACATGGACGCCGCGGGGTACTGGATGGCGCGCCGCGTGCCCGCCGCGCTGCGCACGCCATCCGTCTACAGCGACATGACGATCGACGTGATCGCGAAGACGCTCGTCTCCGAGATGGTGGCGGGCGTGCCCGGGCTGATGACGCGCCCCGACTTCGAGCGCTGCCGGCTCGTGCTCTACGTCGGCACCAACCCGCTCGTCTCGCACGGCCACACCTCGATGCTGAACAGTCCGACGGCGCGCATGCGCGAGATGACGGCGCGCGGCGAGGTGTGGGTCGTCGACCCGCGCGCGACGGAGACGGCGCGCCACGCGACGCGCCACCTCGCCGTCCGCCCGAGCAGCGACCACGCGCTGCTCGCCTTCCTCGTGCGCGAGGTGCTGCGCGAGGGCGCCGACGCGCGCTTCCTGCGCGAGCACGCGCAGGGCGTCGACGCGCTCGCGGCCGCCGTCGCGCCCTTCGACGCCGCGCGCGCGAGCGACGAGACGGGCCTCGCGCCGCGCGACCTGCAGGCGCTGCTCACCTCGGTGCGGCGCGCGCGCCGGCTCTGCGTCGACACGGGCACCGGCATCTCGATGTCGCCGACCGCGAACGCGACGCAGTGGCTCGCGTGGGCGCTCATGATCGCGACCGGCTCGCTCGACCGGCCGGGCGGCGCGTGCGTGAACCCGGGCTTCCTCACGCGCTTCGACCGCCTCGAGATGCCGCCCGCGCCCGAGGACGGCTGGCGCCGCGCGGGCCCCGCGAGCCGCCCCGAGCTGCGCACCGTCGGCGGCGAGTACGCGTGCGCGGCGATGGCCGACGAGATCGAGGCCGGGAACCTGCGCGCGCTCCTCAACTTCGGCGGCAACCTCGTCGCCTGCCTGCCCGGCACGGAGCGCACGCGCGCCGCGCTCGCCAAGCTCGACGTGCTCGCCTCCTTCGACGTGATCGCCAACGAGACGACCGCGATCTCGACGCACGTCCTGCCCACGAAGGGGCAGCTCGAGCGCGCCGACCTCCCCTACGCCGTCGACATCGCCTTCCCGCGCGTCGCGACGCAGTACACGCCGCCCGCGGTCGCCCCGGCAGGCGAGCGGCGCTCGTTCTGGCAGGTGCTCGCGCTCCTCGGCGAGCGCATCGGCGTGCCCTTCGACACCTCGCTCGACCCGCACGCCGCGACGGACGACGACGCGCTCGCGCGCATCGCGGCCTCGGCGGGCCGCGACCTCGACGCGCTCCGCGACGGGCACTACGAGGACGCGGGCGCGATCCCGATCGGCTGGGTCGAGGCGCGCGCCGACGCGATCGGCGGCTACCGGCTCGCGCCGCCCGCGCTCGTCGCCGAGCTGCGCGCACTCGAGGAGCGCGGCCGCACGCGCGACGCGCGCGCACCGCTCGTGCTGCTCTCGCGCCGCCAGCGCCACCACATCAACGCGCGCTTCACCGAGCTGCGCGACCGCCCGGCCATCCTCGCGAGCGCGCGCGACGCCAAGGACGCCGGGCTCGTCGACGGCGCCGAGGCCGTCGTCCGCAGCGCGCACGGCGAGCTGCGCGGAACGCTGCGCATCGACCCGACGCTGCCGCCCGGCGCGCTCTGCGTCCCGCACGGCTTCCCCGGCGCGCACAACGTCAACCAGCTCACGAGCCCCGACGACGTCGATGCGCTCACCGGCATGCCCCGCTTCTCGGGGCTGCCGGTGTCGCTGCACGCGGCCGTCTGAGCACCGCGGTCGGCGCGCACCCGACGGGCCCGCCTAGCCTTCCCGCATCCCCGGCGCCTCGTGGCCGCTCGCGAGGACGTACTCGGCGTAGCCGCCCGGGTAGACGTGCGGGCCGTCGGCATCGAGCTCGAGCACGCGGTTCGTGAGCTTCGACAGGAAGTGACGGTCGTGCGAGACGAGCAGCAGCGTGCCGTCGTAGCCCGCGAGCGACTCGATCAGCATCTCCTTCGTCGCGAGGTCGAGGTGGTTGGTCGGCTCGTCGAGGACGAGCAGGTTCGGCGGGTCGTAGAGCATGCGCGCGAGCACGAGGCGCACGCGCTCGCCGCCCGAGAGCAGCCGGCAGCGCTTCTCGACGTCGTCGCCCGGGAAGCCGAAGCAGCCGGCGAGCGTGCGCAGCGAGCCGATCGACGCGTTGGGGAACGCGTGCTGCAGCGTCTCCCAGACCGTCGCGTCCGCCTCGAGCAGCTCCATCGAGTGCTGCGCGAAGTAGCCGAGCACGACGTTCGCACCGAGGGCGACCTTCCCGTCGTCGGGCGCGAGCGCGCCGACTGCGATCTTGAGCAGCGTCGTCTTGCCCGCGCCGTTCGCGCCCATCACGCACCAGCGCTCGCCGCGGCGCACGGTGAGGTCGAGCCCGTCGAAGACGGCGCGCTCGCCGTAGCGCTTGCGGATGCCCGCGAGCGCGAGCACGTCGTCGCCCGAGCGCGGCGCGGGCGGGAACGCGAAGTGCACCGTCTGGCGCCGCTTCGGCGGCTCGACCTTGTCGATCTTGTCGAGCTTCTTGACGCGCGACTGCACCTGCGCGGCGTGGCTCGCGCGCGCCTTGAAGCGCGCGATGAACGCCTCCTCCTTCGCGAGCATCGCCTGCTGGCGCGCGTACTGCGCGGCCTGCTCGCGCTCGGCGATCTCGCGCTGGCGCTCGTAGAAGTCGTAGTCGCCCGAGTAGGTGACGAGGTCGCCGCCGTCGATCTCGATGATCTTCGAGACGACGCGGTTCAGGAAGGCGCGGTCGTGCGACGTGAGCAGCAGCGCGCCGTCGAAGCCGCGGATCCACTCCTCGAGCCACAGGATCGACTCGAGGTCGAGGTGGTTCGTGGGCTCGTCGAGCAGCAGCGCATCGGGCCGCATCACGAGGATGCGCGCGAGCCCGACGCGCGTCTTCCAGCCGCCCGACAGCGCGCCGACGTCGCCCGCGACCTGCGCCGGCGTGAAGCCGAGCCCCGCCAGCACCTCGTGCGCGCGCGCCTCGAGCGTGTAGCCGCCGAGCGACTCGAAGCGCACCTGCGCCTCGCCGTAGCGCTCGACGAGCGCGTCGAGCTCGTCGGCTCGCGCGGGGTCGGCGAGCGCCCCCTCGAGCTCGGCGAGTGCGCGCGCCGCGTCCGACACCGGCCCGGCGCCCGCGATCGTCGCCTCGAGCACGGTCTGGCCCTGCATCTCGCCGACGTCCTGGCTGAAGTGCCCGAGCACGACGCCCCGGTCGACGACGACGCGCCCTTCGTCGGGCTCCTCCTCGCGCATCAGCAGCCGGAAGAGCGTCGACTTGCCCGCGCCGTTCGGGCCCACGAGCCCCACGCGCTCGCCGCGCTGCACCGCGGCCGAGGCCTCGACGAGCAGGATCTGGCTCCCGTGCCGCTTCGAGATCGCATCGAGCTGGATCATGGAGGCGGGTTGGTACCGCGTCGCGCAGCGCGACGCGACGCGGCGACGCCCCTGCCCGCGATTCGGCCTCGACGGCGCGCCGGTCGCGAGCGCAGTCTCCGCGCGGCGCGCGCCGGCATTGCAGGTCGGCGAGTGTCGCGGGCTCGCGTCCGGGCCCTGGAGGTGGTCGATGTCGATCGGATCTCGAGCGAGTGCGGAGTTCCTCGGAACGTTCTGGCTCACGTTCGGCGGCTGCGGCAGCGCGGTGCTGGCCGCCGCGTTCCCGGAGGTCGGCATCGGCCTGCTCGGCGTCGCCCTCGCCTTCGGCCTCACCGTCCTCACGATGGCCTACGCGATCGGTCATGTCTCGGGCTGCCACCTGAACCCGGCCGTCTCGGTCGGGCTCGTCGCGGGCGGGCGCTTCCCGGCCGGCGAGCTCGCGCCGTACGTGATCGCGCAGGTCGCCGGCGCCATCGCCGCGGCCGCCGCGCTCGCCTTCATCGCGAACGGACAGGAGGGCTTCGACCTCGTCGCCTCGGGCTTCGCGGCGAACGGCTACGGCGACCACTCGCCGGGCGGCTACGCGCTGCCGTCGGCGATGGCCGCGGAGCTCGTCCTGACCTTCTTCTTCCTGATGGTGATCCTCGGCGCGACCGATCGCCGCGCGCCGGCCGGCTTCGCGCCGATTGCGATCGGCCTGTGCCTCACCCTGGTGCACCTGATCGGGATCCCGGTCACGAACCTCTCGGTCAACCCGGCGCGCAGCACCGGCCCCGCGCTCTTCGTCGGCGGCTGGGCGATCGCGCAGCTGTGGATGTTCTGGGTGGTACCGATCGTCGGCGCGGCGCTCGCCGGCATCGTGCACCGCATGCTCTTCGCAGAGCGTTAGGCGACGCGGCGCCGCGACCTCGTGCGGCGGGCGCCCGCGCCGTATGCTCACGCGCCGTGTTCGCCCGCCGCGCGGCCTGGGACCTCCTTCCGAACGCGCTCGCCGCGCGCCTCGCCGCGCACGCGGCGGCGGGGCGCCCTCTCCTCGACCTCGCCGACGCGAACCCGACCGCCTGCGGCATCGACGCGCCCGGCCTCGCGCTGCGCGACGTGCTGCGCGAGCTCGCCGCGGGCGACGCGCTGCTCCGCTACGCGCCCGACGCGTGCGGCGACGCGGCGGCGCGGGCCGCCGTCGCCGCGCACCACGCGCAGAGCGGCGGCGCGGCCGGGCCCGCCACGGGCCACGCCGGCCCGACCGCCGACGACGTCGTGCTCACCGCCGGAACGAGCGAGGGCTACGCGCACCTCTTCCGCCTGCTCGCCGACCCGGGCGACGTCGTGCACGTGCCGACGCCCGGCTACCCGCTCTTCGCGCACCTCGCCGAGCTCGAGGGGCTCGAGGTGCGGGCCTACCCGCTCCGCCCGCGGCGCGGCCCGCGCGGTGCGGAGTGGCGCATCGACCTCGACGCGCTCGCGGCCGATCTCTCGCCGCGCAGCCGCGCGATCGTCGCGATCGATCCGCACAGCCCGACGGGCGCGCGCGCGACGGACGGCGAGCGCGCGTCGCTCGCGTCGATCGCCGAGGAGCGTGGCCTCGCGCTCGTCGTCGACGAGGTGTTCGCCGCGTACCCGCTCGCGCCGGTCGACGCCGCGCGCGCGCCGTCGGCGTTCGCGGCGAGGAGCGCGAGCGGCGACGCGGCGGCGGACGGCCCACTGCGCTTCGCGCTCTCGGGCGCCTCGAAGCTGCTCGGGCTCCCGCAGGCGAAGGTCTCGTGGATCGTCGCCGCCGGGCCCGAGGTGCTGCGCCGCGAGGCGGTCGAGCGGCTCGCGTTCATCGCCGACGCCTACCTGTCCGTGTCGCCCGTCGTCGCGCACGCGCTGCCCGCGCTGCTCGCCCGGGGCGAGGAGCTGCGGGCGCCGATCCGCGCGCGCGTGCGCGAGAGCGAGGCGCGCCTTCGCGCCGTCGCGGCCTCGCACCCGGCGCTCGAGGTGCTCGCCGCCGACGCGGGCTGGAGCGCGATCGTGCGCGTGCGCGCGCCCGGCGGCGACGCGATCGACGAAGAGGCGCTCGCGATCGCGCTGCTCGAGCGCGACGGCGTGCGCGTCCACCCGGGCTTCCTGTTCGACTTGCCGTCGAGCGACGAACGCGGCGACGCCTGCGCGCACGTGGTGCTGTCGCTGCTCGCGCCTCCGGACGCGATCGAACGCGGCGCGGGCGCGCTCGCGCGCCGGGCGAGCGCGCTCGCCACCGACCCGGGCCGTTCGTCGTCCGAGCGGCCGGCGGTCGCCTAACGTCCGCCCCCGCGCGGCGCGCGCCGCGGACGCGCCCGACGCGCGCGCGGTGTGCGCGGCGCGTCGGGCGGCGGCGTCTCCGTGCGCGCGCGCCGCGGGGGCGGCTCGCTCTTCGCGCGCGCCGCCCCCGCGCGCGCGGACGCGCGCAGCGCGCGCTCCTCGCTCGGGGAGAGCCCGCGCCACGCGCCGGGCGAGAGGCCGAGCTCGAGCAGCCGCAGCGGCCCGATCGCGACGCGCACGAGGCGCAGCGTCGCGTGGCCGACCGCGGCGGTCATGCGGCGCACCTGGCGGTTGCGGCCCTCGACGAGCTCGAGCTCGATCCACGACGTCGGGATGCGCGCGCGCACGCGGATGGGCACGGCGCGCGCCGGCAGCGCGGGCTCGCCGCGCAGCGGTCGCGCACGCGCCGGTCGCGTGCGGCGCCCCTGCACGACGACGCCGCGGGCGAGCGCGCCGAGCGCCTCGCTCCCGGGCTCGCCCTCCACCTGCACCCAGTAGGTGCGCGGGTGCGCGTGGCGCGGGTCGGTCAGCGCGTGCGCGAGCGCGCCGTCGTCGCCTAACAAGAGGAGGCCCTCGCTGTCGCGGTCGAGCCGCCCGATCGGCCACACGTCGGGCGCGTCCACGAGCGTCGCGAGACCCGGATGGCCCGACTGCGCGGTGAACCGCGAGACGACTCCGTACGGCTTCCAGAGCGCGATCAGCGTCACGGGCGGGAGGGTACGCGGCGCGCGCGTGGCCGCAGGCCGCACCCGGAATGACGAACCCGTGAAGGATCCGGCGGTCGGGCTGGCGAAGCGCGTCCGCGTTCCATACATCGCGGAACCGCGGGGCGTCCGCGATCGTCTGCAGGCGCGGCGCTCACGCGTCGACCCGTTTCGCGACGACCGTCCCCGTCGTCGCCCCGCCCCCCTGGAGGCTTCGTCCTTGTCGCTCCGCGTCTCTTCCGCCGATCGCGCCCGCGCGGTCGCGCTCGGTCTCGCCTGCCATCTCGCGTTCGGAGTCGCCATCGCCTGGATGATCGCGAGCCTGCACGAAGGCATGCGCTTCGGTCTCGGCCGGCTCACCGGCTCCGCCGCGTGGCTCGCGAACTCCGTGCTCGCACTCTCGTTCCCCGTCGTTCACTCGCTCCTGCTGACGCCGCGCGGACAGCGCGCGCTCGACCGCGTCTCGCCGGGCGGCTCGCCCGACCTGCGCTGCACGACCTACGCGCTCGTCGCATCGCTCCACCTCGGCGCCGTCTTCGCGCTGTGGTCGCCGGCGGGTGCGGCCGTCTGGCGCGCGACCGGGGCCGCGCGCGTCGCGAGCGATGTCGCGTACGGCGCGAGCTGGCTGCTGCTCGGCAAGGCGATGCTCGACGCGGGTCTCGGCGTGCAGACGGGCTGGCTCGGCTGGAGCGCGGTGGCGCGCGGGCACCGGCCGCGCTTCGCGCCCTTCCCCACGCACGGCCTCTTCCGCTTCACGCGCCAGCCCGTCTACGTCGCCTTCGCGTGCACGCTCTGGACGGCGCCCATCGTCACCGCGGACCGGCTCCTGCTCGCGACGCTCTGGACGGCGTACTGTGTCGTCGGGCCGCTCCACAAGGAGCGGCGCCTGCTCGCGCGCGAGCGCGAGCGCTACCTCGCCTACCAGCGCCTCGTCCCCTACTGGCTGCCGCGCCTCGCCCGGCGCGCGGGAGGTGTCGCATGAGGATCGCCGCCGTCGGGCGCGCGCTGCCCGCCCACTACTACGACCAGGACGAGCTGCTCGACGCACTCGCGCGCCTGTGGAAGGGGCGCTTCCACAACCCGCGACGCCTCGAGCAGATCCAGCGGAACACGCTCGTCGGCGGCCGCCACCTCGCGCTCCCGGTCGAGGAGTACGAGCGGCTGCGCGGCTTCGGCGACGCGAACGCCGCGTTCGTCCGCTGCGCGGTCGAGCTCGGCGAGCGCGCCGTCGACGACGCGCTCGCGCGCGCCGGCCTGCGCCCGCGCGACGTCGACCACGTCTTCGCGCTCTCGGTCACGGGCATCGCCGCGCCGTCGATCGACGCGCGGCTCGTGAACCGGATGGGGATGCGCAGCGACGTGAAGCGCACGCCGATCTTCGGGCTCGGCTGCGTCGGCGGCGCCGCCGGCATCGCGCGCGCCGCCGACTCCCTCCGCGGCTTCCCCGACCAGACCGCCGTCGTGCTCTCGACCGAGCTCTGCAGCCTCACGCTCCAGCGCGGCGACGCGTCGATGGCGAACGTGATCGCGAGCGGGCTCTTCGGCGACGGCGCGGCGGCGGCCGTGATCCGCGGAGCAGCGACGGGCTCCGCGGGCCCGCGCATCGTCGCCACGCAGTCCGTCTTCTATCCCGACACCGAGCGCGTGATGGGCTGGGACGTCACCGACGGCGGCTTCCAGGTCGTGCTGTCGGCCGACGTGCCCGCGATCGCGGCCGGGCTCCGCCCCGACGTCGAGAAGTTCCTCGCCGCGCACGACCTCGCGCTCGGGGACGTCGGCGTCTTCGTGTGCCACCCCGGCGGCCCGAAGGTGCTCGAGGCGATCGAGACGTCGCTCTCGCTCCCGGCCGACGCGCTCGCGCGGTCGTGGGCGCACCTCGCGGAGGTCGGCAACCTGTCGAGCGCCTCCGTGCTGTTCGTGCTGGCCGATGCGCTCGAGGAGTCGCCCGCGCCGGGGACGCACGGCCTGCTGCTCGCGATGGGCCCGGGCTTCTGCAGCGAGCTCGTGCTGCTGCGATGGTGACGAGCCAGGTCGCCTACCTGGGCCTGCTCGCGCTCGTCGGCGCCGAGCGGCTCGTCGAGCTCGCGCTGTCGCGGCGCAACGCGGCGCGCGCCTTCGCGCGCGGTGGCGTCGAGCTCGGCCGCGGGCACTTCGGCGCGATGCGCGCGCTGCACGCGGGCTTCCTGGCTTCGTGCGCGCTCGAGGTCGTCCTGCTCGACCGCGGCTTCGACCCGCGCGTCGGCTTCCCCATGCTCGCGCTCGCGCTCGCCGCGCAGGCGCTGCGCTACTGGGCGATCGCCTCGCTCGGCGACCGCTGGAACGTGCGCGTGATCGTCGTGCCGGGCGAGCCGGTCGTCACGACGGGCCCGTACCGCTGGCTGCGCCATCCGAACTACGCCGCCGTCGCGCTCGAGGGCGTCGCGCTCCCGCTCGTCCACGGCGCGTGGTGCACGGCGATCGCCTTCACGCTGCTCGACGCGTGGCTCCTCCGCACGCGCATCGCGGTCGAGGAGCGCGCGCTCGCCGAGCACTGCGACGGCGACGCGCGGCTCGGCGACCGGCCGCGCCTCGTGCCGGCGCGGAGCGCGCGATGACGCAGCCGACGGAGCGCGACACGTGGACCGAGCTGCGCCGCCTCGCGCGCGAGCGGCTCGGGAGCACGGCGGCGATCGACGCCGACACGGACCTCGTCGCCGACCTCGCGCTCGACTCGATCCAGCAGCTCGACCTCGTCGTCGAGCTCGAGAACCTGTTCGAGATCGAGCTCGAGCCCGACGGCGAGCGCGAGATCCGGACCGCGGGCGAGCTCGTCGCGTGGATCGACGACACGCGCCGCGCAGGAGGACGACCATGACCGCGACGCTGGCTTCCCGCCTCGAGGAGGCCGCCGGGCTCGGCGGCGCGATCACCTTCGTCGATGCGCGCGAGCGCGAGACGAAGCTCTCGCACGCGGAGCTCGCCGAGCGCGCGCGCCGGGCGGCGGCCGGCCTCGCCGCGCGCGGCGTCGAGCCGGGCGACCGCGTGGCGATCGTCGCGGCGACGAGCCCCGAGTTCTTCGACGGCTTCTTCGGCGCCGTGCTCGCCGGCGCCGTGCCCGTTCCGCTCTACCCGCCCGTGCGCCTCGGCCGCCTCGACGAGTACCACGAGCGCACGGCCGCGATGCTCGACGCGGCGCGCGTGCGGCTCGTGCTCGCGGATTCGCGCACGCAGCGCGTGCTCGGCCGCACGATCGAGCGCGCACGTCCCGAGCTCGGCTGCGAGGGGCTCGCGAGCCTGCGCGCCTTCCGCGGGCTCGCGCGCGAGCTCGACCCCGACGCGCTCGGCTTCATCCAGTTCTCGTCCGGCACGACGCAGGCGCCGAAGCCCGTCGCGCTCACGCACCGACAGATCCTCGCCAACGTCGCGGCGATCGGCGACGCCGTGCGCACCGTCCATCCCGAAGTCGACGGCTTCGTGCACTCGGCCGCGAGCTGGCTGCCGCTCTACCACGACATGGGGCTCGTCGGCGGCATCTTCACGTCGCTCTTCCACGGGTGCGACCTCGCGCTGATCCCGCCCGAGCACTTCATCGCGCGCCCCGCGCTGTGGCTGCGCGCGATCTCGCGCCACCGCGCCACGATCAGCCCCGCGCCGAACTTCGCCTACGCGCTGTGTGCGGAGCGCGTGCGCGACGACGAGCTCGAGGGCGTCGACCTCTCGTCCTGGCGCGTCGCGATGAACGGCGCCGAGCCCGTCACGCCGGCGGTGCTCGACCGATTCGTCGAGCGCTTCGCCGCCTACGGACTCCGCGAGGAGGCGCTGACTCCCGTCTACGGCCTCGCCGAAGCGACGCTCGCGGTGACGTTCAGCGCGCTCGACCGCCGCTTCGCCGTCCACCGCTTCGACGCGCGCGCGCTGCAGCGCGACGGCCGCGCCGTCGCGAGCGAGGCCGCGGGCGCGACGTCGATCGTCTCGCTCGGCCCGCCGCTCCCCGGCTTCGCGATCGAGATCGCGGACGAGCGGGGGCGCGCTCTCTCGGCGGGCGAGGTCGGCCGCGTGCGCGTGCGCGGGCCGTCGATCATGGAGGGCTACGACGGGCGGCCCGAAGCGACCGCCGCCGCGCTGCGCGACGGCTGGCTCGACACCGGTGACGTCGGCTTCCTGTGGAACGGCGAGCTCCACCTCCACGGCCGGGCGAAGGACCTGATCGTCGTGCGCGGCCGCAACCACGCGCCGCAGGACATCGAGCGCGCGCTCGACGACCTGCCGGGCGTGCGCGCGGGCTGCAGCGCGGCCGTCGGCGCGCTCGCCGACGACGGGAGCGGCGAGGAGCTGTGGCTGCTCGTCGAGCGCGCGCACGACGCGTCGCCCGACGGCGACACCGGGATCGAGATCGCCGCGCGGCGGCGCGCGCTCGAGGTGAGCGGGCTCGTCGCGGGGCGCGTCGTCGTGCTCGCGCCCGGCACGCTGCCGCGCACCTCGAGCGGGAAGATCCGGCGCGCCGAGGCGCTCCGGCTGTACCGCGGCGGCGAGCTCGCGCCGCCCGGCAAGGTGTCGCTGCCGCGGCTCGCCCTCGAGATGGCGCGCTCGCTGCGCGCGTTCGCCCGTGCGCGCGCTTGACGCGCTCGTCGTCGGCGCGGGCCCCGTCGGTCTCGCCACCGCGATCGAGCTCGCGCGCCGCGGCGCGCGCGCGCTCGTCGTCGAGCGCCGCGCGCCGCCGCTCGACAAGGCCTGCGGCGAAGGGATCATGCCCGCCGGCGTGCGCGCGCTCGACGCGCTCGGCGTCGCGCTCCCCGCGCTGCCCGCCGCGCGCTTCCGGGGCGTGCGCTTCGTCGACGGCGCGCGCACGCTCACCGGCGCGTTCCGCAGCGGGCCCGGGCTCGGCGTCCGCCGCACCGCGCTCTCGCGCGCGCTGCTCGACGCCGCCGCGCGCGCGGGCGTCGACGTGCGCTTCGGCTGTGCGCTCGAGTCGTTCGACGCCGACGCCGCGGGCGTGCGCGCGACGACCTCGGAGGGCGAGCTCCGCGCGCGCGTGCTCGTCGGCGCCGACGGGCTCGCGAGCCGCGTGCGCGCGCGCGCGGGGCTCGCGTCGCCACCCGCGCGGCGGCGCCGGTTCGGGATGCGCCGCCACTTCCGCGTCGCGCCGTGGAGCGACCTCGTCGAGGTGCACTGGGGCGAGGGCATCGAGGCGTACGTGACGCCCGTCGCGGCCGACGAGGTCGGCGTCGCGCTCCTCTGGCGCGGCGACGGCGGGAGCTACGACGCGCACCTCGCGCGCTTCCCCGCCCTCGCCCGGCGCCTCGCCGACGCGGAACGCGTCTCGACCGTGCGCGGCGCGGGCCCGTTCTGGCAGGGCGCGCGCGCGCGCACGGCGCCGGGCATCGCGCTCGTCGGCGACGCGGCGGGCTACACGGACGCGGTCACGGGCGAGGGCATCACGGTCGGGCTCGCGTGCGCGCGCGCGCTCGCGCGAACGATCGCCGAGGGCGCGCCGCTCGCGCGCTACGAGGCCGACTGGCGCCGGCTCACGCGCGTGCACCGGGGCTTCGCCGCGCTGCTCGCGACGGGCGTCGCGCACCCGCGCGCGCGGCGCGCGGCCTTCGCGCTGCTCGCGGCGGCGCCGCCGGCGTTCGGCGCGCTGCTCCGGCTCGCCGCGGGCGAGCCGCCGGCCTCGCGCGGGCGCCGCGCCGACGAAGGGGCCCCCGAGCCGCGCCGGGTCACCTAGCATCGGGCGCGCGCGAGCCCCGGGAGCCACGACATCCGCATGGACCGCCTCGCCTCGCTCTGCCTGCGCGCGCCGCTGCGCGTGCTGCTCGTCGCCGCGCTCGCGACCGCCGCGCTCGGCGCGGGCGCGCTGCGCGTCGGGACCGATTCGGGCTATCGCGCCTTCCTCGGCGCCGGCCATCCCGTCGTGCGCGACCTCGAGGAGGTGACGACGCGCTTCGGCGGCGGCGTTCCGTTCGCGATCGTCTACCGCTGCGGCGACGGCGCGCCGTGCGAGAGCGTGTTCGACGCCGGCGCGCTCGCCATGGCCCACGACCTCGCGGAGGAGATCGCCGCGCTCCCGGGCGTCTCGCGCGTCGAGGGCCCGGCGACGACGCCACTCCTCGCGCCCGAGCTGTTCGACCTGCCGCGCGCGCGTCGCCTCGCGCCCGGCGGCACGCCCGCACCGGACCTCGAGGCCCTCGCCGCGCGCGCGGTGCGCGACCCCGTCTGGGAGGGGCAGATCGTGTCGGCCGACGGGCGCGCGGGCGCGCTCGTCGTCGAGCTCGCCGACTCGTCGGGCGCGACGGCCGAGCGCGCGGTCGACGGCGCGCGCGCCGCGCTCGCGCGCTTCGAGGCGCGGGGGCACCGCTTCGCGCTCGTCGGCGGCCCGGTCGAGTTCGTGGTCGCGGGACGCGAGCTCGACCACCAGGTGCAGCGGCTCGTGCCGGCGATCGTCGTGCTCGTCGGCGTCATCCTCCTCGTCGCGTTCCGTTCGCTCGTGCCGTCCGTGCTCGCGCTCGCGACGGCGGGGCTCGCGCTCGTGTGGACGGTGGGGCTCCAGGGGTGGCTCGGCTGGCCGCGCACGAGCTTCTTCCAGGTGCTGCCGCCGCTCATGCTCACGATCGGCGTCTGCTACGGCATCCACGTCGTCACGACGTACGCGGAGATGTGCGCGGAGGAGGAAGACGGCCCGGGCGGTGCCCCGGGCGACCGCGCGGGCCGCGAGCGCGTCGCGCTGCGCGCGCTCGCCGAGGTCGGGCGACCCGCCTTCTACACGGCGCTCACGACGGCCGCGGGCTTCGCGTCGTTCTCGGCGAGCGGCCTCGAGAGCCTCGTGCGCTTCGGCTGGGTCGCGGCCTTCGGCGTGATCGCGGCCTTCGCCGCGACGTTCTTCCTGCTCCCGATCGCGCTCGTGCGCGTCCCGGCGCGGCTCGTCGCCGTGCCGCGCTCGCACGCCGCGTGGAGCCGCGTGGTCGGTGCGATCGCCGACCACGTCGCGCGCGGGCGCGCGCGCATCCTGCTCGCGGCGGCCGCGCTCACCGTGGTGGGCGGCTTCGGCATCGCGCGCCTCTCGATCGACGCGAGCTTCGAGGAGCTCTACGGCGAGCAGAGCCAGGTGGTGCGCTGGGCGCGCGAAGCCGCCGCGCTGCGCGGCGGCGACACGCTCGAGGTCGCGCTCGAGCTCCCCCCCGGCACGGAGCCGACGTCGCTCGATGCGCTCCGCGCCGTCGCGCGCATCGAGGGCCTCGCGCGCGCGAACGGGCTCGACCGCGCGCTCTCCGTGCTCGCGCCGCTGCGCGAGCTCGCGGCGCTCGTTCCCGGCCCGCCGCTCGACGTCGCGGCCGACGGCGCCGACTCGCGGCGCCCCGCGCAGCTCTTCCGCCTGATGCGCGCCGAGCAGCCGGCGCAGGTCGCGCTGTTCGCGGCGCCCGCGACCGACGCGCGCGGCGCCGCGCTGCGCGTCTCGTTCCAGGGCGAGAAGCTCCCGCAGGACGCGCTCCGCGACCTCGTCGCGAACGTCGAGCGCGAGGCGCGCGCCGCCGCGCCGGCGGGATCGCGCGTCGTCGTCACGGGCCCGCTCGCCGTCGTGAGCCGCATGATCGACGAGATCCGCGACACGCAGATCGGGAGCTTCGGACAGGCGCTCGCGATGGTGTTCGCGCTGACGGCGCTGTGCCTGCGCTCGCTCCGCCTCGCGCTGCTCGCGATGGTCCCGACGACGCTCCCCGTCGTGCTCACGCTCGGCGCGATGGGCTTCCTCGGCATCCCGCTCGACATGGGCACCGCGATGGTCGCGTCCGTGCTGCTCGGGCTCGGCGTCGACGAGGCGCTGCACCTGCTCGCCGGCTACCAGCGCTTCCGGGCGCACGGGCTCGCGCGCGAGCACGCGATGGACGCGTCGCTGCGCGAGGTCGGGCGCGCGCTCTTCACGACGGCGGGCGCGCTCGCGGCGGGCTTCCTCGTGCTCTTCCTCGTGCCGTGGAAGAGCCTGTCGAGCTTCGGGCTCGTGACGGGCGTGGCGATCGGCGCGTCGCTGCTCGCCGACCTGCTCGTGCTGCCGGGCGTGGTCGGGAGCCGGCCGCCCGCGGCGGGCGCGGCGCCTAGCGTGCCGCCGAGATCGTCTTGACCACGTCGAGGAAGACGTGCGTCACCTTCGTGAGGCGGAAGCCCGCGGCCTTCACGTTCTCGACCGTGGTGCGGTTCATCTCGGGGCCGGCCTTGCGCGAGAGCGGCGTCATCACGTTCATCATCACGTTGAACGGGAAGTAGCGGCTGCCGGTGTGCTCGAACATGTGGAGCTCGCCGCCCGGGCGCAGCACGCGGTGCAGCGCGCGCAGCCCGTCGACCGGCCGCGGCACCGAGCAGAACGTGCACGACGTGAACACCTGGTCGAACTCGCCCTCGGCGAACGGCATGTCGTGCACGTCCACCTGGCGCAGCTCCATCGAGCCCGGGTAGGCCTCGACGCGCGGCCGCGCCTTCTCGAGCATGCGCTCGCTGATGTCGATGCCGACGATGTCGCGGCCTTCGGGGAAGAAGCGGACGTCGAGCCCGGTGCCGACCGCGAGGAAGAGGATGCGGCCCTCGCCCATCCTCGCGAACAGCTCGCGCTTGTACGGCTCCCAGCGCCTCTCGGGCCCGTAGCCCGCCATCAGGTCGAAGTTGCGCGCCGCGCGGTCCCACTTCTTCTGCGTCACGACGTCCATCGCGAGGCCCTCCCGCGGAGGATCGCGTTCGCGACGTAGCAGGCGACGAGCGTGCCGACGCCGCACACCACGCCGAGCTCGACGCCGCGCGCGACGCCGACCGGCTCCATCGCCGCCGCCATGGAGACGACCATGCCCGCGACCATGCCCGTCGTCATCGCCGGCACCATCACCTCCATCGCGCCGAAGAGCGCACCCATCGGGAGCGCCACCGGCAGCACGACGACCATGCCGAGCGCCATGCCGACGACCATCGCGATCCACATGTTCCAGGCCGGGCCGAAGAGCGCCGCGCAGAGCGCGCCGACGAGCGCGCCCGCCACGACGTTCGCGGCGAGATCGCCGAGCACGAAGTAGAGACGGGTCTCCAACCGGGCTCCTCCTGTCGCACCGTCGGCGCGGGCGTCGCGGATGCGCGCGGTCCGCGCGCTCAGCCGCCGGCGACCGGACCGAGCAGGTAGATCTCGTCGCCGTCGCCCATCGCGCGCTCGAGGCTCTCGTCGACGGGCGCGCGCTGCCCGTTCCACATCAGCGTGTGGCGCAGGTGCGGGCTGTCGGCGATCGCCTGCGTGAGCGCGAGACCCTGGCGGTCGGCCTCGGCGATGAGCGTGCCGAGCGTCGCGCCCTCGGGCAGCGCGATCCAGCGATCGACGTCGAACCAGCCTTCGCCGATCCGCCCCTTGACGACGACGCGCACGCGCGGCCCCGTCTCGGAGTCGCCGCCGATCCAGCGCTGCACGCGCTCGCGCAGGCTCATGCGTCGAGATACCCCGCGAGCAGGCCGTCGATGCCGAGCGCCTGCGCGTGCGCGCGCTCGATGCGCCCGGTCGCCGGGTTCCAGTGCATGGCCGCGTAGTAGTCGCGCTTGAGCTGATCGAGCGGGACCTTCACGCCGCGCAGCGGCCCGTCGTCGAGCAGGCCGTCGCCCTCGCCCAGCATGCGCGGGTGCGGCTTGAAGTCGCCGGGCGCGATGCCCTCGCGCAGGTTGAACGCGGCGCGCAGGTTCTGGATGCGCTCGCCGCAGCGCAGCAGCTCCTTCGCGTCGAGGTCCCAGCCCGTGAGCGCGTTCGTGAGGTCGAGCCACGGCAGCCCGCCCGTCATGTTCGTGAACAGGCACAGGCCGAGGCCGTTCATCACCTGGTGCGCGTTGCTGAAGTGCGCCTGCGCCTTGCCCTTGTTCTCCGTCGACTTCCACGAGATCGCGATCTCCTTCTCGTCGATCGCGTTCGGGATCGGGAAGCCCACGTTGAACGTCTCGCGCCACGAGCCCGTGCCCGTCGTGTGGCGGCCGGGCGTCGGGTCGGCGATGTAGCTCACGCCCATGAGCGAGGTGAAGCGCGAGTCGTGATAGGCGGGCTCCTGTCCGTGCACGTGCACGGCGAAACGCTCGCTCCCCTTGCCGACGTGCTCGGACGCGCGCGCGAGGCCGTGTCGCAGCCACGTCCCGCAGCCCTCGTTCTTGCCCATCTTGATCGTGAGCGCGAGCGCGCCCTCGCCGTTGCCCCAGCGCATGTCGATGCCGTCGAGGTCGGCCGGCGCGAGGATCCCTTCCTCGACCGCCTCGCAGACCCACGCGAGCGTCGCGCTCGCGCTCACCGCGTCGAGGCCGAAGCGGTTGCAGGCGTCGTGGCACGCCGTGACGATCTCGATGTCGTCGTTGAGGATCGCCGCGCCGAAGCCGGCGATCGTCTCGTAGTCGGGGCGGCGCACGTCGGACAGGCCGCGGCTCTTGACCGCGACGATGCCCTTGCAGGGCGCCGGGCAGTCGCCGCACGAGAGCTTCTTCGTGATGTACTTGGCCACCGTGTCGCCGTCGAGCTTGATGCTCTTCGTGGCGAGCGGGAAGTCGCGCGAGCCGACGCCCTTCCAGTTCTTCACCGGGCCGTCGCCGTTCTCGATGCTGAGCGCCACCGCGCCCGTCGTCCCGCGATCCGACCAGAGCTGGCGCATCGCCTTCTGCGGCGCCTCGACCTTGATGCCGAAGCGCGCCATCGCGCGGTACATCCAGCCGAGCATCGGCTTGGGCTTCGTCATCCACACCATGAAGCGCGTCAGCCACGAGAGATCGGACTTGTACTCCTTCGTGATCGACTGGCAGAGATTGCGGAAGCGCGCCGGGTCGGCGACCGGGACCTCGCCCGAGCCGTGCACGACGATCGCCTTCAGGTTCTTCGCGCCGTAGACCGCACCGAGGCCCTGGCGACCGAACGCGTGGTAGCGGTCGTTCATGACGCTCGCGATGCGCGCCTGGTGCTCGCCGGCCGGGCCGATCGCGCTGACGCCCACTTCGGACTGGCTGCCGTAGCGCTCGCGCAGCGCGTCGAAGACGGGCGGGATCTCCTGTCCCCACAGCTCGCCCGCCGGCTCGAAGCGCACGTCGCCGTCGCGCACGACGAGCACCGTCGGCTCGCTCGCGCGCCCCGTCACGACGAGGCCGTCGTAGCCCGCGCGTCGCAGCTGGCTCGCGACCGAGCCGCCCGAGTTCGAGTCGGCCCACGTCCCCGTGAGCGGCGACTTCGCGACGATCTGGATGCGCCCCGAGAACGGCGTGCGCGCGCCCGTGAGCAGGCCCGACACGATCGCGAAGCACGCCTCGGGCGCGAGCGCGTCGGCGCCCGCCGGGTAGTGCTTCCACATGAGATAGGCGCCCAGGCCGTAGCCACCCAGGAACTGCCGGTAGACGGACTCGTCGATCTCGTCGATGCGCGTCGTCTTCGTCGTGAGGTCCGCGATCAGCACGCGGCCGTGCGTTCCGTAGCGGGGCATGGGGTCCCTCCTTGGTGGGGCGGCATTCTAGACCGACCCAGGGACCCGCGGACACACCCCGTCCGGCTAGCGTCCCTCCATCGCCGCCTGCGCGGCGCGTCCGCGGCTCGCGAGCTCGGCGAAGAAGGCGCGGTCCCGCTCGTCGGCGAGCCGCCCGACCCGCGTCACGGTGTCGACGTCCGGGGCCTCGGCGCGGAGCGCCTTCGCCGTGCAGCGCTCCTTCGGGCGGATCGAGAACGGGTCGAACTGGAAGTGCCGCATGGCGTTCTCGTGCGTGATCTTGCGGATCGTCGCGTCGTCGAGCGGTGCGAGCACGCGGGCGAGCTCCTCGGGCGAGTTCGGCCAGTTCGTGTCGCTGTGCGGGAAGTCGCACTCCCAGCACACGTTGTCGGTGTTGAAGTGGTGCATCAGCTCGACGCCGATCGGGTCGGCGATGAAGCAGCACAGCACGTGCTTCAGGAACACCTGCGTCGGGCTCATCCCGTCCGGGAAGTGGTGCTGCGTCCAGCCGCTGTGCCGGCTCTGCACGTGCTCGGCGCGCCAGAGGAAGTACGGGATCCAGCCGACGTCGCCCTCGGTGAGCGAGAAGCGCAGGTTCGGGAAGCGCCACCAGACGTCGTTCCAGATCAGGTCGCCGAGCGTGAAGATCGCCATCGCCGACGACAGCGACATGCCGACCGACGGCGGCGCGTCCGCGGTCGTCGACACGCTCTTCGACGACGAGCCGATGTGGCAGCAGAGCACCGTGCCGCTGTCGGAGCACGCGGCGAACAGCGGATCCCACGCGCCCGAGTGGATCGAGGGCATGTTCAGCGCCTCGGGGTTCTCGGAGTACGTGACCGCGTGGCAGCCCTTCGATGCCAGGCGCCGCACCTCCTTCGCCGCGCGCTCGGGATCGAAGAGCGGGAGGATGCCGCACGGGATGAAGCGCTCGGGCGCCGTCGCGCACCACTCGTCGATGTGCCAGTCGTTGTAGGCGCGGATCATCGCCTCGTTCACGTCGGGGTCGGGGCCCTGGTTCAGCACCTGCCCGGCGAAGCCGGTGAAGTTCGGGAAGTTGAGCCCGGCGAGGATGCCGCCCGCCGACATGTCGCGGACGCGCTCCACCGGATCCCAGCAGCCGCGGCGCATCTCGTCGTAGCGGTGCGCATCGGTGTTGAAGTACTCGCGCGGCTTGCCCGCCGCCGCGTTGAGCCCGAGGTTGCGACCCGGCCGGCCCTCGTACCACCACTGCTCGCGCCCGTTCGCGTCGACCTTCACGACGGGCGCGCGGTCGCGGTACTTCGCGGGCACGTGCCGCTCGAACATGTCGGCGGGCTCCGCAATGTGGTCGTCCACGCTGATGAGGATCATGTCGTCGGCGTGCATCGGGTCCTCCTGCGCGGGCGGGCGCCCGTCGCTGCGCAGTCAACCACAGGCGGCGCAGCTCCCGCGTACACCGATGCGCGGCGTGCGCGGGCCGGCGGCCCGGCGCCTCACTCCGGCAGCGGGAGCCCGATCGCGTCGGCGATGTCGCGGTGGTAGCGCTGGAGCAGCGGCTCGCTGCGGCCGAGCACGAGACGGAGCCCGGGCGGCGCCGCCGCGAGGCTCGGCCAGCTCGCGTTCGCGACGCGGTAGTCCTCGTCGCGCACGATGGCGCAGACGACGTCGTGCATGTGCGAGATCTGCTCGTCGGGCACGTCGCCTTCGCCCGCGCGCCGATACGTCGACCCGAGCGACACGGCCTCGCCGACGCTCGCGCCGGGGAAGAGCCGGAACATCGACGCGACCGGCGTCGCGCCGTCGAACGCGTGCGTGAACGCGATGGTCGTGTTCGGGAAGAGGTAGTGGACCGCCTGGTAGCCGCCCGTCGGCCACTCGGCCTCCGGGCGCGCGAGCCGGTCCGCGAGCTCGAGGCCCGGCCCGCTGTAGCGGTGATGCCGCCCGTAGTGGTCGAACAGCATCACGAAGGGCACGAGGTTCGTCGCGAGCGATTCCGCGTGCAGCACGGGCACGTGATAGGCCTCGGCGAACGTGTCGAGCGCCGCCTTCCAGTTCGTGGCGACCGGCATGCGGTCGAGCCGCACGCGCTCGAGGCGCCCGAGGTCGAGCGCCTCGAGCAGCGGCGCCATCGCCCCGAGGAAGCCGGGCACGTCGATCGCCGGCCCGGGCGTCGCGCGCACGAAGATCATCCCCGCCCACTCCGCCGCGGGGAGCGCGACGAGCCCGTGCCGCGCGCGGTCGAGGCCGTCGAAGGCCGCCGGCTGCGCCATGCCGACGAGCCGGCCCGCGAGATCGAAGCTCCACCCGTGGAGCGGGCACGTGAGCCGGCGCGAGCGCTCGCACGTCTCGACGAGGCGCGTGCCGCGGTGCGGACACAGGTTGAGGAAGGCGCGCACGCCGCCGTCCTCGGCGCGCGCGACGACGACGGGGACGCCGGCCTCGTCGAAGCACATGCGATCGCCCGCGGCCGGGAGGTCGCGCGAGAAGCCGACGAGCAGCGGCTGCTCGCGGAAGAGCCTCGTGCGCTCGAGCTCGAAGCGCGCCGGGTCGGTGTACGCGCTCGCGGCGATCGTCATCGTCGCCGCGCCGAGGTCCGACGTCCGCTCGCCGCGCAGGTGCTCGGCGAAGCGGCGCAGCATGCTCCGCCACTCGTCCTCGATCCGCATCGCGCCTTCCTCGCTGCGCCTCGCGCGGCGCGGGCCTGCGCGCTGCGCGAGGCGCCGCGCGAGCCGCTCGCATCCTAGCGCCCGCGCGCCGCGCGCGGATCGCACTGCGCGCGGATCGCGCTGCGCGCGGATCGCGCCGCGCGGCCGTCGCCTAACGAGCGGCCGCTCGCGGCCGTGCGCACGGCCGGGAGCGGCGCCGAGCGCGCCGGCCCGCGTCGTCCGGTGCGGCCGCGCGGCGCGCTCGCACCCCCGTGCGCCGACGTGGTAGAAGCGCGCGGCCCACGCCGCCGTGGAGAAGGAGGCCTCGCATGTTCCGCCCTTCCGGCTCGCCCCCGACGTCGACCGCCGCGACCGCGGCGTTCCTCACCTCGCTCGCCCTGCTCGGCGCCGCGTGCGCGACGAGCGGGAGCCCCGCCGGCGAGCGCGACGCGGGCGCACCGCCTCCCGACGAGCTCGCCGCGGCACTCGACGAGCTCGCCGCGAGCCTCGAGCGCGCCGAGCAGTCCGTCCGCGGCGCGGCCGCGTTCGGCAGCGACCTCGAACGCGCGCGCGGCTACGAGTACCTGCTGCGCTCGATGATCCAGTCCTTCGAGGCCGAGCTGCTGCCGGACCCGGACTTCCCGTACTTCCGCGTGCTCGACTTCCGCCTTCGCGGCGGCGGCGACAACCCCGACCAGCGCTACGCGTTCGCGTCGATCCGCGGCGCCGTTCCCTATCGCGTGTTCGGCGAGCTCGGCTCCGCCCGACGCCTCGAGGTGCAGCTCTACAGCGGCGAGCCGTGGGCGGGCACCGGGAAGTCGGTCGGCTACCTCGCGTTCGAGCAGATCGCGCTCGCGCCCGACGGCTCGTTCGAGATCGAGCTCGTCGCGCCGGGCACCGACGTGGCGGCGGCACCTCCCGGCACGACGCGCATCGTGAGCCCGCCCGAGACGACGTCCGTGATGGTGCGCCACATCTTCGACGTGTGGGACACGCGGCCGACCGGTGGCGTGCACATCGATCGCATCGGGTACGAGGGAAGGCGCCAGCCGGGGCGCACGTCGGCCGAGATGGCCCAGCGCATGCGCGACGCCGCGAGCGACTTCGAGAAGCGCGTCGCCACGTGGCCGTGGTTCGTCGAGGAACGCTATGTGAAGGCGCGCCCCGTGAACGAGGTGGGCGAGCTCGTCGACACGTACCTCCTCGGCGGCGCGCGCGGCCGCTGGATGGGCAACGCGCACTTCGATCTCCCGCCCGGGAAGGCGCTCGTCGTGCGCACCTGGCCGACGACGGCGAAGTACCAGGCGATCCAGCTCACCGACCTCTGGTTCGACTCGCTCGAGTACGGCAACCAGGTGTCGAGCCTCACCTCGACCCAGGTCGTGAAGGCGCCCGACGGCGCCTACTACCACGTGATCGCGCCCGAGGATCCGGGCTACCCGAACTGGCTCGACACGGGCGGGCTCACGCGCGGCACGATGCTGCTCCGCTTCGACGGCGTGCAGGGCGAGATCCCGAAGGCGCTCCAGCCGTCGGCCGAGCTCGTCGACCTCGACGCGCTCGCCGAGCACATCCCCGGGTTCGCGACGGTGACCGAGGCCGAGCGCGCGCGCGTGCGCGCGGCGCGGCGACACCACCTGCAGATCCGGTCGAATCGCTAGGCGGCGCGCGGGCGCCGGGCGCGAGCGCGCCGCGCGACGCTAGTCGCCCCGCGGCGGACGCGCGTCCTGGTCATCGGCGCGCAGCTCGTGCCGCAGGGCGCCGAGGAGCGACTGCAGGCGTCGCGCGTCGTCCGCGGGCGCGTCGAGCCAGAAGGCGTCGCGGTCGAACGCGAAGAACTCGACGCGGACGTCGACGGGGAGCGCGGCCCGCGCCCGCGCGCGAGCGGCCTCGCCCGGCGGCTCGCGCGTGAAGACGAGGGCGACCTCGGGCGCGAGCGCGGCCCACGCGGCCGGCGTCGCCGGCACGTGCACGTCCTCGCCGCCGTGCGTGACGCTCGTGCCGCCCGCGATCTCGATGAGGTCCGTCTCGAAGCTGTGGCCGCCCGCGAAGACGACGGGGTCGAGGGAGACGACGCCGACGACCCGCAGCCGGTCGCGGTCGGGCGAGCGGCCGCCGACGATCCCGAGCGGACGTCCGATGCCGCTCTCGAACGCGAGCGCGCGCTCGTCGCCGACGAGCCACGCCCCGAGCGTCCGACTCGCCTCGTAGAGCTCCTCGAGGTCGTGCGGCGCGAAGCGCACGACGGCCGCGCCGGCGGCGCCCGGCTCCGGAGCCGCTCCCGCAGCGACGTCCCCCGGGCCCGCGCGCGGCGCGGCGAGCGCACCCGGCTCGGGGAGGTCGGGCACGATCACGATGTCGGGCGCGAGCCGCCCCGCACCCGCGAAGTCGACGATCTCGGGCGCGAGGCCGAGCTCGGCGAGCTCGATCAGCTCGGCCGACGCAGCGTCGACGCCGACGAGCGTGCGGCCGGCGCCGAGCGCGACCACGAAGCGCGTCGCGACGGGCGCCAGCGACACGACGCGCGGCGGGCGGTCGTCGACCGGCCCCTCGCCGCCGCACGCAGCGACGAGCAGGCCCGCGCCGGCGACGGCCGCCACGACCGCGGCGGCCCCGACCGCGGCCGCCACGACCGAGGCGGCCCCGACCGGCAGGATCCTCCCACCCCTACTCACCCGGCGCGCCTCCCAGCCCGGCTCCGCGAGCCCCTGCTCCGCGCGACGCCCCGCGTCTCCCGCACCGCGAGCGGAGGGCTTCCCCTCGCCTCGTCACCCGTGGTATGCCTGACTCCGGACCGATCGGTCAATCGAGGCATGCGAGCACCGCACGCCCTCGGCCGATCCGCCGCCGGGAGGATCCCATGTCGAACCGTGTCCGCCTCGCGCTCGCGCTCTCGCTCGCGGTCTCGTCCGGCTCGCTCGTCGCGCCCGCCGCACACGCCGGCATCCATACCTGGGACGTGAAGGAGGTGTTCAGCAACGACGACGGGACCATCCAGTTCGTCGAGCTCTTCGACGCGGGCGTCGGCGGCACCGAGGTCAACGTCGGAAACGGCACGCTGACGAGCACCCAGCACCCGACGGGATTCGCCTTCGGGCAGGGCCAGGTCGCCCAACCGACGAACGGCAAGCGCTACCTGATCGCGACCGCCGACTTCGCGGCGATTCCGGGCGCGCCGACGCCCGACGTGATCATCCCCGCGAACCGCACGCCCTTCTTCTCGACCTCGGGCAGCACGATCACGTTCTCGAGCGGAGATTCGCTCGTGTTCGGCCCGGTGCCGACCAACGGCATCGACTCGTTCGACGAGGACACGGGCGTCGGCCCGAACTCGCCGACGAACTACGCCGGGCAGTCGGGCTCGATCGACGTCTCGGACCCGCCGCCGCCGCCGGGCGTACCGCTGTGGTCGGCGCCGACGATGTGGCTCGCGGCTTCGCTGCTCGGGCTGGTCGCCCTCGGCGCGACGCGGCGACGCGCCGCCGCCTGAGCCGGGTGCGGGCCGGCGGAACCCGCACCCGGCCGCCGCTCAGGCGACGAGGCGCGCGGACGAAGCGCGGCCTGGCGGCGTGCGGAAGCGGCCTTCGAGCGTCTCCCAGTCGATCGCGAGCTGGCCGCCCGACGTGGCGTGCTGCTTCTCCCAGCCCATGAGCAGGTCGAGGCAGGCGTGGTCGATGTAGCCGAGCTCGTCGAAGTGGACGTGCAGCTCGGCGCTTCGTGGCACGCGCTCGAGCGCGGCGGCGAGCTTCGGCAGCCGCAGCACCGTGGCCGAGCCGCGCAGCACGAGATCGAAGCGCTTGGCGTCCGCGTCGCTCTGGCGCAGATCGACGTGGAGATGCGACACGTCGTAGAAGACCTTCGCGAGCGACAGCGCGATGCCGAGCACGACGCCCGTGAGCAGGTCGACGCACACGATCGCGACGAGCGTCGCGGCGTAGACGAAGACCTGCGTCTTCCCGAACGTCGCGAGCCGGCGGATCGCCGCGACGTCGACGAGCTTGTAGCCGGTGAACACGAGCACGGCCGCGAGCACGGCCGTCGGGATGCGCGCCAGCACGAACGGCAGCGCGGCGCAGAAGAGCAATAGCCACACACCGTGCAGGATGGCGGAGGCGCGCGTCTTCGCGCCCGCCTCGACGTTCGCGCTGCTGCGCACGATCACGCCCGTCATCGGGAGGCCGCCGAACGCGCCGCACACGACGTTGCCGACGCCCTGCGCGGCGAGCTCGCGGTCGAACTTCGCGCGCGGGCCGTCGTGCATCTTGTCGACGGCCGTGGCGCAGAGCAGCGTCTCCGCGCTCGCGACGAACGCGAGCGCGATGCCCGAGCCGACGACGGTCCACCCGAGCGAGCGCAGGTCGGCGACCTGCGGGAAGACGACGGCGTCGAGCAGGCGCTCGGGGACGTTGACGAGGTTCACGTCGAGCGCGAGCAGCGACGCGACGCCCGTCGCGAGCGCGACGGCCACGAGCGGCCCCGGCACGATGGCGAGCCGCTTCGGCGCGAACGCCTTCCACGACACGATCAGCACGAGCGTGAGCGTGCCGATCATCGCGGCCTGGAAGTGCACGGACCCGTCGGCGGGCACGAAGCCCTTGAAGATCGCCTCGGGGATCGCGAGCAGGTTCGCGATGCCGCTCCCGCGCGGCGCGTCGTCGACCATCACGTGGAACTGGCTCGCGAAGATCAGCACGCCGATGCCCGCGAGCATCGCGTGGATGACGGCGGGGGCGACGGCGCGGAACCACTGGCCGGCGCCCGCGAGCGCGGCGGCCACCTGCACGCTGCCGGCGACGATCACGAACCATCCGAGCGCGCCGAGGCCGTGCGACTGCACGATGTCCCACACGAGCACCGTGAGGCCGGCGGCCGGGCCGCTCACCTGGAGCGGCGCGCCGGCCAGGAAGCCGACGACGAGACCGCCGACGATGCCCGTCACGAGGCCGGCGGCCGGCGGCACGCCCGACGCGATCGCGATGCCCATGCACAGCGGCAGCGCGACCAGGAACACGACCACCGAGGCGAGCAGGTCGCGCCGCCACGAGGTGCGCAGGAGCGAGAGCTCGGCGCGCACCTGGGCGAGGAAGCGGGGGGAGGCCGCGGACGTCGCCATCACGCCGCCTCGCTGCGACGGGTCGCGATCGACGCGAACGCGCCGCGCGCGTCCGAGACCAGCAGATCGCCGCGCTCGAAGTCGTAGATCCAGCCGTGGAGCTCGAGCTCGCCGCGCGCCTCGGCGGCGGCGACGCTCGGGTGCGTGCGGAGGTGGTCGAGCTGCGTGAGCACGTTGGCCGCGACGGTGCGCGTCAGCGCATCGCTCGCCGCGCGCACCTCGACGCCGCGCTCGAGCGAGGGGCGCGCGTGCTCGATCCACTGCTTCACGGCCGGGAGCGCGTCGGCGGAGCCCGGCTGCCGGAGCGCCGCGACGGCGCCGCAGTGCGTGTGGCCGCACACCGCGACGTGGCGGATGCCGAGCACCTCGATGCCGAACTGCACCGTGGCGGCCTCGGCGCCGCTGCCGTCGCCGTAGGGCGGCACGATGTTGCCCGCGTTGCGGACCACGAAGATGTCGCCGGGGTCGGTCTGGGTGAGGAGGGCGGGATCGATGCGGGAGTCCGAGCACGTGATCAGCAGGAGCTCGGGCTTCTGTCCGCCGGCGAGCGCCTCGAAGTGCTGCCGCCGGCGCGGGAAGACGTCCTTCCGGAACTGCTGGATGCCTGCGAAGACTCGTTCCATGTCGTGGACCTCCTTGGCGTCGCCGGGCGCGTCGCTCGAGGCGATGCCCGCAACGCGGACCAGTTTCGTCCACGATCAGATGTAGACAATGACGAAATATTGAACCTATGGTTCGCCAAAACCGAATCGAAGGCGGACCGGCGATGGCACTCGACTGGCTCAACTTCCACCACCTCCTCTACTTCCGCTCCGTCGCGCGCGAGGGCGGCGTCGTGCGGGCGGCCACCCAGCTGCGCGTGAGCCCGGCGACGGTGAGCGCGCAGCTCAAGCAGCTCGAGGAGCAGATCGGCGGGCGCCTCTTCCTCCGCACCGGGCGCCGGCTCGTGCTGACCGACCTCGGCCGCACCGTGCTCCGCTACGCCGACGGCGTCTTCGACCTCGGCGAGGAGCTGAAGGCGGCCGTGCGGCTGGGCGAGGACCCGCTGCCGCAGCGCTTCACCGTCGGGCTCTCGATGGTGGTGCCGAAGCTGATCGCGCACCGTCTGCTCGCCCCGGCGATCGAGATGGAGAAGCCGGTCGAGCTCGTCTGCCTCGAGGGCCGCTCCGAGGTGCTGCTCGCCGACCTCGCGACCTACGCGATCGATCTCATCCTCTCCGACGCGCCGCGCGGGCCCAACGTGGCGGTGCGCGCGTTCGACCACCTGCTCGGCGAGAGCAGCGTCTCGTTCTTCGCCACGGCGCCGCTCGCGAAGCGCCTGGCGAGGGGCTTCCCGCGCAGCCTCGACGGGGCGCCCATGCTGCTGCCGACGCCCGACGCCGGGCTCCGCAGCACGCTCGAGCACTGGTTCCAGGAGCTCGGCATCCGGCCGCGCGCCGTCGCGAGCATCGACGACGCCGCGCTCATCAAGGTGTTCGGCGCGACGGGCGCCGGCGTCTTCACGGCGCCGTCGGCGATCGAGAACGAAGTCGTCAAGCAGTACGGCGTCACGCGCATCGCACGCGTCGACGCGCTGCGCGAGCGCTACTACGCGATCACGGTGGAGCGGCGGCTCCGCCACCCCGCGATGGTCGCGATCTCGGAGAGCGCGCGCGGCGGGGAGCTCGCGCCGTAGCGGCGCGCCGGGCGGACGCGCGGGGGGATCGCTAGTCGAGCGCGAACGTGTCGAGCAGCGACGCGACGGCGCCGTCGTCCGCGAGGCTCCCGTAGGCGAGCGAGCGCGGCTCGAGCCGCGCGTCGACGAAGGCGTCGGCGACCGCGGGCTCGGCGTGGCGCAGCAGGAGCCCCGCCTGGAGCAGCACCGCCATGCGCTCGGCGGCGACGCGCGCACGCGACTCGTCCGCGACGGCCGCGGCGACGACGTCGGGCAGCGCGTCGCAGGCGCGGTCGTAGGCGCGGCTCGCGCCGCGCGCGCGCCCGAGCTCGTCGCGCAGCACGCCGAGCGTCTCCGGCTCGCGCGCGATCGCGCGCAGCACGTCGAGGCACTGCACGTTGCCGCTCCCCTCCCAGATCGAGTTCACCGGCGCCTCGCGGCACAGCCGCGGGAGCACGTGCTCCTCGACGTAGCCGAGCCCGCCCAGACACTCCTGCGCCTCGTTCACGTGCTGCGGCGCGCGCTTGCACACCCAGTACTTGCCGAGCGCCGTCGCGAGGCGCACGAGGAGCGCCTCGCGCGGGTCGGCCTCGCGCGCGTCGAGCGCCGCGGCGACCCGCATCGAGAGCCACAGCGCCGCCTCGGTCTCGAGCGCGAGGTCGGCCGCGACCGCGCGCATGAGCGGCTGGTCGACGAGCCGGCGCCCGCCGACGGCGCGGTGGCGGATGTGGTGGAGCACGTGCAGCGCGGCGTGCCGCATGATCGCGGTCGACCCGACCATGCAGTCGAAGCGCGTGAGCGCGACCATCTGGATGATCGTCGCGACGCCGCGGCCGCGCGGCCCGACCGCCCACGCGAACGCGTCGCGCAGCTCGATCTCGCTCGACGCGTTCGAGCGGTTGCCGAGCTTGTCCTTGAGCCGCTGGATGGAGATCGCGTTGCGCGTGCCGTCGGGCCGCCAGCGCGGCATCAGGAAGCACGACAGCGCGCCGTCCCACTGGGCCAGCACGAGGAACCCGTCCGACATCGGCGCCGAGCAGAACCACTTGTGGCCGGTGAGCAGCGCGACCTCGCCGCCCGCGTCGCGCTCGCCCGTCGCGCGCGCGGTCGTCGTGTTCGCGCGCACGTCGGTGCCGCCCTGCTTCTCCGTCATCGCCATGCCGAGCGTGAGCCCTTCCTTGGCGTCGGCGGGGAGGTCGCGCGGGTCGTAGCGGCGCGAGAGGACGCGCGGCTCCCAGAGCGCGGCGAGCGCGGGGTTCGCGCGCAGCGTCGGAATCGACGCGAAGGTCATCGTGACGGGGCAGTCGGTGCCCGAGTCGGCCTGGTTGTGGAGCAGCTCGAGCGCGGCGCGCACCACGTGCGCGCCCTCGCGCGGCGACTCCCACGGCAGGCCGTGCACGCCGTGCGCGATCGCCGCGCGCATGAGCTCGTGATACGCGGGGTGGTACTCGACGACGTCGATGCGGTGGCCGCGCCGGTCGTGCGTGCGCAGCTCGGGGACGTGGCGGTTCGCGAGCTCGCCCGCCGCGGCGAGCGGGCCGCCCGCGAGGGCGCCGTAGGCGGAGAGCGCCTCGCGCCCGAAGCCGCCGCCGAAGGCGTCGACCGCGCGCTGCAGCGTCGGGTCGACGCCGAACAGGTCGAGCCCGTCGAGCTCGGGCACCTGGTTGAAGACCGCGTGCGTCGCGTGCGCGTCCTGCATCTGCGCTCCCTCCACTTCGGGCGACGTCGCTCCGCGCGTCGTCGCGGGCGCGCGCGGAGCGCGCGCCCACCGCCCCGAGCGGCACGCGCCGGAACCCCGTAGCCTTGCGCGCCGGGGAGCGCGGCCGCGCTCCCCCGCGGCAGGGTACGCGCCCGCGCGCGTTCGGCGGATAGGATCCCGTGATGCACCGGTCGACGGACAGCCGATTCGCCGCGGCGGGGCTCGCGCTCGCGCTGCTCGCGTGCGGCGCCTGCGGCGAGGCCTCCGAGGACGCGGCGCCGGCCGGCGCGGCGGCCGCCGAGCGCGCCACACCCGTCACCGTCGCGCGCCCCGAGCGCGAGCGCTTCGTCGACACGATCGAGGCGCTCGGCACCGCGGGCGCGAACGAGTCGGTCGTCATCACGGCGCAGGTCACCGAGACGGTGAGCCGCGTGCGCTTCGACGACGGCGACGTCGTCGCGGCGGGCGACGTGCTCGTCGAGCTCACGAGCCGCGAGGAGTCCGCGCAGCTCGACCAGGCGCGCGCGTCGTACGCCGAGGCCGAGCGCCAGTTCGAGCGCACGCGCGAGCTGCGGCGCGAAGGGACGGCCTCGCAGGCGACGCTCGACGAGCGCACGGCCGCGCGCGACGCCGCGCGCGCCCGCCTCGAGGAGCTGCAGGCGCGCATGCGCGATCGGCTCGTGCGCGCGCCGTTCGCGGGCGTGCTCGGGCTGCGCGCGGTGAGCCCGGGGACGCTCGTCCAGCCGGGCGACCCGATCACGACGCTCGACGACATCGACACGATCAAGCTCGACTTCTCGGTGCCCGAGCGCTTCCTGTCCGTGCTCGCGCCCGGCCTGCCGGTGCGCGCGCGCGCCGCCGCCTACCCCGAGCGCACCTTCGAGGGCCGCGTGCGCGCCATCGACACGCGCATCGACCCGACGACGCGCGCCGTGCGCGTGCGCGCCGACCTCCCGAACCCCGACCGCGCGCTGCGCCCCGGCATGCTGCTCACCGTCGAGCTCGAGGCGCATCCGCGCGACCGCATCGCGCTCCCCGAGCAGGCGATCGTCCCCGTCGGCGAGGAGCAGTACGTGTTCGTGCTCGACGGCGACTCGCGCGTGCGGCGCGTCGCACTCGAGACGGGCCGCCGCCGCGCGGGCCGCGTCGAGGTGCTCGACGGCCTCGACGGCGGCGAGACGATCGTCGTCGAAGGCGGCTCGATGCTGCGGCCGGGCGGGCTCGTGCGCGTCGTCGAGCGCGACGAGGCCGCCGTGCTCGACGCGCCGCCCCCGACGCGCGCGGGGGGCTGAGGCGGCCATGTTCCTCTCGGACGTCTCCGTCCGCCGCCCCGTGCTCGCCACCGTGCTGTCCGCGCTCGTCGTGTCGTTCGGCGTCCTGTCGCTCGGCGGCCTCCCGCTGCGCGAGATGCCCGACGTCGACCCGCCGATCGTCTCGGTGACGACCACCTACCCGGGCGCCTCGGCCGCGGTGATCGAGAACCGCATCACCAAGCCGTTCGAGGACCAGCTGAACGGCATCGAGGGCGTGCGGACGGTCGAGTCGACGAGCACGGACGGGAGCTCGACGATCACGATCGAGTTCGAGCTGTCGCGCGACATCGAGGAGGCGGCGAACGACGTGCGCGAGCGCGTGGCGCGCGCCGTCGAGGACCTCCCCGACGAGGCCGACCCGCCCGAGGTGCTGAAGGCCGACGCCGACGCGAGCCCCATCATGTGGCTCAACCTCGGCAGCGAGACGCGCGACTCGCTCGAGCTCACGGACTACGCGGAGCGCTACCTCGTCGACCGCTTCGCCGTGCTCGACGGCGTCGCGCGCATCCGGCTCTCCGGCGAGCGCAAGCGCGCGATGCGCATCTGGGTCGACCGCGTGGCGCTCGCCGCGCGCCGCCTCACGGTCGTCGACCTCGAGGACGCGCTGCGGCGCGAGAACGTGGAGCTGCCCGCCGGCCGCCTCGAGTCGCAGCAGCGCGACTTCGCCGTGCGCGTCGAACGCGGCTACGGCACCGAGCGCGACTTCGAGCAGCTCGTCGTCGCGCGCGGGCCCGACGGCTACCTGGTGCGCCTCGGCGAGGTCGCGCGCGTCGAGATCGGCCCCGAGGAGTGGCGCACGGACTACCGCGGCAACGGACTGCCGCGGCTCGGGCTCGGCATCGTCAAGCAGTCGGGCGCGAACACGACGGCGGTCGCCGCGCGCGTGCGCGAGCAGGTCGAGCGGATCGCGCCCGAGCTGCCCGCCGACATGGATCTGTACGTCTCGTGGGACAGCTCGGAGTTCGTGCAGGCCGCGGTCGACGAGGTGTACTCGACGTTCGCGATCGCGATGCTGCTCGTCGTCGTCGTGATCTACCTGTTCCTCGGGACGAAGCGCGCGGCGCTGATCCCCGCCGTCACGGTGCCGATCTGCATCGTCGGGAGCTTCACGTTCTTCTTCGCGTTCGGGCTGTCGCTCAACATGCTGACGCTGCTCGCGCTCGTGCTGTCGATCGGGCTCGTCGTCGACGACTCGATCGTGGTGCTCGAGAACGTGCAGCGGAGGATCGAGCTGGGCGAGGAGCCGCTGCTCGCGGCGCAGCGCGGCGCGCGCGAAGTCGGCTTCGCGGTGATCGCGACGACGCTCGTGGTGATCGCCGTGTTCGTGCCCATCGCCTTCCTCGAGGGCGCGACGGGCCGGCTCTTCCGCGAGCTCGCGGTCACGGTCGCGGCGACGATCGGCCTCTCGAGCCTGATCGCGCTCACGCTGTCGGTGATGATGTGCTCGAAGCTGCTCGTCGCGAAGGAGCGCGACGGCGGCCTCGCGCGCGTCGCGAACGACGCGATCGAGGCGATGCGCGCGCGCTACGCCACGGCGCTGCGCGCGACGCTCCGGCGCCCGGCCTACGTCGGCGTCGCGCTCGCGGCGGTGCTGGCGTCGATCGCCGTGCTCTTCCGGCTCGTGCCGACCGAGCTCGAGCCGTTCGAGGACCGCGGCGGCTTCATGGTCGTGCTGCTCGGCCCGGAGGGCGCGAGCTTCGACTACTCCGTGGCGCACATGCGCGAGGTCGAGCACCGCATCCTGTTCCCGCTCGTCGACCAGGGCGAGGTGCGCACCGCCATCACGCGCGTGCCCGGCTTCGGCTACGGCGAGGGCATGAACACGGGCTGGGGCATCGTCGTGATGGAGCCGTGGTCGGAGCGCGAGCTCGGCGCGCAGGAGATCATGGGACTGATCTCCGCGCAGGGACAGGACATCGCGGGCGTGCGCGTGTTCGCGGTGAGCCCGGGCGGCATGGGCCGCCGCGGCTCGGGGCGCGACGTGCAGTTCGTGCTGCGCGCGAGCAGCCACGAGGAGGCGAGCGCCTGGCAGGAGCGCCTGCTCGCGCGCGCGGACGAGGTGCCGGGGCTCGTCGCGCCCGAGGGCGACTTCAAGCCGACGCGGCCCGAGGTGCGCGTCGTCGTCGACCGCGCGCGCGCGGCGGACCTCGGCGTGTCGATCGCGGACGTGAGCCGCACGCTCGAGACGATGCTCGGCTCGCGCCAGGTCGGGACGTTCGTCGAGCGCGGCGAGGAGTACCCCGTCATCCTGCAGGCACTCGAGAGCCAGCGCTCCGACCCGCGCGACCTCACGAACCTCTACGTGCGCTCGTCGCGCTCGGCCGAGCTGATCCCGCTCTCGAGCGTGGTCGGGCTGCGCGAGCTCGCGGATGCCTCGGCGCTGCGGCGCTTCGACCGCCTCTCCGCGGCGACGATCGAAGGCAGCGTCGCGCCGGGCCACACGCTCGGCGAGGTGCTCGACGGCCTCGCCGCGCTCGCGCGCGACGAGCTCCCGAGCACGGCGCAGATCGACTACAAGGGCGTGTCGCGCGAGTTCCGCGAGTCGAGCGCGGCGGCCTACTTCACGTTCGGGCTCGCGCTGCTGATCGTGTTCCTCGTGCTCTCCGCGCAGTTCGAGAGCTTCGTGCACCCGTTCGTGATCATGCTGACGGTGCCGCTCGCGGTGGCCGGCGCGCTGTTCGGGCTGTGGCTCCTCGGCGGGAGCATCAACATCTACAGCCAGATCGGCATGACGATCCTGATCGGCCTCGCCGCGAAGAACGGCATCCTGGTCGTCGAGTTCGCGAACCAGCTTCGCTCGGCGGGCGTGGCGTTCGGCGAGGCCGTCGTGCAGGCCGCGGAGACGCGCCTGCGCCCCATCCTGATGACGGGGCTCTCGACGGCGCTCGGCGCGTTGCCGCTGCTCTTCGGCGGCGGGCCGGGCGCGGGCGGGCGGCGCGCGATCGGCGTCGTCGTCGTCGCGGGCGTCACGTTCGCGACGTTCTTCACGCTGTTCGTCGTGCCCGCGGCGTACGCGGTCCTCGCGCGCCGCACGCAGCTCCCCGACGCCGTCGCGCGCCGGCTCGAGGCGCTCGAGATCGCGGCCGAGCGCGAGGGGCTCGCGGCCGAGTAGCGCGCGATCTCCCGCGCCGGCGCGCGCCGTTCGTCGTAGGATGCGGCGCTCGGCGGCGGAGGCACGCATGGAGATCGGACGGCTCGGCGTCTGGACGTTCACCGACCTGCTCGATCGCGCGGACGCGACGCGCTTCGTGCGGCGCATCGAGGAGCTCGGCTACGGCGCGCTGTGGATCCCCGAGGCGGTCGGGTTCGACCCGTTCGTGCGCGCGGCCTTCCTGCTCGAGCGCAGCGAGCGCCTCGTCGTCGCCACCGGCATCGCGAACGTCTACGCGCGCGACGCGATGGCGATGAAGGGCGCGCAGCACGCGCTCGCTTCCCAGTACGACGGCCGCTTCCTGCTCGGTCTCGGCGTCTCGCACGCACCGTTCGTCGAGGGGATGCGCGGGCACCGCTACGGCAGGCCGGTCGCGACGATGCGCGCCTATCTCGACGCCATGGAGGCCGCGGTCTACGGCGGCCCGCCGCTCGCAAAGCCGCCGCCCGTCGTGCTCGGCGCGCTGCGCCCGCGCATGCTCGAGCTCGCGCGCGATCGCACGCGCGGCGCGCACCCCTACCTGACGACGGTCGAGCACACGCGGCGCGCGCGCGCGCTGCTCGGCCCCGACGCGTGGCTGTGCCCCGAGGTGAAGGTGCTGCTCGAGCGCGACCCGGCGAAGGCGCGGAAGCTCGCGCTCGAGGCGTGCCGCGTGAACCTCTCGCTCCCCAACTATCGAGCGTGTCTGCGCTGGCTCGGCTACGACGACGAGGGCCTGCCCGACGGCGCGAGCGCGCGCCTGCTCGACGACCTCGTCGCCTGGGGCGACGCGGAGGCGCTGCGCGCGCGCATCGACGCGCACCTCGAGGCCGGCGCGAGCCACGTGTGCGTGCACCCGATCCATCCCGACGGTGGACACGCGCCGCACCTCGAGGTGCTCGAGGCGCTCGCACCGCGCGGCCGCTGAGCCGGCGCGCCCCCACGAGGAGCCCATGCCCGACGACATCCGCATCGACGACCTCGCGAGCCCGCGCCTCCCGGCGGAGTTCGTCGCGCAGGCGAAGGCGCTCGCGCCGATGGCGGACGCGCTGCGCTTCGAGGCCGACGCGCTCGTCGCGCAGGCGTGCGCCGAGACGGGGCTCGACGACTTCGGCGAGGAGGGCTGGCGCACCGGGCTCGACGTCGTGCTGCGCGGCCTGCGCGAGGACGCCGAGCTGTCGCCCGTCGGCAGGCTCACCGGCCACGCGGGCTGCGTCGCGTTCCTGAAGAACCGCCTGCTCCTCGAAGACCTCGTGAAGCGCCACCCCGAGATCCTCGACCTCGAGCTGCTGCCGCCCGTCGTGATCGCGGGCCTCCCGCGCAGCGGCACCACGCACCTCCACAACCTGCTCGGCGCCGATCCGCTCTTCCGCTCGCTGCCGTGGTGGGAGGCGCTCGAGCCCGTGCCGCCGCCGGGCGAGGTCGCGGCGCCGGGCGCGCCCGACCCGCGCATCGCGCGCGCGGCCGCCGGCATCGAGGCGCGCAACGCGGTGATGCCCTACTTCGACGCGATGCACGAGATGACGGTCGACCACGTGCACGAGGAGATCCACCTGCTCGGGATCGACTTCGGCACGATGTTCTTCGAGAACATGGGCATCGGCGCGATGCCGACCTACCGCGACCACTACCTCGCCGAGGACCAGACGCCGCACTACCGCTACCTGAAGAAGGTGCTGCAGGTGCTGTCGTGGCTGCGCGGGCCGCGGCGCTGGGTGCTGAAGAGCCCGCAGCACCTCGAGCAGTTCGGCCCGCTCGCGGCCGTCTTCCCCGACGCGACGTTCGTCGTCACGCACCGCGACCCCGTGTCCACCGTCGCGTCGTTCTCGACCATGATCTCGTACACGACGCGCATGTCCGCCGCGAAGCCCGACCCCGTCTTCCTCGGCCACTACTGGGCCGACCGCATCGAGACGATGCTGCGCGCGTGCGCGAACGACCGGCACCTGCTGCCGCCCGAACGCTCGATGGACGTGCTGTTCCACGAGTACATGGGCGCGGAGCTCGAGACGGTCGAGGCGGTGTACGCGCTCGCCGGGCTCGACTTCGGCCCGTCGTCGCGCGCGGCGATCGACGACTATCAACGCGCCCACCCACGCGGCCGCTTCGGCCGCGTGGTGTACGACCTCGCCGACTTCGCGCTCGACGCGGGCGAGCTGCGCGAGCGCTTCCGCTTCTACACCGATCGCTTCCCCGTGCGGCTCGAGTCCTGAGGCGGGGTCCGCGGCGGCGATGGCGCGACGCGTCCTGCTGACCGGGGCGACCGGGCTGATCGGGTGCCACACGGCGGCCGCGCTCGCGCGCGAGGGCTTCGCGGTGCGCGCGCTCGTGCGCGACGAGGCGAAGCTCGCGCGCGTGCTCGCGCCGCTCGGCGTCGACCTCGCGCGCGACGGCGTCGAGCCGGCGCGCGGCGACGTCGAGGACCCGGCGTCGATCGCGCGCGCGGCCGCGGGGTGCGACGCCGCCCTCCACTGCGCGGGACGCTTCTCGCACGAGCTCGCCGACGCCGCGGCCCTGCGCGCGGTGAACGTCGACGGCACGCGGCACGTGCTCGACGCCGCGCTCGACGCGGGCCTCGACCCCGTCGTCCACGTCTCGAGCTTCCTGGCGCTCATGCCCTCGCCCGGGCCGCGCACCACCGCCGACGACCCGATCGCCCCGGTGCGCGGCATGTACTCGCGCACGAAGGCCGACGCCGACCGCATCGCGCGCGAGCGCCAGGCACGGGGCGCGCCGGTCGCGATCGTCTACCCGGCGTCCGTGCAGGGCCCGCACGACCCGACCGTCGGCAGCGGCCCCGCCGTCTTCGCCGGCTACCTCCGCACCGGCCGCGTCCTCGTCACGCGCGGCGGGCTCGGCTTCACCGACGTGCGCGACCTCGCACTCCTGCTCGCGCGTCTGCTCGCGCCCGGGCGCGGGCCGCGCCGCCTGCTCGCGCCGACCGACTTCGTCGAGCACGAGCGCTTCCACCGGCTGCTGTGCGAGCTCACCGGCCGCGCGCTCGCGGCCGATCGCGTGCCGCCCGCGCTCCTGCGCGTGCTCGGCCGCGTCGGCGACCTGCGCCAGCGCCTCACGGGGCGGCCCGTTCCGCTCACGTCGGAAGCCGCGACCGTGCTGACGCGCAGCGCGCCCTTCGACGACGCGGAGGGCCGCGCCCTGCTCGGACGCGACGCGACACCGGCCGCCGACTCGTTCCGCGACCTGCTGCGCTGGATGTGGGAGGCCGGCGTGCTCGACGCCGAGCACGTGGGCGCACTCGCGAGCGGCCCGGCTCCCGCGGCCGCACCTCGCCCCTGACGCGCGCCCCGGCCCCTTCCCGGGCACCGCGCGGCCGCCTCGGGGCCGGCGCGGCGCGCGGCGCCGCCCGGCGCGCGCGCGAGCACTCCCGTGTGCGGGCGCGCTCCTAAAGAGGGGGCTGCGCGCGCTCGAAACGGCCGGGGTCGCCGCCGCCGCGAGCCGCGACGGATCGGACCCGATGCGGGCTGGGGGACGGAGCGCGCATGCGCGAGGACGCGCGGGACGCCGCGAACGCACCGACTCGGAGCCGCGCGGTGCCCCACCGCGCGGCGATCCGCTTCACGGTCGGCGCACGACTCCTGCTCGCGCTCGCGGGGCTCGTCTCGTTCTCCACCGTCGTCGCGCTGACGCTGCAGGAACGCGCCCTCGCGCGCGACCTCGAGCAGGCCGCATCCGAACGCCTCGATCGCGCCGCCATCGCCGCCGGCCGGCTCGTCGCCACCCACGTGACGTCGCTCGAGGAGCGACGCCGCGCCATCTCCCGCACGCCCCAGATGCGCGCGAGCCTCGAGGTCGGCCACGCACCGACGCTCGCCTTCTACGCCGAGGAGCTCCGCGGGCGCGAGAACGCGGCGCTCGTCGCCTTCGTCGACACCGAGGACCGCGTGATCGCCGCGTCCGGCGACGCGGACCTGCTCGCACCCGCGCTCGCCTCGTCGCACGACGGCCTCACCGCGCACGCGGGCCGCCCGCTCTTCGCGACCGCGTCGCCGCTCTCGACGGCGACGGGGCCGGTCGGTCGGCTCGTCGTCGTCGAGGACGTCGCACCCGGGCTCGTCGAGGACTGGTCGGAGCTCTGCGGAGCGCGGCTCGCGTTCTCGCCGGAGGCGGAGGTCGGCACGCTCGATCGCGTCGTCGAGGACGTGCCCGGGCTCGCGCTCGCCGTCGGCGCCGACTTCCGGGCCGAGCGCGCCGCGCTCGCCCACGCGCGCGTCAACCTCATGATCGCCGGCGGCGTATCGCTCGCCCTCTCGTTCCTCGCGGCCGGCGTCTTCACGCGCAGCTTCGTCCGCCCCATCCGCGCCATCCAGCACGCGACCGAGCGGATCCGCAGCGGCGACTTCGCGTCGCGCATCGCGAGCCGCCGCCGCGACGAGATCGGCGACGTCGCGCGCGCGTTCGACGCGATGCTCGACGACCTGCAGACCTCGCACGCGGCCATCGAGGCGCACGTCGTCGCGCTCACGCGGAGCCGCGCGCACCTCGACGCCGCGCAGCGCCGCGCGCGCATCGGCAGCTTCGAGCTCGATCTCGCGACCGGCCGCGTCGAGGGGTCGGCCCAGCTCCACACGATCTACGAGCTCCCGGACGACGGGAAGCCGCTCCGCCTCGCGGCGATGATGGAGCGCGTGCACCCCGACGACCGCGGCGCGCTCGAGGACGCGGTGCGGCTCGCGATCGCGGAGGACCGCTCGATCTCGGCCGACTTCCGGGTCGCGCTCGCGAGCGGCGTCGAGCACGTGATCCACTGCGCCGCGCACGTCGTGCGCGACGAGGACGGTCGCCCCGTGCGACTCGACGGAACCGCGCAGGACGTCACCGAGCGTCGCCGCGCCGAGGAGCAGATCGAGTTCCTCGCCTATCGCGACGGCCTGACCGGCCTCGGCAACCGCCGCCTGTTCACGGAGCGCCTGCGCCTCGCGATCGACTCGGCGCGGCGGCGCGACCGGATGCTCGGCGTGCTCTTCCTCGACCTCGACCACTTCAAGCGCATCAACGACACGCTCGGGCACACGGTGGGCGACGAGCTCCTGCGCACGGTCGCCGAGCGGCTCGTGCAGTGCGTGCGCACGACGGACGCCATCGCGCGCAACGGCGCCGGCTTCGAGAGCGCCGTCTCCCGCATCGGCGGCGACGAGTTCACGATCCTCGTCGACGACCTCGCCGACCCCGACTCGCTCTCGTTCGTCGCGCGCCGCATCCTCGACGCGCTCGCCCAGCCCTTCGCGCTCTCCGGTCACGAGGTGGTCGTCGGCGCGAGCATCGGCATCGCGGCGTGGCCCGTCGACGGCGACGACGTCGACGCCCTGCTCCGGAACGCGGATTCGGCCATGTACCACGCCAAGGAGCACGGCCGGAACCAGTACCAGTTCTACACCGAGTCGATGAACGCCGCGGCGCTGCGCCGCCTCGAGCTCGAGCAGCGCATGCGCACGGGGCTCCTGCAGGGCGAGCTCGAGGTGCACTACCAGCCGAAGGTCGACCTCGCGAGCGGCGCCGTCGCGGGCTTCGAGGCGCTCGTGCGATGGCGCGACCCCGAGCACGGGCTCGTGCTGCCCGGCGAGTTCATCCCGGTCGCCGAGCAGACGGGCATGATCGTCGCGATCGGCACGCGCGTGCTCGAGGAGGTCTGCGCGCAGATCGTGCGCTGGAGTGCGGACGAACACGACGACGGCGCGCAGCACCGCGTGGCCGTCAACGTCTCCGCGCGCCAGTTCGCGAGCGGCGACCTCGTCGCGATCGTGCGCGAGGTGCTCGAGCGGACCGGCGCGAGCCCGCACCGGCTCGAGCTCGAGATCACCGAGAGCACCGTGATGCTCGACGAGAAGACCGTGATCGCGACGCTCGACGAGCTGCGCGCGCTCGGCGTGGCCGTCTCGCTCGACGACTTCGGCACGGGCTACTCGTCGCTCAGCTACCTGCGCAGCCTGCCGGTCGACACGCTGAAGATCGACATGAGCTTCGTGCGCAGCATCGCGACGAACGCGGAGGACGCGGCGCTGACCGCGGCGATCGTCGCGATGGGGAAGGCGCGCGGGCTTCGCGTCGTGGCGGAGGGCGTCGAGACGGAGGAACAGCGCGCGCTGCTCGCGTCCTTCGGCTGCGACGAGATCCAGGGCTTCCTGGTGTCTGCGGCCGTACCCGCGGCGGAAGCGACGCTCCTGCGACGGCGCGGGCGCGCCTAGCGACCGGCGTCGCCCGGCGTTCCCACGACCCAGTCGATGCGCGCCCGCTCCCCGGGCCGAAGCTCGATCTCGCGCGCCTCGGACGGCAGGTGCTCGCTCCACACGACGGCGCGGTAGCGACCCGGGCGGACGCCCGCGATCGCATAGCGTCCGCTCGGCGCGACGGTGTCGTGCCACGGCGCGGGCACGACGAGGATCGTCGCGCTCATCGACTCGTGGATCGAGCAGTAGACCTTGACGACGCCGGCGCGCCGCAGCTCGAGGCGGCGCGACTCGCCGGCCGGGTAGAGCCCGAGATCGAAGTCGTTCGGCCGCGAGTACGAGAACACGTTGTGGTAGATGGCGTCGTCGTTCGCCATGTCGAGCGGCTGGCCGACGGCGACGACGAGGAAGGGCGGCGAGAAGCGCGCGTCGTGCTGGTGCATGACGGCCGGCGGCGGCGGCGACGCCGGGGCGGCGCCGTCGAGCGGCTCGAGGAAGACGACGAGCGGAGCCACGGCCGCGAGCGGGACGCCCTCGACGCCGATCGCGACGCTCCCGCGGAGCTCGGCGCTCGCGCCGTCGCCCTCCCCGCGCGCGGCGGCCGCGCCGAGCGCGCTCGCCGCGACGGCGAGCGCGAGCCACGCCGCGCGCGAGCCGCTCCCGTGCATGGTCAGAACGCGATCCCGACGTCGATCGCGAACACGTGCTCGTCGCCGCGCGGCGACGCGACGGCGGCCGCCGCGCCGCGCACGAGGGCGACGTCCTGGTAGGTGTACTCGGCGCGCACGCGCACGTGGTCGCCGATGCGCACGCCGACGACACCCGCGTACTCGTCGAGCCGGTACATGTCGAAGCCGAGCGTCTCGGCCATCCGGAAGTCGAGCAGGTAGCCGCGCCCGCGATCGCCCGTCGTGAGGCCGCTCGCGCGCACGCCCACGTAGACCGGCGCGAGCGCGGGCGAGACGAGCCCGCCCTCGGCGACCGCTTCGGCGATCCAGTACACGAGCGAGCGGTCGTAGGGCCCCGCGCCCGCGGTCTCGATGCGGTAGTGGCCGCCCGCGAGCCACACGCGCAGGCCGTCGACGGGGCGCAGGACGACGTCGCCCCCGGCGAGCCACGTGCGCGCGAGCTTCGTCGGCCCGTCCGGCACGACGACGCCGTCGACGACGACGGGCACGCTCGACATCGCGCCGATCGGCATCGCCCACGTCTCGCCGAGCCAGAGTGCGCCCGGCGCCGCGGCCGTCGCGCTGCCGATCTCGCCCGACACGACGCCGCTCGCGCTCACGCGCAGCCACGGGAAGGGCTCGGCGAAGAGCTTGAGCGTCGCCTGCGGGTCGGCGTTCGCATCGGTGTTGAAGCGCGTGTCGCCGCTCGAGACGGAGGCCACGTAGCCCAGGCGGCCGTCCGGCGACGCGCCGTAGAGCCGCACGCCCTCGTCCCACCACCACGGCCCGCCCACGGCGTTCGAGACGAAGGGGTTGTCGCGGTAGCCCCGGGAGTAGCGCAGGTAGCTCTCGCCGACGGGCAGCTGGAAGCGCCCGACCTGCGCGTTCCACCACGAGCTCCCGCCGATGCCCTGGAAGTCCACGTAGAGCTCGCCGACCTGGTTCATCAGCGTGCCGATGCGCACGAGGTCCCACTCGACGGTGGCGCCGACGTTGCGCACGAGCACGTGCCCGCCGAGCGTCACGTCGCGCGCGAGCTCGGCGTCGACGAAGAGCCGCGCATCCCACACCTGGAAGCCGTCGGAGTCGGCGGGGCTGACGTCGCCGCGGTGGAAGTAGCCGGCGCTCGCGCTCGCGCCGATGCGCACGCGCTCCGTCCACTCCGGGAGCCACGGGGCCGACGCCGCCTCCGCGCGCGCATCCTCCGCGGCCTCGAGCTCCGCGATCCGCTCCTCGAGCGCGTCGATGCGATCGGCGTCGCCCGCGTCCTCGCCGCGCGCGGCCGGCGCGGCCGCGGCCACGCCGAGCGCGAGCGCGGCCGCGAAGCCGACTGCGGCGCGCCGGCGGCGCGCGTCAGTGCGCGGCATCGCGGCCTCCGCCGGTCGCGTCGACGAGCGCATCGCGCCCGACGCCGATCTCGAGCGCGACGTCCGCGACCTCGCCCGCTCGCAGCAGGACGCGCTGCGCCGCGGCGGGAAGGCGCGGGTGCCACGCGCGGACGGTCCACGCGCCGGGCGCGAGGTCGGGGAGCGCGAAGCGGCCCGCGGCGTCGGTGCGCGTCCACGGACCGGGCGCCACCCAGACGGTCGCGCGCTCGCGCGCGCCGAGCAGGAAGAGATCGAGCTCGCCGGCTCGCTCGGCGGCGACCGACAGCGCGGCGCCGGGCGCGAGCGACTCGACGCGGCCGAGCGCGGGAATCGAGACCGCGAGCGCGCGCCGCGTGCGGTTCGCGACGCGCAGCGTGCCGCCGAGCCCGACGGCCGCGAGCTCGGGCGCGAGTCGCGGGCCGCCGACGCCGTCCTCGATCGCGAGGTCGGCGGCGTCGCTCGCCTCGCCCGGGTCGTGCGCCGGCGCGCCGGGCGTCTCCCGCTCGGCCCAGACGATCACGAAGCCCGGACGCGAGTAGTCGACGAGCTCGACGTCGCGCAGGCGGCGGTCGCCGTAGCTCGACGACGACGACGACGCGGGCGCGCCGTCGTGCGGAACGAGGCGCACGCTGCCGGCGACCGCCGCACGCCCCTCCGCCGGACGGACGGGCGCCGGCGCGCACGCGAGCGCGCAGGCGAGTGCACCCGCGGCGGCGACGGCGATTCGCGACGAGCCCGTTCCTCGCACGGCACCTCCCGCGACGCGCGCCTCGGGGCGGCGCGGCGCGGACGTGCAGTTCGGCGGCAGGCCGGCGGAGCTTGAGCGGCAGATGGGCGGCGCAGACGCGCGCCGCGGCTCGGCGAGGACGCGCGGCGCTCAGGCCGCTCCGCCGAAGCCGACTCCCGTGCGCACGAGCCCGAGGTCGAACGCAGCGCGCAAGCCGGGCGGCGACGCGCAGAGCGCGGGGATCGCGTTCACGGCCTGCATCGCGGTCGCCACGTCGGCGGCGTGGACGTGGTCGGCGATCGTCACGTCGCGGCGCTCGAAGCTCGCGAGCCCGACGAAGTGGACCTGCATCGACGGGTCGCCCTCGATCGTCACCGTCCAGCCATCGCGCGGGCGCGGCCAGTCCTCGGGGTAGGCGCCGCCGAGCGTCCAGAGCGCGTCGATCTCGAGGATCGGCTCGCCCGCGCGCAGGCCGCGCCAGCGGTAGCGCTGGCCGTTCACCGTGCCCGCCGCGACGTGGCCGGCGCGCACGTCGTAGCCCTCGCTCGCGGTGCGCAGGTCCTGCTCGAGCGTCACCTCGTCGAGCTCGGCGCGGAAGGCGGCGGCGAGCATGTGGATCTGGTCCTCGAAGAGCGTCGCGTTGAAGCGCGCGAACGGGTTCGCCTCGAGCCGCGCCTCCGCGGGCGGCGCGCCGAAGCGCATGTTGTCGAACGTGATGCGAGGGCTGTCGTAGTGCGTCCAGTCGGCGCGCTCCTGGATGCGCACGCGGCGGATCTCGCGCGACATCCCCGACATCGCGAGCGGCAGCACCATGCCGGCGAAGCCGGGGTGGATGCCCGTGCCCGCGACCGACGTCGCACCCGCGCGGCACGCGTCCTCGAGCTTCGCGCGCACGGCCTCGGGCTGCGCGGGCGGATGGAACAGGAAGGGCGTGCAGATCACGTTCTTGCCGGAGCGAAGCAGCGCGCAGACGTCGTCGACGTCGACGAGGCGCGGCATGTAGGCGACGCAGTCGGCGTCGAGCGCGAGCACGGCGTCGACGTCGGTGGTCGCGCGCACGCCCGTCGTCGGCATGCCGCAGAGCGCGCCCGCGTCGACACCGTCCTTGTCCGCGCCGTACACGCGCACGCCCGCGAGCTCGAGCGCGGGGTGCGCGAGGATCCCCCGCAGCGACTCGCGTCCGACCGAGCCCGTGGCCCACTGCACGACGCGCAGGCGCCTTCCGTTCCCGCTCTCCACGGCTTCCCCTCCGCGACCGCTCCGCGCACGCGCGGGCGCCGCCTAGCGATCTTCCGACGTCGGTGTCTCGCGCTCGCGCGGGAGCAGGAAGAGCGAGCCCGCCGCCTCGCGCGCGCGCTCGGCGAGCGGCAGCTCGGCGCCGACGTCGCGCGCGAGCGCGAGCGCCGCCGCGAGGTCCTTGCGCGCGATGCCCGTGTAGGCGACCGCGTGCTCGAGCTCGGGCCCCGCCGCGTCGGCCGGCCACCGCTGCGCGCGCGGGCGCTCGAGCCCGAAGCGGAAGAACTGGTCGAGGAGCGAGGTCGAGTCGACGACGCGCGCCACGAGCCCCGCGTCGAACCCGCACGCCTCCGCCAGCAGCCGCCCCTCGTGCGACGCGCCGAGCGCGAGGTAGCTGACGAGGTTCTTGACGAGCTTGAGGCGCATCCCCGCTCCCGCGCCGCCCGCGTGCAGGAGCTCCTTCGAGAACGTCATCAGCACCGGCCGCGCGCGCTCGACCGCGGCGGCCTCGCCGCCGACCATCGTGACGAGCGTGCCGGTCTCGGCGCTCGGCGAGCCGCCCGCGACCCCCGCGTCGAGGAGCTCGATGCCCGCCTCGCGCGCGCGCTCCGCGAGCTCGAGCACCGTCGGCTCCGACACGGTCGAGCAGATGCACACGACGTCGCCGGGCGAAGCGCCGGCGAGCAGTCCGCGCGCGCCGGCGACGACGTCGCGCGTCTGCGCGTCGTCGAGCACGACGACGCACACGACGTCGGAGACGGCCGCGACCTCGGCGGGCGTCCCGAACGCGCGCGCGCCGGCCGCGACGAGCGGCGCGACGGCCTCGGCGCGCGCGTCGCACACGGCCACCTCGAGCCCCGCGTCGATCGCGCGCTGCGCCATCGGCCGTCCGATGCGGCCGACGCCCACGAAGCCCGCGCGCACGCCCATCGCGAACACCTCCCGCGCGCTCGTCGCGCGGCGGCATCCTACGCGAGCGCGCCCCGCGCGTGCGGGAGGGAAGTCCTAGAGGCCGACCTCGATCCGGAGCGTGCCGACGATCGCGGTGTGCGTACGCCCGCCGGACGGGCTCTCGACGACCTGCAGGTCGGGCTTCAGCGAGATCGCCGGCGTCAGCGCCGCGCGGTAGAAGAGCTCGACCGTCGCCTCGTCGCGCGGGAAGCCCGCGCCCGCGCGATCGCTCAGGTCGACCCAGGTCAGCAGGACGCCCGCGCTGTCGTCGGCGCGCTCCGCGCACGGGCCCGTGACGAGCAGCCCGGCGCTCGCGTGATGGTGCGCCTCGCTCACGTCCTCGTCGGCCCAGCCGTACTGGCCGAACACGCGCACGTCGCGGGCGGCGTCCTCGCCCTCGGCGGCGAGCGACACCACGCGCTGCTCGAGCAGCGCGAAGAAGCCCGTCGCGCCGGAGGTCGTCCCGCCATCGAAGCGATCGAAGCGCGCCGTGTGGTGCCACGGGCCGACCGCGACGCGCCCCGGGCCGAAGCGCGCGCCGTCGTCCCACGCGAGTCCGAGCTCGCCGATCGCGAACCAGTCGTCCGAGACGTCGTCGCGGAAGAACGTGCGCGGGCCGCGAACGCCGGTCGGGACGCCCGCGGCACCCGCGCCGTCGAAGACGCCCGCGACGGCGTAGAGCGGACCGCTCGGATCGACGGCGACGAGCACGCCCGTCGCGGGATCGGGATACGTGACCATCGGGAAGATCGTCGGGCTGAAGCCGGCCGACGAGTTCAGGAAGTCGCCCGCCGCATCGACGAACGCGAACTCGCTGTTGGCGTCGAACTTGCCGAGCTTGAGCCGCAGCGCGCCGTCGAAGAGCTCCTGCTGGAGCCACAGCTCGGCGAGCTGCACGCGATCGTCGTCCGCATCGATGTTCGAGAAGCCCTGGAAGTCGCCGACGTCGTCGGACCCGTTGCGTCCCCAGATCCCGTAGGCGTCGGCGAAGAGCGTCGCGCCGCTCCAGCCGAGGAGGGCGTCGAGGTCGACCGTCGTGTTCACGTCGAGCAGGCTGCGGAACGCGGTGCGCCGTCGCACCCCGCCCCGCAGCGGCCGCGACGTGTCGGACACCCAGGTCGCCTCGATCGACACGCCCCGCTCGCGCAGCCACGATCGCGCACCGAGCCACTCGCCCGTGAGGCGTTCGGACGCGAGCGCATCGACGACGGGCGACGGCACCGCGGCGGCGACGTCCGTCCCGGCCGGCGCGGCGGCGCGTGTCCGCGCGCGCCCGGGAGCGCGGTGCGCGTGCAGCGGATGCGCGTCGGCCGCGGCCGCCGCGACCGCGACTCCGAAGGCGAGCGCGAGCAGCCGCGCGGACGGAAGCGAACGACCGCGATGCGGAAGCGCGCCCCACACACCGCCCTCCCCGAGCGACGCGCGCACGGCCCGGGAGTGGCCTCCAGCGCACGCTCGCACCGGAGCGCCGTGGCACCGTTCTTGCTCCCGCCCCGGACACCGCGCGCGGCGGCCGCGCCGAGCGGCGCGTGAGAGGAAGCGAAGGATGGCGGTACTCGACGGGAAGCGGAGACGCATTGCGGCCGCGATCGCCGCGGCGGCGTTGGCGGGAGCGGTCGGCTGTGCGACGCCGTCGGTGCGCGAGGGCGCCGAGGCGATGCGCGCCGAGCCGCCGTCGCGCTGCGCGCCCGGCGCCGTGCTCGACGCGCGCCACGCGCTCTGCCACGGAGCCTCCGGCCGCTGGTGGTAGCCCCGCTCGCGAGGCGCGAGCGCGCTCATGCCTCGACCGGGCTCACCCGGAACTGCGTCGACAGCTCGACCATGTGATCGAGGTCCCGTGCGACGTCGCGCGCGAGCTCGGCCAGCTCCTCGGCGTTGGCGGCGTTCGCGTTCGTCGCGCGATCCACCTCGGCGATCGAACGCGTGATCTCGGCGGTCGCGACCGACTGCTCGCGCGCGCCTTCCGCGACCTGGCCCAGGAGCGCGTCGATCTTCGACGACACCTCGACGATCGAGTCGAGTGCGTCGCTCACCGCGTCGCTGAGCGCGACGCCCGCCTCGACGCGCGCGCGCGACTCGGAGACGCGCTCCGACGTCTGGGCCGCGGCGTCGGCGCTGCGCTGCGCGAGGTTGCGGACCTCCTCGGCGACGACGGCGAAGCCCTTGCCCGCGCTCCCCGCGCGCGCGGCCTCGACCGCCGCGTTGAGGGCCAGCAGGTTCGTCTGGAACGCGATCTCGTCGATCACCGTCATGATCTTCCCGATGTCCTCGGAGGACGCCCGGATCCGCGCCATCGCATCCGCCATCTCGTCCATCGAGCTCCGACCCCGCCCGGCCGCCTTGCTCCCCGTACCGGCGAGATCGGCCGCCTCGCTCGTCGCGGTGGCCGCGCTGCCGGCCATCGCGGAGATCTCCTCCACCGACGCGGCGACCTGCGCGAGGTTCGTCGCCTGCACCGACGTCATCTTCGACAGGCGCTCGCTCGACGCGGAGATGCGCTGGACGCGCTCCTCGATGCGCCGCGCGCCCGCGACGAAGCGACCGAAGATGTCGTCGAGCTTCGCGACGAAGCGGTTGAACCATCCCGCGACGCTGCCGAGCTCGTCGCGGCTCGACGCGTCGAGTCGCGACGTGAGGTCGCCGTCGCCCTCGGCGATCTCGCGGATCGCGTCGTCGAGGCGGCGGACGGGCGCGACCGTCTTGCGCAGCACGACGACGCCGGCGAGGAGGGCCGCAGCGATGCTCGCCACGAGCGAGCCCGCGATGATGGCCTTCGACCAGCCGACGACGCTGCCGACGCTCGCGATCTCGCCCTCGACGGCCGCGCGGCCGCTCGCGAGCAGGTCCTCTGTGCCGGCGAGGAAGGCGGTGGCGGCCTCGCGGTACACGAGGTCGGAAGCGTCGAGGACGAGCTGCGCGTTGAAGTTGCGCTCGAGAAGGCCGCGGTAGCGGCGCTGCGCGTCGCGGTACGCGTCCGCCATCGTCACGCCCGAGTCGCGGAAGGGGCGATCGAAGGCGCCCGTGGCCAGCATGCCCTTCGCGGCCGCCGCCTGGAACTCGAGCGCCTCGGTCAGCGCGACGCGCACCTCCGCGGGCGGCGCGCCCGACTGCAGGCGTTGGAGGTGATGCAGCGAGGTGAGCAGCCCGATGCTGCTCTCCATGCCGCCGTCGGCGGCCTCCCAGCGACCCCGGAGCCCGCCGTTCCAGCTGAACGCGCGATCCGGCTCCGCCGCGATCGACTCGACCGCGGCGTCGCCCACCTCCTCGAGCTCTTCGCCGAGATCCACGAAGTACTCGACGTGGTCGGCGAGGGCCGAGCTCTGCTCGCGGTAGGCGTCGAACGCGGCGAAGAGACCCGCGAGCGCGGATCGGTAGTCGGTGCGCAGGGCGACGAGGCGCTCGACCCGCTCGGCGTCGACGAGCCCGGAGCCGACGATCCGGTCGAACGCGCCGTCGAGGACCGCGTCGTGCTGCGCGATGACGTCGCGGCTCGCAGCCGCCTCGCCGCGCAGGACGCGCTGCACCTCGAGCATCTGCGCTTCGACGGCGACCGTGGCGGCGTTCGCGCCCTCGGACGCGTCGCGCGCGGCGCCGGTCACGAAGGCGACCGAGTCGCCGAGGCTCCGAACGGCGAGATAGCCCGCGCCGGCGCACAGGACGACGAGCGCGCCCATCGCGCCCAGCCCGAGCTGGATTCGCGTTCCGATCTTCATCGCCCCTCCGGCTGCGGCGTGGCGGGCGACTCTTCGTCTCGTCGGCGCTCGAGTTGACCGAGCGATCGACTAACAATCGTTTTCGAGCGCCGGCTACGCCGAACGACCCACGCCGACATGGGGAAAGCTCGCGGGTCGGACGCGCGGCGCGCGCGAGCGGCAGAGCCGCGCGCGGCTCCGACCTGCGAGGAAGCTCGGACGGGCGGGAGCGGGGTAGACCCGAGGCGCGCGCTAGCGCGCCATCGCCGCCAGCGCGTCGGCGCCGAGCGCCTCGCCCGTCGCGAAGTCGCGCACGCGGCGCTCGCCGATCTCGTCGCGCGCGTAGCGGACGGAGGCGCGGTTCGGCGTCCACTTGCCGAGCAGCGTGCGCGGGTAGGACGTGAGCATCGACTCCGTCACCTGCTTCAGCACGCCGCGCAGCTCGATCGAGCCGTCCGCGCCGACGGCGACCGACTCGGCGCCGAGCTCCGTGTTGGTGCGCGTCGTGAAGAGCAGCTTGGGGGTGGACTCGAATTCGGTTGCGGCGGACATCGGGCGGCCCCTCCTCGGTGTGGCGCGGACGGTTCCCGCTGCGGATCGCGCAGCGACCCCCGGAAGCGGGAGGCGGCGCACTGTATCAGGCCGGGCGGGGGCGCCTCAAGCCGCCGACGCGCCCCGACCGCTCGCGCGAACGCGCCGCGCGGCGCGGCGCTTCGCTCCCTCCGCGCGCTCCGCGCCTAACGTCCGCGACGCTGCGGCTCGCCCGGGCCACACCGGCCGGCACGCGGTCGCGAAGCCGGTCGCACCGGCAGGGCGCTCGCACCCGACGCGCAGCCACGCGCCGCTCGCCCGCGGCGCGGCCGCTCGGGTATGCTGCGCGACCATCCCGGGGAGCCACCCGCCTCCGCTACGCCGCCGCGCGCCGCGCCCGGCCGCACCGCGAGCCGCCGCATGTACCGCGACCTCTCCGTGATTGCGATGGCGCCCGTGCTCGACGAGGAAGCGAAGATCGGGCGCGTCGTCGAGCGCACGCCGCGCGACGTCGTCGACGAGGTGCTCGTGATCGACGACGGGTCGACGGACGGCTCCGCGCGCGTCGCCCGCGAGCGCGGAGCGAACGTCCTCGACATGGGGTCGACGGTCGGCGTCGGCGCCGCGCTCCGCGCCGGCTATCGCTACGCGCTCGAGCGCGGCTACGACGTCGCGGTCGTGATGGCGGGCAACGACAAGGACGCGCCCGAGGAGATCCCGCGGCTGCTCGACCCGATCGCCGACGGCCGCGCCGACTTCGTGCAGGGCTCGCGCTACCTGCAGGACGGCGCTCGCGTCCGGCGCGACGCGAACTTCGGCGACATGCCGGTCTACCGGCGCATCGCGACGCGCGTGCACCCGCTCGTCTTCTCGCTCGTCGCGCGCCGCTGGGTCACCGAGTCGACGAACGGCTTCCGCGCCGTGCACCGCCGCGTGCTCGAGGACGCGCGCATCGACCTCGACCAGCCCTGGCTCGACGAGTACGAGCTCGAGCCCTACCTGTACCTGAAGACGATCCGCTGCGGCTTCCGGACGGCCGAGGTGCCCGTCACCAAGGTGTATCCGCCGCGCGCGCTCGGGCAGACCAAGATGAAGCCGATCGTCGGGTGGTGGAGCATCCTGCGGCCGCTCGTGCTCGTCGGCCTCGGGCTGCGGAGGTAGCCGTGAAGCGCATCGCCGTCGTCGGCGCCGGCCACTGGGGCCCGAACCTGATCCGCAACTTCCACGACAAGCAGCGCAGCGTCGTCGCACGCGTCGTCGACCGCGACGCCGCGCGCACGGCGCAGGTCGCCGCCCGCTTCCCCGACATCGCGGTGTCGACCGACGCCGAGGACGTGTTCGCGGACGGCGACGTCGACGCCGTCGTCGTCGCCACGCCGACCGTCACGCACTACGCGCTCGTGAAGCGCGCGCTCGAGGCGGGCAAGCACGTGCTCGTGGAGAAGCCGATCGCGACGAGCACGGCCGAGGCGGACGAGCTCGTCGCGCTCGCCGAGGCGCGCGGCCGCGTCCTGCTCGTCGGACACGTCTTCCTCTACAACGGCGCGGTGCGCCGCGTGAAGCGCTACCTCGACGCCGGCGAGCTCGGCCGCGTGTACTACGTCTCGATGGTGCGCACGAACCTCGGCCCGATCCGCGCCGACGTGAACGCCGCCTGGGACCTCGCGGCCCACGACGTCTCGATCGTCAACTACTGGCTCGACGCCGACCCCATCGCGGTCTCGTCCGTGGGCGGGAGCTGGATCAACGCGCACGTCGAGGACGCCGTCTTCGCCACGCTCCGCTACCCGAACGACGTGCTCGTGAACCTCCACACGTCGTGGCTCAACCCGCGCAAGAACCGCGACATCACCGTCGTCGGCGACCGCAAGATGCTCACGTTCGACGACCTCGACCTGAACGAGCCCATCCGCCTCTACGACAAGTACGTGAGCGACGAGGAGACGAAGGTCGGCTTCGTCGACACGTTCGCGACGTTCCGCGCGAGCGTGCGCGACGGCGACATCACGATTCCGAAGGTGGCGCTCGGCGAGCCGCTCAAGAGCGAGTGCGACGAGTTCCTCGACTGCATCGAGCGCGGCGCGCGCCCGACCTCCGACGGCCGCGTCGGCGCGCGCGTCGTGCGCGTGCTCGAGGCGCTCACGCGCTCGATCCGCGCGGCGGGCCGCGAGGAGCGCGTCGCGCCGTGACGGACGCCGCGCCGATCCCGCTCGTCGACCTCCACTGGCAGCACCGCGAGGTGGCCGCCGAGGTGGAGGCCGGGATCGCGCGCGTCGTCGCGAGCGGCGCCTTCGTCCTCGGGCCCGACGTCGCCTCCTTCGAGGAGCGCTTCGCGGCCCACGCGGGTGCCGCGCACTGCATCGGCGTCGCCAACGGCACCGACGCGCTCGAGCTCGCGCTGCGCGCGCAGGGCGTCGGTGCGGGCGACGAGGTGATCGTGCCCGTCAACACGTTCGTCGCGAGCGCGCTCGCCGTCGTGCGCGCGGGCGCCGTGCCCGTGTTCGTCGACTGCGACGAGCGCTTCGCGCAGGTCGACGCCGCGCAGGTCGAGGCCGCGATCGGCCCGCGCACGCGCGCGCTCCTCCCCGTGCACCTCTACGGGCAGATGGCGCCGATCGCACCGCTGCGCGCGATCGCGGAGCGACACGGCCTCGTGCTCGTCGAGGACGCGGCGCAGTCGCAGGGCGCGCGACAACGCACGGACGGCCGCGAGTGGCGCGCGGGAAGCGCGGGCGACGCGGCGGGCACGAGCTTCTACCCGGGCAAGAACCTCGGCGCCTGGGGCGACGCGGGCGCCGTCCTCACGAACGACGACGCGACGGCCGCGCGCGTGCGAGCCCTCCGCAACTACGGGAGCGAGCGCAAGTACCACCACCCCGTCGCGGGCTTCAACTCGCGTCTCGACACGATCCAGGCCGTCGTGCTCGCGGCCAAGCTCGCGCGGCTCGACGCGTGGAACGCGCTGCGCCGCGAGGCCGCGGCCCGCTACGACGCGCTGCTCGCGGGCGACGAGCGCGTCGTGCTCCCCGCGACGGCGCCCGGCAACGAGCACGTCTGGCACCTGTACGTCGTGCGCGTGCCGCGCCGCGACGCGGTGCTCGAGGCGCTCCACGCGCGCGGCATCGGCGCGGGCATCCACTACCCGTTCCCGCTGCACCGCACGGGCGCGTTCGAGGCGAGCGCGCGGCCGGGCGCGTTCCCCGTCGCCGAGCGCATGGCGGGCGAGCTGCTGTCGCTGCCGCTCTTCCCGGGCATCGCGGAGGCGCAGCAGGAGCGCGTCGCGACCGCGCTTCGCGAGGCGCTCGACGCGCGCAGCTGAGCGCGCGCCGGCCGGCCCGGGCGCGACGCTAGGCCGGGTCGGGCATCGCGTCGGCCAGCTCGCGCAGCCGGTTCTTCGCCACCTTCTCGAGCGTCGCCGTCGGGAACTCGTCGCGGAAGTACACGGCGCGCGGGACCTTGAAGTCCGCGAGCCGCGCCTTGCAGTGCGCGAGGATGGCGCGCGCGTGCTCCTCCTCGGACTCGGGCGCGCCGAGCCCGCGGATCACGAACGCGACGGGCACCTGGTCGAGCATCTCGTGCTTGCGCCCGACGACGGCGATGTCCGCGATGCCGCCGACCTCGCGGCAGCAGTCCTCGACCTCGCGGGCCGAGACGTTCTCGCCCCCGACCTTGAGCGCGTCCTTGTCGCGATCCTTGTAGAAGAAGTTGCCCTCGACGCCGAGCGCGACGAGGTCGCCCGTCCGGAACCAGCCGTCGTCGGTGAACGCCTTCGCGTTCGCCTCGGGGTTGTCGTAGTACTCGAGGAAGAGCTGCACGCCGCGGCGCCCGCGCACCCACAGCTCGCCCGTCTCGCCCTCGCGACAGGGACGCCCGGTGTCCGGGTCGACGATCGCGAACTCGTAGCCGGGCGTCGGCTTGCCCATCGAGCCGTCGGGATACGTCTGCACGAAGTCCGTGCGCGTCGCGTGCGTGACGGTCTCCGTCATGCCCCACGCCGCCATCACGCGAAGGCCGAGCCACTGCTCGAGCGCCGGCATCACGAGCCCGAACACGCCCACCTCGAGCCGGTTCTCGGGAATGGGCTGGCCGGCGATCGCCTTGAACACGAACGGGATCAGCGAGATGTGCGTGACGTCGTGGCGCGTCACCACCTCCCAGAACCGGCTCGACGAGAACTTCGGCTGCAGCACGACCGTGCCGCCGACGCCGAGCATCGCGTAGACCGACCAGCTCTGCGCGTTCACGTGGAAGAACGGCAGGTACACGAGATAGACGCTGTCGGGGCGGGCCGCGATGTTGAGCGGGCCCATGCGGCTCGCCCACAGCGCATTCGCGTGCGTGTGCACGACGGCCTTCGGGCGCGACGTCGTGCCCGACGTGAACATGATGCCGGCCGGCGCCATCGGGTCGGGCGCGCGCGGCGCGAGCGTCGACGGGTCGCCGCGAAGCGCCGCGAACGGCTCCATTCCGTGGCTCGCGTCGGCGGCGGCGGGCGGCTCGCCCGCGTCGTCCTCGGTCACGACGATCCACCGGAGCGCCTTCGCGTGCTCCTTCACGAGCCGCGCGAAGCGCGGCTGCGTGATGGCGCCGACGCAGCCGGTGTGCGACGCGAAGTACTCGATCTCGGGCCCCGCGCTGCGCGTGTTCGTCGTGACGGCGACGGCGCCGATCTTCGCGCACGCGTACCACGAGAGGACCATCTCGGGGCAGTTGTCGGCGTGGACGAGCACCTTGTCGCCCTTCGCCACGCCGCGCGCGGCGAGGCCCGCCGCGATGCGCGCGACCTCGGCGTCGAACTCGGCGTAGGTCCACCGACGCGTGGCTCCGCTCTTCGGCTCCCAGACCAGGAACGGGTGGTCGGGCTTGTGCTTCGCCCAGTGCGCGACGAGCCAGGGGATGTCCTGGCCGGCGAACTGGAAGTCGTCGACATAGCGCTCGTCGAGCGTCACGCGGGGTCTCCTCGGTGCGGGCGTCGAGCGCCCATCCTATACCGGCGGTCCGTGGGCGTGGGTGCCGTCGCGATCGCGCGTTCGGCTAGGATGCGCACCGCCGACGCAGGAGGACGAGCGGGATGCAACGGGACGCCGCGCAACGCGAAGCCACGCAACGCGAAGCCACGCAACGCGACGCCGCGCACGGACGCGCGGCCCTCGAGCTCCACGCACCGCGCGCGGGCGCGGCGCTCGACGCGCTCGCGGCGGCCGCCTGGCGCGCGACGCGCGACGCCGGCGTCGCCGACCTCTTCGACCTCGCGTCGCGCGTCGTCGCGAGCCAGCACGGCGCACCGCCGCTCGCCCGCCCCGCCGGGCTCGGCACGAGCCCGTGGCACGGCGTCGACGCCGCGCGCTGGCGCGAGCTCGCCGCCCTCGACGACGGCGCGCGCCCCGCGCTCGCGTTCGCCGAGCAGCTCGCGTTCGACGTGGCGAGCCTCGGCGCCGCCGAGCGCGGCGCGCTCTTCGCCTCGCTCGGCGCCGCGGCCGGCGACTTCGCGCAGGCCTGCTACGTCGCCGACTTCGCGCCTCGCGTGCGCGCCGCGCTCGACGCGCTCTTCGGCCCCTCGCCCGCGGCGGACGGCGACGCGCGCGCCGCGGACGCACCGGCGCTCACCGAGGCCTTCGACCTGTGGATCCGCGTCGTGCCGCAGCTGCGCGAGGTGGACGCGGTGACGACCGAGCTCGTGCGCCTCCTCGGCGCGCGCCGCCACCGCTGCCGCATCTGCCAGTCGTTGCGCAGCCGCGCAGCACTCGTCGCCGGCGCGGACGACGCGATGTTCGACGCGGTCGACCGCTACGCGCAGAGCGACCTCTCGCCCGCGCACAAGGCCGCACTCGCGTTCGCCGAGGCGATGATCTCCACGCCGTTCGCCGTCGACGCGAGCCGCGCGCGCGCGCTGCGCGAGCAGCTTCCGCCCGCCGCCTGCGTCGAGCTCGTGCTCGACGTCGCGCGCAACGCGACCAACAAGGTCGCGGTCGCGCTCGGCGGCGACGCGCCGCGCGTCGAGAGCGGCTACGAGGTCTACGACGTCGGCCCCGACGGCGAGCTCCTCTACGGGCTCGAGGCCCCGTAGGGCGCGCGCACGGCGCGCCGCGCGGAAGCCGCCAGACGCGACCTCCTCCGAAGAACCCAGGAGGCTCCGGGCTACTGCGGATCGGGCGTTCGCCGCATTCGCACGCGCGCGCCCGCGCAAGCCCTCAGCGCGCGCCGCCGCCGGCCGACACGCGGGCCCGACGAGTGCCCGCGCTCCCGCGCGCACTCGCAGAGGAGCGCGCCCGTGCACCGCCTTCGCACCGACCTCCGGCTCCGGCTGACGGCCACCTTCGTGGCGGTCGGTGTCGTTCCCCTGCTCGTCGTCGGCGCGATGAGCTACCGCGGCGCACGCGATGCGCTGATCGCGCGCACCGGCGAGTTCCTCCAGGCCCAGGCCGAGGACGCGCTCGACAAGGTCGAGCGCAACCTGTTCGAGCGCTACGGGGACGTCCAGGCGTTCGCGCACAATCCGCTCGCGCTCGGCAGCCGCGCCGACATCACGCGCCTCGCGAACTTCTTCACGCGCAGCTACGAGATCTACGACCTGATGGTCGTCGTCGATCGCGACGGACGGATCGTCGGCGCGAACGACGTCGACCACACGGGCGCGCCGGCCGACACCGCGTCGCTCGTCGGCCGCGACGTGAGCGGCGAGCCGTGGTTCCGCGCGATCGCCGCGGGCGAGGTCGGACCGGGCGCGAGCTGGGTCGGGCCCCCGGCGCGCGACCCGATCGTCACGCGCCTCCGCGAGCCGTCGACGGTGTCGCTCGTGTACGGCGCCCCCGTCTACGACGACGACGGCCAGGTCGTTCGCATGTGGATCAACTGGGCCTCCCGCGAGCGGATCCTCGGATCGATCCTCGCGGCGACGCGCGCCAGCCTCGCGAGCAAGGGCCTCACCACCGTCGAGACGCAGATCGTGACCGCCGACGGCTCGCTCCTCGACGACCCGGACCCGGCGCGCGTGATGAGCGAGGCCAACCTCGTCTCCGCCGGCCTCGGGTCGGTGCGACGCGCGCTCGGTGGCGAGTCCGGCTACGCGATCGAGGGCCACGAGGTCGAGCACGTCGACCACGTCGTCGGCTTCTCCGCCGCGAAGGGCGACCGCGCCTGGGTGGCGCTCGTGAGGCAGGACGCGCGCGAGGCCTACGCCGCACTCGTGCCGGTCCGCAACGCGATCGCCGGTGCGTGCGCCATCGCCGTCGCCGTGGTCGTCGCGGTGGGCGCGTGGCTCGCGGGGCGCATCGTGAACCCCGTGCGCGCGGCCGCCGAGGCCATCGAGCGGATCGCGCGCGGCCGGCTCGACGCGGACCTCGCGGTCACGAGCGAGGACGAGATCGGGCGACTCGGCGAGGCGCTCAACCGCGCCGCCGCGGGCATGCGGACGGCGGTGGGGACGAGCACCGTCGACTGGGCCGGCGTGGGTCGCGATCGCGAAGCGAAGGCCGTGCGCGAACGACAGGTGGCCGAGCTCACGACCTACCTCGCACGCCTCGCGAAGGGCGAGATTCCCGCGGCCGTGGACGTCGACGTGCTCCCCGAGCTCGCGGACATGAAGCGGAGCGTCGAGGCGGTCGTCACCTCGCTCGCGACCGTGAACGGCATCGCGGCGCGCATCGGCGGCGGCGACCTGACGGTCGAGATCGCGCCGCGCTCGGGCGACGACGCGCTGATGCAGGCGATGGAGAAGATGGTGCAGCAGCTCGGCTCGACGATCGGCCACCTCAAGGTCGCGATCGTCGAGGTCGCCGAGAACACCGCCGTCGTCGCGTCGACGAGCCAGGGGCTCTCGGGCAACGCGACGGACTCCGCGGCCTCCGTCCAGGAGATCACGGCGAGCATGGAGGAGATCGGGCAGAAGACGCGCGCCAACGCGGACAGTGCGTCGACGGCCATGCAGCTCGCCACCTCCGCGCGCTCGGCCGCCGAGAACGGGGACGAGCAGATGCGCGCGATGGTCGGCGCGATGGTCGAGATCGACCAGGCGAGCACGCAGATCTCGAGAATCATCAAGGTGATCGACGAGATCGCGTTCCAGACGAACCTGCTCGCCCTGAATGCGGCCGTGGAAGCGGCGCGCGCAGGAACGCACGGCAAGGGCTTCGCGGTCGTCGCGGAGGAGGTGCGGAGCCTCGCGGAGCGCAGCGCGACCGCGGCGAAGGAGACGACCGAGCTCATCGAGAGCGCGGGCGGCAAGGTCGCGCAGGGCCGCGCGATCGCAGAGAAGACCGCGTCGTCGCTGACCGAGATCGTGGACGCCGTGACGCGCGCTTCCGAGCTCGTCGCGGAGATCGCGACGTCGAGCAGCGAGCAGGCGGAGGGCGTCTCCCAGGTCAACTCGGGCCTCGCCCGCGTCGACCAGGCCACGCAGCAGAACACGGCGAGCGCCGAGGAGCTCGCGGGCGTCGCCGAGATGCTCGCCGAGCGCACGACGACCGTCCGCCGCGACCTGGAGCGGTTCCGCACGCGCGACGCCTAGCAGAACGCCGCGCTGCGAGACGCGATCGCGCGACGCGGTCGCGCGACGCGGTCGCGCGACGTGTACCCTGCGCGCGATGCGCATCGGCCTCCAGATCCCGAGCTTCACGACACCGGGCGGCCCCGCGTCGCTGCGTCGTCGCCTCGCCGACGTCGCGCGCCGCGCCGACCTGGGCGGCGTCGCGAGCCTCTGGGTGATGGATCACTTCTTCCAGATCGAGTTCGTGGGCCCGCCCGAGCAGGAGATGCTCGAGGGCTACACGGCGCTCGCCTATCTCGCGGGCGCCACCGAGCGCGCGACGCTCGGCACGCTCGTCACCGGCGTGACCTACCGGCACCCCGGCGTGCTCGCCAAGACGGTGAGCACGCTCGATGTGCTGTCGGGCGGGCGCGCGGTGCTCGGCATCGGCGCCGCGTGGTTCGAGCGCGAGCACGCGGGCCTCGGCGTTCCGTTCCCGCCGCTCGCCGAGCGCTTCGAGCGGCTCGAGGAGACGATCCGGATCGCGCTCCAGATGTGGAGCGGCCGCGTTGAGCCCTTCGAAGGCCGCCACTACCGGCTCGCCGAGACGCTGTGCGTGCCGGCGCCGCTGTCGACGCCGCGGCCGCGCATCCTCGTCGGCGGCATGGGCGAGCGCAAGACGCTCCGCCTCGTCGCGCGCTACGCGGACGCCTGCAACCTGTTCGACTACGCCGGCACCGACGCGATCCGCGCGAAGCTCGACGTGCTGCGGCGCCACTGCGACGACGTCGGCCGGCCGTACGACGAGATCGAGCGCACGAGCCTCTCGACGCTGCGGCTCGCACCGGGGGCGGACGGCGCGCGCGACGCCGTCGCGAAGCTGCGCGCGCTCGCCGACGCGGGCATCCAGCACGCGATCGTGAGCCTGCCGAACCTGTGGGACGAGGACGCCGACGCGCTCGGCGTGCTGGTGCGCGAGGTGGTGCCCGCGGCGGCCGGGCTCGGGGCGCCGTAGGCGGCGCCCCGAGCCCGGCCGTGCGTTGCTAGGCCGCCGCGCTCGGCCGCGCCTTCACCTTCTCGAACCAGCGCTTCAGGTTCGCGCAGGAATCGGGGATCGGCTGACCGACCATGCCGCCGAACTCGAGGAACGCGAAGAGCACGACGTCGGCGAGCGTGAAGCGCCCGGGCACGATCGTCTCGCGCTGGGCGAGCTGCGCATCGAACCAGGCGAGCCCGTCCTGGCCGATCTGCTTGAGGCCGGCCGCCGCCTCGGGCAGCGTGCGGATGCGGTCCTTGAAGATCGGGAGCCCCTCTGCGAAGCGGAAGCCGTCGCCCATCGGCTGCACGACCTTCCACTCGACGCGGCGCACCCACTGGCGCGTCTCGGCGCGCTCCTGCGGCGTGCTGCCGACGAGCGCCGGCTCGGGCTGCAGCTCCTCGATCAGCTCGCAGATCGCGATCGTCTCGGCGACGAACGCGCCGTCGTCGAGCTCGACGCACGGCAGCTGGCCGGAAGGATTCTTCGAGAGGTAGGGCTCGCGGCGGTTCTCGCCGCCGGCCAGGTCGACCTTCACGGTGTCCGAGAAGGCGAACCCCTTCTCGGCGGCGAACATGCGGACGAGCTTCGGGTTCGGGCCCATCGAGTCGTAGAGCTTCACGGTGTCTCCTCGCGGTTGGCGCGGCGCGCGCGCGGCAGTATGACGCCGCGCGGCGGCGGCGGTTGCGGAATCTCTCCGCGGCGTGCGCGCGGACGGGTGCCGAGCGGCCGGCGGCGCGGCGGAAGGCCGGCGTCGCGGCGGACGGCCCGCGAAGCGCGGCACGACCGGAGCGCGCCACCGGCCGCACGCGTGCGGCGGGCCGGGCCGCGTACTACAACCCGCGCGTGCCCGGAAGCCGCTCCCGCCCCGCTCGACCGGATCGACCCGCCGCGGCCGCGCTTCGCGCGGCGCGCACCGCGCGGCCTTCCCGAGGCATCGCATGACCCGACCGCTACGCAAGCGCTGGGTCGCGCTCGGCGCGCTCGCCTCGTTAGGCGTCGCGGCCTGGCTCCTCCGCCCGCCCTCGGCCGACGACATCCTCGCGTCGCTCGACGTCCCGCCCGCACCCGTGCTCTCGCCCGACGAGGCGCTCGCCGCGTTCCGCGTCGCGCCGGGGTTCCGCGTCGAGCTCGTCGCGGCGGAGCCGCTCGTCGTCGACCCGGTCGCGATGGACTGGGACGACGAGGGGCGGCTCTACGTCGTCGAGATGCGCGGCTTCATGCCCGACATCGACGGCGCGGGCGAGGAGCGGCCGAGCGGACGCGTCGTCGTGCTCGAGGACGAGGACGGCGACGGCCGGATGGACCGCAGCGACGTGTTCCTCGACGGGCTCGTGCTGCCGCGCGCCGTCGCGGTCCTGCCGCAGGGCGTGCTCGTCGGCGCGCCCCCCGACCTGTGGCTGTGCCGCGACGCCGTCGCGGCGACGCCGCGCGACCGCCACTGCGACGACCGCGTTCGCCTCGGCGACTACGCGACGAGCGGGCCCAACCCGGAGCACCTCGAGAACGGGCTCCTGCCCGCGATCGACGGCTGGATCTACAACGCGAAGTCGCGCCGCCGCTTCCGCTTCGGCGCGGCCGGCTTCGAGGTCGGAGCGACCGCCTTCCGCGGGCAGTTCGGCATCGCGCAGGACGACGAGGGCCGCCTCTTCTACGACCACAACTCGGCCTTCCTCTACGCCGACGCGATTCCGGCCGAGTACCCGCTGCGCCAGCCGGCGACGGCCGGGCGCCTCGCGAAGCCGGGCGTCGGCGTCGACCTCGCGCCCGGCGCCGAAGTGTTCGGCGTGCGGGTCGCGCCCGGGCTCAACCGCGCCTACACGGACGGCTCGCTGCGCGCCGACGGGCGACAACGCGGGCCGACCGGCGTGAGCGGGATCGCCATCCAGCGCGGCGACCAGTACGGCCCCGAGCACGTCGGCGACGCGTTCGTCCCGGAGGCCGCGGGCGCCGTCGTCGCGCAGTTCCGGGTCGAGCGCGACGACGGGCGCGAAGCGGCGGTCGGCCTCCGCGCGATGCACGTCCTGCATCCCGATCCGCAGTGGGGCGAGCGCGAATGGCTCGCTTCGACCGATGAACGCTTCCGGCCCGTCGACGCGAAGGTCGGGCCCGACGGCGCGATCTGGGTCGTCGACATGTACCGCGGCGTCATCCAGCACGCGTACTACGTGTCGGACTACCTGCGCGCCTACGCGCTCGCGCACGGGCTCGAGGCGCCGGGCGCGCAGGGCCGCATCTGGCGCGTCGTGCGCGAAGATCGCCCGATCGCTCGCCGACCGCCGCCGCTCGCGACGCGCGCGCAGCAGCTCGCGGCACTCGAGCACCCGAACGGCTGGGTGCGCGACCGCGCGCAGCGACGCCTCGCGGTCGACCCGTCTCCCGACGCGAGCGCAGAGCTCCGCGCGCTCGATCGCTTCGGCCCGCGCGCGCGCCTGCACGCGCTGTGGGCGCTCGCGCAGCGCGGCGCACTCGACGCCACCACGTGGGCGCGCGCGCTCGACGATGCCGACCCCGCCGTGCGACGCGCCGCGCTGCGCGCCGGCGAGCCGCAGCTCGCGACGTGGGGAGGCGACGCGCGCGCGCGGGTGCTCGCGCGGCTCGACGACGGCGACGCGAGCGTGCGGCTGCAGGCGCTGCACACGCTCGGCGCGCTCCCGCGCGACGCCCTCCCGCTCGCCGCGATGCTCGACGCCGCGCGCGCGGGCGACGCACTCACCGTCCAGGCCGTCGTGTCGGGCCTCGGCGGACGCGAGCGCGAAGCGCTCGCCCACGAGCTCGAGCGCGAAGCGCTCGCTCACGAGCTCGGTCGCGAAGCGCTCGCCCACGAGCTCGAGCGCGAAGCGCTCGCCCGCGAGCTCGAGCGCGAAGCGCTCGAGGTCGAGCCCCCGCGCGCAACCGCCTCGCCGCCCGACGATGGCGCGCTCGCGCTCGCGTCCGAGCTCGCCGCCGCCGCGCACCTCGCCGCGCAGGCCGGCGACGACGCCGCGCGCGACGTCGCCGCGCTCCTCGATCTCGCGGCGCGCGCGCCGAACGACGCGCTGCGCGCGGCGGTGATCGAGGGCATGGCCGACGCACAGTCGCGCGAGGGGAGCCGGCGCGTCGAGCTCGCCGCTCCGCACGCGCTCTTCGACGACGGAGCCGCCGCGCGCGCGCCCGTGCGCGTGCGCGACGCGATCGCGCGCCTGCGCCCGCACATCACGTGGCCCGGCGACCCGCGCCCGGGCGGCGCGCGCGCGCTCACTGCCGAGGAGGAGTCGCTGCGCGAGCGCGGCGCCGCGCTCTTCGCGGCGTCGTGCGCCTCCTGCCACGGCGAGAACGGCGCGGGCCTGCCGGGCCTCGCCCCTTCGCTCGTCGGCTCGCCGTGGGTGCGCGATGCCGACGCCTGGCTCGTGCGCATCGCGCTCCACGGGCTCACCGGCCCGGTCGAGATCGGCGGCGAGACGTGGCGCTCGACGATGCCCGGGCACGCGCGCGACCCGCGCTTCGACGACGAGGGGCTCGCGGGCGTGGCGACGTTCCTGCGCCGCGCGTTCGGCCACGCGGACGACCCCGTGTCGCCGGCGACCGTCGCGGCCGTGCGCGCCGAGACGCGCGAGCGCAGCGCACCCTGGACCGTGGACGAGCTGCTCGCGCTTCCCGTCGCGCACCGGCTCGATCGTTATGCGGGGACGTGGCGCGTCCCGATCGTCGGCCTCGAGATCCTCGTGCGCCGCGAGGGCGCGAAGCTCGTCGTCGGGCGCCCCGGCGACGCGGCCGCGCCGCTCGACGAGATCGGCACCGGGGCCTTCGCCGCGCCCGAGATCTCGATCCGCTTCGAGGCCGACGACGCCGGGGCGATCGTCGCCGCGAGGCTCGACGCGCAGGGGCGCTCGGTGCCGCTCTCGAGGGCCGAGTAGTCGGGCGCGGACGGGGTGCGGCCCGCCCCACCGCGGGGCGCGGCGCGGGCGCGCGCATGCCGTACCGTACTGCGCCGCCCGGCGCGTCGGCGCGCGCGGGTGGAACGGATCCGTCGAGGGAGTGAAGGAGGGCCTCCGTGAGCCAACGAGTCCGCGTCGCCATCGCCGGCGTCGGGAACTGCGCGAGCTCGCTCGTCCAGGGCATCGCCTACTACCGCGAGCGCGACGCGGCCGCGCACGCGGGACTCATGCACCCCGACATCGGCGGCTTCGGGCCCGCCGACGTCGAGGTGGTCGCGGCGTTCGACGTCGATCGCCGCAAGGTCGGCCGCCCGCTCGAGGACGCCGTCTTCGCGCGGCCGAACTGCACGCGCGTGTTCCAGCCGACGCTCGAGAAGAGCGGCGTCGACGTGCAGATGGGGCCCGTGCTCGACGGCGTGGCCGACCACATGGCGGCCTACCCGGACGACGACGCCATCCGGCCCGCCGACACGGCGCCCGTCGACGTCGCCGAGGCGCTGCGGCAGGCGCGCGCGGACGTGCTCCTCTGCTACCTGCCCGTCGGGTCGGAGCGCGCGGTGCGCCACTACGCGCAGGCCTGCCTCGACGCGGGCGTCGCGATGGTGAACTGCGTGCCCGTCTTCCTCGCGTCCGACCCCGTCTGGGCGGAGCGCTTCCGCGCGGCCGGCCTCCCGATCGTCGGCGACGACATCAAGAGCCAGGTGGGCGCCACGATCGTGCACCGCGCGCTCGCGCGGCTCTTCGCCGACCGCGGCGTCGCGCTCGACCGCACCTACCAGCTGAACACCGGTGGCAACACGGACTTCCTGAACATGCTCGAGCGCAGCCGGCTCGCCTCCAAGAAGCGCTCGAAGACCGAATCGGTGCAGAGCCAGCTCGACGCGCGCCTCGACGCGCACGACATCCACATCGGCCCGTCGGACTACGTGCCCTGGCAGGGCGACAACAAGGTCGCGTTCATCCGGCTCGAGGGACGCGGCTTCGGCGACGTGCCGCTCGAGCTCGAGCTGCGACTGTCGGTGCAGGACTCGCCGAACAGCGCGGGCGTCGTGATCGACGCGCTCCGCTGCGCGAAGCTGGCCCTCGACCGCGGTGTCGCCGGGCCGCTCGAGGCGCCGAGCGCGTGGTACATGAAGAGCCCGCCTCGCCAGATGCGCGACGAGGAGGCGCGGCGCGCGCTCGAGGAGTTCGTCGCGGCGCCGGGCGCGCCGGCGCGGAACCCGCGCGGCGCCTAGCGACGCCAAGCGCCGGGGAGGCCCGGCCTCCCCGGCGCGCGGTCGCTCGCGCCGCTACGACGCGGGCGGCGCGTCCTCGACGACGCAGCCCTGCACGCACTCGCGCAGCTCGCCGCGGCACGGCAGCGCGTCCTCGCACGTGCGCGCGCACTGTCGCGCGTTCTCGTGCGCCTGGCGGATGCAGCTCCGCCCGCCGCCCGCCGCCACGCAGTCCGCGATCGCATCGCGCAGCTCGTCGCGGCACGCGACGAGGCACGCGCCCTTGTCGTCGCGGCACAGGTCGAACGTGGCGAGGCAGCCGTCGGTGCACGCCGGGTCGAGCCGGTCGCTGCAGCCGAGCGCGCAGCCGACGCGCGCCTCGTTGCACTCGGCCATCGCGAACCGGTACTCGTCGCGACACGCCTGGCGACAGGCGCGGTCGCCGGTCGGACACGCGTCGCGGCACGCGCGCGCGTCGTCGCGCGCGTCGAGCCGACACGCGCGGTGGTCGTCGCGACACGCGCTGCGGCAGGCGCCCGGGTCGGCGCTCGCCGCCGTCGCGCCCGCGAGCGCGACCGCCAGCGCGACGGCGCCGAAGAGCGCCGCGGCGCGCGTGCGGCGGAGCGCGGCGGCGCCCGCTGTGGCGGGGGTGGCGGAACTCGGAGTCGTGGTGCGTTCGGACGTCGTGGACATGGAGCCTCCTCGGTTGCCGATCTCGGGACGGGGTCTCGCCCGGCCCTCGAACCCGCCCGCGCCGGGAAGGTCACGCGGGAGCGACGCGACCGGGTAGGATCGCGGCGTGCCCCGCGCGCTCCCGGCCATCGACCCCGCGCCCCCGCTCGTGCGCTCGCGCGTTCCGCTCGCGGGCGCCGGGCTCGCGCTGCTCGCCGACCCGACGGCCGCCTTCGAGCGCTGGCGACGCGAGCTCGGCGACACGTTCGCCGTCGACGTCTTCGGCTACCGGATGCTGTGCGTGTTCTCGCCCGAGGGCGTGCGCAACCTGTGGGCGCTGCCGGAGGCGCAGGCGAGCAAGGGCGCGGGCGACTTCGCGCTGCTGCGCCACAAGGTGCCCGACGAGCTCTTCGTCGGACGGCGCACGCGGCCGCACGACCTGTTCGCGCGCGACGACGTCGAGGTCTACCTCGAGAACCTGCGCGCGGCCGTCGCGATCGAGCTCGACGAGCTCGACGACGCCGGCGAGCTCGAGCTCTTCGCGTGGACGCGGCGGCTCATGCACCGCGTCGGCCTCGCATCGTGGGGCGGGATCGAGGCCGCGGCGCCGCGCCACCTCGACCGGCTGGTTCCGCTGCTCGACCGGCTCGACAGCTCGGAGTCGTTCGTGCACCCGCACAAGGCGCTGTGGGCGATGGCGACGCGCAAGCGTGCCGAGCGCCGCGCGATCGCGGGGCTCGACCGCGTCTTCGCCGACATCCTCGCCGAGCGCGCGCGCGCGGGCGGCGACGCGCGCGACGACCTGCTCGCGCAGATCGCCGCGAAGTGGGCGGACGTGCCGAGCCCCGAGCGCGAGCGCGGCATCGGGCGCGACGTCGTGCTCGTGCACATGGGCGCGCAGTCGAACCTGTTCGCGGCGACGGCCTGGACGCTCGTGCACCTGCTCGAGCGGCCGGCGCTGCTCGCCGCCGTGCGCGGCGGCGACCTCGACCTGCTCGATCGCTGCTCGTACGAGTCGATCCGCCTTCGCCAGCGCTCGATCGTGCTGCGCATGGTGCTGCGCGAGACGACGATCGCCGACGAGAAGGCCGCGTACCGCGTCGCGCCCGGCGCATTCCTCGCGACGACGATGGCCGTGACGAACCCGGCCGCGCTGCCCGGACTCGACCGCTTCGACCCGGCGCACTTCGAGCGGCGCGCGTTCGCGCGCGCGGGCGAGCTGCCCGCGCGCGAGCTCGTGACGACCTTCGGGCACGGCCGCCACGCCTGCCCGGCGCACGGCTTCTCGATCGCGGCGATGCGTCACGCGATCGCCTCGCTCGTCGAGCGCTTCGAGCTCGAGCCGCTCTTCCGCGACCCGCGTCCGCTGCGGCGGCAGATCGGCGGCGTCGCGCGCGCCGACCGCCCCTGTCGCGTCCGCTACGCGGCGCGACGCTAGGCGCACCGTGCCCGACGACCTGCTGCGCGCGGCGCTCGACCATCCCGCGTACCCGCGGAGCGCCGGCTACGACCCCGCGTGGATCGCGCGCCACGAGATGGGGCCGAACGCGCTCTGGCTGCTCGAGGCGCTGCTCGCCGCGATGCCGATCGAGCGCGGCGCGCGGGTGCTCGACCTCGGCTGCGGGCGCGCCCTGACGTCGATCTTCCTGGCGCGCGAGCTCGACGTGCGCGTCACCGCCGTCGACCTGTGGATCCCGGCCGAGGAGAACCGCGCGCGCATCCGCGAGGCGGGCGTCGAGGATCGCGTCACCGCCGTCCACGCCGAGGCCCACGCGCTGCCCTTCGAGCCGGGCGCGTTCGACGCCATCGTGAGCATCGACGCCTATCAGTACTTCGGCACCGACGACCTCTACCTCGGGACGCCCGTGCACCTGCTGCGCGACGGCGGGCGCCTCGGCGTCGTCGTGCCCGCGACGCTGCGCGAGCTCGACGGCCCCCCGCCCGCGCACCTCGCGCCGTTCTGGGAGTGGGAGTTCGCCTGCTTCCACGCTCCGGCGTGGTGGCGGCGGCACTGGGCGAAGACGGGCCTCGTCGACGTCGAGGTCGCGGACGCCGTGCCCGACGGCGCGCGCGACTGGCTGCGCTTCGGGCGCGCCCTCCTCCCCTCCTGCACGGGCTGGCGGCGCGAGTCGTGGGAGCGCGAGATCGCGATGCTCGAGGCCGACCGCGACGGCCTGCTCGGCTTCGCGCGCGTCGTCGCCCGCAAGCGCGCGGAGCCCGCGGCGCCGGGCGGATGCGGCGCGGCGCGCGGCGTCGACGCCTAACGAAGGCGCCGCAGCGCCGACCGGGCCGCCCAGTAGCCGCACAGCCCGTGGACGCCGCCGCCGGGCGGCGTCGCGGCCGAGCAGATGAAGAGCCGCGGGTTCGGCGTCGAGTACGGGTCGAGCCGCGTCACCGGGCTGTTGAACAGCTGGAACGCGTCGGAGACGCCGCCGGTGATCGCCCCGCCCACGTAGTTCGGGTTGTAGGCGTGGAACCAGGCCGGCGTCATCGCGTGACGCGCCAGGATGCGGTCGCGGAAGCCGGGCGCGAAGCGCTCGATCTGCGCCTCGATCGCGTCGCTGCGGTCGAGCGTCGAGCCGTGCGGCACGTGACAGTAGGCGTAGCCCGTGCGCCGGCCCTCCGGCGCGCGCGTCGCGTCGAAGTCGCTCTGCTGGCACACGATCAGGTAGGGGCGCTCGGCGTGTCGCCCCGCGTACATGTCGCGCTCGGACGCGCAGATCTCCTCGAGCGTCCCGCCGACGTGCACGGTCGACGCCTCGAGGCAGCGCGGGTCGCGCCACGGAATCGGCCCGTCGAGCGCGAGATCGAGCTTGAAGACGCCGGGCCCGTAGCGGTACCGGCCGAGGCGGCGGCGATAGCGGGCGGGGAGCGCATCGCCCGCGATCGACGCGAGCTGGTCGGGCGAGGTGTCGAACAGCACGACGCGCGAGGACGGGAGCTCCGCGAGCGAGCGGATGCGGCGCCCCGTCTCGATGCGGCCGCCGAGCGTCGCGAGATGGCGCGTCAGCGCGCGCGCGATCGCCTGCGACCCGCCGCGCGCGACGGGCCAGTCCTCCGCGTGCGCGGTCACCGCGAAGACGAGACCGAGCGCGGCCGTGAGCGGCTGCGTCAGCGGCAGCACCGAGTGCGCGGCGCAGCCCGCGAGGAGCGCGCGCGCCCGCGGCTCGCGGAACGCGATGCGCGCCAGCCGGTTCGCCGAGAACGCGCCGCGCATCCCGAAGCGCGCCATCGCGAGCGGGTGACGCGGGATGCGCAGCGGTGCGAGCACGTCCTCGAGCAGCCCGTTCGCGTCCTCGACGAAGGGGCCGACGAGCCGCTCCCACGCGCGCGCGTCGCGGCCGAGCCCGGCGGCCGTGCGCGCGACGGAGCGGTAGAGCACGACGGCGTCCTGGTCGTCGAGCGGGTGCGCGACGCTCGCCGCGGGCCGCACCCACTCGAGGCCGTGCTCGTGCAGAGGGAGCGTGCGGAAGAAGGGCGAGAGGATGCCCATCGGGTGCACGGCCGAGCACACGTCGTGGACGAAGCCGGGGAGCGTGAGCTCGGCCGAGCGCGTGCCGCCGCCGGGCTCCTCGTGCCCCTCGACGACGAGCACCGACGCGCCCTCCTGTGCGAGTGCGATCGCGGCGGCGAGCCCGTTCGGCCCCGAGCCGACGACGACCGCGTCGACCTCGTGCTGCGCCATCGCGTCAGGCCGAGGCGGCGCGCGACGGATTCCCCCGCTCGAACGCCTCGGCGTGCGCGCCCTCGGGCCAGGGCTGCAGCGCGCGCATCGGCCGCATGTCCGTCGTGTCCTCGTCGACGAGCCCCGTCGCGGCGTCCCAGACCTTCCACTCCATCGTGTGGCCGAAGAGCGGCTCGGACTCGACGGAGACGACGCGCAGCTCGCCCGGCTCGAAGCCGCAGCGCTCCTGCACCGCGTCGAGCAGGCGCTTCCCGTTCAGGTGGCCGTCGCCGAAGTTCCAGCCGAGCACGACGCCGCCGAGCACCTCGCCGTCCATGAACGTGTAGTTGTCGACGTGGTCGACGGCGCGCGGGATCGCCTCGAGCAGCGGCCGCCCCTGCAGGTGCATGAAGCGCGACACGGGCAGCATCGACATCGCCGCCGCGAGCATCTTCTCGTCCTTCAGGATGCTCGCGAGCTGCTCGCGGAACGTGCCCGAGGCCTTCTTGATCTTCGCGAGCTTCTTCTCGGAGTCGCCGCGGAAGAGCCAGACGTTGTAGGCCCAGTTCCCCGCGTAGTACCGCATCGCCAGCAGGAACGAGACGTGCTTCGGCACGAGGTTCCCGTAGAGCGGCACGACGAACAGGCAGAAGAGCATCACCGCCGCCCACGCCGGATTCGCCAGGAAGATCGCCTGCACGGGCGGCGTCGGGTGCGCGAACCACAGCCACCACGCGCCGTAGATCATCAGGATGTTCCAGTCGACGGGCATGCCGGACGGGTTGTTGATGCCGATCCACCCGTGGAAGCTCGTGACGAACAGGCACGCCGCCGCGAGCGCGAGCGGGTGCGCGCCGAGCTCCGTCGCGAGGATCAGGCACACCGGCAGCATGTACTCGGAGAGCGTCCCGAAGTGCGCCATGAAGGTCGCGAACCGCGACGGGCGCAGGTCGTCGGGATAGCCCGCGAACAGGTACGACTTGAGCCACTTCGGGAAGAAGGGCCCGTTGTTCATCATCACCATGATCACGGACGGGAAGTGGTGGTTGACCTTGGAGCTCGCGGCCCAGAACCAGATGAAGCACCACACGAGCTTCGCGGCCGCGATCCAGACGCCGTCGTCGAAGCAGACGAACAGGCTCGCGAACACGAGGAAGTAGTGCTCGGAGCGCGCCGCGAGGAAGAGCGTCGTGTCGAGCACGCCGAGGACGGGGAGCAGGATGCACGTCGGCAGCAGGAGATCCGCCGTCACCTCGGGCGCGACGAGCACGCGCAGCAGGAACAGCTGGTTCGCACCGTAGAGCGCGACGTCGAGCCACGTGCGCGACGAGCCGCCGATCACCGGCGCGTCCGGGAAGAACGGGAGCTTGATCGTGCCGGGACGCAGGTAGTGGAGGAAGCCGCCGATCGGCGGCCAGTAGCGCGCGTTCATCGGCCCCGAGCCGCAGCCGAAGCCCATGAGCTCGTAGAAGATCGCCCACGCGATCGCCTTGCGGAACGCGTCGTGCGAGAAGGCCCACGAGGCCGGATCGGTGAAGCCCGTGTACGAGCTCGAGAACGAGACCCAGAACGCCCAGCCCCCGATGAACAGGAAGATGTACTTCGCCCAGTACATCGCCATCAGCGAGAACGGCGTCGGCTGGATCTGCGAGGCCCACGTCCGGCAGTTCATGCGCAGCCGGCGCGGGAAGGGCAGCGCGAGGACCTCGGCCGGGTCGTAGGGCGGAAGGGAGCTCTCGTCGATCGCCAAGGCGGGTCCCCCGTCTCGATGCGTGCGCGGTGCGTTCGGCGGCGCGGCGCGTACGGCACGCCGCGCGGCGGCGGCGCGCGGGCATCGCGCGCCGCCGCGTCTTCTACTCCGAGCGCCGGCGGCGGATCAACCAGCGAGGCGACGTCGTCGCGGAGTGGTATCGTCGGGCGTCCGGTCGCGGTGGCGCGTCCCGCCCCGCGTTCGTCGCATCCAACGCCTCGTGATCGGCCCGGCCCTCGGTGGGCGCGGGCCCCCCATCCGCCCCAGGAGTCCCCATGGCCGAACAGATCCCCTTCGTCGACTACCTCGTGCTCGGCGACGACCCGCACCTCGTCGCGAACGAGTGCGCGAAGTGCGGCGCCCGCTTCTTCGATCGCCGCAACGCCTGCGCGAGCTGCTCGGGCACCGAGTTCCAGAAGGCCCGCGTCGCCACCAAGGGCACGCTGCGCGCCTACACGATCGTCGCATTCGCCGCGCCCGGAATCCCCGTCCCGTTCGTCTCCGCGATCGTCGACTGCGACGGCACGAGCGTGCGCGCGAACCTCGTCAACGTCCCGGCCGACCCCGAGCACGTGAAGCTCGGCATGCCGGTGCGCCTCACCACGTTCCCGATCGGCAGCGACGCCCAGGGCGTCGAGGCCGTCAACTTCGGCTTCGAGCCGGCGGCCTAAGGAGGACCTGCACCATGGGTTCCGAAGACGTCTACATCCTCGGCATCAACATGACCAAGTTCGGCAAGCACAAGGAGCTGGACACGCTCGACCTCGCGAGCCAGGCCACGCTCGCGGCGCTCGCCGACGGCGGCGTCACGATGAAGGACATGGGCATCGTCGCCGCCGGCAACCTGATGGGCGGCGCGGCGCCGATCGCGCAGATGATCCAGAAGCAGGTCGGCCAGACCGGCATTCCCGCCTACAACGTCTCGAACGCGTGCGCGACGGGCGCGACGGCGCTGCGCGTCGCGGTCCTCTCCGTGAAGGCGGGCGAGTCGGACTTCGGCCTCGCGGTCGGCGTCGAGAAGCTGGCCGGGGCGGGCCTGCTCGCCGGCGGCTCGCGCAAGGCCGACGGCGAGGCGTGGCAGCGAAGCGGCCGCTACGGCGCGGTCGCCGGGGTCGACGGCCGCATCGGCACCGAGACGATGCCCGGCGTGTTCGCGCAGATCGGCATGGAGTACGGCCACAAGTACGGCGGCGCGAACTTCGAGCTCTTCGCGCAGATCTCCGAGAAGAACCACGCGCACTCGACGCTGAACCCGCTCGCGGCCTACACGAAGCGCTTCACGCTCGAGGAGATCATGAACGACATCATGATCGCCTATCCGAACACGCGCCCGATGTGCTCGGCGAACTGCGACGGCGCGGCGGCGGCGGTGGTCGTGAGCGGCTCGAAGCTCAAGACGCTGTCGAAGGAGCAGCAGCGGCGCGCGGTGAAGATCTCGGCGTCGGTGCTGACGTCGGATCCGTACCAGGAGGCGTGCCAGGTCCTCCCCGACGTGAACACGCTGACGCGCGCGGCCGCGAAGCAGGCGTACGAGCAGGCGGGCGTCGGCCCCGAGGATCTCGACCTCGTCGAGCTCCACGACTGCTTCGCGACGGCGGAGCTCGTGCACTACGACAACCTGATGCTGTGCGAGGAGGGCGGCGCGGTCGACTTCTTCAAGTCGGGCGCGACGTGGCGCACGGGCAAGACGCCGGTCAACGTGTCGGGCGGCCTCGAGTCGAAGGGCCACCCGATCGCGGCGACCGGGATCGCGAACATCTGGGAGGTCTGCCACCACCTGCGCGGCGAGGCGGGCGAGCGCCAGATCGAGGGCGCGAAGGTCGGCCTCGCGCACGTGATCGGCCTGGCGTCGGCCTGCGGCGTCCACATCCTCGAGAAGTCGCGCCTCGCCTAGCAACCGCAGCGGCGAGGCTCGGGATCGGAGAGCGCCGGCGGGCCGTGCCCGCCGGCGCTCGTTCGTTCGGGGCGCCGCGCCCGTCGTCCGCGCACGGCGCGCTCGAGCTCAGAGGAACAGGCCGAGCGTCGGCACCTCGACGTCCGCGAAGTCCATCACGACGACGCGCCGCGCGAGGCGGAGCCCGGCGTCCGTGCGCACGAGCACGTCGCGCCGCTGACCGGCGTAGAAGCAGGTCGCCACGCCGGGGCGCGCATAGTGGAGATGGAAGGCGCTCGTGACCGCGAGCGCGCCGTCGTCGCGCGGAGCGACCTGCACGTTGCCCACGAGGCGGCGCGTGCGCGCGGGCGGATTCTCCGCCCAGGCATTCGGCTTGAAGCTCCGCTCGACGCGCAGCGCGAGATAGGCGTACGTCTCGTCGCGGATGGGCGTCCCGTCCGACGCCTCGTCCTCGAGCTCGCGCTCGACCGAGATCATCGCCTCGTCGCCGCGCATCGCGTTGTCGACGAGCGGGTTGCCGCGCCCCGGCATCACGTAGCGGATCGCCGGGTCGACGAGCGCGAGCCAGCTCTGGTAGCGGCGCTCGTCGAGCAGCCGCGCCTCCTCGTAGTACCACTGCTCGACCTCGTGCTGCAGCTCGGGCGACACGCGCGCGACCTCAGACGCCATGCTCCGCCTCCGCGCGCTCGAGGTCGCGCCGCCAGCGCTGGAAGAAGTGGCGGGCGTAGAACTCGTTGGCGCACGAGCTCACGAGCCCGGGGAGGTCGGCGTGCGGCCCCTCCTCGCCGAGGCCGAGGCCGTAGAAGTACGGGTGGTCGTCGGCGAAATCGATCGCGCTGCCCCGGTACTGCGCGATCCACGCCTCCGAGTCCTCCTGCTCGAGGATGCCGCCCGGCCCGAAGAACGAAGTGTGATTGCCGCGCAGCACCTTCTTGATCGCGTCGGGCGCGTCGGCCGGCACGACCGACCACGACCAGTACTCGACGCGACCGGGCCCGCGCGGGTGCGAGACCTTGAACGCGGCGTTCGACCAGAGGAACGAGAAGTTCGGGTACACGCCGTAGGCGAGGCCCTTCATGCGCGCGCGCACCGGGCCGACGCGTTCGACCGCGCGCGCCTGCACCTCGCGCAGCCAGTCGTGCACCTCGGCCCCGCCGAGCAGCGACGGCATCGCCTCGAAGCCCCACGCGACGCTCTCGACCGGCGCGTCCTCGGGCATCAACCGGAACGTCGCGCCGTGCCCGGGCTCCGGAACGACCGCGTGCCCGTAGTCGACGATCTCCTGGTTGGCGGCGGGCGGAATCACGGCCGCGTGCAGGAACGGCCCGTGGTTCACGTCGCCGAGCTGGTTCTCGACGGGGAGCTTCCAGTTCGCGTCGATCACCCAGCGCTGCGGCTCGCCCATGATCTCGACGCCCTGCGGAAAACGATCGAGGAAGGCCTCGAGGTAGAAGCGCATGTCGCCCAGCCAGTCGTCGAGCGATACGACGTCGGGGTCGAAGCTCCCGAAGACGAGCCCGCGCCACGACGCGAGCCGCGGCACGCGCTTGAGCCCGAGGCGCGCCTTGTCGGGCCGCTGCCGCACCTGGCGCTCCTGGGGAATCGCGACGAGCCGGCCCGTCACGTCGTAGTTCCAGTTGTGATAGGGGCACACGAAGCGCTTCGTGTTGCCGCGCGACGCGCGGCACACGGGCAGGCCGCGGTGCGTGCAGCTGTTCACGCTCGCGTGGAGCTCGCCGTCCTCGCCGCGCGCGAGGATCACGGGCGTCTCGCCCATGTACGCCTGCACGAAGTCGCCGGGCGCGCGCAGCTGCGACTCGTGGCCGAGGTAGAGCCACGCGCGGCCGAAGATCCCGCGCTTCTCGAGCTCGTACAGATGGCGGTCGGCCCACGCGCGCCGGCCCACCCACTGCGCGTCGTCGGCGACGACGTCCCGCACCGCGATCGGGCTCATGCCCCTCTCCTCCCCTTCGTCTTGCCGTTCACCGCGCGCGCTCGAGGCCGGCGAGGTACTGCCGCAGCGCACGGTCGAATGCGGACGCCGCGCGCGCCGGCTCGACCTGCCGGTCGACGAACGCGTACCCGACGGCGAGCGCGAGCGCACTGCGGTAGGCGTGGCGCGCCTCGGCCTTCGTGAAGCCCGCCGCGCGCAGCACGGCGAGGCTCTCGCGCAGCGCGTCGCGCGCGCGGTCGCCGAAGCGCACCTCGTCGCCGATCGCGACGTAGGAGAGCACGCCCGGCGTGAGCGCGAGCGCGCGGTGCATCGCTCCGAACGTCGCGGCCATCCAGGCCTTCCAGTCCGAGGGAGCGACGCCGTGCGCGGTGACCGCCGCGTCGGCGACGAACCGGTCGAGCACGGCGTCGACCAGCTCCGCCTTGCTCGCGAAGTGCTTGTAGAGCGCCATCGCGGTGACGCCGAGCGCATCGCCGACGCTCTGCATCGTGAGGGAACGCAGGTCGTGCTCGCGCGCGAGGCGCGCGCCCGCCTCGGCGATGCCGTCGCGCGTGAGGCGCGCGCGTGCGCGCGCGGAGGGCCGGCGCGCACCCCGCCCCGTCGTCGTCGCCGGCGTACCCCCAGCGGAGGCCGAGGCCGAGGCGGACCGCGTCGCCATGACGAGGAAGTTTATGTTATTAGCCAACGCGGTCAACGGCGCGCGCCGTCGAGCGCGCGTGACGGGCGTCGGGCCCTGCGCCATGCTGCGCCGCCATGCGAACCGAAGGAGCGGCCGCGCCCGCCGCGACGCCCGCACCCCCCGCGACCGGGCGTGTCGCCGCGATCGCGGTCGCCGCGCTCACCGTCGCCGCCGCCCTCTTCCACGCGTTCGCGATCGGCCGCGACCCGCTCTGGATGGACGAGGCCTGCACGTGGTTCACGATCGAGCACGGCGCGGCCGCGGCCGTGACCGGCGAGCGGAGCGCCGGCAACCCGCCCCTCTTCTTCCTCGCCGCCTGGGCGTCGACGGCGCTGCTCGGCCCGAGCGAGGCCGCCCTGCGCCTGCCGTCGCTGCTCGCGGCCGTCGCGCTCGTCCCGCTCGGGTTCCTCGCGGGCGCGCGCTACGCGGGGCGCCGCGCCGGTGTCGTGGCGGCCGCGCTGTTCGCCTTCGGACCGCTCGTCCACCACTACGCGATCGAGGCCCGCAACTACGCGCTGCTGATGGCCGAGGTCGCGCTCTACCTGCTCGCGCTCGAGCGCGCGCTCCGCCCCACCGCGCGGCCGCGCGCGTGGGCCGCGGTCGCGCTCCTGCTCGCGGCGATGCTCTACACGCACAACTACGGGCTGTTCTTCCTCCCGGTGTCGGTGGCCGCTGCCGCGGTCGGCGCGCTCGGCCGCCCCGGCGCGTGGCGGCGCGCGACGGCGGGCTCGTGTCTCGCCGCGGCGGCCGCCTTCGCCGCCTACCTGCCCTTCTTCGTGCGCGCGCTCGGCCACGCGCAATCGGCGGTGACGGAGTGGCTGCTCCGCTACTGGGAGCAGATGTCGCCGATCGGGATGCTCGCCTGGAGCTTCACGACGTTCGGCGTCGGCGGCACCTTTCCCGACTACCTGGGAACGCTCGGCCGCGCCCCGTCCGCCGGCATCGCGGCCGTCGCGCTCTCGCTCGCCCTCCCGCTCTGCGCGCTCGCCGGCTGGCCGCGCGGCGACGACGAGAGAGCGCGTGCGAGGGGCGTGGAGCGTGCGCCGCGCCCCTCCCTCGCGGTGCTCGCCGTCCTCGCGCTCGGACCGCTCGTGGTCGCGCTCGGCTACTCGCTCGCCGTCGCGCCGATCTACCTGCCCGGCCGCTACGACACGATCGCGCTGCCGCCCTTCGTGCTGCTCTACGCCGCCGGGCTCGAACGCGTCGCGCGCACGCCGGCCGGCTGGCCGATCGCGCTCGCCGTCGTCGTCTTCACCGTCGCATCGCACGGGCACGCCTTCGACCCGCCCGCCGCATCGAAGGACCGCCTGGCCGCGCTCCACATCGCGCAGCGCGCGCGCCCGGACGACGTCGTCGTCACGACGGGCTACCGGCGCTGCGTCACCGCCTACTACCTGCGACGCGCCGCGAGCCCGGTCGAGGTCGTCTCCTTCCCGAGCGCGATGGCGCGGCACCCGGGCTGGTACAGCGAGCGGCTCTTCCTCGAGGATCGCGACGCGCTCGCGAGCGACGCGCGTGCGATCGCCGCGAGCCCGCACGCGGTGTGGGTCGTGCGGTCGACGCACGACGCCGTCAACGCAGTCCTGCTCGACGCACTCGCCGCGGAGCACGGCGCCGACGCCGCGAGCGCGAGCGAGGCCCTCGGCGTCGAGCGATTCGCCCGAACGGCGACGCGCGACGGAGGCACGCGCTAGGTCGCGCGCGTCACTGCACGCGCTCGACCTCGAAGCCCGCGCGGCGCAGCCGCTCGGGCAGCCCGTCCGGCCCGACGAGGTGGGCGGCGCCCACGGCGACGAACGCGCTTCCGTCGCCGGCGAGCAGCTCGACGAGGCGCTCGGTCCAGCGCGCGTTGCGATCGACGATCAGGGCGCGGTAGGCCGCGGGGGCCTCTTCGCGCATGGGCCGCACGAGCGATGCGTCGAGCGCAGCGGTGTCGCCGCCGCGCCACGCGCGGAGCATGTCCGACGACGACGACGCGAAGTCGTCGAGCTCGTCGACCTGTCGGTCGAAGTCGGCGAGGAGCTCGCCGAGCGACAGCGACGCGAACATCCCGATCTGCGCCGACGCGGTCTCGAAGTGCGCGATCGCGTCGCCCTCCTCGCGCGCCATCCGCTCGACCGCGACGTCCACGCCGCGCTCCGCCTCGAAGCCCTCGCGCGCCATCGCCGCCTGCATGAGCACGGCGACCGCGAGCCAGGGCCGCACGCCCTCGAGGCGATCGGCGTCGAGGCCGAGCTCGCCCGCGAGCGCGCGGAGGCGCGCCGCGCGCTCCGGCCCGAGGAGCCCGCTCAGCGTCACGCCGTCGGGGTTGCGTCCGTGGCGCCGGACGGCCTCCGCCACCTCCGCGCGCGCGGCGGGGCTCGAGACGTCGGCCTCGGTCCACGTCGTCGTCGCGGCGCGCATCGCGTCCTCGAAGGCGGGCGTCCGCCAGTCGACGTCGCGGGGCAGCAGGTGGAACGTCCCGAACAGGAAGAGCTCGGAGTCCGCGTCGCGCACGCGCCACAGCGCCGGGGCCGGCGCCGCCGCGTCGAGGCCCGCGCACGCGAGCTGTGCGAGGAGGAGCGCGGCGACCGCGATGCCGCGACGAGGCGCGCGTGCTCGCACTCGCTCCACCTCGATTCCCTCCTTCGCAGCCGCCTGCGCCGGGTACTCTAGGGCGCCGCACGGGTTCGCTCGACCGAGGCCGACGCCGGGCTCGCCGGCGGGCCGCCGCGACGCGACCCGGGCGACGGAGGCTCCATGACCGAGATCCCGCGCATCATCTCCGTCGACGACCACGTCGTCGAGCCCCCCGACCTGTGGACGAGCCGCCTCCCGTCACGTTATGCCGGTCGCGCGCCGCGCGTCGTCCGCGACCGCGCCGTCTTCCGCTTCGAGGGCGGCGTCTTCAGCTACGACAAGGGCGCGCCCGACGGCGAGTGGTGCGACTGGTGGCTCTACGACGACCTCGTCTACCCGTTCCCGAAGCTCTCGGCGGCGAGCGGCTTCGAGAACGTCGACGTCACGCCCGTGACGTTCGACGACATCCGGCCCGGCTGCTGGAAGCAGAAGGACCGCCTCGCCGACATGGACGCCGACCACGTCGAGGCGTCGATCTGCTACCCGAACGTGCTCCCGCGCTTCTGCGGGCAGACGTTCCACGAGCGCGCCGACAAGGAGCTCGCGGCGCTGTGCGTGGCCGCCTACAACGACTGGATGATCGACGAGTGGTGCGCGGGCGACGGGCGCGGCCGCCTCGTCCCGATGACGATCGTCCCGCTCTGGGACCCGGTCGCCGCGGCGGCGGAGATCCATCGCTGCGCGGCGAAGGGGAGCCACGCGATCTCGTTCTCGGAGAACCCGCACCCGCTCGGCCTCCCGTCGGTGCACGACAAGGGTCGCTTCTGGGATCCCGTCTTCCGCGCCTGCGAAGAGACCGAGACCGTCCTCTGCATGCACATCGGATCGAGCTCGAAGATGCCGTCGACGTCGCCCGACGCGCCCTTCGCGGTGAGCTCGACGCTCACGTTCTCGAACGCGATGGGCTCGCTGTGCGACTACGTGCTGTCGGGCGTCTTCGTCCGCTTCCCGCGCCTGCGCGTCGCCTACGCCGAGGGGCAGGTCGGCTGGATGCCGTACGTGGTGGAACGCATGGACAAGCTCTGGGCCGAGCGCGACCCCGCCTCGAGCTTCGGCGTGCAGCTCCCGGAGCCGCCGTCGAGCTACCTGCCGGGCCACGTCTGGGGCTGCATCTTCGACGACGAGACGGGCCTTCGGAACCGCGACGCGATCGGCATGGACCAGATCTGCTACGAGACCGACTACCCGCACGCGGACTCGACCTTCCCGCACAGCAAGGAGGTCGCGACGCGGATCGTCACCGCGGCGGGCCTCGACGAGGGCGAGACCTACAAGCTGCTGCGCGGCAACGCCATCGCGGCGTTCGGCCTGGGCCGCTTCGGCATCGAGCGCTAGCGCGGTCGCACGCGCCGCCCGCGCGCGACCGCGGGCGGGGGAGGAGTCCGTGTTCGCCTTCGTCACCCACATGCGCGCGAAGCCCGGCAAGCGCGAAGAGCTGCGCCGCCTCAACCTCGCGATGCAGGCGGCGACGGCGCGCGAGCCGGGCGTGCCCGTCTACGTCTTCCACACCGCCGCCGACAGCCCCGACGACTTCTACTACTACGACCTCTACGAGAGCCAGGAAGCCTACGACGCGCACTGCGCGACACCCGAGTTCCAGCACATGATGCGCTCGTTCGGCGCCGTCGCGGAGCTCGTCTCGGCGACGAAGCTCGTGCCGTTCGGGCCCGTGAAGAGCGAGCCGGTCGGCGGCGGCGCCGCGCGCGACTAGCGTCGGCCGGCCGCCGCGCACGCCTCAGCTCCCGAGGTCCCGCCCGCCGCTCGCGACGATGCGCTCGAGACGGTTGCAGCGGTGGCGGTCGGGCGCGTCGATGCGCTCGAGCCAGCCGCGCACGTAGTCGTAGTCGAGCGGCTCCTCGCACGCGTAGACGATGGTCGCGATGTCGCTCCAGTCCTTCTCGCGATCGAACGTCGCCTTGTAGGTGATCAGGTCCTCGGGGCTCAGGACGTGGATGGGGTCGCCGTAGAAGTCGACACGCCGTCGCCGCGCCATCGAGGCCGCGTGAAGGGCGTCGTAGGCGAAGAACAGGTCGACCGGCGTCCCGTCCCACCACACGCGCACCTGCTCGTCGCGCGCGACGAGCGTCCGCAACCCGGGGTTCCCCGTGTCCGCGCCGAGCTCGCCGAGCACGCCGAACACGCGCTCCGCCTCGTCGGCGGAGAGGAACACGTTGACGTCGATGTCGTGCGTCGCGCGGATGCTGCCGTAGTAGGCGAGCGCCTGGGCGCCGCCGAAGGCGTGCGGGATGCCGGCCGCGCGGAAGGCGCGCTCGATGGCGACGATCTGCTCGTCGAGGAGCACGCCTAACGTGCCTGCGTCCGGGGAGCGGCCGGCGTGAACGCCGCGCCGGAGTCGAAGTGCGGGAACGGCTCCTCCGGCAGCGCGCGAACGGCCCCGCGCGAGCGCACGGTGCGGCTCGCCGCCCGCAGCAGCCCGCGCAGCGCGCGGCCGCGCGCGGCTTCGGGCTGGCCCAGCCAGTCCGCCGCATCCGCGAGGTGCTCCGGCACGGGCCGCGCCTCGAGCGGCGCCAGGGCCTCGCGCAGCAGGCCGGCGACCGTCGGGTCGAGCGGAACGCCCGCCCGCAGCTCCGCCAGCAGGGCGCGCGCCGCGCGGCTGCGCCGCTGTGCGCTCACCGGCACGCCGCGCGCGCGCGCCGCATCGACGAGGGCGGCGCGGTCGAACGGACGCCGCGCGCGCGCACGCGCCGCGTCGAGCACGTCGGGCGTCAGCACGCGCCGGAAGCGCGCGAGCACGAACTGCCGCGGCCCGCTCGCCGTCGTGCGGCACTCCCGGATCTCGAACGCGTCGCCCTGCCGGCGGATCGAGGCCATGGCGTCCTCCCTCGCCGACGGCAGCGCGCCGCGCGCGGGGCACGGCCAGAGCGGATGCGTCGGCGCCAGTACTATCGGCTACTGATCCAGTTTCATCCAGTACTGCACGACCGCTCCGCGTCGCGCGTGCGCCGCCCGCGGCCTCCACGAACGCGTTCGCAAAGAGGTCGACCCCACGGGGCTACTGCGGCGAGGTCCCCGGCGGTGCGCCGGAGGGCGCCCGCGCGGTGGCTCCGGCCGCAGCCCCGCTCGCCTCGGCTCCGTCCGGGCCGTCGGCGACGCGGTAGAGGACGGCGCCGCCGCGGCGGGCCTCCCGCGCGACGGGGACGAAGCGCGCGCGCGCGGCGGGCGGCGCGTGCCGGAGCATCAGCAGGCGGACGATCGCGGGCTGGTCGAGCACGTACTGGATGCCCGCCTCGAACACGAGCTCGTGGACGCGCCCCGCAGCCAGCGCGCGCTGGGTGGCGCGGTCGACCTTGCCATCGAGGTTGCGGACGGGTGCGCCCCGGAGCCAGCCGTAGATCCCGGCCTGGAAGGCGCCGAGCGAGGCCCCGGCCGGTACGTGCGGGCCGAGCGCCTCGAAGCTCGCGAGGAACCCGCGCTCCCCTGGCTCGCGCCAGACCTCGCGCGCGCGGAAGCCCGCGAACGCGAGCACCTGCTGCGCGACGAGCGCGAGCGCGGCGACGGCGACGACCGCCGCACGCGCCCGGCCGCCGCCGCGCGCCCAGCGCGCGAGGGCCGCGGCGCCCGCGAGCATCGCGAGCAGGATCGACGGCGCGAGATACCGCGACCAGTACCAGTGCGACGGGGAGTAGAGCGTGTAGGCGACGAGCACGACGACCGCGTAGAGCACCGCCGCGAACGCGAGGCTCGGCGGGTCGCCCTCGCGCGCCGCGCGCGGACGCGCCGTCCGGACGAGCAGCGCGCCGAGCGCGAGACACGCGACGAGCGACACCGCGCGCGGTGCCGCGCGCAGCAGCGCGAACGGCGCATAACGATCGAGCGCGGGCCAGACTCCGAAGGGGATGTGCGCGCGCAGCGGCGCGAGCAGCGGCTGCTCGAGCAGCGCCACCAGCGCGCCGCGCGCGGCGACGTCCGCCCGCCACGCGAGCGGCGGCGACGCCGCATCGAACACCGCCCCCTTCGCCGGCCCGAAGACGACGGGCAGGTTCGACCAGCCGAGCTGGAGCGCGATCTCGCGACTCGCCGCGCCGCTCGTCGGCAGCCACGCGCCGGTCGCGAACGCCGACACGGCCCCCCACGGAAGCCAGACCAGCGCCGCGGCGACGGCGGCGCGCGCGAGCCACCGCGCGACGGGACGCACCGCGCCGCGCGCGCGCGCGCGCCGGAGCGCGTCGACGCCGAGCACCGCGGCGAGCAGCGCGAGATCGACCCGCGCGAGCACGCCGAGCCCGACGAGCGCACCGAACGCCAGCGCGCGGCGCGTCGGCTCCCCGCCCTCCCACGGGCGCCAGCGCACGTGGAGCCACGCGAGCGCGACGCCGATCGCGAGGGCGGGCCCCGTCTCGAGCCCGTTCACGCCGAGCACCGACAGCAGCGGGCTCGCGGCGAACAGCAGCGCGCCGAGTGCGGCGACGCGCGGTCCGCCGAGCTCGCGCCCGAGTGCGTACACGAGCCCGACGGTCGCGACGCCGACCAGCGCGAGCGCGAGCGCGGACGCGCGCACCATCCAGAAGGGATCGTCGACCGCCGCGAGCGAGAGGGGCAGCAGTGCGCCGAGGTAGAGAGGATGGAACGCGTTGGTCGGCGTCGCGCCGTCGAACGTGAGCCCCGCACCCGCGACGACGTTGCGCGCGATCGCGAGATAGTAGAAGGCGTCGTCCTGGTAGACGTCAGAGGCGATCAGCGCGCGCGGGTCCGCGAGCGCGAGCGAGAGCCGCGTCGCGAGCGCGAGCCCCACCGCCGCGGCGAGCGCGAAGCGGGCCGCGCGCGGCGAGCGCCCGTCCACCGCGGTCGTCGGCATCGAGCTCCTCTCCCCCTCCACGCGCGGCCGGCGCGCGACGCGCTCAGCGCAGGAACATCATTCCGCCGTCGAGCAGCAGCGTCGAGCCGGTGAGATAGGACGCGTCGTCGCTCGCGAGGAAGGCGACGGCGCGGCCGAGGTCGCGCTCGGGGTCGCCGACGCGCCGGAGCGGAATGCGCGCGATCGACGCCGCCCGCCTCGCTTCGTCCTCGCCGAACTCGAGGTCGGCGGCCGGCGACGCGACGTACGGAACGACGAGGTTCGCGCGGATGCCGTCGGGCCCCCACTCCTCGGCGGCCGCGCGCGTCAGCATCTGGATCGCGGCCTTCGCGGCCGCGTAGGCGCCGAAGCCTCCGGGCGCGAACTGCGCGCCCGTTCCGAAGTTCACGATCGCACCGCCGCCGCGCAGGTGCGGATGGCAGGCGCGCATGAACGCGAGCGACGCGAGCGGCCCGGTGCGCCACAGCTCGTCGACGACCCCGGCCTCGACGTCGAGCAGCGCGGACGAGCGCAGGGCCGGCGACTGCGCCGTCTGCACGAGCGCCCGCACCGGGCCGAGCGCCGCCACGACGCCCTCGACGCACGCGCCCACCTCGTCGAGCTGCCCGACGTCGCACGGGAAGCACGCGGCCTCGCCGCCGCGCGCCTCGATCTCCGCGCGCACTGCGTCGAGCTTCGCGCGCGTGCGCCCGACGAGCGCGACGCGCGCCCCCTCGTCGGCGAGCGCGAGCGCGCAGCCGCGCCCGCTCCCCTGCCCGGCGCCGGTGACGAGCGCGACGCGTCCCGCGAGCCGCCGGGGCCGCGGCGCGCGCGCATCGTCGGCCGCGTTCGCGGCGCCGGCGCCCGGCGCCTCCGATGCGCGGAACGGGTGCGATGCGCCTTCGCCCATCGCGCCAATCTACGCGAGCGCGCGGGTCGACGGGCGCAAATCCCCGAGCGCTCGCGCGCCGGTGCGCGGCTATGCTCGCCGCATGCCGGCCGCTCGCGCGCCCCGTCTCGACCGCCGCGACGCCGCCGCACTCCTCTTCCTCGCCGCGCTCTCGCTCGCGCTTCGCCTCGTCGCACTCGACGCGAACCCGTCGCTCGAGCTCGCGCGCGGGCTGCTCACCGACGAGGGCGCGTGGGCGCACAACGCGCGCCAGGCCGCGCTCTTCGGCCGCTGGATCATCGACGACCACAATCCCGGCCTCACGATCGCGCCCGTGTACAGCGCGGCACTGCGCGCGACGTATGCATGGATGGGCGTCGACTTCGTCTCGACGCGGCTCGTCGGCGCGCTCTCGGGCGTCGCGCTCGGCCTCGCGACGTGGCTGTGGGTCCGGCTGCGCGTCGGACGCGCGCCCGCACTCGTCGCGGGCCTGTGGCTCGCGGTCGGGAGCTTCGCGCTCGTGCACGAGCGCATCGCGATGGTCGAGCCGCTGCAGATGCTGCTCCTGCTCGCGTGCGCGGGCGGCGTGGTGCGCGCGGCCGACGGCGGACGAGGCGCGAGCGCGTGGGCGGCGATGGCGGCCGTCGCACTCTGGCTCGCCGTCGCGACGAAGCTCACCGCCGTCGCGCTCGCGCCGGCCATCGCGCTCTTCTGGGCGCTCCAGCTCGTCGCGCGCGGACGCAGCGCCGTGCTCCCTCCCTTCGCGTGGCGCCCGGTGCTCGTCTTCGCGGCGACGAGCCTCGCCGGCCTCGCGGTCGTCGCAGCGGTCGCGCACGCGAGCCCCGAGATCTGGAGCGAGCTCGTCGGCAACCTGCGGAGCGCGACGAGCGGACGTCAGCGCGAGACGCTCGTGCTCTCGCTCCCCGGCTTCGCACGTCTCGGGCTGCCCGCTCCGTCGCTCCCGTACGGGAGCTTCCTGCGGCTGTGCGCACCGATGCTCGCGCTCGCCGTCGCGCTGGCCGCGACGCGCATCGCGGACGCGGCGCCCGCGCCGCGCGAGCGCGCGACGACGAGCCTCGAGGTCTTCTGCGCCTGCTGGATCGCCGCGGTCGCGGGCTTCGTGGCGGTGCAGGCCTATCAACCGGATCGCCGCTTCCTCGCGGCGCTCCCCGCGCTCGCGATCTACGGCGCGCTCGCGGTGCGCCCGGGCGCGCTCGCGCTCCCCGCGCGCGGCGACGCCTCGCGCCTGCGCCTCGCCGCGGCCGGTGCGCTCGTCGGCGGGTTCGCCGGGCTCTACGCGCATCTCCTGCTCGGGAGCGGCGGCGCGCCGACCGCGAGCGCGATGGCCTCGCGCGCACTCGCCGTGTCGCTCGTCGCGGGAGGTGCGGGCGGCGCGCTGCTGTGGAGCGCGCTCCCCGCGCGACGGCGCGCCGCGCCGCGCGCCGCGGTGGCGGCGATCGTCGTCGCGATGCTAGGCGTCGAGCTCGCGCGCTTCGCGCGCGAGGCGGCATCGTTCGAGTTCGGCGTGCGGGACACGTCGCGCGCGCTCGCCGCGCTCACGGACGACTGGGACGAGCGGGACCGCGTGCTCGTCGGCGCGGAGGCGTACACGTACGCGCTCGAGACGCGGCTCTTCGCCTTCACGATCCGCCTCGACCGGCCGGCCGGCATTCCGCAGAACCCGAACGGCTGGGAGGCCTTCGATCCGCGGCTCATGATGGTCTACGGGCCGGCCAACGAGAGCGAGGCGCGCGCGCACGGTCTCGTGCCGTGGCGCGCGTTCCGACCGCGGCGCTTCGTCGTGCGCGGCGAGGTCGTCGAGCCGGTGGTGTGGGTGTTCGCGAAGCCGCAGCTGTGCCCGGAGTGCGACACCTCGGGCGCGCTCGTCTTCGCTCCCGATCAGGGCGCGTAGCCGAGCTCGCGCAGCCGCTCGAGCTCGGCCGCGTCGAGCGGCGCCGCGACGCCGGCGCGCGCACGCCCTTCCTCGTCCTGCGCGGGCGCGTTGCGCGCTTCCCAGCGCGCGAACGCGGCGCCGAGCGCGCGCACGTCGTCCGGGCGCGCGGGCGCGACGTCGCGCATCTGTCCCGGGTCGTCGGCGCGATCGAAGAGCATCCGCGCGCCGCGGTCGTCGACGAAGAGGTCGAGCGTCCCGCGGCGCAGCACGCGGATCGCGCGGTCGAAGCGCCCGCCGAGGCGCGGATCGAGCTTCATCGAGCTCGCGGACGGATACCACTCGGCGACGAGCTCCGGAGCGGCCGCGCCCTCGCCCTCGTCCCCGAAGAGCGACACGCCCTGCTGCGCGCCCTCGACCGGCGGCAGCGCGAGGCCGAGCCGCTCGAGCACCGAGGGGGCGACGTCGACGAGCGACACGGGCTGCGCGCTCCGCCCGGCGGCGATGCCCGGACCGCGCACGACGAGCGGCACGTCGACGACCTCGCGGTGGACGTCGAGCTCGTGTCCCACGAGGCCGTGCTCGCCCAGGTACTCGCCGTGATCGGCGGTCAGGAACACGGTCGTCCGCGCGGCGAGCCCCGACGCCTCCACGAACGCGAGCAGGCGACCGACCTCGCGATCGAGGCGCTCGAGCTCGCGATCGTAGTTGTTGCTCCAGTAGCGCACGACGTCGGGGTCGAGCGGCTCGCGCCCGGCGAGCATCGCGATCTCCTCGTCGGCGGCCTCGTCGAGCGGTCGCTCGCTCTCGAGCGGCGCGAGCGCCGTCGGCGGCCGATCGGTCGGCTCGTGCACGTCGAAGTAGTTCACGAAGAGCAGGAACGGGCGCGAGCCCACTGCGCGCAGCCAATCGAGCGCGAGGTCGGTGACGTGCGAGGCCTCGTAGTAGGCGTGGCGCTCGCGCCAGACCGAGGCCGGGATCGCGCGCGCGGCGATCGCGTCGAGCGGGCCGAACGAGAGCCCCGTGCGCGGCCCCTCCGCGAACCACGTCGCGAAGCCCTGGTCGAGCCCGAAGCGCGACGACACGTAGAAGTGGTTGGCCGCGATGCCGCCGGTCTCGACGCCGGCGCGGGCCGCGAGCTCGGCGATCGTGTCGAAGCGCGCGTCGAGCGGCGTCGCGTTGCCGGCGGGCTCGCTGCCGCGGTAGCCGTGCGCGCCGTGCGCGCGCGGGTAGAGGCCCGTGAAGAGCGACGCGTGGCTCGGCAGCGTCCACGGCGCGGTCGACATCGCTTCCTCGAACACGAGCCCGTCGCGCGCCCAGGCGTCGATCGCCGGGGTCGTCGCGCGCCCGTACCCGTAGAGCGAGAGCCGATCGCGGCGCAGCGTGTCGAGCACGATCAGGACGACGGCATCGCCGCGCGACGCCGGTGCGTCGGGGCCGCCGACCGCGCTCGCGCGAGGGCGCGCCGGTGCGACCGCGGCGGCCGCGGGAACGCGCGCCGCACGGCGCGGAGCGAGCGGCGCGAGGACGTGCCCGGCGGCGACGAACGCGACGAGCCACGCGACGGGTGCGGCGACCGACGCGCGCGAGCGCGGAGAGCCCGCCCACGCCAGGCCGCCGAGCGCGAGCGGGCCGGCGATGCCGGCGATGCGGTGCCACTCGCCGCCCGCGATCGCGATCGTTAGGCCGCCCGCGAGCGCGACGCCCCACGCACCCGGGCCGATTCCTGCGCGGCGCGAGCGATCGGCCGCGCCGAGCGCGACCAGCGCGGCGAGCGCGGCCGCGGCGCCGAGCGCGAGCAGCGCGACGCGCAGCGGCCCCGAGTGCGGCAGGGCCGCGTGCACCCACGCGTGGCCGGCGATCGCCGCGACGGCGCCACACGCGACGCGCGCGGCCCAACGTGAAGGAACGATGAGGGCGAGTGCGCTCGCGGCCGCGACGAGCGCGACGGCGTCGACGACGACCACCGGAGCGTCGAACGGATCGGTCGTGCACCAACGGGCACACAGCACGACGAGCGCCGCGCCGACTCCCCACGTCGCACCCGCGACGAGGCGTCGCGGTGCGCGGGAGTCGGATGCGTCGGAAGAGTCGGAGGAGCCGCCGTCGAGCACGGGCGCGAACCCTACCCCAGTGCCCGACCTTCGACTATTCGTCCCGCGTGTCGAATCCCGATCGCAGTGTCGAACGACTCCCGCGCGCCCCGCGCGAGGCCGCCCCATCGACGCTAGTCGATCGCTCCCGCCGCCTTCACCGATCCATCATGTTATGCGGATGGGCGCTCGTCGCGATCTACGCGGCACTCGCCCCCGTCTCGTATGCGATCGCCGCGCGCTCGCCCTTCGGCGTCGTGCAGGAGCACGAGGTGCGCGCGCTCGAACGCGTCGTCGACGCGCTGCCGCTCGGCGACGCGCGCGCCCCGCTCCGCCGCGCCGCCGCGGGCGAAGGCGCGTTCCGCTCGGCCGCCGCACGCGGCGCGGCGTACGGCGGAGCCATGGCGGCCGCGACGCTCGTCTTCTGCGCGGCGCTGCTCGCACTCGCGCGCGACCGCGAAGCGGTCGACGACGTCGCGCTCCGCACGCTCGTGCGCTTCGCGTGGGCCTTCGGCGCCGTGAACGTGCTCGCCTATCCGATGTTCACCCAGGATTTCTGGCTCTCGGTCGCGTGGGGACGCATGTGGGCCGACGGCGTGAACCCCTACCACCACGCCATGCCCGCGAGCGCGCTCGCCGGCCTCCCGCTCGAGGAAGCGGGGACGCAGATGACGTACGGGCCGCTCTGGGCCCTGCTCGTCGGCACGCTCGAGCGCGTGGTGCCGCACCGCGCACCGCTCGAGTTCGGCGCGCACAAGGCCGTCCTGCTCCTCGCGTGGGGGACGGGCCTGCACGCGCTCGCGCGCCTGCACGCGCACCGCTCGCCCGCGCTGCGCGCGGGCGCGATCGCCCTGCTCGGCTGGGCGCCGATGTCCGTGCACTTCACCGTCGCCGAGGGTCACAACGACGCGCTGATGACGTGCGGCCTGCTGCTCTGGCTCGAGGCCACCGTGCGCGCGCGCGCGGCGTGGGCGCCGCCCGCGATCGTCGCGTCCGCTCTCTTCAAGTACGTGACCGCGCCGCTCGTCGCGCTCGAGATCGCGGCGCTCGCCGCGCCGCGCGAACGCCGCCGACGGGCGACCGCGATCCTCGCTTCGGGCGTCGGCGCGCTCGCGGTGTTCGCGCTGTTCTGGGACGACGCGCCGATCTTCGGCAGCACGGTCGCGATGCAGGGCTGGCACCTGCTCACGCCCGCGGACGCGGTGCGCACGGCCGTCGACCAGGTGCGCGCGCGGCCCATCGTCGATGCGCTCGTGCTCGCGGCGATCGCCTGGGGCGCGTGGCCCGGCCTGCGCGCCGGCCTGCGCGCGTGGGAGTCCGCGCGCAGCGCCGATGCGCCGCTCGCCGGCCCGCAGCTCGCCGTCGCCGCCGAGGCCGCGCTCGCCGGGCTGCTCGCCGCCGCGTGCGTCGCCGTCGGGCACACGTGGCCGTGGTTCCTGCTCTGGCCGCTCGCGGCCGCGGCCGCGGTTCCGCGCAGCCGGCTCGCCGCGTGGAGCCTTCCCATCTTCCTCGTGGCCCCGTTCTTCCACCTCCTCTGGGCGATGGGCGAGAGCTGGGATTCCGCGGGCCGCGCGGGCGTGGTGCTGTGGACGGCGGTCGCGCTCGTCGCGTGGCCCGCGCACCGCTGGCTGCGCCCGGCCCTCGCCCCCGCCGAGTAGCCGCGCCCCGCACCGCCCCGCACCGCACCGCCCCGCCCCGCACCGCCCCGGCGCGGCGCGCTCCGCGCTCAATGCCCACGAGCCGGCAGCCGATGGGCAGGACGCGCGCAGGTACGCGCCGCATGCGAGCGGATCGCCGCGGTCGGCCCGCGGCCGGCATCGCGCGAGGAGGGGGCGGAATGCAGCGAGGCGAGTGCCGGACGTGCGGGCGGCCCGTGCTCGAGGAGGTCCGCGTGCAGCGCGGCTTCCGCATCCTGAGCGAGGGACGCGAGATCCCCTTCGACATCCACACCCAGCTCTGTGCGCACTGCGGCGTCGTGCAGACCGACCCGCAGCCCGACGCGCGCGAGCTCGCGCGCTTCTACGCGTCGCAGGAGCGCGACGCCTTCGTCGCCCCCGATGCGGCCGACGGCGCGACCGGAGCGGGCGCGCGCGTCCCCGGCGAGGGGAGCCGACGCGACCAGGCGCGCTGGCTCGCCCGCGCGCTCGGCAACCTCCGCGGCAAGCGCGTGCTCGAGGTCGGCTGCTACGAGGGCTACCTGCTGCACCTGCTCGCGAAGCGCGGTGCGATCGCGGTCGGCATCGAGCCCTCCGAGCGCGCGGCCGCGCTCGGACGCGAGCGCTACGGCGTCGACGTGCGCACGGGGCTGTTCGAGGACGTCGACCTCGGCGACTCCCGCTTCGACCTCGTCGTGCTCTCGCACGTGCTCGAGCACCTGACCGATCCGCGCGCGGCGCTCGAGCGCGCGCGCGCGCTGTGCGCGCCGGGCGGCGCGCTCTTCGTCGAGGTGCCGAACGTACTCGCGCCGCGCATCGAGAGCGCGGTCGACTTCTTCACCTTCGACCACCTGTTCAACTTCGCGCCGGCGACGCTCGGCGCGCTCGCGCGCGCGTGCGGGTTCGAGCCCGTGTCCGTCGACGACGACTTCCCGTTCCCCGCGTTCCGCCTGCTGGCCGCGGCCTGCGAGCCCGCCCGGGCCGCTCTCGACGCGCCGAGCCCCGCCGTGCCGGAGGTCCGCGCGAGCGTCCGACGCTATGCGCGCGAGCGCGACGCCTTCGTCGCGCGCCTGCGCGCGCGCATCGACGGCGAGCTCGCGGGCTGGCGCGCTCGGCACTGCCGCATCGCGATCTACGGCGCCGGCTACCACACGGAGTGCCTGCTCGACACGACGGATCTGCGCAGTGCCGACGTGGTCGCCCTCGTCGACGGCAACCCGCGCAAGCAGGGGACGCGCGTCTTCGGCCTCCCCGTCGTGTCGCCGCGCGAGCTCGTCGCGCTGCGCCCCGACGCCGTCGTGATCTCGAGCTACGACTTCCAGGACGAGATGGTCGAGACGCTGCGCGGTGTCGGCCTCGGCGACGTTCCGACCGTCACGTTCTACGACCGCGTGCAGGCGTTCAGCCAGGCCGGTTGAGCGAGCTCACGCGCGCGCCGCATTCGCGCGCGCGGGACGCGGCGCGGCGCCGATCGCGGCGCCCGCGACGCTCGGGCCCGTCGGCTCGGTCTCGATCGCGACACCGTCGATCGCCGCGCGCGCCGCGGCGACCGCTTCCTCGCGCGTCGCGGCGGTGGTGATCACGAGCCCGGCGCGCGCCGGATGGCACTCCACTTCGCCCACCTCGTCACCCGGCGCGACGCGCAGCTCGAGCAGCGCGACGTCCGCGCGCCGCGCGACCTCCTCGGCGCCGCGGATCGCGACGACGCGGCCGGGCCGCGGGAAGAAGAAGCGCTGCGCGACGCCGCGCGCGTGGCGCGGCGCGAGCTCGTCGGGGTCGATGCGCTCGCCGAGCGCCTGGCGGATCGCCGCACCGACGAAGTCGACGCCCGTCGAGAGCGGGATGTGGTGCGAGCACAGGTAGCCGCCGGAGAGCCGCGCGGCGATCTCGATCACGACCGCGCGACCCTCGTGCACGACGATGTCGCCCTTCGCGACGCCGCTCTCGAGCCCGAGCGAACGCGCGGCCCGCGCGACCACGTCGCACACGTCGCGCTGCGCGTCGGCCGCGAGCGCGCTCGGCAGCTGTCCGCCGTCCTCGACGACGAACGGGGCGAAGCGCGCGAGCGCCTCGTAGTTGCGATCGGCGAGCCCCGGCGTCGCGACGCGATCGCCGAGCACGAGCGATTCGGTCGACACCTGCGGCCCGTCGAGGAAGCGCTCGACCATCACGCGCCCGGTCGGCGAGTTGCGGTGCGCGGTCTCGAACGCGAAGCGCGCGTCCACGCCCGACGGGCCGGGCGCGACGCGCACGACGCCGCGCGCACCGCGGCTGTCGACCGGCTTCACGACGAGCGGCACGCCCTCCTCGCGGCGATGCGCCTCGAGCTCGTCGGCGTCGAGCAGCGCGCGGAACCACGGCACGGGGACGCCGTCGCGCGCGAGCCGCCGCTTCATCGCGAGCTTGTCGGTCGCGAGCCGGGCCGCCTCGCGGCTCGGCCCGACGAGCCCGAACTCGCCGGCGAGCCATGCCGCGGTCAGCGGCGCGTCGGCCGCTGCGCAGATCACGCCGTCGGGCGGCCCGTGCCGCGCGGCGAGCGTCCGCGCGGCGTCGAGCGTCTCCTCCGGCCCGTACACGTTCGCGACGACGGGCAGGTCGGCGAGCGCGAGGCCCGGTGCGGTCGCCGACCCGTCGCTCACGACGACGCGCAGACCGAGCGCGCGCGCGCGCTCGATCACCGGCCGCGCCTCGATCCCGCCGCTGATCACCCAGAGCGTCCTGCGCCCGTTCATCGCCGTCCCTCCGGCTCGTCGCACGCGACTAGCATCCGAAGTACATCCCACCGTTCACGTTCAGCGTCTGTCCCGTGACGTACGCCGCGGCGTCGGACGCGAGGTAGACGACGGCCGCCGCCACCTCCTCGGGCGCACCGAGCCGGCCGGCCGGGATCGACGCCGCCTTCGCGCGCCCCTCGTCCGAGTCGAGCTCCGCCGCGATCATCCCGGTCGCGACGAGCCCCGGGGAGACCGCGTTCGCGGTCACGCCGTGCGGCGCGCCGAGCTTCGCGAGCGAACGCGTCAGGCCGAGCAGGCCCGCCTTCGCCGTCGCGTAGTGCACCTGTCGCGTGCCGCCCCACTGGCCGCCGATCGACGCGACGTTGACGATGCGCCCGCGACCTCGCGCGCACATCGGCGCGAACGCGCGCTGCGCGCACAGGAAGGGGCCCCGCAGGTTCACGGCCTGCATGCGGTCCCAGTCCTCGAGCGTCAGCTGCTCGAACGGCTTCTCCTGGATCATGGCGCCGTTGTTCACGAGCACGTCGACCGCGCCGAGCTCGCGCTCGACCGCGTCGAAGGCGCCCGCGACGGCGCGCGGGTCGCCGAGGTCGAGTGCGACCGCGAGAGCGCGCGCTCCCGACGCTTCGAGCGCGAGCGCGACCGACCGCGCGCCATCCGCGTCGCGATGATAGGTGAGCGCCACGTCGTGACCGGCGGCAGCGAGCGCGAGCGCCGTCGCGCGGCCGATGCCGCGGCTCGCCCCGGTGACGAGCGCGCAGCGACGCGACGCGCGCGCCGCACGCGCCCGGCGCGCCGCTCGCGGCGCGCGCGCCCTGGCCCGGCGCGTTCGCGTCCTGCGGGCGCGGCGTCACGGCGCGCTCCACGGCCACATCGCGTCGAGCGTCTGGCCCGCGAGCAGCATCGGCGACACCTCGCAGCCGGGATCGATGCGCGCCCACAGGAGCGCGGGGCCGGGCTCCGCGAGGAACGCGTCGAGCACCGCGCGCGCCGCGTCGTCGGCCTCCGCGCGCGCCGACGGGTCGCGCGACGTGCGATCGAGCGCGAACGCGGCCATGCCGTACGCGCGGGCGAGCGCGCCGAAGTCGAGCGCCGAGCGGTCGCCCGTGCTCGGGTCGTGCCCCCACGTGAGCTTCTGGAACTGCGAGACCATCGCGAGCCGGCGGTTGTCGAGCAGCGCGATCTTCGCGGGCAGACGGCGCTCGACGAGCGTCGCGAGCTCCTGCGCGTTGATCTGCAGCGAGCCGTCGCCGACCACGCACAGCACGCGCGTGCCCGGTCGCGCGAGGCACGCGCCGACGGCGCTCGGCACGTCGTAGCCCATCGCGCCGTGGCCGCCCGAGGTCAGGAGTCGGCGACGCGGCGCGTCGAACGTGAGGTGGCGCGCCGCCCACTGCTGGTGGTGGCCGACGCCCGTCACGACGACGAGCTCGTCGCCGCGCGTCGCATCGTCGAGCGCGCGCAGGAGCGCGGCCGGGTGGCAGCCTTCGCCGGCCGCGTAGTCGTCGAGCGGCAGCTCGCGACGCCACGTCTTGACGTCGCGCTCGAACGCCTCGCGGGCGGCGCGCGCGTGCGGACTGCGCGCGAGCGCGCCCGCGAGCGCGTCGAGAGCCACGGCCGCGTCGGCGCGGACGGCGACGTCCGTGCGCACGCGCGGCGCGGCGAGCTCGCCCGCGTCGACGTCGATGCGCGCGATGCGCGCGCCGCTCGCGAAGCGCTCGGTGCGCGTGCCGGTCTGGCGGACGTCGAGGCGCGCGCCGACGACGAGCAGCGCGTCGCACGAGTCGAGAGCGCGGTTCGCCCACGCCGTGCCGGTGTGGCCCACGTAGCCGAGCGCGAGCTCGTGATCGCTCGGGATCGCGCCGACGCCGAGCAGGCTCGTCGCGACCGGGATGCGCTCGCGCTCCGCGAGCGCGCGCAGCGCGCCCGCCGCATTCGCCTGCAACACGCCCTGGCCGGCGAGCACGAGCGGGCGCTCCGCGGTCCGCAGCCACGCGGCGATCTCGTCGTACACCGCGTTCGCGGCCGGCGCCGCGACGCGGATCGCATGCGCGGAGGCTTCGTCGGGCGCGGCCGCGTCGCGCGCCCGATCGGGCGCCGCACTCGCGCGCGAGCGCGACGACGACGACGCCTGCAGCGGCTCCGCGAGCGCCGCGCGCTGCACGTCCATCGGCAGCTCCACGACGACCGGCCCCGGCCGCCCCTCGCGCGCGATCGCGAACGCCTCCTCGATCGCCGCGCCCGCTTCGTCGGCGCGCATCGGGCGCAGGCACGCCTTCGCGATCGGCGCGCAGAGCTGCGAGGTCGGCACCTCCTGGAAGCCGCGCTGGCGCACGTCGCGCGCGGCGAGCAGATCGCCCGTGCCGACCTGCCCGGCGATCGCGACGAAGGGCGTCGCGTCGTAGTAGGCGTCCGCGATCACGGTCACGAGGTTCGTGACGCCCGGGCCGCTCGTCACCATCGCGACGCGCGGCGCGCCCGCGAGTCGCGCCTCGGCCAGGGCCGCATAGCCCGCGCCCTGCTCGTGGCGCGCGACGACGAAGTCGCCGCCGCGCGCGATCCAGGCGTTCAGCGTCGGCATGATCGTTCCGCCGGGATAGAGATGGAGGCGCTCGACGCCCTCGCGCGCGATCGCGCAGGCGACGAGGTCGGCGCCGGTCTCCGCGCGCGAGCGCGCATCGAGCCACGCGACGAGCTCGGCGGTCGCGAAGTCGCCGCGGCCGCCGAGCGCCGCGAACGCGGCGCGCGCGAACGCGAGCTGGTGCGGCTCGTCGACGCACAGGCGCAGGCCGGGACGCGCGCGCTCGTCGTCGCGCACGGGCCGCGCGTAGACGCGCACGCCGGCGCGCCGGCGGTCGGGCAGCAGCGCGAGGTGCTCGCGCTCGTCGGGCGCGAGGTCGAGCGCGTCCCACGCCTCGAGCGCCCGCCGCGAGAACGGATCGATGCCCTCGTGCAGCGTCGCGCCGTCGAGCCGCGCGCCGTCGAGCCGCGCGGCGTCGGCGCCGTGGGCGCGCAGTGCGCGGACGAGCTCGTCGACGAGCTCGGGGCTCGCGAACGGACAGTCGCCCGTGATGCGCACGACGGGGTCGAGGTCCCAGTGTCGGGCCGCGCCGACGAGCCGACCGAGCACGTCGTCGAGCGGCCCGCGAAAGCACGGGATGTCGCGCGCGCGGCAGAAGGACGCGATCGCGTCGTCGCTCGCATCCGTCGACGTGGCGACACCGACGAACGCGACCTCCGTCGCGAGGCGCGCGCGCGCGACGACGCGCGCGAGCAGCGGCTCGCCCGCGACGTCGGCGAGCGCCTTGCCGGGAAGGCGGCGGCTGCTCATGCGCGCCTGCACGACGATTCCGGGCCTCATGGCCGCCCCTCGCTCGCGCGGCGCGCACGCGGCGCGACGGAGTCGGGTGATGCGACGGGCCTCGGCGGCGCACCACCGGATGCGAGCGCGTGCGCCGCTTCGGCGCGCGACGGCGCGCGCGCCGGCACGGGCCGGCCCGCGTGCGCGAACGCGAGCTCCGCGATGCGGCGCGCGCCGCGGCCGTCGCCGAGCGCCGCGGCGCCGCGCGCCGCGGCCGCGCGCGCCCACTCCGCATCGAGCGCGCACTCGACCTCGCGTGCGACCGCCGCGGCGTCGAGCGCGGCCGCATCGCCGATCGGGCGGCCGATGCCGAGCGTCGCGAGCGAGCGCGCGATCGCGGCGTCGCGCGCGCCGCGCGTCGCGACGAGCGCGGGGGTCCCGAGCGCCGCCAGCTCGTACAGGCCCGTGCCGAACGCGCAGACGGCGACGCGCGCGCGCTGCATGGCGGCGTACACCCCGGCGCGCGACGGCGCGACGAGCCAGTGCACGCCGCCTTGCTCCCCGCGCGCAGGCGACGCGTCGCGCATGCGCGCTGCGAGCGCGGACGCCGGCCCGACGATCGCCTCGACGCGCAGGCCGCGCTCCGCGAGGCCCGCGCGCGCGGCGAGCGCGCGCGCGACCGGCTCGGTGCACGCTTCGGGGTCGGCGCCGCCGAACGCGACGAGCACCGAATCGCGCGCGCCCGGCCACGGCGGAGCGTCGAGCCCGCGCTCGCGCGGCTCGACGACGCACCACGCGGCGCCGCTCCGCACGCGCGCCGGGTCGACGCCGACGTCGGGCGCGAACGCGAGCGGCGACGGGACGACCGTCGCGTGCGCGCGCGCCGCGAGGTCGAGGCGATCGAGGACGACACATCCGAGCCCGCGCGCGATCGCGGCGTCGACGAGCGGAGCGACGTCGCCCGGGTCGTCGACGACGAGCGCGTCCGCGTCGAGTGCGCCGCTCTGCTCCCACTGCGGTGCGCGTTCGGCGACTCCGTGCACGGCGATGCGAGTGCGGCCCAGCTCGCGCGCTGCGGCGCGGAGCGCCGCGGCGTCGCCGCGCACGAACAGCGCGACGTCGGCGAGCGCGCTCGCCGCGCGCGCGATCGTCGCGCCGCGCAGGCAGTGGCCGAGGCCGAGGCTCGCGCTCCCGGCGGTCGCGATCGCGAGCCGCGCGGTCACGCGCGGAACCCGGCGCGGATCGCGCGCAGCGGGCGCAGCCCGTCGCCCGGGTCGGCGCGCCAGGCGCGGTCGGCGCACTCGCTCGGCGACGGGCGCTTCGCGCCCGTTCCGTCCGCGGACTCGCCCGCGCGCACGTCGCGGATGACGGCCGCGATGGCGTCGGGAAGCCAGCAGTGCCCGGCCGCGAACTCCTCGCCCGCTCCGTCGAGGTCGAGGTGGAACTCGATCATCGCCGCGCCGTGGCGGTGCACGGCGCGCTGCACGACGCCGGGCGAGACGCTGTGGTCGGACCACCCGACGTCGATCGCGCGACCGAGCGCGCGGCGCGCGAGCGCGCGGAGCGCGTCGATCGCGGCGAGGTTCGCCTCCGCCGGCGGCGTCGGATAGCCGGAGACGCAGTGGAGGAGCGTGATCGCGGTGGCGCCGGCCGCGTCGAGCGCGCGCAGCGCGCGCTCGATCTCGCCCTCGTCCGCCATGCCGGTCGAGAGCACGACCGGCCGCCCGTGTCGGGCGCACGCTTCGAGCAGCGGCGTCCACAGCAGCTCGTACGACGCGATCTTGTAGAAGTCGACGAAGGGCGCGAGCGCGTCGACCGCCGCGAGCGAGAACGGCGTGCACGCGAAGGCGAGGCCGCGCGCGCGTGCGCGCGCCGCGAGCTCGGGCAGGAACGCCTCGGGCAGCTCCCAGGCCTCGCGGGCGCGGTGGGCAGCGCTCCGCTCGAGGATCTCGGGCGCGAAGAGGTCGCGCACGCGGAAGAGCTGGAACTTGACGGCGTCGCACCCGACGTCGGCCGCGCAGTCCACGAAGTCGAGACAGCGCGCGAGGCTCGCGTGGTGGTTGCTCGACACCTCGGCCACGAAGCGCGTCCGCATCGGTGCCGAGGCCGCGTCGGATCGCGCTTCCATCTCCCCTCACCGCCCCTCACCGGCTTCGCGGCCGCCCGTTCGTTCCCGCTGCGACGCGCGCGGCGTTGCAGATCGAAACGCCCTCGCGCGCGCGCGCCTTGCAGCCTGCACGGCAGGCGCGCGGCGCGCGTTGCAGATCGGCCGCCGGTGCGCGCCGCGACGGGCCATCGCGACCCGCAGCGGCGCGCGCGGCGCCCGAGCGATCGGAATTGCAAGCGGGATGCCGGTCAGTCGACGCGCAGGCCGGGGAGCACGCGCCGCGTGCGATCGAAGCGGCCGAGCGCGTCGCGCTCGACCAGGAGCTTCGCTCCCTCGCCCGCCGCGACGCGCCAGCGCTGGCCGTCGAAGTCGACCATCGTGCGGCGCGGCTTGCCGAGCCGCTCGAACAGGTCGGCGAGGAGCCCGCGCCGCACCGGGTCGACGAGCGTGTACACGCCGCTCTCGCCCGACGCGCCGAAGCGCAGCCGCGCGCCCCGATCGAAGCTCACCTCGAGCGCGTGGCCGCCGGGCGCGTCGCCGATGAACGCGCCCGGCTCGATCGCGCCCGGCGTTCCCGGCTGCACGACGACCTGGTGCAGCACGGTTCCCGAGCGGACGACGAGCCGCCCGCGCGCGACGCGCCCCTCGCCCTTGCTCGCGACGCGTTCGAGCACGATCTGCGTGGATGCGTAGAACTGGAGCGCGCGCAGCTCGTCGTCGCCGAGCTCGAGGCGCACGCGCATCGCGTCGGTGAACGGAACGAGCTCGCCCGGCGGCGTCGACTGGCACGCTGCCGCGGCGGCGATCGCGAGTGCGAACGCGGTGCACACCGCATGCATCCGCCCGCCGCGCGACGGCTCGTACGGCGCTCTCGCGGCCTCCCGCACGCCCTCGTCCCCCTTCTCCGCGCTCCGAGGCGCGAACGGTACCGCACGCACCCTTCGGGCCGTTCGGCCCATGCATGCGACGTCGCGCGATCGGGTAGGGTGCGCCGACTGCACACGCGCGGGCGAAGACCTCGCCGAAGAAGGAGCGGATCATGCGGAACCGGACGACGTGGAAGACGTGGACGACGATGGCCATCGCCGGCGGGCTCGTCCTGAGCGCGGCGGGCGCGAGCCAGGCACTCGACAAGTGCAAGGTCCGCACCTACGGGCGCGACGGCACGATCCTCGTCGACGCGCGCGACGTCACGGGAACGCTGACCTGGGGCTTCACGGCGGGGCGCGAGCTCGGCACGTTCGACAACGCCGCGGAGTGCATCGCGAACGGCAAGGCGAGCAAGTGCACGCTCGCACCCGAGGGCACGCTCGAGCGCGTGTCGCCTCCGCCCTCGTGCACGCTGCACCTCGCCGACGCGACGAGCACGTGCTCCGTCGCGATCAAGCGCTGCACGCCCGGCCTCCGGCCCGTGTGCCCGCCCGACATGGAGCGACTCGGCTCGGAGTGCATCGAGAAGACCGCGGGCCTCGGCGACCACGCCGCCGTCGTGAGCGCGTGCCACGCGCGCGGCCGCTCGCTCTGCACGGCGGCGACGTACATGGAGTGCGACGTCCTCAACCTGTCGAACTCGCGGGTCGGGTCGTGCGGCTGGAACACGGACGGCGGCCACTGGCTCTACGCGGCCGGGACGCTCTCGGAGGCCGGCCAGAACGTGTTCAACCGCCTCTTCATCTACCAGTCCGACAACGACGTCCACGAGCAGACGCAGGGCTCGGGCGGCATCTACTACTACCACTGCTGCGGCCCGCTCGGGACGGAGTAGCGCAGCGTGGGCACGCGGCCTCCGATCGCCTAGCGTCCGCGGCCTGCGCGGATGCAGCCGAGGAGGTCGCGGATGAAGGCGTGGCGCGTCGTCCGGTACGGGCGCCCGAGCGAGGCGCTCTCGCTCGACGAGATCGAGGCCCCCGAGCCCGGCCCCGGGCAGCTGCGCATCGCGACGCGCGCGACCGCGCTCAACTACAACGAGGTCGACGGCTGCTACGGCCGCTACCTCACGGTGAACCCGCCGCTCCCGTACACGCTCGGCATGGAAGCGGTCGGCGTCGTCGACGCCGTCGGCGCGCCCGCGCACGCGGGCGCACCGTCGCTCGAGCCGTGGCTCGGCCGCCGCGTCGCGCTCACGGGCGCGGGCGCAACGGGCGCGCACGCAGAGCGGGTGGTCGGCGACGCGGCCATGGCGTTCGCGTCGCCGGACTCGCTCGGCGACGACGAGGCCGCGGCGTTCTTCTTCCCGTACCACGTCGCCGGCCTCGCGCTCCTCGAGCGCGCCGCGCTGCGCGAGGGCGAGACGCTGCTCGTGCACGCCGCGGCGGGCGGCGTCGGCTCGGCCGCGCTCCTGCTCGGGCGCGCGCTCGGCGCGCGCGTGATCGCGACGGCCGGCGGCGCGGAGAAGGTCGCGTTCTGCCGCTCGCTCGGCGCGGACGTCGCGATCGACTACCGCGCCGAGCCGTTCGACGAGGCCGTGCTCGCGGCGACGAACGGGCGCGGCGTCGACGTCGTGTGCGACCTCGTCGGCGGCGAGGTGACGCAGCGGAGCCTGCGCTGCACGGCGCGCGGCGGACGCGTCGTGCTCGCCGGGTTCTCGGGCGGCATCGAGGAGGAGGATCGCGCCGGGCTCCTGCCGCGCCCGATCGTCTTCGGGAACGTCTCGCTCGTCGGCGTGATGCTCGCCTACGTGCCGGAGGAGACGCCGCCCGTCGCGGGCCTCGGTCTCTTCCCGCGCAGCGTCGGCGAGCGGCTGCAGGAGCGGCTCGTCGCACTGCTCGACGCAGGAGCGATCCGCCCCGTCGTCGGCCGCACCGCGTCGTTCGAGAGCCTGCCCGCCGAGCTCGAGCGGACCGAGGCGCGGCAGAGCGTCGGCCGGACGATCCTGCGTTGGTAGCGCGCGGCCGCAGCGCGCGGCGCGCCGCCGCGGCCGCGGCGCTCGCGACGGCCGCGCTCGCGTGCAGCGAGCCATCCGCACCGCACCGGCCGGACATCGTCCTGATCGTCGCCGACACGCTGCGCGCCGATCACCTCGGCTGCTACGGCTACACGCGCGCGCCGAGCCCGACGAGCCCGCACATCGACGCGCTCGCGCGCGAGAGCCTGCTCTTCGCGCAGGCCGTCTCGGCCGCGCCGTGGACGTCGCCCTCGGTCGCCTCGCTCTTCACCGGCCTCTACCCGTCGGCGCACGGCGTCGTGCGGTCGCCCGTCGACGACGACGTGCCGACCGACGCCCTCGCACGAGCGCACGACACGCTCGCCGAGCGCCTCGCGCGCGCCGGCTACGCGACGATCGGCATCACCGCGAACCCGTGGGTCTCGCGCGAGCGAGGCTATGCGCAGGGGTTCGACCTGTTCGCGGAGCGCGCGCACGCGAACGCGAGCGAGGTCGCGGCGACGGCGCGCGCGCTGCTCGGCGAGGTGGCGCGGCGCCCCGCCCCGTTCTTCCTGTACGTCCAGCTCATGGATCCGCACCTCCCGAACGAGCCGCCGGCCGAGCTCGTGGACCGCTTCCATCCGCGGGGCGCGGCGCGCAGGCCCGCGCACAACGCGCTCGGCGAGCTCGTCGACACGCTCGCGCGCTACGACGCCGAAGTCTTCGCGCTCGACGCGGGCGTCGGCGAGCTGATCGATGCGCTGCGCGAGCTCGGACGCTGGGAGGACGCGGTCGTCGTCTTCGTCGCCGACCACGGCGAGCAGATCTTCGACCACGGCGAGTACGGACACGGCCGCGCGCTGTTCGCAGAGGAGGTCCACGTCCCGTTGCTGCTCCGCGCGCGCGGCCTGCGCGGCATCGTCGACCCGCCCGTGAGCTCGATCGACGTCGCGCCGACGCTGCTCGCACTCGCCGGCGCGGACGGAGACGACGGCGGCGACAGCGCACCGATGCAGGGCGTGTCGCTCCTCGACGACGCCGCGCTCCGCGCGCGCGGCGGGGCCTTCTCGGAGGCCACGATGCGTCACAACCAGAAGGCGTTCGTCGACGCCGACGGTGCAAAGCTGATCCTCGACTTCCCGAAGCGCGCGCAGGCGCGCGTCGCGCCGATGAGCGACGCCGCGCGCGTGGCGCTCCTCGGCGCGCGGCCGGGCCTCGGCGCGCTGCGTCCCGAGATCGAGGACGAGACGCGCGCCGCGCGGCTCGAGGCCGCGCTGCGCGACGTCTACGCGCGCTCGCTCGCGCTCGGCGAAGGATTCGAGCCCGACGAGGTCGTGCTCGACGCCGCGACGCGCGCGCAGCTCGAGGCGCTGGGATACGGCGCGACGCGCGACGAGCCGGGCGACGCGGACGAGCCGGGCGCCGACGACTGACGGGCGGCGTGCGCGACGGGCACGCGGTGCGCGGGCGCGGTGCGCGGGCGCGGTGCGCGGGCGCGGTGCGCACGGCGCTCCCGGCTCCCGGAACGCCTAACGACGCGCGCCGCGACCCCCGGGAGCTGCTAGCGTCGGCGCGTGCCGCGCACGACGCTCCCGCTCCTCGCCGCCTTCGCCGTCGCCGCGCTGCTCCGCCTCCACGATGCGTGGTCGGCGCCCCCGCTCTCCGGCTTCGACGGCCCCTACCACGCCGCCTACCTCGGCGCGATCGTGTGGGACGGCCGGTTCCCGCTCCCGCGCGGCTTCACCAACCACCCGCCGCTCTACTACGCCGTCGCGGCCGCCGTCTGGAAGCTCGTCGCCCCGGTCGCCGGAACGCACGGCCAGCTGTTCGCGATGCGGCTCGTCAGCGTCGCGAGCGGGCTCGCCATGGCCGTCGCCGTCGGGGCGTGCGCGCGCCTCGTCGCGCCGGCGCGCTCGCGCGTCGCGGTCTACGCCGCCGTCCTCGCGCTGTTCGTGCCGATGCACGTCGGGCCCTCGAGCGTGCTCGGGAACCAGGCCTTCTCCGACGCGCTCGCGGCGCTCGCGACCTTCCTCCTGCTGCGCGCGCTCGCGCGCGAGCACGACGGCGATGCACTGCGCGCGGCGGCGATCGCGGGCATCGCCGCGGGCCTCGGCGTGCTCGCGAAGCTGTCGGTCGGCGTCGTCGTCGCGGCGGGAGCGGCCGCACTGCTCGCCGACGGCGTGCGTCGCGTCGGCGCGCGCCCGCGCGCCGCGGCGCTCGCCGCCGCGTTCGCGTGCGTCGCCGCGCTCGTCGCGAGCCCGCACTTCGTCCGCAACGCCGTGCACGCCGACGCCCCGCCCGACGCGACCGCGGACGTCTGGGCCGGGCTCGATCGCAGCCAGGGGCTCGCCGCGCGGCCGTGGAGCGCGTACGTCGATCCGCACCTCGGGAGCCTCGTCCGGCCGGGCACGACCGACCCGGCCGCGCGCCGCGCCGTCTGGCCCAACACCTTCGCGTCGACGTGGTTCGACCTGTTCGGCAGCGTCGTCGACGTCCACGCGCCGCGCGCGCAGCGCGCAGCGCACGTGTTGTTCGCCTTCGGTGCGCTCTTCACCGCCGCGGCGCTCGCAGGCGCCGCGCTCGCGGCGCGCGGCGCCGTCTCCGGCGGCCCGCCGCTCGGCACCGCACTCCTCGCGCTCGTCGCCGCCGCGACGCTCGCGAGCTACGTGGCGTTCACGCGCGCCGTCGCGACACAGGGCGCGCTCAAGGGCACCTATCTCGCGCCGGCGCTCGCGGCGTTCTGCACGTTCGCCGCGCTCGGGCTCGACGCGCTCGCCGCCCGGAGCGCCGCCGCGCGGCGGGCCGTCGCCGTCGCGCTCGGCGCGTTCGCCGTCTGCGTGTGCGCGACGCTCGCACACGGCGGCATCGCGCCGCTGCGCGCGAACCCCGCGGACTTCGTGATGCGCGACTTCGCCGATGCCGGCTCGCGCCGCGCCTACGAGTACTTCACGGGGCGCCCGGCGCCGACCGGCGCGAACCCGCTGCGGCTCGAGCGCGCGCCGTCGGGGCGCGCCGCTCGTTAGTCGAGCGCGGGGCGCTCCGCCCCGCGCCGCGCGGGCGCCGGCGCTCCGCCACCCGCGCGGCGGTGGATCTCGGCGAAGTCCGTCCACTGCGGCGCGTCGGCGTCGAGCGACTCGAGCTTGGGGCGCATCCAGTCGCGCTGACCCTGCATCCAGATCGCCACGCGGATCTGCCGCGACGCGACCCACGCGCCCCACGCGCAGACGCCGGCGAGCCCGACGGCGAGCGCCGCGCGCGACCCGCGCGAGAGCGAGGGCCACGCGGGCGCGCCCGCGGCGCGCGCGGCGCGGAACGCGACGAGCAGCGACGGCGGCCACGCGAGGATCGCGAGCCGCGTGAAGCTGTCCACGCCCGGCTCGCCCGAGAGCGAGACGTGGAAGCCCGCGACGACGCCGCTAGCGACCGCGAGGAAGGCGCGCCTCCACTCGCCGGGCCGCAGCCCGACGAGCGTCGCGAGCGCGTAGAACGCGGCGCTCGCATAGATGATGGGGAACTGGATGCTCGCGCGATTCCCGTAGCTCCAGTACGCCGCCATCTCCGCGAACGGAAGCGTGAGCTTCGCATCCCACTGCACCTGGTGGGCGTCCCACAGCCCGCGGAAGCCCGGCACGCGCCACGCGAGATAGAAGTGGTAGGCGGCGAACGCGGCGAGCGGCAGCGCGAGCCCGGCGAGCGTGCGCGCGTCGCGGCGGCGGCGCACGACGAGCGCATCGAACGCGAGCGCGGCGCCGAGCAGGATGGCCGGGTAGCGCGCGAGGAAGGCGAGCGCGAGCCACCCGCCGGAAGCGAGCGACGCGCCCCGCGCGCACGCGCGCAGGCACAGCAGCGCGGCGAGCATCGCGACCGGCTCGGCGTGCGGCGCGGCCGAGAGGAGCAGCCACGCCGGGTTCGCGAACGCGAACACCGCGGTCGCGGGCGTCGCGGGCACGTCGACCTCGCGGGCGAGCGCGTGGAAGGCGGGCACGCACGCCGCCGACGCGACCCAGCTCGCGACGACCGCGAGCGCGCCCCAGTCGAGCGCGTGGAGCGTGAGCGCGCGCGCGAGCGCGAGCAGCGCGGGATACAGCGGCGCGTGCCCCAGGTAGTCGCGGCCCTCGGGCGCGTACGGGAGCGGGAAGGACCGCGCGATGTCGATGTAGAGGTGGCCGTCGAAGAAGGCGCCGAGCGTCGACGGCGGCGTGCCGCCGACGCCGCGCCACGCGATCGCGGCCGAGATCAGGAGCGACGCCGCCGCGAGCAGCGCCACGTCCCGCCGCTCGTCACGCGCGAGCGCCGCTCGCGCTTCGTCGGCACCCGGGGCGCTCATGCGCGGCGTGGATACCGGATCGCGCGTGCGCGGTCGAGCGCGCTCCGGCGACCGCGGCCGCGCGCGACTATGCTGCGCGCGCCGTCGCGAGGAGCGCGCCGGCCGCGGCGGGCGCGCCGCGCGCGGAGGAGCGACGTGGCGGCGATCGTCCCCTTCCTCGCTCGCCATCGCACGCGCATCGCGATCGCCCTCCTGTTCGCCGCGGGCGCCGCCATCCGCGTCCACAACGCGCTCGGCTACTGGGTCAACAACGGCTTCGACGGCCCCTTCAACTGGGAGTACGTCCGCCAGCTGACGACGGACTGGTCGCTGCCCGACCCGCAGGCGCACTGGTCGGCCGCGCGTCCGCCGTTCTTCTTCTACGCGGGCGCGGTGCTCGCGCGCGTCTTCGGCCCCGGCCCCGCGCGCAGCGTCTGGGCGATCCGGCTGGCGAGCAGCGCGCTCGGGCTCGTCGCCATCGCGCTCGTCGCGCGCCACGTCGCGCGTTCGGAGCCCGACGCGGCGCGGCGCGGGCTGCGCACGGCGGTCGCGGCGGGCCTCCTGCTGTTCCTCCCCGCGCATCTCGAGCTGAGCGCGATGCTGAACGAGGAGATCACGGTCGCGAGCCTCGGAACGATCGCGCTCCTCCTCGCCGTCGCGCCCGCCGCGCGCGCCGACGCGGGCGCGCGCGCCCGCGACGGGCACGGCGCGCCGATCGGCATTGCGCGCGCCGCGGCGATCGGCGCGCTCGGCGGGCTCGCGTTCCTCACCAAGCTCACGGGATGCCTCGTCGTCGTCGCCGTCGTCGCCGCGCTCGTCGTCGACGGCGTGCGGCGGCGCGCGCTGCGCGCATCGCTCGTGCGCGCCGCCGTCGTCGCCGGTGTCGCGCTCGCCGTCGGCGGCTGGTTCTACGCGCGCAGCCTCGCGCTGCACGGCTACCTCTACCCGCACGCGCTGCCCGCGCACGCCGCGATGCTCGACCTCCCGCCCGGCGAGCGCGGCGTCGGCGACTACCTGCGCTTCCCGCTCGCGACGTTCGCGAACCCGCGCGTCGACGCGCCGGAGCTCCTGCACTCCGTCTGGGGCGGCACGTACGCGACGCTCTGGTTCGACGGCCAGCGCCACTTCGTCCCGCGCAGCCACCCGAACGTCGCGCGCGCGGGGCTCGCGATCACGCTGCTCGCGCTGCTCCCGACGGCCGCCTTCGCCGTCGGCGCGACGCGCGCCGCGCGCCGCGCGCTCCGTGCCGCGGGCACGGCCGACGCGCCGATGCTCGCGCTCGTCGCGCTCACGCTCGCGGGCTACGTGCTCTTCACGTGGCGCAACCCGTGGTACGTGACCGTGAAGGGCAGCTACCTGCTCGGGCTCGCGCTCCCGTTCGCGGCGTGGTCGAGCGAGGTGCTCGTCGACTGGATGCGCGGCCCGCGCTGGCGGACGGCGGCCGTCGGCGGCGCGCTCGTCGCGCTCGCCGCCGCGTGCGCGCTCGCCTTCACGTGGGGCACGCCGCTGTGGACGATGACCTTCGGCGTCGACCTGCCGGGCCTCCGCACGGTGCCGGTCGGGGGCTGAGCGCGCGACTCCCGGCGACGCGGAGACACGCGCGCGACGAGCGCGCGTCACGCGCCGATGCGATCGACGACGATCTCGCCCGCGCGCGCGACGAGCGCGAGCCGCTCGCCCTGCCCCGCGAGCACCGCGAGGTCGGCGAGCGGGTCGCCGTCGACGAGCAGCAGGTCGGCGCACGCGCCGGGCGCGACGACGCCGAGCTCGCCCGCGCGGCCGAGCAGCTCCGCGTTCACGAGCGTCGCCGAGCGCAGCACGTCGAGGGCCGGCTCGACGCGCGCGCGCAGCAGCAGCTCCTTCGACTGCGCGGGGTGCGTCTCGCCGAGCAGGTCGGTGCCGAACCCGAGTGCGACGCCCTCGCCCCGCGCGATGTCGATCGACGCGAGCCCGGCGCCCATCACGTCGCCGAGCTTGCGCAGGCTCGCCTCCGGGAAGCGCAGCGAGCGACCGAGCTCGTGGATCTGGTCGTACGTGACGAGCGTCGGCACGAGGAAGCAGCCGCGCTCGGCCATCGCGCGCGCCGCGCCGGCGTCGATCAGGTTGCCGTGCTCGATCGAGCGCACGCCCGCGCGCACCGCGCGCTCGATCGCCTCCGGGATGTAGGCGTGCGCGAACGCGTAGGTGCGCCGCGCCTGCGCCTCCTCGACCGCCGCGCGGATCTCGCGCTCGGTGTACTGCACCATGTCGATCGGATCGGACGGCGTCGCGACGCCGCCGCCCGCCATCACCTTGATCTGGTGCGCGCCGCCCTTCAGCTCCTCGCGCGCCGCGCGCCGCACGGCGTCCTCGCCGTCGGCGACGTGCGAGAAGCCCGACGTGCGGATCTGACAGGCGCAGATCGCGGGGAACTGCGACGGCGCGTGCGTGTCGCCGTGGCCGCCCGTCTGGCTGAGGACCCGGCCCGAGCGGAACACGCGCGGGCCGCGGATCGAGCCCGCCTCGAGCGCCTGCGCGATGCCCGCGTCGAGGCCGCCCGCGTCGCGCACGGTCGTGAAGCCGCGGCGCAGCATGCCCTCGAGGATCGCCTTCGCCTCGATGCCGACGCGCGTGAAGGGACGGCGCGCCATCGCCGCGAGGTCCATCGTCGTGATCGCGGCGTGGACGTGCGCGTCGATCAGGCCGGGCAGGAGCGTGCGCCCCGCGGCGTCGTAGACGGGAACGTCCGCGGCGACGGCGAGCGCGGCGCCGTGCTCGGCGACCTCGACGATGCGCCCGCCCTCGACGCGCACCGAGGCGCCCGGGCGGCGCTCGCCCGCGGCGAGGTCGAGCAGTGCGGCGTTGCGGATCGCGAAGGACGTCATGGGGGGCCTCGCTCGAAGGGCGGCGCTGCGCGCGCGGCGGCGAGGACCGTAGCGCCGCGCGCCCGCGCGCGGGCACAATGGCCCGACGCGCGAACGAGGAGGAGACGCGATGCGAGCCTGGGTGGTGCGGGGCCGGGGTGCGCCGTGGGACGTGTTCGAGCGCGCCGAGCTCCCGGAGCCGACGCCCGAGGCGGTCGAACGCTATGCGCTCGGCCTCGACGGCCTCCACGAGCGCGGCGAGGGCGAGCCCGCGTGCCGCGACTTCGCGATCGTGCGCGTGCACGCCGCCGCGCTCGCCTGGCCCGACGTCACGATGGCGACGGGCGAGTATCCGATCCCCATCCCGCGCCCCTACGTCTCGGGCCAGGAGGCGGTCGGCACCGTCGAGTACGCGACGCCCTCGCTCGCGCACCTCGCCGGCCGGCGCGTCGTCGCGTTCACGCCGCAGCCGTTCGGGAGCTTCGCCGAGGTGTGCGTGGCGACGGCGCCGACGGTGTTCGAGGCGCCGCCCGGCATGAGCGACGAGGAGGCGGCGGCGTTCCTCATCCCGTCGCACACCGCCTATCAGGCCGTCCATCGCCGCGGCGCCGTGCGCGAAGGCGAGACGGTGCTCGTGCTCGGTGCGGCGGGCGGCGTTCCTTCGTCGGCCGTGCAGCTGTGCGCGGCAGCGGGCGCGCGCGTCGTCGCCGTCGCGGGCGGCGCCGACAAGGTGGCCTTCTGCCGCGAGCTCGGCGCCGACGTGGTCGTCGACCACCGCGAGGGCGACTTCGTCGCGGCCGTCGCGCGCGCGGTCGGGCCGAATGCCGTCGACGCCATCATCGACTTCGTGCAGGGCGAGGCGGGTCGGCGCGCGCGCACGCTCCTGCGCGTCGAGGGCCGCCACGTGATGGCCGGCCACGCGGGCGGCCTCGTGCCCGTGCACCCGAACGAGTTCTACCTGCAGAACTGGACGCTCGTCGGCTGCTGCATGGGCTCGGGCTACGGCGAGGAGCTGCCCGCCATCGAGCAGCACGCGCACGACGACCTGCTGCGCCTCGTGCGCGAGGGGCGCTACCGGCCGCGCGTCGGGCGCGCGGTCGGGTTCGACGCGATCCCCGACGCGCTGCGCGACTTCGAGGCGCGGCGCGTGCTCGGGAGGACGGTGGCGCGGATCGCGACCGATCGTTAGGCGAGCGCCCTAGCCCCGCACCGCGGGCACGACCTTCTCGGCGACGAGGCGCAGGCTCTTCCACGCGAGCTCGGGCGGGAGCCCGCCGCACAGCGGCTGCAGCGCGATCATCCCGTTCGCACGCACGTGCGCGACGGCCTCGTCGACGGAGAAGATCCGGTAGCTCCCCCCTTCGGACCGGAGCTCCGCGATGTCGCGGGCGACCGACTTCGTGACCGAGGCGTGCGAGTCGCCCATCCACTCCGCGTACATCTGCGCGTCGTGGAGCAGGTAGGGGCCGTAGTGGTCCCACGCCTCGTCGGGGTCCTCGGCCACGAAGGCCGAGCTCACGCTGCCCTTCGGCGTGTCGACGAACATCCCGGGCTGCGTCCCGTGGCGCGCGCACTCCTCGCGGTAGAGGGATTCGAGGCCCGTCCCGCCCTCGGTGAGCACGCCGAGCCCGAAGCGGGCGGCGCGCTTCACGACCACCGGGCTGCGGCCGCCCATGAAGAGCGTCGGACCGCCGGGCGTGAACGGCGCCGGGCGCACCCACGCGGAGCGCCCCTCGTACTCGAACGGCTCGCCCGTGAACGCGGCCCGGAGCGCTTCGAGGCTCGCCTCCATGCGCCGCCCGCGGCCGCGGAAGTCGCGGCCGAACATCGCGTACTCCTCGGGCCGGTAGCCGACGGCGAGGATATAGGAGACGCGGCCGCGCGAGAGGTGGTCGAGGATCACCATGTCCTCGGCGACGCGCACGGGATCGTGCAGCGGCAGGAGCAGCGCGCCGACGGCGATCGGGATGCGCTCGGTCGCCGCCGCGAGCGCGGACGCGAGGACGAGCGGCGCAGGCAGGTAGCCGTCCCGCGCGTGGTGGTGCTCGCTCACCATCAGCGAGACGGCGCCGTGCTCCTCCGCATAACGAGCCATCTGCACGGCGGCGGCGTAGAGGTCGGCCGGCGAGGCCGCGCCCCAGTCGGGGCAGCGCATGTCGAACCGCAGCGTGAACATCGAGCCCTCCTCGCCGCGCCGGGTCGCGCCCGCGCGGGCGGGCTCATTCTACGCGTACGCGCTCGAGCGCGGGGGCGAGCGCGCCGCCCGGCCTAGGCGTCGTCGCGCAGCAGCTCGCCGAGGAGCGCGCGCAGGCGCGCCGGAGGGACGGGCTTCGGGAGGAACGGGACGCCGCTCTCGCGGATCGCGTCGCGCGAGCGCTGCGCGGCCTCGCCGCTCACGATCACGGCGGGCAGGTCGGAGCCGGCCTGCGCGCGCACGAGCCGGATCACGTCGAGGCCCGTGCGCTCGCCGCCGAGGGCGTAGTCGGCGATCACCAGCTGCGGCGGCACGCGGTCGCCGCCGAGCAGGCGCTCGGCCTCCTCGAACGAGCCCGCGGCGACGACCTCGCAGCCCCACGACTCGAGCAGGCCCGACATCGCGTCGCGCACGCTCGCCTCGTCCTCGACGAGCCACACCGCGCGCCCCGCGAGCGCCGACGCGGCCGCCGCGGGAGGCGGTGTCGCGACGACGCCCGCCGCGGCGCGCGGGACGAGGACGCGGAAGACCGAGCCCTCGCCCGGCACCGACTCGAGCTCGAGCCGGTGCCCGAGCAGCCGCACCGTGCGATCGACGATCGACAGCCCGAGCCCGAGCCCCTCGCGCGACGCGCCCTCGAGCTGCACGAACTCGCCGAACACGTGCCGCTGCTGGTCGGCCGGGATGCCCGGCCCGGTGTCGATCACCTCGATCGCGAGGTCGTCGCCGCGCTCGATGGCGCGCAGGTACACCTCGCCGCGCTGCGTGTGGCGGATCGCGTTCGACAGCAGGTTGTGCAGGACGCGCGCGAGCAGCGCGGGGTCGCTGCGCACGTGCGCGTCGACCGGGTCGAAGCGCAGCGCGAGCCCCTTCGCGCGCGCCGCCTCGGCGTGCTCGGCCGCGACGCGCGCGAGCTCGGGCCCGACGGCGAACTCGCACGGACGCGGCACGACGCCACCCGCGTCGAGGCGCGACAGGTCGAGCAGCGCGTCGAGCTGCGTCGAGAGCGCGCCGACCGACGACTCGATCTGCGCGACGAGCGCGTCGTCGGGATGGCGCTGCACGAGGCGCTCGACGAACAGCCCGAGCGCGTGGAGCGGCTGGCGCAGGTCGTGGCTCGCGGCGGCGAGGAAGCGCGACTTCGAGCGATTCGATTCGTCGGCGCGCTCCATCAGCACGCGCGCCTCCTCGGCGCGCTCGCGCTCGCTCTCCGCGACCTCGACCGATCGCAGGCGCGCGAGCTCGCCCGACGCCTTCTCGGCGAGCGCCGCGAGCAGGGTCGTCTCCGCGGCGAGGAACGGGTCGCCCGATCGCTTGCGACCGAGCGCGAAGCACGCCGCCAGCTTGCGGCCGTCGCGCAGCGGCAGCAGCAGCTCGGCGCCGATCTCCTCGAGCACGGCGCGCTCCGCGGCCGGGAGCGCCTGCGCGAGGCGGCGCAGCTCGCGGCCCGTGCGCGGCGTCGGATCGCTCTCGAGCACCTGCGCGAGCGCGCTGCGCGCGCCGAGCCGCGGCGCGTCGTCGTCGCGCGCCGCGAGCCCGTCGCGCCGCGCGACGAGCAGCGCCGACGCGGCGGGTCGCAGGAAGAGTCGCAGCCGCGCCTCGACGAGGTCGAACAGCTCGTCGCGGCTCGCGCAGTCCGAGAGGTCGCGAAGCAGCTGCTGCAGTCCGCGCACGAGCGCGGCGCGCTCGGGGAACAGGCGCTCCTCGACGCGCGGGCGCACCCGCATCGCGACGGGGATCGCGGCGGCGACGAGCGCCGCGATCGTCAGCACGCTCGCGACGTCCGGCCGCAGCCCGGTCGCCGCCGCGAGCCCGCGCGCGAGCGGCGCCGCGGCGCCCAGGCCGATCACCGCCGCAGCGCCGACGACGACGGCGTAGGTCGCGGTCGAGGACAGCAGGCGGTCGATGTCGAAGAGGCTGTCGCGCGTCACCGACATCAGGAGCCCGATCGGCAGGAAGACCGCGCCCACCGCCGACCACCGGAAGGCCTGCTGGTAGAGCTCGGGCGTCGGCGAGAGCGACTGCAGGCCGAGCACGAGCGCCATCGGCAGCACGCCCGCGATCGCGCCCCACAGGAGCCACTTCATGCGCTGTCGCCCCGCCGGCTCGGCGGCGCGCGCGTTCTGGATCAGGATCGTGACGCCGGTCGAGAGCATGAACGCGTCGCTCAGGCGCACGATCGTCGGCGTCCACTCGACGGGGAACGGTGCACCGACGAAGTACGGGATCCGCACGATCCAGAAGAGCGAGCCGATCCACGCCCACCGCATCGACACGCGCTCGCTCTCGGGCATCTCGGCGGGGATGCGCGTGACGGCCGCGATGAAGGTCGCGATCGCGACCGGCCCGCCGAGGTGGAAGAGGAGCGTGTAGGCGTAGGTCTGGACGATCGAGCTGCCGTAGAAGGGCGTCTCGAAGAGCGCGAACGAGACGAACGCCGCGTAGATGAGCCGCGCCGTCCGGCGATCGCGCGAGCGCAGGAGCACGGCGACGCCGACGACGACGGCGCCGACGAGGAACGGCACGCGGTGGAACGGGAGCGGGTCGGGAACGAGGCGCAGCTCGACGGTGCGGCGCTCGCCGTCGCGCTCGATCTCGACGGGGACGACGCCGGCGTCCCCCGCCTCCTCGTACGCGTGCGCCTCGACGACGAAGTACCACGCGCCGCGCATGTCGACGCGGCCGACGCGCAGGACGCGGTCGCCGACGCGGAACTCGCCCGTGTCGCTCCCGACCTCGTGGCGCAGGCCGCCGACGACGGGATAGCTGTCGGAGCCGGTCCACACGGCGAACACGGGCACCTGCTGGCCGCCGGTGCGCGCGCCCTCGCGGACGTGCAGGAAGAGGGCGATCGCGAATGCCGGCAGGAGCACGGCGAGCAGCAGTCGATCGACCCAGCCGAGTCGCGTCACACGCCCTCCGAGACGGCGCGCGCGGGCGCCCGGCGCGGAGTCTCGCAGGCGCGCGCGCGCGCGACGACGTCCATCCGGCCTAGTCCGTTCCGCCGACCCGCCCGGAGCCGGTCGGCCTAGCCCACGCGCTCGATACCCGCGCGGCTCGCGCCACCCGAGACTCCCGGCGTCCCGACGGCTCGGGACCCGCAGAGGAATCCTCCATGTCGCGCAGCGCGCGCATCGCCGTCTTCCTGCTCGTCTGGATCGTCGTGAGCCTCGCGCTCTTCCTGGCGGGCTCGCGCACGAGCGCGGAGGCGTCGCGCGGGGGCCCCGTGCCGCGCGCGAGCGCCGCGGCGCCTCGCTAGTCCTCGCCCGGCGCGCGCAGGTCGAGCTCGCGCGCGGCGACCGCGGCCTCCGTCCGGTTCGTGACCTCGAGCGCCTCGAAGATCGCCGCGAGGTGGCTCTTCACGGTTCCCTCGGCGAGGCCGAGCACGCCGCAGATCTCCTTGTTCGTGAGCCCGCGCGCGACGAGGCTCAGCACCTCGCGCTGTCGCACCGTGAGGCCGTCGGCGCGCGAGCGCCGGCGCGAGGCGTCGGTGCTCGCGAGCAGCGCCGAGCGCGGGACGAACGTGCCGCCGGCGAGCACGAGGCGCAGCGCGGCGAGCATCTGGTCGCCGGTCGAGCTCTTCGGGATGTGACCGGCCGCGCCCGCGTCGAGCGAGGCGCGCACGGTCTCCGCGTCCTCGTCGGCCGACACCACGACGACGGGCAGCGACGGGTGCGCCTTGCGGAACCGCCGCACGCCGGCGTGCCCGTTGACGCCGGGCATGCGCAGGTCGAGCAGCGCGAGGTCGAGGTCGGGGTGCGCGTCCGCGAGCGCGATCGCCGCCTCGCCGTCCTCCGCCTCGAGCAGCTCGACATCGGCCGCGAGCTCGACCGCGATCGTCCGGAGCCCGGCGCGGAAGACCGCGTGGTCGTCGCAGATGAGGAGCTTCACGGGCGCAGCATGCCACGCGGGGCCGGTGCGCGGAAGCCGCCGCGCCGCCGCCCGCGAGCCGCGCGTTGACGGCGCCGCGCGGACGTGGCCCACTGCGCGGCCGCGCGACGCGAGCACGTCGGCAGACCGACGGGCGCGCGCGGGGAGGAGCCGGGGTGGAGTTCGTCGTCAGCTTCGACATGCGCGCGCCCGCGTTCGGCGCGCCCGCGCGCGAGCTCTACGCCGCGGCCCTCGACATCGGCGCCTGGGCCGACGACGTGGGCTTCCACTGCATCGGCCTCGGCGAGCACCACGCGTCGCCCGACGGCTACCTGCCCTCGCCGATCCCGATGGCGGCCGCGCTCGCCGCGCGCACGAGGCGCATCCTGCTGCGACCGAACGTGCTGCTCGCGCCGCTCTACGAGCCCATCAAGCTCGCCGAGGATCTCGCCGTGCTGCAGCTCGTCGCGGGCGGGCGGCTCGAGGTCGTGATCGGCGCCGGCTACCGACCGGCGGAGTTCGCGATGTTCGGCAAGCGCCGCGAGGACCGGAAGGAGCTCTACGTGCGCGCCTTCGAGGTGCTGCGCAAGGCGTGGACGGGCCAGCCGTTCGAGCACGAGGGCGCGACGGTCACCGTCACGCCGGTGCCCGACCCGCCGCCGCGCCTCCTGCTCGGCGGCACGCACAAGGCCGTCGCGCGCCGCGCGGCGCGCATCGCCGACGGCTACTACCCGCCGGCGGGCGAGAACTGGCGCACCTATCGCGAGGAGTGCCTGAAGCTCGGCAAGCCCGACCCGGGCCCCGCGTTCAAGAAGCTCGGCCCGATCTACGTGCACGTGACGACCGCGGCCGAGCGCGAGCGCGACTGGGAGCGCGTCGCGCGCCACGCCGCGCACTGCGTGCGTTCGTACGCCGAGTGGACGACGGAGGCCTACGGGCGCGCGGCCGGCCCGTTCGCCGACGGCGTCGACCCGGCGGACCTGCGCGCGAGCGGCGCCTACCAGGTCGTGACACCCGACGAGGCCGTCGCGCTCGTCCGCGGGCTCGGCCGCGAACGCACGTTCATCCTGACGCCGCTCCTCGGCGGCCTCGACCCTGCGTTCGCGTGGAAGGGGCTGCGCCTGTTCGAGCGCGAGGTCTGGCCGCACGTGCGCGACCTCGCCGACTAGCACGGCTCGCATCGCGCGGGGCCGCGGCGCGCGCGGCGCTCACTCCTCGGCGCCGCGCTCGACGCGCAGCCCGTCCTGCTTCCAGGCCGTCATGTGCCCGTCGAGGAAGAGCACGGGACGGTCGAGCGCGAGCCACAGCTGGGCGCGAGCGATCCCGGCCCGGGGCCCGTGCTCGCAGTACACGACGACGGGCTCGCCCGGCGACGCGCCCTCGGGCACGCGATCCGCGTCGGCGAGCAGCGCGTAGAACGGGACGTGCACGGCGCCGGGGACGTGCGACTCCGCGTACTCGCCCGCCGAGCGGACGTCGACGATCGCGGGCGCCGTCCCGGCGTCGATGCGCGCCAGCAGCTCGCCGCGACCGATGTGCTCCGCGCAGGCGGCCCCGCCTAGCATCGCGATCGCCGCCCCCGCGACCGATCGCCCCGCGCTCGCCCGTGCCATGTGCCGCCCTCCGCCCACCGCCGCTCGTGCGGCGGTCGCTCCACGCTCACCGCTCCTCCCTCACCGCGAAGGAAGGGTTCTACCCAATGTGGGGAGTGATGATCCCATGAAGAGCGCGCTCGCGGAGCCCCGAGAGCTCTCGCGGCGCTGAGCGCCCCCTCATCCTGGGTACCCATCTGGCACCGGATTTGCTCATGCGTTGCGCCGCGGAAGGGGTCCCTTGGAGGATCGGATGCCTTCCGTGTGCCCTTCGCTCGACGCTCCCCGCAGCCGCACCGCCCGCCGGCGCCGCGCGCTCCCGCTCTCGCTCCCGCTTGCCCTCGGGCTCCTGGCGTTCGCGGCCGGCTTCGCCGCCCCGCGCGAAGCGCGCGCCCTCAACTCGTCGAGCGTCGTCGCGACGCTCGAGATCGAGTTCTCGGGCGCCTACTACACGACGTCGGGCTTCGGGCTCGTCGAGGGCTCCGACTACGACTTCAGCTTCCTCGACAGCTTCGGCACCGAGGGGCTGTTCGAGCAGGGAACGGGCGCGCGCTCGTCGTCGGGCTCGGCGCTCGCGGGCGGCGTCCCGTTCGACCAGTACAACGGCACGTTCCCGTTCGGCGAGACGTTCGAGATCCAGCTCACCGCCGACGCCTCGGCGTCGGGCGCGGGCTCGCAGTTCACGGGCGCCTACACCGAGGAGACGACGCTCGAGTTCGTGAACTACGTGTCCGACCTCGTGACGTACGTCTTCAACTACACGCTCACGTGGAGCATGGACCTCGCCGAGCCGGATCCCGGCCAGGCGGTCGGCTTCATCGACGCGACGCTCGACCTGAACGGCGGGACGATCGTGTACTCGAGCTACGTCGACCTCGCCTTCGGCACGGCCTCGGGCACGACGGCGAACCTCGGCAACGTCGAGACCGGCCAGCTGCAGTTCGAGCTCGACAACACGAACGGCGACTTCGACACCGCGACGTTCGCGTTCCTGACGGAGGTGCTCGCGAACGCGCAGACCGCGGCCGTGCCCGAGCCCGGAGCGGGCGTGCTCATCGCCTCGGGGCTCGCGTGGCTCGCGGCGCGCGGCCGGCGGCGCGGCGACGCGCAGCGGGCTCCCGGCCGAACGGACTAGGGCAGCCGGCCGCTGACGGAGCGGGCGGCGGCAGTCGATGCTGCCGCCCATGACGCACGCACACCCGACTCCGTTCTCGCGGCTCGCCCTCCCGCTCCGGATCGCCGCGCTCGCGGCGCTCGCGGCGACGTCGATCGCCTGCGGCACCGTGACGCCCGGGCCCGCGCCCGAGATCCCGCGACTCGTGCGGCCGCTGCTCGGCGACGTGACGCTGACGGGCCTCGTCTTCGAGGACTTCCGCGCCGCGGGCTACAGCACGAGCGTGAGCTCGGGCGTCGGGTCCCTCTACACGCCCGGCACGAGCACGACGCCCGGCACGACGCACACGATCAACACGACGGACGTCGCCACCACGACGCACATGGAGCGCTACGACGACGCCTCGATCCAGGAAGAGCTCCGCTTCGCGCTCGAGGACCAGGGCGTCGTGCGCCGCTTCGTCCCGAACGCGCGGCTCCACATCCAGGGCCGGCGCGTCGCGGGCCGCGCGACGACCGGCTTCGGCAAGATGCTCTGGAACGCGCTCGACGGGATCACGCTGCTGTCGCTCGTGCCGGGCCTCCCGTTCCTCGGCGACCAGGCCGCCGAGGTCGAGCTGCGGGTGTACTGGGACGGCGCGCTCGTGCGCTCCTACCGCGGCGAGGGAACGGCCTCGTGGCGCAAGAACGCGTGGGGCGTCGCGGTCGAGCTCCCCGGCGTGAAGCGCAGCGCGCTCGCCGTCGCGACGCGCGGCGCCGTGCGCGACGCGGTCGTGGCGATGATCGCGAGCCCGCCGCCCGTCCCCGCCGACTAGCGAGCGCGCGGCGGCGGGGCCGCGCGCCTAGCCTCGCGCCTCGATCGCCTCGAGCACCTTCGCCGGGTGCTGGTCGGCCTTCGGCACGCGGGCCCAGTGCTTCACGACCTTGCCGTCGGGCCCGATCCACACCGTGCTGCGGATGACGCCCATCGTCTTCTTGCCGTACATCATCTTCTCGCCGAACGCGCCGTACTTCGTCATCACGGCCTTGTCCGGGTCGGAGAGCAGCGTGAACGGCAGGCGGTACTTCTCGATGAACTTCGTGTGCGCGGCCGCGCCGTCGGGCGAGACGCCGAGCACCGCGACGCCGCGCTTCTCGAGCTTCTTGTAGAGGTCGCGGAAGCCGCAGGCCTCCTTCGTGCAGCCCGGCGTGTCGTCGCGCGGGTAGAAGTAGAGGACGACGTCGCTCCCGGCGTAGTCCGAGAGCTTGTGCACGTTGCCGTCCTGGTCGGTGAGCTTGAAGGCCGGCGCCTTCTTCCCCTCTTCGATCGCCATGGCGTGGACTCCCTCGTGTGCGTGCGCGGTGCGCCGTGCGCGACCGACGCGGTGAGCGCGCCGGAGACTACCTCCGCCTCACGGCCGGGCCACGATCTCCGCGCGCGCGCGCTCGGGGTCGCGCAGCGGGAGCGCGCGCAGCCGACCGACCTCGTCGGCGCCGTACGGGGGCGCGGGCCGCGCGCCCGCGAAGCGCTCGAGCACGAAGCCGAGCAGCGCCGCGAGCCGCTCGTCGGGAAGCGCGGCCTGGGCCACGCCCGGCACGCGCACGAGATACTCGCGGCCGCCCGGCCGCTCGAGCAGCGCGCCGAGCCCGCGCAGCGACGGCACCTTGCCGGGCACGCCCGCGCCGTCCGCGCCGTGGCAGCCCGCGCACTGCAGCAGGTAGTCGTCCTCGAGGTCGGCGCGCGCGGGCGCCGGAGCGAGGGCGAGCGCGACCACCGAGGCGGCGAGCGCCGCGGCGGCGTGCGGGGCGCGCCGCGCCGCACTGCGCGCGCGCCGGCCGCGCGCGCGCGTCATCGCTCGGGCTGCGGGCCGTCGGCGCGCTTCACGACGATCGCCACCGAGCAGTGATAGGCCTGCGACTCCGCGCCCGCGCACCAGTTGATGTCGTTCGCGCGCACCCAGTGGTAGTCGGGCCGGTCGCCCTCGTTGCGGTTGCACATGCAGCGCCCGCAGAAGCCCTTCCCGCAGCAGTCGTTGTACGAGATCACGTAGTGCTGGCCGTCGGCCGGGTTGCGGCACGTGCCGATCCACGTGACCGGACTCATCTCGCTCCCGGGCGGGCACGCGTCGGCGCTCCCGCCGCAGCACGAGCACGCGAAGCCGTCGATCGCGCAGTGCCGCCAGTACTCGCAGCGCTTCGGGTCGCCCTCGGGCCCGTCGATCGCGGTGTCGGGCGGCGGCGCGTCCGGCGCGGTCGGCGCTCCGTCTCGCGCCTCGGCGCGCGCGCCGCGCGCGACCGGCAGCAGTGGGAGGCTCGCGACGCCGACCCCGGCGAGCAGCGCGCGGCCCGCGCGCGCGAGGAAGTGCCGCCGTCCGGTCGCGCGCGCGAGCGCGCGCGCCATGCGCTCGACCGCCTCGTCGACGCCGCCGCGCCCCGCGCTCACGAGCGCGCTCCGCCGTCGACCACGGCGAGCGGGCGCGCGCGCCGCGCGACGTGCTCCTGCAGCGACGCGACGCCGAGCGCCGCCGCCTCGAACAGGCTCTCGAGGTGCTCGCGCGTGTTCACGAGGCCGCGCGCGCGCACGACGCCGTCCGCGTCGAGCAGCACCGCGGTCGGGAGCTGCCCCGCGCCGAAGCGCATCCCGAGCTCGGTCGACAGCACGTACGGCACCTCGCCGAGCGCGTGCGCGCGGCGGAACGCGCGGTGCTCGGCCGGGTCGCCGTCGCTCGCGAGCACGAGCCGCACGGGCGCGCCGCCCGCGCGCGACTCGTCGCCGACCACGCGGCGCAGCGTCGGCAGGAGCTCCTTGCACACCGGGCACGCGGGCGAGAGGAAGAAGACGAGCGTCGGCCCCGGCTCGCCGGGGAATCCGATGCGCACCGGCTCGCCGCGCAGGCCGGCGGCGGCGGCCTGCGCGCCCGCGTCGAGATCCGCGAGCGCGAGGCGCGGCGCCGGCTGCCCGACCTCGAGCGCGCTCGCGCGCGCGAGTGCGCCGACGGGTGCGAGGCGCTCGTGCAGCACGCCGATCTGGCGCACGAGCGCGACGACGAGCGCCGCGAGCGCGAGCACGACGACCCACAGGAGCGCGTTCGAGACGAGCAGCGCCTGCGTCATGGCGCGACCTCCGCCGTGTGAGGGACGCGGCCGCTTCGCGCGTCGCGCGCGCGCGCGGCCGCGGGCAGGGCCGCGACCGCGTGGGCTCCCGTCCAGAGGAGCGCGAGCGCGGCGAGCGCGAACGCGACGGTCGCCGCGTCGAGCGCGCCGAGCGCGCGCGGTGCGCTCGACGGCGCGAGCCAGGGCCACGCGGCCGCGAGCGCGAGCGCGGCGTTGCGCGCGAGCATCCACGGCGCGATCGGCTGGCGCCGCCCCGGGCCGAGGCAGCCGCAGTCGACGTCGCGCCGGCCGCGCGCGAGGTTCGCGGCGATCGCGGCCGAGTACGCGCCGAGCAGCCCGAGCGCGCCTGTGTGCGCGAGCAGAATGGAGGTGCCCGCGTGCGCGAGCGGAACGGACGTGCCCGCGTGCGCGAGCGGAACGGACGCGCCCCCGTGCGCGAACGGCGCGCTCGCGCCGCCGGGCTCGCTTCCCGCGATCGCGAGCCCCGCGGCGGCCGTCAGCCCGGCGGCCACGGCCGCCTCGAGCGCGGCGATCGCGAGCGCGGCGGGTGCCGCAGCCGCCGCGGGAAGGACGCGGTAGTCGCGCACCGTCGCGGCGAACGCGCGCGGGCCCCGCGCCTTGTGCAGCGCCGCGCTCGCGAAGAGCAGCGCGAGGGCGAGCCGCGCGACGAGCGCGGTCGCCGGGTCGCGGGCGACGGCGTCGAGCGCCGCGAGCGCGCTCACCGCTCCACCTCGAGCCGGTTGCCCGTGATCCCGACCTCGTCGATCCAGCGCACGAAGTCGCCGGTGCGCGCGTCGAGCACGGCGACGGCCCCGAGCTGCTCGTTGCGCGCGAAGAGCAGCGGCGCGTCGTCCTGCGTGACGGCGATCGAGTGCGCGCCGCCGCCGGGCAGCAGCGCGTCGAGCAGCCAGCCGACGACGCCGCCGCGCTCGACCTGCAGCGTCGTCGCGAGGAAGGCCGCCGCGAAGTTCGGCATCGCGATGCGCGCGACGCGCGCGTGCGACGCGAGGTCGAACGCCCAGACCTCGGGCCCCGCCTCCTTGTGCGACCCCGTCCCGCCGCGGTGCACGATCGCGTAGAGGCGCCCCGAGGCCGCGTGCAGCGCGACGTTCTGCTTGCCGCCCGGCCGCCAGCCCTGCGCGCGATCGGCGTCGTCGAGCAGCGACCAGCTGGCGAGCGCGGGCGCGTCGCCCGCGAAGTCGACCTCGTGCACGACGCCGGCGAACGTCACGAACACCCAGCGCGCGCCGGCGCGCCCGCCGGCCATCATCACCGGGTCCTCGACGGCGTCGAAGAAGCGCGGCGTCGACGCGCGGCGCTGCACGCGCCCCGCGTCGTCGAGGGCGACCTCGAGCAGCGTGCCGTCCGCGCAGAGCGACGCGAAGCGACGCGCGCCGAGCGGGTAGATGCCCGCGCACCCCGCGATCGGGATCGCGCCGACGAAGGCGCGCGCCTCCATGTCGGTGATCGACACGCTCGCGACGGGGAGCTGGTTGAACGTGGCGAGGAAGCGTTCGTCGTCGAGCAGCGCCGAGTAGCCGAGCGACGTCGCGCTCTCGGACGTGCGCGTCGGCAGCACGACCTCGCCCTTCACCTCGTAGGTGCGGTCGTCGTGGATGGTGACGTAGTCGGTGCGCTCGCCGCGGCGGAAGCGCGCGTAGGCGATCTCGACCGAGTAGAGCTCGCTCCGCGAACGCGCGTGGTGCGGGGGCTTCGGCGAGAGCGTCATGCCCGTGTCGATCGTCGCGACCGCCTCGCCCGTGTCGCCGTCGAAGACCTGCGCGTGCCCGAAGAGCGTGTCGGTCACCCAGACGTGGTGCGCGCCGAGCGCGGGCGCGACGAGCGAGCGCGGCGCGCGCGCATCGGCGCGCGCGGCGAGCGGTGCGACGAGGAGGCCGATCGCGAGCGCGGCCCCGAGTGCCGGGAGCGACGCGCGCGGGGCGTGGGCGGTCGGCATGCGCGCAGCCTACTCCGCCGCGCGCGCCGCGGGGCGCGCGTTCGACCGCCGCGCGCGCCGCGGGGCGCGCGTTCGACCGCCGCGCGCGGGCCGAGCGGCACGCGGCACGCCGCGCCGCTCAGCCGAGGCCGAGCTGCGGCAGCCGCCCCTCGGCGATGAAGGTGAGGCTCCCCGTTCCCTCGCCGTCGACGCCGCCGCCGCGCACCGCGACGCGCACGGGCTGGATGCGGTGGATGGGGCGCACGCGCGCGCCGTCGCGCACGACCTCGCACGCGTCCGAGACGTCCCACACGTCGCGCTCGGTGTGCGCGTCGCCGCGCCAGACGCCGAGGCCGCGCCCGTCGTCGTAGCCGCCGTAGCCGAGCCCCTGCATGTCGATCGCCGACCCGAGCGCGCGCATCTCGATCTCGACGGGGCGACCGTCGTCGAGTGCGGCGTCGAACCACGCCGCGCGGAAGCGGCGCGGCGAGCGGTCGTCGACGAGCTCGGCGCGCAGCGCGGCGCGCGCGAGGCGCACGGGCGCGCCGCCGCCGCGGCGCTCGACCTCGGCGCTCAGGTAGTCGCCCTCGCCCGCGAAGTGCGAGAGCTGCACGTGGCCACCGATCGCCGTGGTCGAGAAGAACAGGAACGCGAAGAGGGTGCCCCCGGCGGATGCGGCGTCCGGCGCGGCCGCGGGCGGCGGGCCCGTCTGCGGCTCGTCGATGCCGACGCGCTCGCGCACGCCCCACGAGTGGTCGCGCGCGGCCCACCAGGAGTCGACCTCCGTGCGGCGGCCGCCGGCCTCGACCCAGCCCGCGCACGCGCCGATCTGGTCGAAGCGCCGCGAGTCGCGCACGACGCGGCCGCGCTGCCGCACGAACTGCGGCACCTCCTCCTGCGCGTCGAACTCCGCGCGCCACTCGAGCTCGGCGCGCACGCCCGACGCGGCGTCGTCGACGCGCAGCGCGAAGCGCGCGAGCGGCTCGAGCACCTCGACGGCGATCGGCCCGCAGCACGGCGCGTAGTGCGGGCGCAGCGTGCGCGACGCGCGCACGTTGTGCTGCCGCCCGTCGCGCGCGAACACGAAGCCGCCGTCCATCACGTTCATGTTCTGGTAGACGCCGAGCGTGAGCTGCAGCGTGCCGCCGCCGCGCGGGTCGTTCGCGACGAACCAGTAGCGGTCGAAGAAGCGCGGGTCGCTCGTGCCCACGTGATCGAACGTCGTCGGGAGCTGGTGCCAGAGCGTGTCGTCCATCGGAGTCAGCATGTGCGGATTCCTACGCGGCGCGCGCCGCGAGGGCAAGGCTCCCGACGCCGGCCGCGCGGGGCGCAAGGCGCTGGAATTCCGGCCGGCGAGCCTCGATGATGCGCGCGTGGCCGACCCCCCGGACGACGCGCTCGCCTTCCGCACCGCCCTCGCCGCCTGGCTCGCGCCGCGCGTCGAGGCCGCCGGGCCGGTCGACGTCGACGCGGTGCGCAAGCCGCCGGGCGGCATGTCGAGCGAGACCACGCTCGCGACGGCGCGCTTCCGCGACGCGCGCGGCGAGGCGCGCGAGCTCGCGCTCGCCGTGCGCGCCGCGCCGCGCGAGGAGGGCCCCTTCCCCGAGTACGACCTGCGGCTCCAGCACGACGCGATGCGCGCGCTCGCCGCGCACACGCGCGCGCCCGTGCCCGACGTGCTCTGGCTCGAGGAGGACGCGTCCGTGCTCGGCACGCCCTTCCTCGTGATGCGCGCGATCGACTGCTGGGCGCCGCTCGACCGCCCGTCCTACCAGGCGGAAGGCCTCTACGTGCAGATGACGCCCGACGAGCGGCGCAGCGCGTGGCGCGCGGCGATCGAGGCACTCGTGCCCGTGCACGCGGCCGACTGGCGCGCGCTCGGCATCGCGCGGCTCCCGGGCGGGCGGCAAGGCGAGGACGCGGCGACCGCCGCGCTCGCCTACTGGCGTCGTTATGTCGACGGCTGGATCAAGCGCGACCCCTCCGAGCGCGAGCCCGTGCTCGACGCGGCGCTCGCGTGGCTCGAGCGCGAGCGCCCGCGCGACGCGCGCCTCGCGCTCGCGTGGGGCGACGCCAAGCTCGGCAACGTCCTCTTCGCGCCCGACGGCAGCGCCGTGCGCGCGCTCGTCGACTGGGAGATGTGCGGCGTCGGCGCGCCCGAGGCCGACCTCGCGTCGCTCCACTTCTCCGACCTGCGCGCGCAGGACGAGGCGGGCGGCGCGGCGCGCGAGGGCACGCCGTCCGAGGCCGAGCTCGTCGCGCTCTACGAGGCGGCGGGCGGCGCGCCGGTGCGGCACCTGCACTACTGGTCCGTGTTCTCCGCGTTCTGGCGCGGCGCCGTGCAGGTCAAGGTGATGAAGCGGCTGCGCGCGCAGGGCGTGGAGCTGCCCGACGCGCTCTTCGACCAGAGCTTCCCGTTCCGCCGGCTGCGCGCGCTGCTCGGCGATGCGCTCGACTGACGCCGTGGCCGTCCTCGCCTCGCTGCGCCGCGCGGGTGCGCGCCTCTCCGACTGGACCGAGCGCTGGGTGCCCGACGCGTGGGTGCTGTGTCTCGCGCTCACCGCGCTCGTGCTCGCGCTCGCCACGACGGCGGGCGGCGCGTCGCCGCACGAGGCGCTCGTCGCGTGGGGCGACGGCGTGTGGTCGCTGCTCGCGCTCGCGATGCAGTTCACGATCGCGTTCGTCGCCGCGGCCGGCGTCGCGACGTCGCGGCCGGCCTTCCGCGCGCTCGACGCGCTCGCCGCGCTCCCGGACCCCGAGCGGCCGCGCCAGGCGATCGCGCTCGCGGGCGTGTTCTCGATCGCGACGGGGCTCGTGAACGGCGCCGTGTGCACGGTGGCGAGCGCGCTGCTCGTGCCCTTCGTCGCGCGGCGCAATCCGAAGGTCGACGTGCGCGTGCTGATCGTCGCGGCCTATCTCGGGCTCGGCACGGTGTGGCACGGGGGCCTCTCGGGCACCGCGCCGCTCATCCTCGCGACGCCGCACAACCCGCTGCTCGAGCCCGCGACCGGCGCCCCCGTCGTCGACCGCCTCTACCCGGTGACGGAGACGCTCGGCAACGCGTGGAACGCGCTCTACCTCGCGGGCGTGTCGCTCGTCGCGCTCGCCGCCGTCGTGCTGCTGCACCCCGACCGCGGCGCGCGCACGCTCACGCGCGAGCAGGTCGACGCGATCCTGCCCGAGCCGCCGCCGCGCGCGCCCCGCGCCGCGACGCCCGCCGCGCGGCTCGACGCGTTCCCCGGCTTCAACGCGCTCGCCGCGCTGCTCCTCCTCTACCCGCTCGGCGCGCGCATCGCCGAGCGCGGCTTCGGCGCGAGCTGGACGATCGACGCCTACAACACGGTCTTCCTGTCGCTCGCGCTCGTGCTGCACGTGCGGCCGCTCGCCTTCGTGCGCGGCTGCCTGCGCGGGCTCGAGCCCGCCTACGGGCTCGTGCTCCAGTTCCCGTTCTACGGAGGCATCTTCGGCGTGCTCGTCGGGACGGGCACGGGCGCGTGGCTCGCCGCGCAGTTCGTGCGCATCGCCGAGCGCGACACGTATGCACTGCTCGTCTATCTCTACTCCGGACTGGTCAATCTGGTCGTGCCGTCGGCGGGCTCGAAGTTCCTGATCGAGGCGCCCTATCTGATTCCCGTCGGCAACGAGATCGGCGTCTCGACGGTGACGACGCTGCTCGCCTACGCCTACGGCGACTCGACGACGAACCTGATCCAACCGATGTGGGCGCTACCCTTGCTCGCCGTCACGCGCACGCGCTTCGGCGAGGTCGTCGGCTACGCCTTCCTCGTCGCGCTCGCGTGCCTCGCGGCGAGCGCCGTGTGGATGCTGTGGATGCCGACGAACCTGTGATGGCGAGCCCCGATGCCGCGCGCGAAGCCCATCGCCACGCTCTGCACGCTCGGCGCCGCGGTCGTCGCGGCGCTCGCGATCTCCGCGTCCGACGCGCCCGCACGATCCGACTACCAGCTCTTCGAGAGCGACCCCGTCCGCACGCTCGCGCGGACGCCCGACGGAGCGACGCTCGCCGTCGTGAACACGCCCGACGGACGGGTCGAGCTCTTCGACGTCGCGGGCGGCGCGCTCGTCCACGCGGGCTCGGTGTCCGTCGGCATGGAGCCCGTCGCCGTCGCCGCGCGCTCGAACGACGAGCTCTGGGTGGTGAACCACCTCTCCGACAGCATCAGCATCGTGCGGCTCGACGGCGCGGCGCCGCGCGTCGTGCGCACGCTGCTCGTCGGCGACGAGCCGCGCGACGTCGTGTTCGCGGGCGCGGCCGGCGACCGCGCCTTCGTCACCACCGCGCACCGCGGCGCGCACTCGCCGACGCCGCGCGGCGAGTACGCGACGCCCGGCGTCGGCCGCGCCGACGTGTGGGTCTTCGACGCGAACGCGCTCGGCAGCTCGCTCGGCGGCACGCCGCTCACCGTGCTCACGCTCTTCGGCGACCGCCCGCGCGCACTCGCCGCGAGCGCGGACGGCGCGACCGTGTGGGCCGCCGTCTACCGCTCCGGCAACCGCACCACCGTCGTGCCGCACGACGCCGTGTGCGACGGCGGCGAGACCGCGCCGTCGTGCACGGTGAACGGCGCGACGTACCCGGGCGGGCTCCCCGCACCGAACGCGAACCACGCCGGCGCGACCGCGCCCGAAGAGGGCCTGATCGTGAAGCGCGACCGCGACGGCGGCACGAGCGGCGCGTGGCAGGACGAGCTCGGCCGCGACTGGAGCGCGGCGGTGCCGTTCGACCTCCCCGACCTCGACGTCTTCGCGATCGACGCGAACGCGACGCCGCCCGTCGCGACCGCATCGTGGGCGGGCGTCGGCACCGTGCTCTTCGCGATGGTCGAGAACCCGGTGACGGGCGACGTCTACGTCGCGAACACGGAGGCGCGCAACGAGGTGCGCTTCGAGGGTGCAGGCGTGCACGCGTCGGGCGCGAGCGGGAAGTCGACGCCGGGCGAGCCCGCGAGCGTGCGCGGCCACCTGCACGAGTCGCGCATCACCGTGCTGTCGGGCGCGAACGTGCTGCCGCGCCACCTGAACAAGCACATCGACTACGCGGCCGTGCCGGTGCCGGCGGGCGTCGAGGACGCGAGCCTCGCGACGCCGACCGCGCTCGCGGTCACGCCCGACGGCGCGACGCTCTACGTGGCCGCGTTCGGGTCGAGCGCGATCGGCGTCTTCGACACGGCCGCGCTCGCGGCCGACACGTTCGTGCCCGACGCGGCGAGCCACATCCCCGTCGCCGGCGGCGGGCCGAGCGGGCTCCTGCTCGCGGGCGACGACCTGTACGTGACGACGCGCTTCGACGACGCGGTCGCGCGCATCGATCGCACGACGGGCGTCGAGCTCGAGCGCGTGGCGCTGCACAGCCCCGAGCCCGCGCACGTGGTCGCCGGGCGGCCGTTCCTCTACGACGCGCGCATCGGGTCGAGCAACGGCGAGGCGTCGTGCGCGAGCTGCCACCTGTTCGGCGACATGGACGACCTCGCGTGGGATCTCGGCGACCCGGACGGCGACGTCGTCGCGAACGCCAACCCGCAGCAGCCGCCGCCGCCCGGCCTGAGTGCGCCGCCGCTGCGGCCGTTCCATCCGGTGAAGGGGCCGATGTCGACGCAGAGCCTGCGCGGCCTCGCGAACCACGGGCCCGAGCACTGGCGCGGCGATCGGCAGGGCGACGCGGACAGCGGCTTCCTCGCGTTCGACGTCGCGTTCGACGCGCTGCTCGGCCGCGACGAGGGCCCGCTCCCGCCGGCGGAGATGGAGGCGTTCCGCGCGTTCGCGATGGAGCTCCGCTATCCGCCGAACCCGATCCGCCAGCTCGCGAACGACGACCGCTCCGACGAGGCCTCGGGCCGCAACGTCTTCGACAACGCGATCACGACCGGCCTCCCGCTGCAGTTCGACGCGACGCGCATGTGCAGGACGTGCCACGCGGTCGACCCGGCGAGCGGGCGCTTCGGCACGAACGCGCTGTCGATCGACGAGTTCGTCGACCAGGATTTCAAGATCCCGCACCTGCGCAACCTCTATCAGAAGGTCGGGCGCTTCGGCTTCCCGGACGTGCCCGAGGTGTTCGCGGGCGACAACGCGCACATGGGCGATCAGGTGCGCGGCTTCGGCTTCGCGCACGACGGGCGCTTCGACACCGTCGGCCGCTTCCTGCTCGGTACGCAGTTCGTGCTCGCGCCGCTCGAGCGCGACCAGCTCGAGGCGTTCATGATGGCGATGCCGAGCGACCTCGCGCCGATCGTCGGCCAGCAGGTGACGCTCGACGCGACCAACGCGGGCGTCGCGGGCCCGCGCATCGACCTGCTCGTCGCGCGCGCGCAGGCGCCCTTCGTGTCTGCGGTCCTCGGCGGCGCGACGACCGAGGCCGACCTCGTCGCGAAGGCGGTCGTCGGCGGCGCGCCGCGCGGCTTCGTGCTGCGCGGCGACGGCCTCTTCCACCCCGACGACGGCGGACCCGCGCTCGCGGACGCCGCGCTGCGCGCGCTCGCGGGCACGCCGGGACAGGAGGTCACCTACACCGCGGTGCCGCCGGGCTCGGGCGAGCGCGCGGGCGTCGATCGCGACGCCGACGCACTCGGCGACGGCGTGGAAACGGGCACGGGCGTCTTCGTCTCGGCGCTCGACACGGGAACCCGGCCCGACGTCGCCGACACCGACGGCGATGGGATGGACGACGGCGCGGAGGTCGCGCTCGGGCGCGACCCGAACGTCGTGCCCGAGCCGGCGGCGGCCGCGGCGGGCGCCGCAGCGCTCGGCGCGCTCGCGGCGCTCGGCGCGCGTCGAAGGCACCCGGCGCGACCTCGCTCGGTGGGGCGGATCGGCCCATAGGGCTCGAGTTCCGCATCCAATCGCCGAAGAGCGTATGCTGTGCGGCTGCTGCTGCGACGGATGCGGAGGGAGGTCGGGATGCGCCGGAGCTCGGCCCGACGATCGACGCGGTGCAGGTCTTCCGCGCGCGCCCTCGCGCGCGCGATGCTGCCCTCGGTCGCCGCACTCGCCCTCGCCGCGCCCGCACCCGCCGCCACCTTCCAGGACTTCGACACGCCGGGCTCGGCGTACGTGCTGTCGCAGGACCACCAGCCGCCGGCCGCGCAGATCCTCGCCGGCGGACCGACCGGCCACTTCCTCCGCCTCGCCGTCGCGCAGACCGCCAACGCGAACTCGATCGGCTTCGACCTGACCGACCAGGGCGTCGCGTGCACGGCGACGATCGACTTCGACTTCCGCATCACGAAGCCCGTGACCGGCACGTCCGGGCACGGCATCGCGGTCGACCTGCTCGACACGGCGCAGTGGGGGCCGAGCGGCGCGAAGGGATGCCACGAGGACTGCAACCTCGCCGGCGCGCTGATGTTCGGCTTCGACACCTATCAAGGCCCGTTCGCGACGGGCGACCCGAACGACAACCACGTCTCGGTGCACTACGGCGGGTCGACCGTCGCGCAGATCGACGCGACGCCGGCCGTCGACCTCGATTCCGGCGCCTGGCTCCACGCGCAGATGCGCGTCGACTTCGCGAACGCGGAAGTGAGCGTCGACCTCGGGCCCTCGGGCGGCGCCGCGACGACGGTGATCGACCACCTCGCCGTCCCCGGCCTCGCGCCGTTCGAGTCGCGCCTCAACATGATGGCGCGCAGCAACAACCAGATCGCCGACCACGACGTCGACAACCTCTCGGTGACGTACGGCGGGAGCTGCCCGGCCGTGCTCGGCCAGTGGGGCGCCGTGCAGAGCTGGCCGATCATCGCCATCCACTCGGTCGTGATGCCGAACGGCAAGGTGATGATCTTCGACGGCGACGCGGAGAAGGAGGGCGGCGTCGACAACCGGCCCTACCTCTTCGACCCCGAGACCGGAACCGTCTCGCTCGCCGCGCCGCCCGACATGCTGTCGACCGTCTCGATGTTCTGCGGCGGGTTCTCGGGGCTCGAGGACGGCCGCGTGCTGATCTCGGGCGGCATGAACCAGCTGCCCGGCGTCGGTCCGCCCGACACGCAGATCTACGACCCCGCGAACGACACGTTCACCGCGGGGCCGTTCATGAACGCGGGCCGCTGGTACCCGACGCTCGCCACGCTCCCGAACGGCGACATCGCGATCCTCGGCGGCGGCATCAGCGGCACGGGCGTGAACACGCTGCCGCAGGTCTTCGAGACCGCGACCGGCACGCTGCGCGACCTCACGACCGCGCTCAAGGGCCTCGAGCTCTACCCGCTGATCCACCTCGCACCCGACGGGCGCATCTTCCACGCCGGCCCCGAGTTCGTGACGAACTGGCTCGACCCGGCCGGTACGGGCGCGTGGACGTTCGCTGCGCTCACCGTCTTCCCGCAGCGCCGGCTCGCGGGCTCGAGCATCGTGCTCGAGGACGGGCGCGTCATGAACATCGGCGGCGGCGACCCGCCGACCGGGACGACCGAGACGTTCGACTGGAACGCGCCCTCGCCGACGTGGCAGTCGGCGGCGCCCATGCACTACAAGCGGCGGCACCTCGACGCGGTGCTGCTGCCCGACGGCACGGTGCTCGCGCTCGGCGGCACGGGCTCGGCGGGCTTCAACGACGTCACCGATGCGACGCGCTCGCCCGAGCTCTACGACCCCGCGACCGACACGTGGCGCATCCTCGGCGCGCACTCCGAAGTGCGCCTCTACCACTCGTCGACCGTGCTGCTGCCCGACGGCCGCATCCTCGCCGCGGGCGGCGGGCGCCCGCACGGCGGCAGCGTCGACTACTACCACTTCTCGGCCGAGATCTACGAGCCGCCCTATCTCTTCCAGGGGCCGCGCCCGACCATCACGAGCGCGCCCGACCGCGTGAACTACGGCACGGGCTTCCACGTCGCGACGCCCGACGCCGGCCAGATCGCGAAGGTCACGATGATGCGGCTCGGCCTCGCGACGCACAGCACGAACCAGGGCCAGCGCATCGTGTCGCTGCCGTTCACGGCGACGGGCGGCGGCCTCGACCTGACCGCGCCGTCCTCGAACACGGTCGCGCCGCCCGGCTACTGGATGCTCTTCCTCGTCGACCAGAACGGCTCGGTCTCCGAGAGCGCGATGGTGCAGCTCACCTCGCAGCGCGTCCCCGCGACGCCGCCCGTCGCGCTCGTCGCGATCGCCCTCGGCCTCGTCGCACTCGCCGCGCCGTGGCTCGGCCGCCGGCTCGCGAAGGCGGGCGCTCGCTAGGCGCGCCGCGCAGCGGGTCGCCTAGCGCGCATCGCCCGGCGCGAGCCGCTCGCGCAGCTCGCGCTTCAGGAACTTGCCCGTCGCGTTGCGCGGCAGCGGCGCATCGAGCAGCCACACGAAGCGCGGCACCTTGTAGGCCGCGATGCGCTCCGCGCAGTGCGCGCGCACCGCGTCGGCCGTGAGCGCGGCGCCCTTCCGCACGACGACCGCGGCGCCCACCTCCTCGCCGAGCCGCTCGTCCGGCACGCCGAAGACCGCGCACTCGACGACGTCCGGATGGTCGAAGATCGCGTACTCGACCTCGGCGCAGTACACGTTCTCGCCGCCGCGCAGCACCATGTCCTTCTTGCGATCGGCGATCGTGACGAAGCCGTCGGCGTCGACGAACGCGACGTCGCCCGTCTTGAACCAGCCGTCGACGATCGCCTCCGCCGTGGCTTCGGGGCGGTTCAGGTAGCCCGCGACCACCTGCGCGCCGCGCACCTCGAGCTCGCCGAGCTCGCCCGGCCCGACGACGCGGCCGTCCTCCGCCACGCAGCGCGTCTCGAAGCACGGCATCGCGGGCCCCACGCTCGCGGGCTTGGCGACGAGGAAGTCGCCCATGCTCGTCGTGATGATGCCGCTCGTCTCGGTGAGCCCGTAGCCCGTGTTGGGCCGCCGCTTCGCGGCGCTCTTCTCGATCTTGTCGACGAGGTCGGGCTGCAGGGCCGAGCCGCCGCCGCCGAGCACGAGCAGGCTCGAGAGGTCGCGCCGCGCGGCGTCGGGGTGCGCGAGCAGCTCGCGCGTCATCGTCGGCACGCCCGAGAGCGCCGTCACGCGCTCGGCCTCGACGAGCGCGAGCGCGCGCCCCGCATCCCACTTGTACATGAGCACGACCTTCGCGCCCGACGCCGTCGCCGGGTGCAGCACGCAGTTGTTCGCCGTCACGTGGAAGAGCGGCGTCGCGACGAGCGAGACGGTGCGCGGCCGCGCCGCCGGCGCGCCGCCCGCCTTCGCCGCGGCGGCTCCCGCACCGGCGCGCGCATCCGCACCCGCGCGAAGCTCGGCGACGCGCCGCTGCGCGGCGTTCCAGAACGCGATGCTCCACAGGTTCGCGACACAGCTGCGGTGCGTGAGCCGGGCGCCCTTCGGATGGCCCGTCGTGCCCGACGTGTAGAAGATGCAGGCATCGTCGTCGGGGTCGATCGCGGGGATCGAGGCGAGCGGCGCGTGCGCGAGGGTCTCGGCGAACGGCGTGGCGTCTTCGCTCTCGTTCGGCGCAACCCGCACCGCGACGACGCGCGGCGCATCTCCCGCTCTCGCGCGCTCGGTCGCGCGGAAGCGCTCGAGCCGCTCTTCGTCGCACACGAGCACGACGGGCGCCGCATCGCCGAGCGCGTAGTCCATCTCGGCCGTCGTCCACCACGCGTTCATCCCGACGACCGACGCGCCCGTCGCGAGCGTCGCCCAGTAGCCGAGCACCCACTCCGGGTAGTTGCGCATCGCGATCGCGACGCGCGCGCCGGGCCCGGCGCCGTGCGCCGCGAGCCAGCCCGCGAGCGCCGCCGCGTCGCGCTGCGCCTGCGCGTACGTCCAGCGATCGCCCTCGTACACGAGATAGTCCGCGTCGCCGTGCGCACCCGCCGCGCTCCACACGTCGACGAGCGTGCGCGGCGCGCGCGCGTAGGTGCGGAGAGGGATGCCGCGCACGCGCGCGACCTCGACCTCGAACGGCGCACCGGGCGCGGTCAGCTCGGACCAGGCCTGGCGGAGGGCGGCGTAGATCGACGGCGCGCCCGCGCTCACAGCGGCGTGATCTCGATCAGCTGCACCGTCGTGCCGCCCGCGCCCGGGACGTCGGCCGTGTTGAGGTAGACCTCCTGGACGCGGTACCGGCGTCGCTTCGGGTCCTCCTTCGGCGCGTGCTCGAACTGGTACTGGAGGATGGGGCGCAGGCCCTCCTTCGCGAGGTCGGCGACCACGCGCTGGATGTCCTCGACGGCGAACGCGACGTGCTGCAGGCCTTCGCCGTGCGCGCGCAGGAAGCGCGTGTGCGGCGACTCGCCTTCGAGCACCTCGACGAGCTCGACGAAGACCTTGCCCGAGTAGGCGATCGCGGCCTTCATGCGCGCCTTCGCGGGCACGCCGTCGAGCTCGAAGTGCGAGGCGGCGTCGAGCACGTACTCGCTCGTCGTGAAGGGGCCGACGCCGAGCACGCGCTCCCACCACGCGGCGGCCTTCTCGCAGTCCTCGACCGCGATGCCGACGTGGGAGATCGGGCCGAGGCGGACGACGGGCTCTTCGGACATGCGGCTCCTCCGGGTGCGCGGCGCGCGCGTTGCTAGGCGACGAGGACGTACTCGCTCATGAGCGCCGTCGCGAGCGAGCGGAAGTCGACGAAGGTGCGGAGGTCGGCGACGGCGCGCGCGCGGCCCTCTTCGCTGCCGTAGAAGACCGCGGGGTCGGCGATGACGTCGACCGAGGCGACGGCCTCGGAGACGATCGCGCGGAGCGGCGGCGCGCCCGGCGTGAGCGGGCGGACGACGGCGTTGCGGACGTAGTGGAGGAGCGGGTGGATCTCGAGCGAGAGCGGCGTGTGCGAGCCGTGCCAGCGCGCGTAGAAGGCGTCGTCGTCGAGCGCGGCCGGCTTGTCGAAGCTCGTGACGAGCGCGACGCCCGGGATGCGCGCGCCGGGCGCGACGCCCGCCGCCGGCGCGAGCGGGACGGACTCGGTGACGAGGTAGCCCGCGCAGCGCGCGGCCGCGCCCGCGAGCGCGCGCTCGACGGGGCCGCGCGCGTCGATCGAGTCGAGCCAGAGCGAGACGGCGGCGTCGCCGTGCCCGTGCGCGTCGAGCCGGAAGGACGCGTCGGCGCGCGCGTCGTCGATGTCGGCGACCGCCGCGCGGGCACGCCGCGCGCCCGCGGCGGCGAGCGGCTCGGCGAGCGCGAGGAGCCGCTCGCGGAGCGCGATGCGCGCGTCGCGCGCATCGCGCCCGTCGCTCTCCGCTGCGCCGCTCGCCCCGAGCCCGAGCAGGTAGACCACCTTCTCCACGCGCGGCAGTGTACGTTGCGGCGCCGGCGGGAAGCGACGGGAAGCGACGGGAACCGACGGCCGCGGTCGCGGCGTCGGCGAACGGCGCCGGGCAGCGGAGGGCGAGCGGATGCGGGCCGGAACCTGGGAGAGCCACCACGCGATCACGACGCTCATGTACCGGTATGCGGAGTGCGTCGACCGCGCCGACTTCGACGGCCTGTCGGGTCTCTTCGCGCACGGAAGGCTGCGCTCGACGGCGGCGGCCGAGAGCGACGAGGGCATGCGCGGCGAGGCGATCGGCCGCTTCTACGCAGCGACGAACCGCGTGCACGACGACGGCACGCTGCGCACGCGCCACCTCACGACCAACGTGCTCGTCGACATCGACGAGGCGAACGACGCGGCGAGCGCGCGCGCGTACTTCCTCGTGCTGCAGGCGACGCCGAAGCTCCCGTTCCAGCCGATCGTGGCCGGCCGCTACGAAGATCGCTTCGAGCGCGTCGGCGGCGCGTGGCGCTTCGCCGACCGGCTGATCCACGTCGACCAGATCGGGAACATGTCCGAGCACCTGAGCTTCGACCTCGCGCGCGGCGGCGTGCGCTTCGACGAGGTCGTCGGCGGGCGCGACTGAGCGCCGGGCGCGGCCCCGGGACGGCGCGCCGCGGCGCGGGCCGCGAGGAGACACACGGATGTTCGATCTCACGGGACGCTGCGCGGTGGTGACGGGCGCGGGACAGGGCATCGGCGCGGGCATCGCCGGCCACCTCGCGGCGCGCGGTGCGCGCGTGCTCGTGAACGACCTCGACGCGGCGAAGGCGGCGGCCACGGCGGACGCGATCCGCGCGCGCGGCGGCGACGCCGCGCCGCTGCCCTTCGACGTCACCCGGCTCGACGACGTCGTCGCGGCGCTGCGCGCGCAGCCCGTCGACATCGTCGTCAACAACGCCGGCAACGCGGGCTCGACGCGCATGGTGCCGACGCCGTTCCGCGAGATGGATCCCTCGCAGTGGGACGGCCCGCTCGACGTGAACCTCTACGGCGTGCTGCACACGACGCACGCCGTGCTGCCCGGCATGTGCGAGCGCGGCTTCGGTCGCATCATCGGCATCTCGTCGGGCGCGGGCGTCGTCGGGCTCTCGCTCGGCGTCGCGCCCTACGGCGCGGGCAAGGCCGGCGCACTCGCCCTGCTCCGCCACGTCGCGATCGAGAACGCACGGCTCGGTGTGACGGCGAACTCGATCGCCCTCGGGCTCATGGAGATGGTCGGCGCCGATCGCAGCGTGACCGACGCGCTCGAGCGCACGATCCCCGCCGGCCGCCTCGGCACGGGCGACGACGTCGGCGCCGCGTGCGTGTGGCTCGCGTCGGACGAGGCGAGCTGGGTGACGGGCCAGACGATCCACGTGAACGGCGGGTCGGTGACGACGTGACGCGCGCGCGCCCCGCGGCGCCGTCGGCCGTCGTGCGCACGGCGGTCGCGGCGGCCGTCGCACTCGCGCTCGCGCTCGCGTGCGATGCGCGCTCCGACGCCGGCGCGGCGGCGCGCTGCACCGGCTGCAACCTCGTCGTCGTCTCGCTCGACACCGTGCGCGCCGACCACCTCGGCTGCTACGGCCACGCGCGCGACACGATGCCCGCCACGTGCGCGTTCTTCGCCGACGGCATCCGCTTCGCGCACGCCATCTCGCAGGCGCCGTGGACGGCGCCCGCGCACGCCTCGATGTTCACGGGCCGCCTCCCGGCCGCGCACGGCGTCGTCGCCGGCCCGACGCCCGCGCCGCTCGGCGACGCGCTGCCCACGCTCTTCTCGATCCTGCGCGAGCGAGGCTATGCGACGCTCGCCGTGCACGGCGGCGGCTACCTGCGCGCCGCCCTCCCCGCGCACGCGCTCGACGTCGACGTCGTGATCCCGCTGCTGCGCCAGGGCCCCGCGTTCGAGGCGATCCGCAGCGCACTCGAGGGCGCGCCCGACGGCCGCCCGTTCTTCCTGTTCGTGCACGCGTTCGACCCGCACACGCACTACAAGCCGCGCGAGAACCACTTCGCGGAGCGCGACGCCGCGCTCGACCGCCGCGCGTACGGCGAGGGCGTGTGCGAGTTCGAGGACCTCCCCGACGGCTCGCGCCGCCTCGACCCCGCGCGCATCCCGCGCGACCCCGACGACTGGCGCTACATCGAGACGCTCTACGACAGCGAGATCTACGAGGCCGACGCGACGCTCGGCCGCCTGTGGGAGCTGCTGCGCGACACCGGGCGACTCGAGCGCACGGTGGTCGCGTTCACGTCGGACCACGGCGAGGAGTTCTTCGACCACGGGAGCTGCGAGCACGTGAAGACCGTCTACGACGAGCTGCTGCACGTGCCGCTGCTCGTGCGCGGGCCGGGCCTCGCGGCGCGCGTCGACGAGCGCCGCGTTCCCGCGTCGACGGGCCTCGCGCCGACGTTGCTCGACGCGCTCGGCATCGACCCGCGGCCCTTCGCGTTCGACGCGCCGAGCCTGCTCGACCCCGACGTCGACCCGGGGCCGATCCTGTCCGAGACGCGCTTCCACTACGACGGCCGCCGGCTCGCGCTCGCCGCGGCGAGCGACGCGCGCGGCAAGCTGCTGCGCGACGGCGACGGCCCGACGATCGCGTTCGACCTCGAAGCCGACCCGCACGAGCGCGCGCCGCTCGCCGAGGGCGACCCGCGGCGCGGCGCGCTCGCGCCGCTCGCGCGCGCACTCGACGCGTATGCCGCGGGAATGGCGGCGCAGTCCGCGGCCGGGGAAGCGGCGGCTTCCGGCGCGGCGCTCGACTGTGAGACCATCGAGCAGCTGCGCTCGCTCGGCTACCTCGGCCCCGATGCCGAGCGCGAGCGCTGTCCCTGACCCGACTCCCGCGCGGCGCGCCCGATCACCGCCGCACGCACGCGAGGCCCCGATGCACGACGCCGTCGACGCGAGCGCCGTGCTCGACCGGGCGACGATCGACGCGCCCCATCCCTTCTACCGCGCGCTGCGCGAGCGCGGCCCGATCCACCGCGTCGGCGCGACGGGCGTGCACCTCGTCGTGCGTTGGGACGCGATCGAGGAGGCGCTCGGTCGCGAGGCGGACTTCTCGGCGAACCTGACGGGCGTGCTCATCCGCGCGCCCGGCGGCGAGCCGGCGGTGTTCGAGCTCCCGAGCACGGGCGCGACGGACGTGATCGCGACGGCCGACGAGCCCGCGCACGGCGTGCACCGCGGGCTCCTCCAGCCGCACCTGCGCGACGCACTCGTCGCCGCGCTCGAGCCGCGGCTGCGCACGTGGGCGCGCGACGCGATCGACGCGTTCGTCGCGCGCGGCGGCGGCGACTTCGCGGCGGACGTCGCCGAGCTCGTGCCGGCGCGCACCGTGGTCGCCCTGCTCGACCTCGCCGAGAGCGACGTCGCGAACGTGCGGCGCTGGGCGATGATGGGCGGCGACATGCTCGCGGGCGACGTCGACGCCGCGCGCATGGCGACGCTCGGCGCCGAGACGGCGAAGATGGCGGCCTTCCTCGGCGAGCGGCTCGAGCGCGCGCGCGCCGAGCTCGAGCGCGCCGAGCGCGAGCGCGGCGATGCGCGCGCCCCCGCCTCGCTCGCGCACGTGCTCGCGCGCGGCGCGCGCGACGGCACCGTCGACGCGACGCACGCCGTCGGCATCGCGCTCGTGCTCTTCGGCGCGGCGGGCGAGTCGACGGCGAGCCTCGTCGGCAACGCCGCGCGCCTGCTCGCGGAGCAGCCCGCGCTCGCCGCGCGGCTTCGCGCCGAGCCCGCGCTCGTGCCGCGCTTCGTCGAGGAGGTCGTGCGGCTCGAGCCGCCGTTCAAGGGGCACTACCGCGCGGTGCGGAGGGCGTGCACGCTCGCGGGCGCCGCGCTCGCGCCGGGCGACCGGCTGTTCCTCGCGTGGGCGTCGGCGAACCGCGACGCCGCGGTCGTCGAGGCGCCCGACGAGCTGCGGCTCGACCGCCGCTTCCCGAAGCGCCACATGGGCTTCGGACGCGGGAGCCACTTCTGCATCGGGGCGCACCTCGCGCGGCTCGAAGGGCGCGTCGTCGTCGAGGAGCTGCTCGCGCGCACGAGCGACGTCGCGCTCGATCCGGCGCGCCCGCCCGCCTACACGCACAGCATGTTCGTGCGCCGCCACGACCGGCTCCCGCTCGTCGTGCGCGCCGCCGCCGACTAGCCGACTAGCCGACTAGCCGACGATGCGCGCAGCGCGGCCGGGCCGCGCCGTCACGCGTCCGCCCCGATCGAAGCGAGCGGCGGGCCCACCTCGGCGGCTGCGCGCGCGAGCACGTCGGCGTCGAACCCGTAGACGGCGGCCGCCGTGCCGCCCAGCATCGCGACCACCTCGTCGCGCGGCACGCCGGCGAACGTGGCCGCGAGCTTCTCGGCCGTGTGCGGCCACGTGCCTTCGATGTGCGGATAGTCCGAGCCCCACATCAGCTTGTCGACGCCGATCTCGTGTCGCACGCGCACGACGTCCTCGTCCATGAACGCGGCACCGACCCACGCGTTGCGGCGGAAGTAGTCGCTCGGCCTTTGCGGGAGCTCGCGGCGCATGTGGCGGAACATCGGGAGCTCGTACTGCGCGTCGAGCTGCGCGAGCGCGTCGACGACCCACGTCGCGCCCTGCTCCGTCATCACGAAGCGCAGCCGCGGATGTCGCTCGAAGACGCCCGACCACGCGAGGAAGTGGAAGGCGCGGTGCGCCCACCAGCCGATCTCGTACAGGAAGATGCCGAGCGAGCCCGGAAGGTCGCCGTAGTTCGGCGTCCAGCCCGAGTGCGTGTGGATCGGGACGTCGAGGTCCTCGCACACCGACCACAGCGGCTCGTAGCGCGGATGGTTGTAGTACGGCTGTCCGTTCGTGTGGACGGGCAGCACGATGCCGCCGGTGAGCCCGTGCTCGCGCTGCCAGCGGATGTCGCGCACCGTCGTCTCGACATCGTCGACCGTGACGAGCCCGACGCCCGCGCGCAGCCCCTTCGCCTCGGCGCAGAAGTCCGCGAGCCAGCGGTTGTAGGCGCGGCAGCCTTCGAGCCACAGCTCGGCGGGCTGCTCGTACTGGTAGGTCATGAGGCCGGCGTCGAAGGGCGAGACCGTCTCGAGGCTGCCGCCCGGGAAGATCACCTCGGCCGCGACGCCGTCGCCCGCCATCTCGTCGCGCCGGCGCTTCGAGTCCCACGCGCCGTCCATCCCGCCGCCGCGCACGGCGCCCTCGGTGCCGAACTCGGCCACGGCCTCGTCGCCGTAGATCGCGGCGCCCGTGTGGTCGGCGCGGCGGGCGAGCTTCGCAGGCTCGTCGGCGAGCCAGCGGTCGAAGGCCTCGCGGTACTTCGGGTCGACGTAGCCGCGCGCCTGGTCGGGGAGCGGACCGGCGTGGCAGTCTGCGGAGACGAGGACGTGGCGCTCCATGGCGGCCCCTCCTTGTGCGCGCCGTCGGCGCGCGGCGGCCGGGCGCGAGCGTCGCGCCGCCGGCGCCGGCATCCTCGCACGATCGCGCCCCTGGCCGCGCGCGCGCAGCCCTGTGTCGCGCCGTCACGCGCGTCCGAGACGCGGCGCCCCGGACGGGCGAGCGCGCCGCCGCGTCGCGGCCCCGACGAGCGAGCGAGGGCCGTGCGACATGGGCACGCCGCTTGCTCGCGTTCGACCTGCGCGCGCCGCGCACCGGCCGAGGGAGCGCCGGGCGCGAGCGTCGCGCGAAGTGCGAAGGCGGAGGAGGACGACGTGGCCGCAGGCTCTCGACCGGTGCTGGCAGGCGTGGCGCAGTGGATCGCCCGCGACCTCGACCCGGCCAGCTCGCCCGACCCGGGCGTGCTCATGGCGCAGCTCGCCCACCAGGCCGCGGAGGACGCGGGCGGCGGCCGCCGGCTCCTCGAGCGGATCGACACGGTCGGCCTGATCCCGGTCGCGGGCTGGGCCCCCGAGAACGGGCCGCGCCGCATCGCCGAGGAGATCGGCGTCGCGGCCGCGAAGGAGATCGAGACCGGGACGGGCGGCGAGATCGGCCTCACGCTCGTCAACGCCGTCGCCGAGCGCATCGCGCGCGGCGAGAGCGGCGTCGCGCTCGTCACCGGCTGCAACCTCTTCCGCGTGCTCGAGGACGCGGGGCGCACGGGCGCGATGCCCGAGTGGGTGACGCCCGGTGCGCTCGACCCCGATTCCCCGAAGCCCGCGCGCACGGGCGCGCCCGAGGTGCTCGGCCACTCGAAGATGGGACACGACGCGCACGAGGCGCGCCACGGCCTCGACGCGCCGATCCACGTCTACCCGCTGATCGAGAACGCGCTGCGCGCGCGGCGCGGGCGCTCGCTCGACGCGCACCGCGACGCGCTCGGCCGGCTCTTCGCGCCGTTCACGCGCGTCGCCGCGAAGAACCCCTACGCGTGGTTCCCGGTCGAGCGCTCGGCGCGCGAGCTCGTCGAGCCGACCGGCGCGAACCGCATGATCGCCTACCCGTACACGAAGTACCTGAACGCCGTGCTCGCGACGAACCAGGCGGCCGCGCTGCTGCTCTGCTCGGAGGAGGAAGCCGACCGGCTCGGCATCGCGCGCGAGCGGCGCGTGCACTGGCTCGGCGGCGCGCACACCGAGGAGCGCGCGTGGCTCGTGAGCCAGCGTCCCGAGGTGGGCGGCGCGCCGTCGATGCGCGCGTGCGCGGAGCGGCTCGGCGCGCGCACCGGGCTCGCGGCCGCCGACTTCGACGCGCTCGACTTCTACAGCTGCTTCCCGGTCGCCGTCGAGCTCGCGTGCGAGGCCTACGGCGTCGCCGAGGACGACCCGCGCGGGCTCACGGTGACGGGCGGGCTCCCGTACGCCGGCGGCCCGGGCAGCGCGTACACGCTGCACTCGGTCGCGGCGATGGCCGAGCGCCTGCGCGAGCGCCCGGGCGCGCGCGGCCTCACGACGGGCAACGGCTGGTACCTGACGAAGCACTCCGCCTGCGCGTGGGCGAGCGGCGACCCGGGCGCCGCGCCCGCCGCGCGCGCGGCCGAGCGCGACGAGCCCGCGGTCGCCGGCCCCGAGCCGCTCGCGCGCGAAGACGCGGCGCGCGGCCCGGCGCGCGTCGTCGCCTACACCGTCGACTACGATCGCAGCGGCGCGCCCGCGCGCGGCATCGTCGTCGGCGAGACCGACGCGGGCCGCCGCTTCGTCGCGAACACGCCGGACGATCCGGCGTGGCTCGCGGACTTCGCCGCCGAGGAGCGCGTCGGCGCGACGGGCACCGTCGCGCCGGACGGCGCGAGGCTCCGCTTCGACGCGCGCTGAGGCGCGCACTCCGCCCACCCCGAACGAGTCCACGCAGGAGGACGCCACGATGGTCGACGACGACGGACGCAGCCTGGTCGATCCGCTGAGCTACGCGCAGAACGGCTACCCGCACGCGCTGTGGACGCGGCTCCGCAACGAGTCGCCCGTGCAGAAGTTCGAGCCGGCCGGCTGGCCGGCGTTCTGGGCGGTGACGAAGCACGCCGACATCCGCGACGTCTCGAAGCAGCCCGACGTCTTCCTCAACGAGCCGGGCATGACGATCGTCGACCTCGAGTCGCTGCGGCGCCAGGAGGCCGGCAACGCGCCGCAGATGAAGACGATCATCAACATGGACCCGCCCGAACATCGCAAGTTCCGCGCCGTGGCGAGCCCGTTCTTCACACCGCGTGCGCTCGAGCGCCTCGACGCGGTGGTCGACGCGACGGCGCGCAAGGTCGTCGACGCGCTCGGCGACGAGGGCGAGTGCGACTTCGTCACCGAGGTCGCCTCGATCTACCCGCTCAAGATCATCGCGCGCATCCTCGGCGTTCCCGAGGAGGACGAGCCCTTCATCCTGCGGCTCACGAACGAGCTGTTCGGCAGCGCGGACCCCGAGTTCCAGCGTTCGGAGAACCACGAGGAGCACATCCGCACGCTCTTCATGGACTTCTACAAGTACTTCACGCGCGTGATCGAGAGCCGACGCGCGAGCCCGACGGACGACCTCGCGAGCATGATCGCGAACGCCCGCGTCGACGGTGCGCCGATGGGCGAGATCGAGACGCTCGGGTACTACCTCATCACGTTCACGGCGGGGCACGAGACGACGCGCGGCGCGATCGGCGGCGGGCTCGAGGCGCTCGTGCGCAACCCGACGGCGCGCGCGCGCTGGGCGCGCGAGCCGAAGCTCACGCGCCTCGCGATCGACGAGATCATGCGCTGGGTGACGCCCGTGAACACGATGATGCGCACCGCGGCGAGCGACTGCACGCTGAACGGCCAGCGCATCCGCAAGGGCGACCGGCTCGTGCTCTTCTACGCGTCGGCCAACCGCGACGAGGACGTCTTCGAGGCGCCGCTCGAGCTGCGGCTCGACCGCCACCCGAACCCGCACCTCGCGTTCGGCATCGGCGAGCACTTCTGCCTGGGCGCGCACCTCGCGCGCAAGACGAGCGGACGCCTGTTCCAGGAGCTCGTGTCGCGGCTCGATTCGGTCGAGCTCACGGCGCCGCCGCAGCACGTCGCGTCGAACCTCGTTCCCGGCTTCAAGCACATGCCGATCCGCTATCGCATGCGGAAGTCGGCGGCGGCGGCGTGATGGGCGCCCCGGCCGCGCGCGCGCCGCGCATCGCGATCCTCGGCGCCGGCATGTCCGGCATCCTGAGCGCCATCAAGCTGCGCGAGGCCGGGCTCGACGACCTCGTGATCTACGAGAAGGCCGAGCGCGTGGGCGGCACGTGGCGCGAGAACACCTACCCGGGCGTCGGCTGCGACGTCCCCTCGCACCTCTACAGCTACTCGTTCGCGCCCAACCCCGACTGGAGCCACCGCTTCTCGCCGGGCGACGAGATCCAGGCCTACTTCGAGCGCGTCGCGCGCGAGAACGGCGTCGAGGAGCGCGTGCGCTTCGGCGAGGAGATCACGCAGCTCGCGTTCGAGGACGGGCGCTGGCGCATCGAGACGTCGAAGGGCCGGCGCGACGCCGCCGACTTCGTCATCGCGGCGACGGGCGTGCTCCACCACCCGAAGCTCCCCGACATCGCCGGGCTCGACGACTTCGACGGCGCGATGTTCCACAGCGCGCGCTGGGACCACTCGGTCGAGCTCGCCGGCAGGCGCGTCGGCGTGATCGGCACGGGCTCGACGGCGATCCAGATCGTTCCCGCCATCGTCGACCGCGTCGCGCGCGTCGAGCTCTTCCAGCGCACGCCGCAGTGGGTGATGCCGCAGGAGAACCCGGCCTTCACGGACGAGGAGAAGGCCGACTTCCGCGCCCATCCCGAGAAGCTGCGCGAGATGCACGCCGGCATCTCGCAGATGTTCGCGGCCGGCTTCGCGAACGCGGTCGTCGACGCCGACTCGCCGCAGATGCGCGCGATCGAGGAGATGTGCCGCGAGAACCTCGAGCGGAGCGTCGCCGACCCGGCGCTGCGCGAGAAGCTCCGCCCGTCGTATCGCGCGGGCTGCAAGCGCCTCGTCATCTCGCCGAACTTCTACGACGCGATCCAGGAGCCGAACGCGCGGCTCGTGACCGAGGGCATCGAGCGCATCGAGCGCCGCGGCGTGCGCACGCAGGACGGCGAGCTGCACGAGCTCGACGTGATCGCACTCGCGACGGGCTTCGCGGTCGACCGCTTCCTGCGGCCGATCGAGGTGACGGGCCGCGACGGCCTGCGCCTCGACGACGTCTGGAAGGAGCGCCCGAGCGCCTACCTCTCGGTCGCCATTCCGGGCTTCCCCAACCTGTTCATGCTCAACGGGCCGAACGGGCCGGTCGGCAACTTCTCGCTGATCGAGGTCGCGGAGCTGCAGCTCGCCTACGCCATGCAGCTGATCGAGCTCGTGCGCGCGGGCCGCTGCCGCGAGGTCGAGCCGACCGAGGAGGCGACGGCGCGCTTCGAGCGCGACCGCGTCGCGGCCGCGAGCCGCACGGTCTGGAGCACGGGCTGTCGCAGCTGGTACCTCGACGACCGCGGCGTCCCGGCGGCCTGGCCGTGGACCTTCGACCGCTTCCGCGCCGACATGGCCGCCCCGGTCCTCGCCGACTACGCGCTCGAAGCCTGACGCGGTCGGCGCGCAGTCGCGGTCGTGGTCGCACCCGCACCGCCCGGGCGCGCTCCTCTCGGCCGCGAGCGCTACGGCACGGCGCGGTTGGTGGATGACGCGAGGGGGCGGGTTCGCGGAGAATGCGGCCCGTGGCGACGCGCGATGACTCCGGAGATGGGTGGGCGGCGCTCGACGCGACGGCGCAGGCCGCGCTCGTGCGCAGCGGCGAGGCGACGCCGACGGCGCTCGTCGAGGCCGCGATCGCGCGCATCGAGAAGCTCGACCCGGCGCTGAACGCCGTCATCCATCCGCTCTTCGAGAAGGCGCGCGCGCAGGCGGCCGATCCCGATGCCCTCGGCGCCGGGCCGTTCCGCGGCGTTCCCTTCCTCGTGAAGGACGCCGTGTGCCAGACGGCGGGCGACCCCTACCACTGCGGCATGCAGGTCGCGAAGCGCGCGGGCCATCGCGCCACGCACGACACCGAGCTCGCGCGGCGCTTCCGGCGCGCGGGCTTCGTGTTCGTCGGCAAGACGAACACGCCCGAGCTCGCGATGTCGGCCGTCACCGAGCCGCGCGCGTACGGCGCGACGCGCAACCCGTGGAGCCTCGCGCACTCGCCGGGCGGCTCGAGCGGCGGGTCGGCGGCGGCGGTCGCGGCCGGGCTCGTGCCCGTCGCGCACGCGAACGACATGGGCGGCTCGATCCGCCTGCCCGCGAGCTTCTGCGGCCTCGTCGGCCTCAAGCCGACGCGCGCGCGCTCGACGATCGCGCCCGACCACGCCGAGTACTGGGGCCCGCTCACGCACGAGCACGTCGTGACGCGCAGCGTGCGCGACAGCGCGGCCGTGCTCGACGCGATCTGCGGGCCGGCCGTCGGCGACCCGTACACGGCGCCGCCCCCGCTGCGCGCGTTCGCGAGCGCGCTCGAGCGCGACCCCGCTGCGCTGCGCGTCGGCGTGCTCGCCGCGCATCCGCACGTCGAGGTCGACGCCGCGTGCCGCGACGCCGTCGAGCGCGCGGCCGCGCTGTGCGAGCGGCTCGGCCACCGCGTCGAGCGCGCCGCGCTGCCCGCGCTCGAGCGCCCCGCGCTCGGCCCGTGGATCTCGGTCGGGATCGCGCGCGATCTCGACGCGTGGAGCGAGCGCACGGGCGTCGCGATCGGCCCGGACGACGTCGAGCCGCTCAACGCGATGATGGCCGAGGCCGGCCGCGCGATGAGCGCCGTCGCGTACGCGCGCGACGCCGAGGCGGCGTTCGCGTGGTCGCGCGAGCTGCAGCAGTGGTGGCGCGACCCGGACGCGGACGTGCTGCTGCTGCCGACCTCGCCCGAGCTCCCGCCGCGCGTCGGCGCGCTCGCGCCCGACGTGCCGCTCGACCGCCTGCTCGGCGGGCTCGGGCGCATCACGGCGTTCACGATGCCGTTCGACGTGACGGGGCAGCCGGCGATCTCGCTGCCGCTGCACGCGAGCGCGGACGGGCTTCCCGTCGGCGTGCAGCTCGTCGCCGCCTACGGACGCGAGGACGTGCTGCTCGCGCTCGCCGCGCAGCTCGAGCGCGCGGCGCCGTGGAGCGCGCGAAGGCCCGCCGTCCACGCGTGAGCGCGTCGCCGCGGGCCGCGCGCGCGCGCGCCTCAGGCGACGCCCAGCCCCGCCGCCCACTCGAGGTTGCGCCGCGCGCTCTCGACGTGCGCGAGGTGCACCTGGTGGCCCTCGCCCGCGTCGGGGTCGCCATAGAGGATGGGGCCCGTGCCGCGCGCCTCGGCCTCCTCGGCGAGCCGCACGAGCTCCTTCCAGTACGCGATCTGCTCGGCCTTCGGCGTGAACACCGCGTGCACGTCGGCGATGTGCTGCGGCGCGCCGAGCATCATCCCGTAGTAGCCCTGCTCGCGCAGCTCGACCGCCCAGCGCCGCAGGCCGTCGCGATCGCTCGTGTCGCCGCCCCACATGCCGCTGATCGGGTAGCGGATGCCCGCCGCGCGCGCGTCGACGAGCACCTTCGAGCGCAGGAAGTGCGTCTCGCGACCGCCCGGCGTCCACGTGAAGCCGACGGCCTGATGGATGTCGCCGAAGCGCGAGACGGCGCCGCCCATGTAGGCGACGCGCGGCGACGCCATCGCGATCTCGTAGGCGAGCCGCAGCGCGTCGGCGGTCTCGAGGATCGGGTAGAGGCGGATCGATCGCTGCGGGAGCCCGGTCTCCGTCTCGGCCGCGAGCAGCAGCGCGTCGGCGGCGACGACGTCCTCGGGGCCGCGGATCTTCGGGAGCAGGATGCCCGTCAGCGCGGGCGAGACGACGGCGCGCAGGTCGCTCCACATGAAGCCGGTCGACGGCGCGCGCGTGCGCACGAACCAGAGCGGCTCTCCGCCGCGCGGGCCCTCCGGCGCGCGCGCCGGCTCGCACGGAGGCCGCTCGCGCAGGAAGTCGCCCGCCACGCGCTGCGCGCGCTCGCGCACCGCCTTCGACATCGGCGTCTCGGGCTCCTCGAGATCGAGCACGACCGCGTCGGCGCCCGTCGACGGCGCCTCGGGGACGCGCTTCTCGTCCGACCCCGGCACGAAGAGCAGCGAGCGGATCGGCGACACCGGCGGGCGCTCGACGCGCGGACGCAGCGCGAAGCTCATGCGCCCTCCTTCGCCAGCACGTCGGCCGCCGCCGCCTCGACGACGGTGCCGTCGAAGAAGCGCGCGTTCATGCCGCCGTGCAGGCGCACCGCGTTCGCGAACGCGAAGTCGCGGAAGTCGGCCTCGGTCATGCGTCCGTGCTCGACGGCCTCGTACGCCTCGGGGACCGGATCCTTCATGTCGACGACGTCCCAGTGCGCGATGTCGGAGCCGAGCATCGCGTGCAGGCGCGCGCCGAACGGGTTCACGCCCTCGGCGAAGGCCCACCCGGCGAGCGGGTCGTCGGCCTCGCAGCCGAAGAAGAAGCTCGGCACGAAGCGGTCGCGCACGTCCTCGGCGCGCTCGATGCCCACGGCCTCGAACTCGTCGAGCTGCTCGGGCCGCGCGCCGGGCTGCGCATAGTAGGCGCGCAGCGACGCGAGCGACGCCTTCACCGCCGCGTCGCCGTGCCGCTCGAAGTGCCCCATCAGCGCGTCGACGTCGAGGCGCGCCGGGTCGAGCGCGCGGATCGCGCGCGCGTTGCGCTTCTCCCAGTGTCCGAGCAGGTCGGCGAGCAGGCTGCACGCCCACGCGACGCCGCCCTCGAGGAAGCCGATGCGGAGCGCGGGGAAGCGGCGCGTCACCCCGCCGAGGAAGAGCGACTTCGCGAGTGCCTCGTGGCCGCGCGCGAGCCCGCCCACGTGGTTGTACACGTAGCTCGAGACCGATCGCGCGACGTGGTACTGCTGCGTCGAGCTGTGCGACACGGGCGCGACGCCGAGGTCGCAGCAGCGCTGCCAGAACGGGTCGTAGTCGTGCGCCGAGTCGAGCCCGTACGTGTCGTAGCGGACGACGGGCGGGTCGAGCGGGCCGTGCTCGCGCTCGAGCTTCGCGATCGGACGCCGCGCGAAGCCCGAGATGACGCCGGCCTTGAGGCCGAGCCCGACCGCGTGCTCGAGCGTCGCGATCGCGCCGTCGGGCGTGTTCATCGGGAGCAGCGCGCCGACGGTGAGCCGGTCCGCGTACCGTCCGAACTCGCGGGCGTGCATCGCGTTCACCGCCTGGCAGAGGAGCGGCGCGAGCTCGTCGTCCTGCAGGTCGAGGAAGGCGAGGCTCATCGACGGGTAGAGCACGGCGAAGTCGATGCCGATCTCGTCGAGCCGCTCGTAGAGGAGCGCGGGCAGGTGCGACGTCGCGCGGTCGAGCGCGTTCTCGCACGGCCATCCCCACCACGAGGACTTCGCCGTCCAGCGGTCGCGCGCGGCGCGGGCCGCGGCTTCGCCCGCGCGATCGCCCGCCACGGCCGTCGTGTCGAGCGGACGCGCGTGGCCGGCGAGGAAGCGGTCGCGCAGGCGCGCGCCGCCCTCGCGCTCGACGAAGGCGACGATCTCCTCGTGCGCGAGCGGCCAGACCTCGACGAAGTGACCGTCGCCGTCGACGATCGGGTGGCCGAGCGACCGGCGGACCTCGGCGGGGCTGCGGTGCGCCATGCGTCCCTCCCCTGCGCGCTGCGAACGCGCGCGCGGACGCCGCGAGCATGCGCGCCGCCGCGCGCGAGCGTCAAGCCGCGCGCGGCGGCGCTCGACGGCGCGCCGCGCGACGCGGCACAGAGACACCGCGCGCCGCGACACCGCGGCGCGCGCGATGCCTCGCCGCCGGCCGCACGCGCGGCGTATGCTGGCGCGCATGACGACACCCACGACGCCCCGCCCCGCGCGCCGCTCCGCGCGCGCGCTCCTCGCGCTCCTCGCGCTCGTCGCGTGCCTCGCGACGCCGAGCATCGCCGCGCCTGGCTCCGACGCCGCGAGCGGAGGCGTCGACGCGCGCGCCGCCGAGGCCGCGTACATGCGCGCGGCCTTCGAGCACTTCGGCCCGCGCGACGACGGACGCGTCGCCATCGCGAGCGCCCCGGCCGCCGTGCAGGGCTACCTGCGCGCGGCGGACGAGGATGCCGACGGCGCGCTGTCGCTCGCCGAGTTCACCGACTTCCAGCTCGACCCGGGCGGCGCGGGACGCCGCCCGCTGCCGGAAGGCGTCACGCGGATCGCAGACGTCGCCTACGCGGGCACCGACCACCCGCGCCAGCAGCTCGACCTCTACCTGCCCGCGGCGCGCGTCGACGGCGAGCGCCTCCCGGTCGTCGCGTACGTGCACGGCGGCGCGTGGAACATGGGAAGCCGCGCGATGGCGCGCGGCCAGGTGGCGCCGCTCGTCGCCTCGGGCGACTACGCGGCGGTCGCGATCGGCTATCGCCTCTCGTGGCAGGCGACCTGGCCCGCGCAGCGCGACGACCTCGAGGCCGCGCTCGCCTGGGTGCGCGCGCACGCCGACGCCTACGGGCTCGACGCGGGCCGCGTGTGCGCGATGGGCGCGTCGGCGGGCGGCCACCTCGCGGCCGTGCTCGGCACGTCGAGCGAGGGCATCGCGTGCGCGGTCGACTTCTTCGGGCCGACGGATCTCACGCAGCCGCCGCCGCCGTCGCGGATGGCCGCCATGGGCGGCGGGCCGTCGAGCCGCGAGCAGCTGCTCGGCGCGCCTCCCGAGCGCGTGCCCGCGCTCGCGCGCGACGCCTCGCCGCTCCTCCACGTCGACGCCGGCGACCCGCCCTTCCTGATCGTGCACGGCACGGCCGACCCGCTCGTTTCGATCTCGGAGTCGGAGCGGCTCGCGGCGGCGCTCTCGTCGGCGGGCGTCGAGGCGTACTTCGTCGCGGTCGAGGGCGGCGGGCACGGCGACTTCCTGTCGCCGGAGACGGCGCCCGCCGCGGCGGCCGAGGTCGACGCGCGCGTGCGCGCCTTCCTCGACCGCACACTCCGCGGAACGAGAGACGCGGTGTCGACCGACCCGATCCCGCTTCGTTAGGCGCGCCGGGCGGGCGGGCCTAGATCGCCATCTTGCTCTGGATCGTGACCTTGCCCGTGGCGGTGCCCTGCACGGACACCGCGGTGAAGTCGGCCTGGTACTTGAACTGCAGCGTCGTGCCGTCGCGCCCGCACTTGAACGTGCTCTTCGAGGCGCCGAGCGTCACCGTCGCGACGATGCCCGCCTCGTCGAAGATCACGTCCTCGAGGTTCTCCTCGAGCGCGACCTTCGAGGCCGGATCGAGCGCGATCACCGGCCGCTTGCCCGTGTGGTCGATCGAGCCCGTGAGCACGGTGTTGGGCGTGGCCGCCGGGTTCGTGTAGGTGAACCCGAGCATCCGGTCGAACGGCGTCACCTCCGGCGAGAGCGCGAGCGTCACGGGCTCGTCCTTGTAGCGGACGCTGCCGACGCCGCGGACCGAGCCCGCGAACTGCTCGATGCCGCCGAACAGCGCGCCGGCGCAGAGCGGCGGGCGCGGCTCGACGAGCGTCGACTTGACCTGGAGCTTCCCCGCGATCGCGCCGTTCACGAGCACGGGCGCGTTGACCGTGAGCTTCACCGTGAGATCGCCGCGCTCCTTCGCGGAGAGCGACACCTTCGCCTTGCTCGTGTCGACGACGGCGGAGGACGGCGCGAGGCCCGGGATCCCGGCGTCGATCCACGCCTCGATGCCGGTCTCGACGGTGGCCCAGTCGATCATCTCGAAGAGCGGCTTGCGCCCGCTGTCGTCGACGTCGCCGTCGATCATCAGCGTGCCGACGTAGGTGCCGGCGTCGGCGCCGTCGACGTCGAAGGTGGCCGCGCCTTCGGCCTGGAGCTTCGGCTGCTGGCGCAGCGTGAGCTTCACCTTCTCGGTGCCGGTCGACTGGGTGCTCGTGAGATCGACCTGCGCGGTCGCCGCACCGGCGACGAGCACGGCGGCGAGCGCCGCGAACGCGGTGCGACCCGCGCGTTCGGAGATCGCATGTCGGGGCATCGGACATCCTCCTCGCTCGCGCCGGGCACCGCGCGGCGGCGGGCGCGCGGCCCAGCTTCTCGCGGTCGGCCGCCGGGAACAACCCTCAAAACGACGCGATCGCCTGCGAGGGGCGCGAGAGGGCCCAGAGCGGCACCCGACGGCGCTCGCCGTGGCGCGCGGACACGCCGCTCACGGGCCGCGCGCGGCCGCTCGCTCGCCGCGCGCCACACACCGCGAGCGCGTCGCGGGATCGCGCGGTGCTCGCCCCGCGCGGCGCCTAACGCCCGCCGCGGCGCAGCTCGGCGAGGATCGCGTCGCCGAGCGCCCGCGCGAGGCGCCGGTGCCCTTCCGCGTTCGGGTGCATCGCGTCGAGGAAGAGCGCGCCGGGCGCCGCGCCGTCGGGGTGCAGGATGGGCATCGCGTCGACGAGCGCGATGCCGCGCTCGCGCGCGAGCTCGGTGAGCACGCACTCGTGCGCGCGGCTGTCGCGATACGCAGGGTGGACGAGCAGCAGCCGGAAGCCGCGCTGCTGCGCGAGCGCGGCGAGCTCCTCGAGCACCGCGCGCCGCTCGTCGGGCGGCACGCGCACGGGGAAGCGCAGGTCGACGGGCGCGCCGGCCACCTCGGCGCGCCAGCGCGCGGAGGCGTCGCGCGCGGCCGCGCCGCCCTCGTCCGCCGACTGGAAGCGCTCGATGCGCGCGAGCGCGGCGCGGTACTGCGCGAAGCGGTAGATCGCGGAGACGTCGAGCAGCCAGCGGTGGAAGCGCCGGAAGCGATCGGCGTGCAGCTGCACGTCGGACTGCGCCATGCCGAGCAGCGTGCTGTCCGAGGCGCGCACGTACGCGGGGAGCCGATCGTTGCCCTCGTGATAGAAGAGCACCCAGTCGGGAGCGAGCGCGATGCCGTCGCCGCGCAGGTACTCGAGGCTCTGGAACGACGACCACGCGGGCGTGCCGGCGTTCACGACCACGACGTGGCGCGGCGCGAGCGCCGCGCGGAGCGTGCGCTCGAGCCGCTGCGAGTAGGTGTCCTCGACGCGCACGCCGTTGCCGAACGTCGTGCTCTCGCCGAGCGACAGGATGCGCAGCTCGTCGGGCAGCTTCGCCTCGAGCTCGTCGTCGCGCTGGCCGAGCGAGTTCGTCGCGACCGGTGCGCCCTGCAGCTCGCCGCGCGCGTTCGCGCGGAGCCGCCAGAAGAGATCGCGATCGAGCTCGAGCAGCCCGGCCGACTCGCCGGGCAGCGTGAACGGCGCGATCGGCTCGCCGCCCGCGCCCGCGAGGCGGAGCCCCGCCTCGGCGAGCGCGACGAGCAGCAGGAGCGGCGCGAGCGCGAACATCGCGCGCTTCACGGCGCGGTCTCCGCGCCCGCCGCGCGCCGCGTCCACAGCGACCACGGCCCGCGCTCGAAGCGGAGCGCGAAGCGCTCGGCGAGCACGCGCGCCGCGTCGGGCGAGCCCGCCCACTCGCTCTCGCCGCGCATGGCGTCCCAGCGCCGGCTCGCGACGACGAGGTCGGCGCGCGCGAGGTCGCCTGCGAGCCGCGAGCCCGGGCGGTCGGCCGAGCCCGGGTTGAGGTCGACGAAGAAGCTCGCCGGCCGCAGCTCGGGGAAGAGCCAGTAGATCTGCACGTCGGCGTAGTAGGTGCGCGTCAGGTCGCGCGGGCCGACGAAGAGCGCGTCGCCGGGGCGCGACGCGCGCTCGATCGCCGCGACGAGCTCGGCGACGGTCGCGCGCTCGACCTCGCTCGTCACGACGACGCGGCGCCCGCCGCGCTCGAGCGCGAAGCCGCGCGCCGGGCCCGTGCCGCGCGCGAGGTCGACGACGAGCGCCGCGCGCGGCGCCGCGAAGAGCGCGGCGAACGCGACGCCGACGGTGGCGGCGGCGACGCGCGCGCTGCGGCGCGCGAGCGCACTGCCGAGCGCCACGAGCACGAGCGGGCTCGCGACGCACGCGACGTAGAGCACGTGGTCGGCGTCGAGGCGCTGCAGCGCCTGCGGCGCGAGGCCGGCGGCGAAGCCGCCGAGCGACGCGAGCCGCGCGCGCTCGTCGAGCGCGCCGTCGCGGGCGGGCGTGCGCGACGCGCCGCGCGCGGCCGCGAGCACCGAGACGATGCCGAGCACCGGGAGCGCGAGCTCGCGGAGCCGCACGAGGCTCGCGTCGCCGAGGGACAGGCGGCGGTTCGGCGCCACGCGCACGACCGTCTCGACGACCGTCGCGTCGACGAACGCGCCGACGCCCGCGGCGAGTGCGTGCGCGGCGAGCGGGAGCGCGCCGAGCGCGAGCCCCGCGGCGAACGCGCCGCGCGCGGCGCGCGGCGCGCGCACGAGGCACGGTGCGGCGCCGAGCGCGAGCGCGAGCGCGACGTCGAGACGGAACGCGAGCGCCGCGCCCGCGAGCGCGCCGGCGACCGCCGCACGCGCGGGCGCGCGCGGCGCTCCGTGCAGCGCGACGAGCGCGCCGAGGCCGAGCGCGACCGCGCCGAGCCACGCGAAGGCCGCGAGCTGGAGCGGCAGGAGCACGAGCGCGGCGGCCGCGGACGCGGCCGTCGCGACCCACACGCCGGACCGGCGCGCGAGCGCGAAGGTCGCCGCCACGATCGCGAGCCGCAGCGCGAGCCCCGTCGCGCGCTCGGCCGCGAGCGACGGGCCGACGAGCTCGTAGACCGCCGCGAGCAGCCAGAAGACGCCGGGCGGATAGGTCGCGAAGACGTCGCGGTGCAGCACCGCGCCGCCGCGCACGAGCTCGGGGAGGACGAGCAGCTGCCCCTCGTCCTGCGGCCGGTGGAGGGGCGCGTCGAGCCACCCCGCCAGGAGGCAAGCCGCGCCGACGACGACGAGGGCGAGCGCGAGCGCGGCGGCCCGCCGCGCTCGCGCGTCGCTCCCGTCCGAGTCGTCAGGCGTTCCCGAAGCCGTAGATCCGCCGTGCATTGCCGCACAGCATCGCTTCGCGCGCCGCCGCGTCGACGCCCTCGAACGCGCGCTCGATCGACGCGCGCGAGTGCGGCCAGTCGGCCGAGATGTGCGGATAGTCCGTCGACCACAGCATGCGCTCGACGCCGATCTCGTCGCGGTGCGTGATCGCGTAGCGGTCGGTGATGAACGCGAAGTTCACGTGCCGCTCGACGTACTCGCTCGGGAGCTGCGCGAGCCCGAACTTGCGGACCGGGTCGAGGCGCTTGTAGTTGTTGTCGATCTGCTCCTTGAAGTACGGCACCCAGCCGCAGTCGACCTCGGCGAACGTGCACGCGAGCTTCGGGAAGCGATCGAAGACGCCCGCGAAGATCATCTGCACGATGCGGTTGGGCGCGTCGAAGAAGCGCCCGTAGCCGGGCAGCGCGATCTTGTGCGCGGACGGCGCCTCGCGGCTCATGCTCACGTGGATCGAGAACGCCGCGCCCGTCGACGCGAAGCGCTCCCAGGCCGCGTCGTCCTCCGGCGCCACGTCGAGCGTCCCGTTCGGGAAGCAGCCGACGGTGAAGCCGCGGATGCCCGGGCGCCCCCAGACGCGGTCGAACTCGGCGACGGCCGCCTTCGCCCCGCAGTTCGGGAGCATCGCGAGCCCCGCGAAGCGCGCGGGCGCGTGCTCGACGTACTCCGACAGCCAGTCGTTGTAGGCGCGCACGCACGCGAGATGGAGCTCGTCGTCGCGGTACGACACGATGCTCTGCGCGAGGCGCGGCGTCGGGTAGAGCACCGACGCGTCGATGCCGTCGAGGTCCATCTCCTCGGTGCGCGCCTTCGGGTCCCAGCCGCCGCGGCGGATGTCCTCGAAGCGACACCACGCGTGCATCTCCTCGGGCGCGAGCCCGGCGCACGCGTTCATGCCGAAGTTGATCGGGTCCTTCGAGCCTTCGAGCACCCACGCCTCGCCCTGCTCGAACTTCTCGATGTGCGGCACGCGATCGCGGAGCTTCGCCGGTGCGCGCGAGAGCCAGAGGTCCGGCGGCTCGTTCACGTGGCTGTCGGAGCAGATGATGCGGTAGTCCATGGCTTCCTCCCGTTCGGTTCGGCCGCGCTCGTCGTCAGGCGGCGATGCCCTCGCGCTCGGCGATGCGGAGCTCCTCGAGCACGCGGGCGATGTCCGCCGCCTCGTCGGCCGGCAGCGGAAGATAGGGACGTCTCGGCGCACCGCCCGGCAGGCCGAGCGCGTCGAGCGCCGCCTTCACCGAGCGCGGGTTCTGATAGCGCGAGAGCACCTCGTTGAGGGTGATCACGGTCGCGAAATCGCGCTCCGCCGCCGCGCGGTCGCCGCGCGCCCACGCCGCGGGCACGGATGCGCACAGCCGCGGGGCCACGTTCGCCTCGAAGCAGAGCGCGCCGCCGCCGCCGCAGGCGAGCGCGTCGAGCAGCTGGCCGATCACGCCGACGCGCACCGTCGCGTGCGGCGCGACGCGCGCCACGACCTCGCGCGTCGCCGCCACGTCGCGATCGGTCGTCGTGACGCCGCGCACGTGCGGGTAGGCGCGCACGAGCTCCTCGAGCAGCGCGGGCTCGAGCGCGTAGCCCACCATCACGACCTGGTTCGTGAGGTGCACGGGCGTGCGCACGGCCTCGAGCACGTCGCGGAAGAAGCGCTCGATCTCGGCGGCGCGCGGACGGATCGCCGTCGGCCCGGGCCGCGGCGGATGGATCTGCACGACGTCGACGCCGGCTGCCGCCGCGGCGAGCGCGTCCTCGACGACCTGCTCGGTCGAGGCGAAGCCGAGCGCAGTCGCGCACAGCGTCGCGCGCCCGCCCACCTCGTCGACCGCCACTTCGTAGAGCCGCGCGATCTCCGCGCGCCGCAGCAGGTGCCCTTCGCCCGAGCCGTAGCTCCCGAGGCAGATGCCGACGCCGCCGTCCGCGAGGAAGCGCAGATGACGCCGGAGCGCATCCTCGTCGAGGCGCTCCTTCGCGTCGAAGGGCGTCGTGCTCATCGCGAAGACGGCGGGCTCGGTCGGCGGCATGGGACTCCGTGCGCGGAAGCGGCGGTGCAGCTTCGCACGCCGGGGCCCTCGCGCACAATTCGCGGGCTCCAGGGCCGCGTCCGTTCGTGCGAGACTGGCGAGCGCGCGCCGTCCGCGGCGACCCGGCGCGCGCGGAGGACGGCCCAGTGACGAGCCGGGACGGAGCGGCGACCGAGCGGCTCGCGCGCGCGGGCGACGCCCAGGCCATCCGCGACGTGCTCGCGCGCTACTGGCGCGGCGTCGATCGCCGCGACGCGGCGCTCGTCGCCTCGACGTACCACCCCGACGCGTTCGACGACCACGGCTACTACCAGGGGCCCGTCGACGGCTTCGTCGCGTCGCTCGAGCCGGGCGTCTGGGGCTACTTCGAGAACACGCAGCACTTCGCCGGGCAGATCGACGTCGAGCTCGACGGCGACGCGCGCGCGCGCGTCGAGTCGTACGCCGAGGCGCACCACGTCCGCAGCGAGCCCGACGGCGCGCGCCGCGACCTCGTGTACGGCCTGCGCTACGTCGATCGCTTCGAGAAGCGCGGCGGCGAGTGGCGCATCGCCCACCGCATCTGCGCGTGGGACTGGCACCGCGTCGACGAGCACGTCGGCCTCCCGCTCCCCGACAGCTACTTCCGCGGGCGGCACTCGCACGAGGATCCCGTCTTCGCGCATCCGCAGCGCGCGGGCGCGCGCGTCGCCCCCTCCGACCTCGCCGCGAAGCGCGCGTGCGCGGACGTGCTCATGCGCTACGCGCGCGGCGTCGACCGCTGCGCGCCCGAGCTCGTGCGCAGCACCTACCACGCCGACGCCTACGACGACCACGGCGGCTACCAGGGCGACGCCGACGGCTTCGTCGCGTGGGTGAAGCCGACCGTGATGGACGCGTTCGACGTCACGATGCACGAGCTCGGCAACATGCTGATCGAGGTCGAAGGCGACCGCGCCTTCGCCGAGACGTACGCGATCGCGCACCACGTCGGCGCGCGCTCGCCGGCGCCCACCGACCTCGTCATGGGCGTGCGCTACGTCGACCGGCTCGAGCGCCGCGGGGGCGAGGGCGCAGAGTGGCGCATCGCGCACCGCGCGATGAGCTTCGAGTGGGAGCGGAGCGCCGCGATCGGCTCGCAGGCCGCGCTCGACGAGGGCCTGCGCGGCGCGCGCGACGGGAGCGACCCGGTGCTCGCCGCGCGCGCGCCCGCCGCCGCCGACGCCGTCGCGCGCGGCGAGGTGTACGACGCGCTCGTGCGGAGCTGCCGCGGCCTCGACCGCAGGGACGACGCCGCGCTGCGCGCGGCGTTCCACGAGGACGCGGAGATCGCGCACGGCGCGTTCCGCGGCGGCCCGGGCGGCTACGTCGCGTTCGCGACGCGCGCGCTCCGCGCGCCCTTCCGCACCACCATGCACAAGCTCGGCCAGGTGCTCGTCGAGCTCGGCGCCGGCGGCGACGTCGCCGAGTGCGAGGCCTACGTCGACGCGCACTTCGTCGCGAGCGAGGGCGGCCGCGACACCGTCGCGCGCGTCGTCGGCATGCGCTTCCTCGACCGCTTCGAGCGCCGCGGCGGCGCCTTCCGCATCGCGCGGCGCGAGGTGCGCCTCGAGTGGCAGCACGAGGCGCCGCTCGCCGCGCTCGACCCGCGCTGGACGCTCGGACGGCCGGACGGCGGCGACCCGGTGCACGCCTAGCGTGACCGCGCCCGAACCGCCCGCGCGCCGGTGGACCGCCGCGAGCGCGAGCGCGCTCGCCGGCGCGCTCGCCCTGGGAATCGCGATCCGCCTCCAGGGCCTCGCCCGTCAGGTGCTGATCGGGGACGAGCTCCACACGTTGAACGGCGCGATCGCGCGCCCGCTCGGCGAGATCCTGACGACGTGGACGTGGGGCGGCGCGGACTACTGCGTCCCGCTCACGGCGTTCTTCCGGGCGATCCACGCGATGGGCGCGCCGCTCCCGGAGCTCGTGCTGCGCGCGCCGTCACTCGCCGCCGGAGCGCTCGCGATCGTCGCGTTCCCGCTCGCGCTGCGCGCGCGCATCGGGCGCGCTCCGGCCGTCGCGCTCGGCTTCCTGATCGCGACGTCGCCGCTGCTCGCCGTCTACGCGCGCATCGTGCGCTCGTACGCCGTCGTCGTGCTGCTCGGCGGGCTCGCCGTGCTCGCGTTCGAACGCTTCTGGCGCACGCGCGACCGGCGCTTCGCGGCGGCCTGGGCCGCGCTCGCGCCGCTCGCGTGCTGGTTCCATCTCGTGATGGGCCCCTTCGTCGCCGCGCCGCTCGCGTGGGCGGCGATCGACCTCGCGCGCTCGCCCGCGAAGCGCGCACGCGCGCGCGAGCGCGCGGCGGTGGCGGGCGCCGCCGCACTCCTGCTCGCGCTGCTGCTCGGCCCCGCGGCGCCGAGCATCCTCGCGCTCACGTCGACGCACCGCGTCGGCGAGGCGCCCTCGCTCGCCACGTGGTGGGACGTCGCGCGCATGCACGGCGGGAGCCTCGCGCCCGCGCTCACCGCGCTCTTCCTGGCGCTCGGCGCGCGCGGCGGCTTCCTGCTCTGGCGTCGCGACCGCGCGTTCGCCGGCCTGCTCGCGTGCACGGGCGTCGCGCACGTCGCGGGGCTCTACGCGATGTCGCCCGACCAGCTCCAGCACGGCTGGGTGCTGAACCGCTACCTGCTGCCGCTGCTCCCGTTCGAGCTCGCGCTCGTCGCGCTCGGCTGCACGGCGCCGCACGCCCTGCCCGCGCGCGCGCGGCGCATCGCGACGCCGATCGCCGCGGCCGCGCTCGTCGCCGCGCTCTTCGCGACCGGCCCGCTCGCCGGCCCGCGCTTCCGCGCGGGCTCGTTCGTGCACTCGATCCCGTCGGTCTCGTTCACGAGCGAGGGCAACCGCATCCCGCGCGATCGCATGCCGCCCTTCTACCAGCGGCTCGCCGACGCGCCGGGCGGCCGGCCGATCGTCGAGTTCCCGTGGAACAACCTCGGGAGCCATGCGTTCGAGGCCTATCAACACTGGCACGGGCGCGACGTGCTCGTCGCGAGCATGGACGGCGCGCACGGCGACCCGTCGCTCGGCCTGCGCAACGTCGTCGCCGCGACGCCCGAGGCCTTCCTCGCGAGCGGCGCGCAGTACGTCGTCGTGCACCTCGACCTGCGGCTCGAGGAATCGCTCGTGCCCACGAGCGACGGCCACCACTGGCGGCGGCTCGGCGCGCTCGGCGACATGTGGGAGCGCGCGCAGCGGCTCGGCCGTCAGATGGCGCGGCTGCTCGAGCAGCGCTTCGGGCCGCCCGCCTTCGCGAACGACCAGGTGCGCGTGTGGGACCTCGACGCGGTGCGCGCCGCGCGGGCCGGCGCGGCGCGCGGCGGCGCGCGTCAGGAGAGCAGCAGCAGGATGCCGTCGCCTACCGCGACCGCCGCGAACACCGCCTTCAGCACGCGCGGCGCGAGCCGCGCCGAGAGCAGCGGCGCGAGCCGCGCGCCGAACACCGCGCCGAGGAGCACGAAGCCCGCGAGCGCCCACGGCACGTCGCCGAACACGAGGGCGTGAAGCGCGGCCAGCGCGATCGACGTCGCGGCGAGGAGCCCGACGCCGAGCGCGATCGCGGGCTCCGCGCGCACGCGGTGGCGCGCGATCAGGCCCGCCGCCGCGAGCTCGCCGACGCCGATCGCCACCCACGCCGTCAGCACCGCGCCCGCGCCGACCGCCGCGGCGAGCTCGGCGCGCGCCGAGGCCGGAACGTCCGCCAGCACGCCCGTGCGGTCGCGCATGTGCCAGACCCACACGCCGATGGCGATCGAGAGCGGGCCGAACAGCCGCTCGATCGTCGCCGCATCGGGCGCGAACGCGAGCGCCGCGCCGACGGCCGCCGCGACGGCGATCGGCGCCGTCCACGCGAGCGTGCGCAGCGGCATCGCGCCGCGCCGCGTCCACGCGACCGCGCCCGACGTCATCCCGAACGCCTGCACGGCGAGCGCGAGCGCGAGCGACTCGGTCGCCGACAGCTCGTAGAAGAGCACGAGGAACGGGATGAACACGAGCCCGCCGCCGATGGCGGTGACGTTGCCGACGACCGCGCCTGCGACGCCGAGCAGCGCGAGCGCACCGTGCTCGCGCGCGAGCGCGAGCGGCGCGGGGGCGAGGGCGAGGTAGGCGACCAGCCAGCCGGCCGCGAAGGCGGCGAGCCCGGGCGTCCAGTAGCGGAACGGCGGCGCGGGAAGAGCGGCGGGCACACCCGCGGGCGGTTCGGTCCGGGCGGGCGTCGTCACGCGGGGTCCTCGGCGAGAGCGCGCGCAGCGTAGCTCCGCGCCGGCGCGCGTCACGCCGGCGGGGCGCGGCCGCTCGCCGCGATGAAGCCACCCGGCGCCGCCGTTCCCTGTTAGGTTGGAGGCGCGCACCGGCCAGCCGGGTCGACCGGAGCGCCAGGAGAACGCCATGACACGCGCCGTTCGCCGCTCGCTCGTCGCAGTCCTCGCATCGGCCCTCGCCCTCGCCGCCTCGCCCGCCGCCGCGACGCCCACCTTCTCCATCCTCTGGCAGGACACCGGAACGTCGTCGATCGCCGTCAGCACGACGGTGTCGCAGGTGATCGTCGCGGACATCGTGTTCGAGCTCGGCGCCGGCGACTCGTTGTCGCTCGTCTCCGGCGCCCTCGCCTACGACGAGGACTTCGCCGACGAGCTCGACTTCCTCACCTTCCGCGAGCACCGCGTCGACGTCGGCGGAGGCGCGTTCGCCGGGCCCGCCTTCCCGGGGCCGAACCCCTTCTCGGTCCCATCGGCATCGGTGTTCCCGCCGATCGAGAGCACCGCGACGAGCGCGGGGCTCGCGGACGGCTTCGACATCGTGGGCCCCGGAACCCCGGGGCTCGTGTCCGGGCCCATCCTGCTGACGATCGGGACGGCCGTCTTCCGCACGAACCCGTCGAACGTCGCGACCGACGGCGTCGATCTGCGGTTCACGATCCCCGTCAACGGCCTCGACGGCTACGTGTGGCCCGACGGGGAGCTCTGCAACGACGCCACGCCCTGCCCGTTCACGTTCATGGGCGCGAGCGTGAACGCGCCGGAGCCGACGACGGCGACGCTGCTCGTCGCCGGGCTCGCACTCGGGGCGTGGGCGGGGCGCAGCCGCACGCGACGTTAGGCGCCGCGCACGGAGACGGGTCGTCCGGCGCGCGGCCGGACGACCCGGACGCGACTTCCAGCGTCTACTTCGCGGACGGCTTCGCGGCGGCGGGCTTCGCCATCGGCTTCGCGCCGGCCGCGATGCGGCTCGCCACGTGGCGCGCGCCCTCGTCGTGATAGCTCACGGTGACCTTCTCGCCGGATCGCAGCACGCCGAGCGAGGTGGCCTTGCCGTCCTCCATCACGACGCCGCCGGGCGCGAGCGTGAAGTCCATCGGGTGGCCGGCGGCGTCGACCGTGAACGTGCGGGCGCTCGCGTCGATCTTCGAGAGCGACCCCATGGCCTTCTCGGCTCCCTTCGCGAACGCGGCGCCCGCGACGCCGAGCGCCAGGGCACCCACCATCAGAAGCGACATCGTCTTGCGCATGGACCTTCGTTTCACCTCGGGTTGTTCCCGTGCCGACGGGCACGGTCGGCCGCATGGACACCCGGGTGTTCGCGCCGGTTCCGCCTTCCTCGCGCCGCTCGCCACGCCGCGCGGCGCGCTCACTTCTCGATGGGGATGCCGTAGTGCTCGATGTACGGCGCGAGCTGCTCGCGCACGCGCGCCGGGTCGACGCCCCACTCCTCGGCCGAGTAGCGGTGCGCGCCGTGCTTGCCCTTCGGCTTGCTCGCGAGGTAGCTGCGGATGGCGTCGGCGTGCTCGGGAACGAACGGGCGACCCATCGCGTCGTACAGGCGCTCGATCGCGGCGACCGGGTCGCGCATGAGGTCGGAGAAGAGGACGTCGTAGCACGGGCCCGGGAGCGTTCCGCCCTGCACGCGCGCGAGCAGCGCGAGCAGCAGCAGGCCCGAGCCGTAGCCGTCCATCTTCTCGAGGTCGACCGCGTCGCTGCGCAGCCAGCGCACGGTGGCGAGCGTGCTGAGGCCGGACGGCGCCGTCTTCGCCGGGTCGCGGTGCGTGACGACGACCTGCGCGTCGGGATACGTCTCGAACAGCAGGTCGAGCATCATCAGGTACACGGGCGTCTTCAGCACCCACGTCCGCTTCGGCGCGCCGTGCTGCAGCGCCTGCAGCGCGGCGCGGTGGAACGCCATGGCGGCCGGGAAGTCGAGCGCGAAGCCCGGGATGTCGGCGATCATCGCCCAGTGGAAGCCGCCGAACGACGGCTGCTGCAGCGCGATGCACTCGAGCGGGAGGTGCGCGGCGAGCTCGTGGATCGTCGCGAACTCGGGCTGCACGTCGGCCCACAGCTCCTGCTCGCACTCCGCGATGCGCCGCTGCTCCTCGGCGCTCCCGAACGCGTCGGGCGCCACCGGGTAGAGCGCTTCGTAGGCGAGCGGGCAGCGCGCGTTCGGGTCGAGCCACAGGAGCTCGTGCAGGATGGACGTGCCCGAGCGCGCGGGCCCGGCGATCACGATCGGCGCCTCGATGCGCTCCTGCGCGACGGCCGGCGCGAGCGCGCGCCGCTGCGCGAGGAGGAGCCGCGCGACGAGCGCGCGCTGGATCTCCTGCCGCGTGAGGATGCGCCCGACGACGTTCAGCTCGCCCGTCTCCTCGAGCGCCCCGACGAGGTTCTCGAGCCGCGCGCGCCAGTCGCCGTCCCAGTCGCCGAAGTCGTCGAGCCCGGTCGCCGCGCGCGCGCGCTCGACCATCGTCTCCGCGTCGAGCGGCACGAGGTGGCGCGCGCCGAGCACGGACTCGCCCATCGCGTTCATCCGCCGCACCCAGTCCGGCCTCGCATAACGTTCCGACAGCGGCACGACGCGCGTCACTCGCTTCCTCCGATCATCTCGCCGAACGCGGGGTGGTGGGCGAGCAGGCCGCCGTCGACGGAGACGACCTGCCCGGTGACGAACGAAGCCTCGTCGCTCGCGAGGAAGACGACGGCGGCCGCGATGTCCTCGGGCCTCCCGAGGCGCGGCGTCAGGTGGCTGCGCTCGTAGATGGCGACGACCTCGGGCGCGACGTTCGCGCGCAGCGCGGGCGTCTCGATCACGCCCGGCGCGATGGCGTTGCAGCGGATGCCGCGCTTGCCGTACTGCGTGGCGACGTACTGCGTGAGCGACTGCACGCCCGCCTTCGACGCGCCGTAGGCCGCGCGCACGACGTCGCCCGTGAGCCCCGAGGCCGACGACGTGTTCACGATCGAGCCGCCGCCGCGCGCGAGCATGCGCGGGATGGCGTGCTTGCAGCCGAGCATCACGCCGCCGAGGTTCGTCGCGAGCACGCGGTTCCAGACGTCGAGCGAGAGCTGCGCGACGTCGCCGTCCGCGCCCTGGAGCTCGGGCGTCGTGGCGGCCGCGTTGTTGTGCAGCACGTCGAGCCCGCCGAAGCGCGCGACCGCCGCCTCGAGCATCGCCTCGACGTCGCCTTCGCGCGCGACGTCCGCGCGCTGCGCGGCGGCGCGCCCGCCGGCGGCCTCGATCTCGCCCGCGACGCGCTCGGCGCCGGCGGCGTCGATGTCGGCGACGACGACCGCGGCGCCCGCGCGCGCGAGCGCGTGCGCGCTCGCGCGCCCGATGCCCGAGGCCGCGCCCGTCACGACCGCGACCTTGCCGTCGAGGCGGAACGGCGCGTCGCCGCGCGTCGCGGCGCCGTCGTGCTTGCCCAGGCTCATGTCGCTCCCGTAGGTTGGCGCGGCGCGCGGCGGCGCGGATTGTGCGCGGACGCGCCGCGCGGCGTCAATCGACGAGGAGCATCCCCTGAGCGCAGCGTTCTTCAAGATCGGCGTCGTCGTGCCCGACCTCGACGCCGCGATGCGCGACCTCTCGCGCTGGCTCGGCGTCGCGTGGACGAACGCGCAGGAGGCACCGCTCGTCCTGCGCACGCGCGCGGGCGACGAGCCCGTGCAGCTGCGCTTCGCCTACTCGACCGGCGCGCCGCCCTACTTCGAGCTGCTCGAGAGCCATGCGTCGGGCTACTACGCCGCGCCGGACGGCGCCTTCCTGCACCACGTCGGCCGCTGGGTCGACGACCTCCCCGCCGCGTCGCGCGCCCTCGCGGCCGCGGGGCTCCCGCTCGAGGCCGCGGGCGTCGGCCCGGACGGCGACGCTCCCGCACTCTTCGCCTTCCACGCCGGCGCGCACGGCACGCGCGTCGAGCTCGTCGATGCCGGCAACCGCGCGAACTTCGAGGCCTGGCTCGCGGGCGGCGAGCTCGTGCTCGACCCGTCCCGCGGCGCGGCCTGAACGCGACCCACGGAGGTTCCCCATGTCCGACGCCGGCGAGCGCGCGCTCGCACACGCCGAGATCCGGTCGGTCCTCGCCCTCTACTACCAGGCGCTCGACGCGCGCGACCTCGAGACGCTGCGCACGCGCGTCATGGCCGAGGACGCGACGTGGCGCTTCGTGCAGCGCGCGGGAACGGGGCGCTTCGAGGACGAAGCGAGCGGACGCGACGCCGTCGTCGACTGGTTCGCGCGCATGCTCGGCGGCGACGTCACGATGGGCGAAGGCGAGGTCGTCCACTCGATCGACACGACGGTGATCGAGCTCGCCGGCGAGCGCGCGACGTCGTCGAGCGTCGTGCGCTGCGTCGACGTCGCGAAGCTCGCGCTCGTCGCGGCGGGCCGCGCGCGCGCCGAGCTCGTGCGCACGCGCGAGGGCTGGCGCATCCGCCGCTACGAGATCGACGAGCGCATCACGGACGACGACATGCGCGCGCTCCAGGCCGCGCTCGCCGGCGCGCCCGACGCATGAGCGCGCAGGACGCCGTGCTCGTGATCGGCACCGACGGCGCGCTCGCGCGCGAGCTCGCGCGCGCCCTCGGCGGCGAGCTCGAGCCGACGCCCGCCGTCGACGCGCCCGACGACGCGTGGCTCGCGGCGCGCGCGCGCAACGCCGCCGCGCCGCCGCGCGCGCGCATCCTCGTTGCGATCGGCGCCGCGCCGCCGGCGGGCGCGCGCGCGCTCGTCGAGCAGAACGACGCCGAGTGGGAGGCGCGCGCCGAGGCGCCGCTGCGCGCGTGGACGCTCGCGCTCGGGCTCGCGCAGGCGCGCTGCGCGGACGGCGGCGCGATCGCGTGCGTCGTCGACGCGCCCGCCCCGCTCGACGCCGCGGGCTTCGCGCCCGAGGCCGGCCTCGCCGACGCCGTCGCCGCGCTCGCGCGCTCGGTCGCGCTCGCGGAGGGCGCGCGCGGCGTGCGCGCGAACGCGATCGCGACGCCCGCGCGCATTCCCGGCGCGCCGATCGCCGCGCTCGCGCCGCCGCTCGCGCGCTTCCCCGGCACGCTCGCGCACGAGGTCGCGGGCGCCGTGCGGCTCCTGCTCTCCGACGACGCCGCCGGCATCACGGGCCGCCTCCTCGCCGCCGACTGCGGACGCGCGTGGTGAGCGCGGGCGAGCGCGCGGCAGGCGCGGCGGACACGACGGGCGCGCAGGACACGACGGGCGCGCAGGACGGCGCGCGCGTCGTCGTCGTGACGGGCGCGACGGGCGGCGTCGGGCGCGGCATCGCGCTCGCGTGCGCGGAGGGCGGCGCGACGGTGTGGATCGCGGCGCGGCGCGCCGCCGAGGGCGAGCGCGTCGCGGCCGAGTGCGAGGCCGCGGGCGGGCGCGGGCGCTTCGTCGCCTGCGACGTCGCCGACGCTGCCTCGGTCGACGCCGCGATCGCGGCCATCGTCGCGCGCGACGCGCGGCTCGACGGCGTCGTGCACAACGCGACGAGCGGGCTCTCGCCCGTTCCCGTGCGCCTCGCCGACGTCGCGCCCGCCGACGTGCGCGACCACGTCGCCGTCTCCGTGCGCGGCACGCGGCTGCTCGCGCGCGCCGCCTTCCCGCACCTGTGCGCGACGCGCGGCGCGCTGCTGCTCCTCACGTCCGAGGCCGGCTTCGAGGGCAAGGCGCGGCTCGCGCCGTACGCGGCGGTGAAGGCCATGCAGCGCGGCATGGCGCGCGCGCTCGCGCGCGAGTGGGGGCCGCGCGGCGTGCGCGTCAACTGCCTCGCGCCGCTCGCGCACAGCCCCGCGATGGAGGTCGCGTTCGAGAAGGATCCGTCGATGCGCGCGCGCGTCCTCGGGCGCAACCCGCTCGGCCGGCTCGGCGACGCGACCGACGACATCGGCGTCGCCGCGCGCTTCCTGCTCTCGGACGACGCGCGCTACGTCACCGGGCACACGCTGATGGTCGACGGCGGCAGCTGCCCCGTCACGTGACCGTCTGGCGATCGACGACCACGTCGAGCCGCTCGGGCCCGTACTCCTGCATGTGGTCGACGCACGTCCACGCGAAGCCCGGCGCGAGGCGCAGCTCGCCGGGCGCGAAGCGCGCGAGCGTCTCCTCGAGCACGACGCGGCCGATCATGCGCGTCAGGTGGTTGCCGAGGCAGACGTGCGGGCCGAAGCCGAACGCGAGGTGGTCGGGCACGTCGCTGCGGTCGAGCCGGAAGGCGTCGGGGTCGTCGTAGACGGCGCCGTCGCGGTTCGCGGCCGCGATGCCGAGCATCACGTGCTCGCCGCGGTGGACGGGACAGCCGCCGATCGCGACGTCCTCGCGCGCGGTGCGGAAGAGGAACGTGACGGGCGCCTCGAGCCGCAGCGACTCGTCGACCGCGAGCGGGATCTTCGCGGCGTCGTCGCGCAGCGCGCGGTCGAACGACGCGTCGTGCACGAGCCGGTACAGCAGGTTGCCGAGCATGAAGCTCGCCGAGAGCGAGCCGGCGAGGATGTTCACCATCAGCGTGCGCGCGTGGTGCGCGCCGATCTGCCAGCCGTCGTCGTCGCGCGTCCGCACCATGACGGCGAGCAGGTCGTCGTGCGCGTCCGACGCCTCGCGCTCGCGGATCCAGCCGTCGAGCGCGGCCGTCATCTCGGGAAACGCGCCCGCGATGCCCTCGCCGCGCTCGGTGCGGCCCGTCGCGGGCCAGCTCGAGTGCAGGAGCTCGTTGCACCACGTCATCACCTGGTCGTGCATGGCGTCGGGAACGCCGAGCTCGTGCGCCGAGACCGAGCCCGGGAGCGGGATGGCGAGCCGCTCCATCAGGTCGCCGCCGCCGTCCTTCGCGAGCGCGTCGAGCCGGCGCGCGACGTTCGCGCGCGTCCACGGCTCGGCGCCGCGCGCGCGGCTGCGCGTGAACCACTTCATCAGGATGCGGCGGATCCGCGGGTGGAGCGGCGCGTCGATCTCGCCGAGGAAGCTCTCCTCGGTCGGCACGACGACGCCGGGCGCGCGCATGTCGCCGACGGACGAGAGGCGCCGCGCGTCGAGGAAGGCCGCGCGCGTGTCCTCGTAGCGCGTGGTGAGCACGACGCCGTCGGCCGGCCGGCACACCGGCTTCTCGCGCCGGATCCGGGCCATCAGGTCGAAGTCCTTCGTCTTCGACGTGTCGGTCGCCGCGAAGGCGAACTCGCGGTCGACGGGCGGCTTGCTCATCGCGGCGCTCCTCGTGCGGTGGATGCTAGGCGGGTGCGAACTCGACGGGCGCGTGCGCGATGCCGCGCGTCGGGACGAGCTGGTTGCGCGCGAGCCGCGCCTCGTCGAGCGCGTAGTCGGGCACGGCGTCGAGCAGCTCCTCGAGCGCGATGCGGATCTCGAGGCGCGCGGCGGCGTTGCCGAGGCAGAAGTGGATGCCGTGGCCGAACGCCCAGTGCGAGCGGACGTCGCGGTCGAGGTCGAGCTCGTCGGGGCGGTCGAAGGCGGCGGGGTCGTGGTTGGCCGAGCCGTAGAGCACGAGCACCTGGTCGCCGGCCGGAATCGTCGTGCCGTGCAGCTCGACGTCGCGCGTCGTCGTGCGCGCGAGCCCCTGCACGGGCGACACGAAGCGCAGCAGCTCCTCGATCGCGCGCGGCCAGCGCGCGGGCTCGCGCGCCACCTTGCGCCGCTCGTCCGGATGGCGCGCGAGCTCCACGATCGAGTTCGCGATCATGTTCATCGTCGTGTTCTGCGACGCGTCGTGGAGCAGCGAGCAGAAGCCCGCCACCTCCTCGTCGCTCAGCTCCTGCCCCTTCGTCTGGTTGTGCAGGATCTGCGAGATCAGGTCGGGCCCCGGCCGCTCGCGCCGCTCGGCGACGAGCCCCTCCCAGTAGGCGGCCATCTCCGCGTAGGCGCCGAGCGCGGCCTCGCTCGTGAAGTCGCTGCCCGCGAGCGTCGCCATGTTCCAGGCCAGGAACTGCGCGCGGTCGGCCGTCGGCAGGTCCATCAGCTCGCACATCGTGAGCGTCGGGATCTGGTGGGCGTAGTCGGTCGCCGCGTCGAACGCGCCGCGCGGCGCGAGCTTCGCGAGCAGGTCGCGCGCGGAGGCGCGCACGCCGCGCTCGAGCGAGGCCACGCGCGCCGGCGTCAGCACGCGCGCGAGGATGGCGCGCAGCTCGTCGTGCCGCGGCGGATCCATGTTGAACATGTTGGGCGGGATCAGCGAGATGTCCGTGTCGACGAGCGTGCCGCGCGCCGACGAGAACGTGCGCCAGTCGAGGAGCGCCGCGTCGACGTCGGCCGCGCGCGAGAGCATCCAGTAGTGCGGCCACACGCGATGGTTCGGGATCTCGCGCCGGTAGGCCGGGCGATGCGCGCGCAGCGCGCGGTAGGCGGGATACGGGTCGTCGAACCACGCCGCGTCGAACGGGTCGAAGTCGATGTCGGGATCCGATGCGGAGTCGTCTGCGCGCGCGGCCACCGCTCCCTCCTCAGTGCGCGCCGGCGGCGCTCGGCGCGAAGCGCACCGGCAGCCGCTCGGGCCCGCGGATCAGCGCGCCCGTCCGCCACACGGCCTCGCCGTCGGGCGCGAGCGCGGGCAGGCGGCGCGCGAGGATGGGCAGCGCCTCCTGGATCTCGGCGCGCGCGAGCGATGCGCCCAGGCAGTAGTGCGCGCCGCCGCCGAACGTGAGCATGGGCTGCGGGTGCGCGCGCTCGACGTCGAAGCGATCCGGGTCGGCGTAGACGCGCGGGTCGCGGTTCGCGGCCGGGCCCGACGGGTGCACGACCGTCCCGGCCGGGAGCACGACGCCGTGACGCTCGACGTCGCACGTCGCGATGCGCGGCGAGCCCGAGCCCGCCGGCTCGTAGCGCAGCACCTCCTCGGCCGCGCTCGCCGCGAGCGCCGGCTCGCGCGCCACGCGCCGCCACGCGTCCGGGTGCGCGAGGAACGTCGCGATGGCGCACGCGAGCTGGCACTGCGTCGTGTCCTGCCCGCCGAAGATCAGCACCGTGATCATCGCGCGCAGCTCCTCGGGCGAGAGCCGGTCGCCCTCGTCGCGCGCCGCGATCAGCGCCGTCGTCAGGTCTTCGCCCGGCTCGCGGCGCTGGCGCTCGATCAGCCCGTCCGTGTAGTCGAGCAGGTTGCCGAGCGCGCGCTCGATGCGCGGCAGCTCGCTCGCGAGCTTCGAGCCGAACGCGAGCGAGAGGTCGGTCGACCAGGCGTGGAAGCGCGCGTAGTCGTCGGGCGGGACGCCGAGCAGCGAGCCGATGACGCGCACCGGGTACGGCGCCGCGAAGTCGGCGACCACCTCGCTGCGCCCGGCCGGCGCGACGCGATCCAGGAACTCGTTCGCCGTCGCGCGCATCACCGGCCGCAGCCGCTCGACCTGCCGCGGCGTGAACGCCTTCGCGACGAGCCGCCGCAGCCGCGCGTGCTCCTCGCCCTCCTTGTTCGACAGGATGGAGTGGAACCAGTCGTGCAGCGGGCCGCCCGCGATGCCCGCCTGCGCGAGCGCGCCCGCGCCGAGCTCGTGGAAGCGCGCGTCGCGCAGGCACCAGTGCACGTCCTCGTAGCGAAGCAGCAGGAACCCGTAGGGCGTGCGCGCGAGCCACGACCGCTCGCGCGCGGCGCGGTGCGCGGCGTGGATGTCCGCGTCGTAGGCGGGCGAGAGCGTGTCGATGAAGGGCGCGTCGTCGAGCGTCACGCGGCCGAGGCTACCCGCGCGGGGCGACGCGAGACAAGCGCCGCGTGGCCGCGCGGCGAGGCGGTAGGATGCGCGCGCTCGCGCGCCTCCCGCGCGCCCGGAGGCCCGCCCATGTCCGCCCTCTCCGACCTCGACGGCAAGGTCGTCCTCGTCACCGGCGCCGCGCGCGGCACCGGCGCCGCGATCGCGAAGCGCTTCGTCGAGCACGGCGCACACGTCTGGCTCGGCGACGTCGCCGAGGAGGCCGGGCGCGCCACCGCCGCTTCGCTCGGCGAGCGCGCGCACTTCGCACCGCACGACGTCACGGACGCCGCCGCGTGGGGCCGCGTCGTCGCCGCCGCCCTCGCCGCCCACGGCCGCCTCGACGTCCTCGTCAACAACGCGGGCGTCCTGCACATCGGCACCGTCGAGCGCACCGAGGCCGACGTCTTCCGGCGCGTGTTCGAGGTGAACACCGTCGGCCCCTACCTCGGCATCCGCGCCGTGCTCGCGCCCATGCGCGCGCAGGGCGCGGGCGCGATCGTCAACGTGAGCTCCATCGACGCCCTGCTCGGCATGAACGGCGTCTCGGCCTACTGCGCCTCGAAGTGGGGCCTGCGCGGCCTCACCAAGTCGGCCGCTACCGAGCTCGGCCGCGACGGCATCCGCGTCAACTCCGTCTGCCCCGCCGGCGGCAACCCCGCCATGTACGGCCCCTGGATGGAGAAGCTCGTCGGCTTCCTCGACCAGACCCGCGCCTACTCGAACAACCGCGGCCTCCCCGGCGAAGCCTCCCTCGAAGCCATCGCCGACGCCGTGCTCTTCCTCGCGAGCGACGCGAGCCGCCACTGCACGGGCATCGACCTCCCCGTCGACGGCGGCGCGCACGCGGGAAGGTTCATCCCGGGGTTCAATACGGTGTGAGAGGCGGGAGGGGCGGAGGCGCGCTGCGTGGGTCGGCGACTCGAACCTCTGTGGCTTCTCTCGCAGACGGATTGGCCGTCATCGCCGGGACGGTGCACCGCCGTCAGTAGGCAACCCGGGCCTGCAGCGTTCCATCGGAGCCGTGCATTCGTCGAGAGCCCAATCGGCGCGGTGCCAGCAGTAGCGGTCGGGCGAGAGACGGACCAGATCCCACACGAGGAGACTCCCGTCCGGAGCCGTCTCCTTCTCCCCGATGATCTGCGTTCGCAGATGGCCCTCCCGCGTCCAGCCCAGGACGCGGTAGCGGACGGTCTGGACCGTCTCCCCCCAACGTGCCGTGGTGGGATCGCGCATCTGCAACTCCATGAACTCGTGATCCGCCGAGAACGTGATGCTATGCGGGTTCTCCGCACAGCTCGGCCCGAGCTCGGTCCAGCCCCAGGTTCCCGCGAACTGCTCCGGCGACCGGAGATTGGAGACACACGAGAGCATGACGGCGGTCGCCAGGAGAGATACGACCTGCTGGACGGCTCGCATGGTTCGCTCCTCGTCGCCCAGGACATGAACGAGGCGTCAGCTGCACGCGGGGTGCCGGCATCCCCGGCGAGGCAGGTCAGATCGCCCTGCCCTCCGAGTCGCATCGGACGACATCCCGAATCAGAACCTCTCGGCACACTACCTGCCAGGACTGCTCCGGACTGACGACCGATTCGAACTCGATCACCGTTCCATCATCGCAACTCCGCGCATCGATCGCGTCGAGGATGTCGCCGTCGTAGTCGTCCGGGAGATCGCAGCTGCCGACGCCGCGCATCTCGAATGTCACCAGATGATGATCGACGAGGACGAAGTACCCCGCGGAATCGACCTCGCGTGTCATCTCGAACACGTGCACGACGACCTCGAGATCGACGCCAACGCGAGACGCCCTCAACAGGTGAGCGTCGTGGAAGCCTGGCCAGCGACCCATCGCGTCGATCAAGGCCTGGCTGTTGCCGATGACGTCTGCTGCGCGCTCGTCCATCCAACCTCTCGAGGCTGACCTGCCATCCGCCGCTCGGGGTGGAGCGAACCTACCCGACGAGTTTCCCGAGTTCGAGCCGCATGCCACGCCATCGCAGCGGCATGCGGCATGCCACGGCAGGGCGAAGAGGCGACGCTCCGCAGCGTCGCCTCGAGCACGGAGTTCACCAGGAAACGGAAGACTTGGCGGCTGCTGATTCGGCCACTTCGGCCATGAGGCCTCGGCCGCGTGTCGGGCCGTTGGCGCACAGGTGCTCCGCCTGCGTGACGGCCTAGCTCCTAGCGACGCGCGCCGAATCGCCTTGCGCGCGGAGGCCAACGAGTGGACGCCAGGAGCAGCCGGGGCCGTCGGCTTCTCGACCGCCTCCCACACGCGCCCAGGACCCGCATTCGAATCCTTCGATCGCGCCCTCGCGACTCGACGACCCGAGCGCGCGCTCGCGCATCACAGCTCTCGAGGAGGTCGGCACGCGAGCGCCACCTATCGAGACCGGCCCGACGCGCACAGCATCGTCTGCAGCGTGAGCCGGGCCGGGCGCTGCAGTGACAACGCCCGCGCCGAGAGCTTCTTCCACGCCCTCGAGACCGGGTGGGTCTACCACTTCGGCTTCGCCAGGAGACAGGAGGCCAAAGTCGCCGTCTTCGATTACATCCGGACCTTCGACAACCGCAGCTGCATCCACTCGGCCATCCGCTACCGATCGCCACACGACCATGAAACACTACGAACTGTCGCCTAACCCCTGTCCACTTTGCCGGGGCAAGATCCGTCAGCTGCAGCGCCTTGTTGGGCGGCAGGCACGTACCGGCGGAGCGGGTCCGGCGTAGGCTGAGTCGGATGAGACCGCCCAATTGCAGACTCAATAGCGATCGCGAAGGCGCGAGAACCTATCGCGATGCGAGCGGTCGAGCTTCCTGATGTCCAACGCTTCCCGATAGCAAGGATGGATCTCCCAGCTCAGCCCGAAGTCATCGTCCGTGCGCGAAGTGAGAAAATCCGGCATTTGGTCAAAGCGGTAGTGCTCGTAGCCTGAATCTGATTCGCTACGGGCCATAATGAAGCCAAGTCGGTAAAGAAAGTGAGCCACCTGAATCGGAGACCTTGCGTCCTCTCCTTCGATTCGGGCGTTAATGTGATTCAGGATCCTGTTATTTATCCAGGCGAAGAGCCTGTCCCGTGGCATTAGCCGTTCGGCACCACGGAATCCGTTCAGTAGCTCTTCGATCTCAGCGCACTGATGCTTGTGCTCAGCGACGAGATCTGCGATCCGCTTGGTGCCATACTCACCCCAGACCCGATCGATATCTTCCTTCGTGATGATGTCCCTTCGACTTCGCAGCGCTGTAGCCTGCGCAAGTTTGCACAGCTGAATCGCCCATCGAGGGCGTTCGTATGACAGCGTGTAGATGACCTTGTACGTATCCACCATGCGCCGCGCCCATTCCATCTTTGGCACGAAGACGCGTTCGAGCAGTCGTTCCTGGGCGTCTTGCTCGGATACATGAGCAGGAACAGGAGGCAGGCGTCCACCCGTGGCTTCGATTTGAGTCGCAACACGGAGGTACAAGAGGCGGAGAAACTCCTTCTGGTACCACATGATGTCGAAGACGTACTGCTCCATCTTGTCGAGAGACTCGTCGTACCGGCGGATGAGGGCCCAGACGTCCGTTCGCATGGTGGCACGAAAGTAGACATCCTTGAGATCCTGCGTCAGATAGCGACACGCGGAAAAGAACGTGCTCAACGCTAGCGATTCCGTATTCGTGTTCTGGTACGTAGCGTCGAGATCGTCAATTAGGATCCACACTTTACGGTCGTTGACTCGCTTGAGGAGCTGCACCTCGTCTCTAGCTCCTACCTTTTTCGGCTGCTTATCACCAAGGATCCGGTCGAACCTATCCAGGAGGCAACCGACGAGATTCCGCGACTTGTAGCCATCCAGTTCAGCGGTCTCTACGAGAGTGATTCTGTCGTCCGAAAGGGCCAGGTTGACGCGCAGGGCGAGTTCTCGATTGACGATCGCACACAGTCTTATCATCCAGTCGCGGATGTGGTCGTTGGGTGTAGCGAGTTGGCTGGTCAGTCCGAACTTGGAGCGGACAAGATCGGCACCACGGCATTTGATCACTAGGGCGTCAGTGTCGGACTCGCTGACGCTGTAGCCCGCCCACTGGAGGAGCGCGGACTTGCCGACACCCTTCTTTGCGGTCGCAACGAGGATCTTGTGCTCGGGTTGAAGGAACCTGCGGAAGTCCGCTTGCTCCACGAAATACTTGGAGAGTTCAGCAGGATCGGCGTCGTCGCCTGCCTCGTTGCCGAAGTCGATCCGGCTCAGTAGGTCCGTCAAGCGATTCCCCTCCTGAATGGGCAACCTAATTTCGTGCGTCTAGCTTGCCGTTTCGGTAAGAACGATACTCGCGTCTCCCCGCATCTGCCGCCCAACTCGAATTAGACAGCGCCCTGTTTGGCGCAGCCTGCTTCGTTAACCTGGCACGATAACACTCTCTCACGGTGCTAGGCAGCGAAGTCTTCCGCCGCGCGACGTCAGATTCAGCGATCACGGCGTCCAGCACCGGGCCTCTCCCCCGCCGCCTAACGCGCCCTCCGGTAGCGGCGCAGCTGACCACCTTGGGCCTGGCGCGAGCTACGCACCCGCTCACCTCCCCGCGCCGCTGCCACCCCCGACCGCAGTCCCTCTCGCACCCCGTCTCCGCACCGCGCTCGACGCATCCACCATCGCCACCCGAGCCCTTCCGCGCCGATCGATCGCCCACCACACGCGCGCCCTCTCCTCGCACCACGCACCACCGTGGTGCGTCGCCTCGCCGGCTCTCGCCCGCCGCTAGCGACCTTCCTCCTCCCCTCCCCACGCCTCCTCCCCGCCCCGCGTGCAAACCTCCCGAAGCCGCGACACCATGCGCAGCGCGTGGACACACAGGCCACCGGTCATACCCGCACTCGCGCCCGCGCGCGCAACTGGACGCTCGCGCTCGTCGCGGTCGCGCTCGTCGTGGTCGCGCTGCGCGCGACGGTGTGTGCGCCCGAGCCGGTTCCGGTGCGGGTCGCGCTGGTCGTGCGCGACCGGGTGGAGGAGACGATCACGAACTCGCGGGCGGGGACGGTGAAGGCGCGCCGGCGGGCGCGGCTGTCGCCGCAGGAGGGCGGGCTCGTGGTCGCGCTTCCGAAGCGCGAGGGCGACCGGGTGGAGGCGGGCGAGCTGCTGCTCGAGCTCGAGTCGAGCGTGCAGCGGGCGCAGCTCGAGCTGGCGGAGCGCGAGGCGCAGGCGGCGGGGGCGGAGCGCGAGCGCGCGTGTCTCGCGGCGCAGCGAGCGGCGCGGGAGCGCGAGCGCAACCGGGCACTGGCCGACCGGGGCGTCATCGCCGACGACGTGCTCGACGAGCTGGAGAGCGCCGCGAAGATCGCGGGCGCGGCGTGCGCGGCGGCGCGCGCGAGCCTCGAGCGCGCGGGCGCGCAGGTCGAGCTGGTGAAGCGCCAGCTCGCGCACACGCAGCTGCGCGCGCCGTTCGACGGCGTGATCGCGGAGCAGTCGGTCGAGGTCGGCGAGTGGGCGACGCCGTCGGTGCCGCTGATCCAGGCGCCGGGCGTGATCGACCTGATCGACCCGACGTCGATCTTCGTCAGCGCGCCGATGGACGAGGTCGACGCGGGGCGGCTGCGCGTGGGGCTGCCGGCGCGCGTCGCGGTGGACTCGCACCCGGGCGAGCACTTCCCGGGAACGATCGTGCGCGTCGGCGCCTACGTGAACGACGTCGAGGAGCAGAACCGCACCGTCGAGATCGAGGTCGAGCTCGAGGACGAGGCGTTCGCGGCGACGCTGCTCCCGGGCACGTCGGCCGACGTCGAGGTGGTGCTCGAGACGCGCGAGGGCGTGCTGCGCATCCCGACGTCGGCGCTGCTCTCGGGCAACCGCGCGCTCGTGCTCGTCGACGGCGCGCTCGAGGAGCGCGACGTCGACGTCGGCCTCCGCAACTGGGACGTGAGCGAGGTGCGCGGGGGGCTCGCCGAGGGCGACGCCGTCGTCGTCTCGCTCGACCGCGCCGAGGTGAAGGCCGGCGTGCGCGCGCGCGCCGAGTCGGACGCGGCGCCGTGATCCGCCTCGAGCACGTCTCGCGCGAGTTCCAGGTGGGCGACTCGCGCGTGCGCGCGCTCGACGACGTCACGGAGCACGTCCGCACGGGCGAGCACATCGCGATCATGGGGCCCTCGGGCTCGGGCAAGTCGACGCTGCTCAACGTCATCGGCTGCCTCGACCGCCCGAGCGCGGGCACCTACCACCTCGACGGCCGGCTCGTGTCGGAGCTCGACGACGGCGAGCTCACGCTCGTGCGGCGCAACCTGATCGGCTTCGTGTTCCAGACCTTCCAGCTCGTCCCGCGCCTCTCCGCGCTCGAGAACGTCGAGCTCCCGATGCTGTTCGCGGGCGTCGAGCGCGAGGAGCGCCGCGCGCGCGCGGCCGAGCGGCTCGCCGCGGTGGGCCTCACGCCGCGCGCCGACCACCGCCCCGACCAGATGTCGGGCGGCGAGCGCCAGCGCGTCGCGATCGCGCGCGCGATGGTGATGGAGCCGCGCGTCCTGCTCGCCGACGAGCCGACGGGCAACCTCGACACGCGCTCGGGCGCGCAGGTGCTCGAGCTGATCGACGACCTGCACACGGGCGGGCTCACGATCGTCGTCGTCACGCACGACCCGAACGTCGCGAAGCGCGCCGAGCGCACGATCGTGCTCGTCGACGGGAGCGTCGCGCGCCGGCTCGCGGCGAGCGAGATCACGCCCTCGGTCGTCGGGGGCGCGACGTGAGGGGCGCCGAGCTCGTGCGCTTCTCGGCGCGCGCGCTGCGCGGCCACCGGCTGCGGAGCGGCCTCACGCTGCTCGGCGTCGCGATCGGCGCGGCGGCGGTGGTGATGCTGACGGCGCTCGGCGAGGGCGCGCGCCGCTACGTGATGGGGCAGTTCGAGGGCATCGGCTCGAACCTGCTCGTCGTCGTTCCCGGCAAGACCGAGACGCAGGGCGCCGCCGCGTTCGCGAGCGTGACGACGGAGGACCTGACGCTCGACGACGCCGAGGCGGTGCTGCGCGCGGTGCCGGAGGCCGCGCGCGTCGCGCCCGTGGCGACGGGCACGGCGACCGTGTCGCACGAGGAGCGCTCGCGCCAGGTCGCGATCATCGGGACGACCTCCGACTTCCTCGAGGTGCAGCGCGTGAAGCTCGGCCGCGGCGCGAACCTCCCCATCGGCGAGCTGCGCCGCGGCACGGCGGTCGCGGTGCTCGGCTCGACGGTCGCCTCCGAGCTGTTCCCGGCCGCCGACCCGCTCGGCGGCATCGTGCGCATCGGCGACCTGCGCGCGCGCGTCATCGGCGTGCTCGAGCCGCAGGGCACGCAGCTCGGCGCGGACCTGAACGAGGTGGCGCTCGTCCCGGTCGCGAAGGCGATGCGCCTGTTCAACCGCAGCTCGCTCTTCCGCATCGTCGTCGACGTGCGCGCGCACTCCGACCTCGAGGTCGCGAAGCAGCACCTGATCGACGTGCTGAAGGAGCGCCACCGGGGCGAGGAGGACGTCACCGTCATCACGCAGGACGCCGTCGTCGACGCGTTCTCGAACATCCTGCGCACGCTCACGCTGGCGGTCGGGGCGATCGCCGCGATCTCGCTCGCGGTGTCGGGGCTCGGGATCATGAACGTGATGCTCGTGTCGGTGAGCGAGCGGACGTCCGAGGTGGGCCTCCTGCGCGCGCTCGGCGCGGAGCGCGGGCAGGTCGCGGGCGTGTTCCTCGCCGAGGCGCTGCTGCTGTCGGCGGCCGGCGCGCTCGCGGGCATCGCGCTCGGCGTCGCCGCCGTCGAGATCGTCGCGTGGTGGTTCCCGAAGTTCCCGGCGCAGACGCCGCTCTGGGCCGTCGGCGCGGCGCTCGCACTCGCGCTCGCGGCGGGCGCCGGGTTCGGGCTCGCGCCCGCGCGGCGCGCGGCGCGCCTCGACCCGGTCGCCGCGCTGGGGAAGAAGTAGCGATGCAGGCGCTCGTCCAGCTCGCGCTCGGTGCCATCCGCAGCCACGGCCTGCGCTCGCTGCTCTCGCTGCTCGGCATCGCCGTCGGCATCGCCGCGGTGATCGTGCTGACTTCGATCGGCGAGGGCACGCGCCGCTACATCCTCGGCCAGTTCTCGCAGTTCGGCACGAACCTGATCGCCATCCACCCGGGCAAGGCGAAGACATCGGGCATGCCCGGCGTGTTCGGCGGCAGCACGAAGCACCTGACGCTCGACGACGCCGTCGCGCTCGGGCGCATCCCCGGCGTCGGGAAGGTGGTGCCGACGGTCGCCGGCAGCGCGCGCGTCGAGGCCGCGGGGCGCAGCCGCAACGTGATCGTGCAGGGCGTGACTCCCGACTTCGAGGACGTCTTCCACATCCGCGTGCGCTACGGCTCGTTCTGGCCCGAGACCGACCCGCGCCGCGGCTCGCAGTACGCGGTGCTCGGCCCGAAGCTCGCGCGCGAGCTCTTCCCCGATGCGAGCCCGCTCGGCGAGTTCGTGCGCGTCGGCACCACGCGCTTCCGCGTGTGCGGCGTGATGGAGCCGAAGGGCAGCATGCTCGGCATCGACCTCGACGACATGGCCTACCTGCCGGTCGCATCCGCGCTCGCGCTCTTCGACCTGCGCGACCTGACCGAGATCGACCTCGACTATCAACCGATCGAGGCCACCGAGCGCGTGCGCGACGACGTCGTGCGCGTGCTCTCCGAGCGCCACGGCGAGGAGGACTTCACCGTCACGACGCAGCAGGCGATGGTCGACGTCTTCGGCAACGTCATGACGGTGATCACGACCGCGGTCGGCGCGATCGCGGGCATCTCGCTGCTCGTCGGCGCGATCGGGATCCTGACCGTCATGTGGATCGCGGTGCGCGAGCGCACCTCCGAGGTGGGCCTGCTGCGCGCGATCGGCGCGAGCCGCCTGCAGGTCGCGGGGCTCTTCCTCGCCGAGGCGGGCGCGGTCGCGCTCGTCGGCGGCGCCGCCGGGGTCGCGCTCGGGCTCGCGATCGGCGCCGCCCTCCGCCTCGCGGTCCCGGGCCTGCCCGTCTCGACGCCGCTGTCGTTCGTGCTCGCGGCGCTCGCGGTGAGCGGCGGGGTCGGCCTGCTGTCGGGCGTCCTGCCGGCGCGCCGCGCCGCGAGGCTCGACCCGATCGAGGCGCTGCGCGGCGACTAGCCCGCGACCGGCCGCGCGCCCTCGAGGTCGAAGAACGCGCGCAGCCGCGTGAGGCGGCCGGCGCCGTCGAGCGCGGCCACGTCGATCACGTCGAGCTCGAGGAGCTGCCCGCCCTGGCGGATGCGCGCCCGCATGGGCACGGCGCCCTCGCTCCCCGCCACGCACGCCGGGCCCGTGATCTCGAGCGTCTCGGCGAGCTCGTTGTCGCGGTAGAAGGCGCGGATGGCGTCGATGCCGTCGTGGCGCGCGCCGTTCGCCGGGATCTGGATCGAGGCGTCGTCGGCATACAGCGAGACGATGCCGTCCACGTCGCCCGCGGTGACGCAGGCGGCATAGCGGGCGAGGACGTCGGAGAGTGCGGACATGGAGCCTCCGTCGGAGAGGAGAGCGGGCCGGGCCCGGTCGGGTTGGGTCGGGCGCGGAGAGGCCGGGTCGGGTCGGGCGGAGCCGTGAAGCGCGCGACGCGTTCGCGACGAGTCCGTGAACTCCGTGCTCACCCCTCGTTTGGGGGGAGCACGGCGCGCTCCGCCTCCTTATAGTGGGCCAATCAGTTCTTTCCCAGAGAACTAGAGGATTCGTTCCGGGAAGGGGATGAAGCCTCCGCGCCCCGGCCGCCGTTCCGCAGACGGCAGCCGGGGCGCGCTGCTTTCGGGGCACGCGTCGCGGCGCGCCCGAGGCGGCCGCGCTAGGCGGCGGGCATGATGATCGACTGGTACTCCGTGTACGGCGCGATGCCCTCCGGCCCGAGCTCGCGCCCGAGGCCCGACTTCTTGAAGCCGCCGAACGGCGCGCGGAAGTCGAGGATGGAGCCGCAGTTGACCGCGACGCAGCCCGTGCGCACGCGCGCCGCGATGTCGGCGCCGCGGTCGATGTCGGGCGTCCAGACGGAGCCGCACAGCCCGTAGTCCGAGTCGTTCGCGATCGCGACCGCCTCGTCGACGTCGCCGTACGGGATCACGGACAGCACCGGCCCGAAGATCTCCTCCTGCGCGATCTTCATCGAGTTCTGCACGTCGGCGAAGACGGTGGGCTCGATGTACCAGCCCTTGTCGAGCGCCTTCGGGCGATCGCCGCCGCACGCGGCGCGCGCGCCCTGCTCCTTGCCCGAGGCGAGGTAGCCGAGGATGCGGTCGCGCTGCCGCTCGCTCACGACCGGCCCGATGTTCGTCGCCGGGTCGAGCGGGTCGCCGAGCTTCATCGCGCCGACCGCGCCCGCGAGCGCGTCGACGATCTCCTTGTAGCGGCCGCGCGGCGCGAGGATGCGCGTCTGCGCGCCGCACGCCTGGCCGTTGTTCATGAGCGCTGCGCCGAGCAGCGGCTGCATGGCCGTCGCGAGGTCGACGTCGTCGAGCAGGATGGCGGCCGACTTGCCGCCGAGCTCGAGCGTGCAGCGCTTGATCTGCTCGCCGCAGATCGCGCCGATGCGCCCGCCCGTCACGGTGCTGCCCGTGAAGCTCACCTTGTCGATGTCGCGGTGGCGGACGAGGTACTCGCTCGTCTCGCGGCCCGCGGCCACGACGTTGACGACGCCCGGCGGCAGGCCCGCCTCGGCGACGGCCTCCGCGATCAGGTACGCGTCGAGCGCCGTCTCGGGCGACACCTTGAGCACCATGGTGCAGCCGGCGGCGAGCGCCGGGCCGAGCTTCATCGCCGCGATGAAGAGCGGCACGTTCCACGGAATGACGCCCGCGCACACGCCGACCGGCGCGCGGCGCACGCGCACGCGCCCGCCGAGCGCGCCCGCGCGATCGTCGACGAACTGGAACTCGCGCGCGAGCTGCGAGTAGATGTCGAGCACCATCGTCGCCGAGAACACCTGCATGCCGAGCGACTGCTGCGACGGGCAGCCGTTCTCGCGCGAGATCAGCTCGGCGAGCTTCGGGCCGCGCGCCTGCAGCGCCTTCGACAGGCGGCCGATCGCCTCGCCGCGCTCCTCGGGCGACCAGCTCGGGAACGGGCCGGAGTCGAACGCGCGGCGCGCGGCGGCGACGGCGCGGTCGATGTCGGCGGTCGTCGCGTCGGGCACGCGGCCGAGCGCCTGCTCCGTCGAGGCGCCGATGACCTCGAGCCAGTTCGTGCTGTTCGACGCGACCCAGTCGCCGTCGATGTAGAAGTTGCGGTGCTCGGTGAAGTCGGGAGCGGGCTGTGCCATGACGTCCTCTCGATGAGCCGTTCGGCTCGGCGGGCCTTGCGCCCGGTGCGCGTGGTGGGGCGCGCCGCGCGGCGCGGCGTCGAGCCGTGCGCGCGGCGGAGCCCGCGTTATACCCGAACGGGTCGGCCCGAGTCGAGGCGCGCGGCGTCGCCGCGCGCGGGTGCGGCGCAGGTGCGGCGCGGGGCGTCGCGCGGCGGCGCCGTCCGGCCCATCCTTGCCGCCTCGGCGCGCACCCGGCGCGGGGCGCCCGCGACGGTAGAGACCGCAGGAGGAAGCCCGATGCAGAGGATCGCAACCCGGCTCGCGGCCATCGCGGCCAGCTCGGCCCTCGCGGCCGCGCTCGCCTGCACCCAGGAGACCCAGAACGAGATCGGGCGCTCCATCCAGAACTGGACCGGCACCGACGGCGTGCTCGAGGTCTACGCGGGCGACAAGCTCGTGCGTCGCTTCCTGCACATCGACAAGCTGTCGACGGCGTCGGCGACGAAGTCGGGCGAGGCGCGCCCGTACCGCTACGGCTACGGCGTGCTCGACGCGAACCTGAACGGCGTGCAGGACCCGGACGAGAAGCGCGTCTACTTCGAGGTGAGCGACTACTCGACGCCGTACGTGTTCTACGACGACCCGAACCAGTAGTCGCGCGCGCGTGCGACGCTAGGCGCCCGTGAAGGCCCAGTCCTCGAGACGCGGCCGTCGCATCTCGCGCCGGAAGCGCCGCGCCGACCACGGCCACGTGATCGGCACGCCCTGCTCGTCGAGGTACCAGCTGTTGCAGCCGGTCACCCAGACCGTGTCGGACATCGCCTTGGCGAGCTCGTCGTGGAAGGCGCGCGTCGCGTCGGCGCGCGGCTCGACGGCCTTGCCGCGCCCGGCGCGCAGGCCTTCCAGCATCTGCACGACGTAGGCGCTCTGCGTCTCCGAGACGTCGATCACGGACAGGTTGCCGATCGGGCTGTGCGGCCCGACGAGCATGAAGAAGTTCGGGAAGCCCGGCATCGCGACGGAGCGGTAGCTGCGCGTCCCCTCCGCCCACGCCTGCTGCAGGCTCTTCCCGTGCGCGCCGACGACGCCCCGCACGCCCCAGGCGTGCGCGTCGAAGCCCGTCGCGAGCACGAGCACGTCGAGCTCGTGGAGCACGCCGTCCTTCGTGCGCACGCCGCGCTCCTCGACGCGCTCGATGCCCTCGACCACGAGGTCGACGTGCGGCTTCTCGAGCGTCGGGTAGAAGGTGTTCGACATGACGAGCCGCTTGCAGCCGGGCGCGTAGGCGGGCGTGAGCTTGCGGCGCAGCTCCGGGTCGGACACGGTGGCGAGGTAGTCCTGGCAGCGCTTCGTGAGGAGCCGCCTCCCCCACCCTTCCTGCACGACCGCGACCGAGATCGTGTCGAACAGCAGCTTGTACGCCGCGCGCGTCAGCCTCGCGAGCAGCGGGAAGCGGCGCACGCGCGCGCGCTGCTCCTCGGAGTAGGCGACGTTGTCCGTCGGCATGATCCACTGCGCGGTGCGCTGGAACATCGTGAGCCGGCCCGCGACCTCGGAGAGCGGCTCCATCATCTGCACGGCCGACGACCCGGTTCCGATCACGCCGATGCGCTGGCCCTCGAGCGGCACCGCGTGGTCCCACGCCGCCGAGTGGAAGCACGCGCCCTCGAAGCGGTCGAGTCCCTCGATGTCCGGGTAGTGCTTCTCGTGCAGCGGACCCGACGCGAGGATCAGCACGTCGGCCGACGACTCGGCGCCGTTCCGCGCGTGCAGGTGCCAGCGCGCCGACGCCGGCTCGAAGCGCGCCTCCTCGATCTCGTGCCCGAAGCGGATGCGGTCGAGCAGGCCGTAGCGCTCCGCGACGCCCTCGAAGTAGGACTGGATCTCGGCGCCCGGCGCGAAGCGGTGGCTCCAGTCGAGCTTCGGCTCGAAGCTGTACGAGTAGAGGAACGACGGCACGTCGCACGCGAGCCCCGGGTACGTGTTCTCGCGCCACGTGCCGCCGACGCGCTCGGCCTTCTCGTAGATCGTGAAGTCGCGGATGCCGGCGCGCTGGAGCCGGATGCCCATGAGCAGGCCGGACATGCCGGCGCCGATGATCGCGACCTCGAGCTTGCGCTTCTCCATCTTGGCCTCCTCAGCGGATCCGGATCGGGAACGACGCGAACCCCTGCACGAACTCCGTCCTGTGGCGCTCGGCGCGCGCGAGGTCGATCTCGTACTCGGGGAAGCGGGCGAGGATGCGCTCGAGGCACACCTTGCCCTCCATGCGCGCGACGTGCGTGCCCAGGCACTGGTGGTTGCCCGCGCCGAACGACAGGATGCGCGCCGGGTTGCGCTCGACGTCGAAGCGCTCGGGCGCCGCGAACTCGCGCTCGTCGTGGTTCGCCGACGCGTACAGGAACATCACGGCCTGGCCCGCGCGCACCTTCTCGCCGTGCAGCTCGAAGTCCTTCGTCGCGGTGCGGCCCAGCATCTGGGTCGGCATGTCGTAGCGGAGGATCTCGTTGAACGCGGCCGGGATCTTCGCCGGGTCGGCGGCGAGCGCGGCGCGCTGGTCGGGGTGCTCGCGCAGGCGGCGCAGGCCGTTGGCGAGCACCTTCGGGAAGGTCTCCGAGCCCCCGATCACGAGCATCGACACGTGCGACGCCGCGGCCCTGTCGTCGTACGGCCCGCTCCCCGGGTCGAAGCGCGCGAGCGCGTCGAGCGCGACGGGCGAGTCGGTCGGGCTGCGCCGCCGCTCCTTCACCTTCTGCTCGCAGTAGGCGTCGAGCTCGCCGAGCGCGCGCAGCCCCTCTTCGGTCATGCCGCCCGAGTCCGGATCGTGGTGGAAGAAGCGCTGGACGAGCCGCGTGAGCATCGGCCCGTCCTCGACCGGCAGCCCGATCGCCATGCACGCGACCGTCACCGAGAGGCGCGCCGCGAAGTCGCCGACGGCGTCGAACTCGTCGCGCTCCTGCAGCGCGTCGAGCAGCTCGTCGACGATCTTCCCGGCGACGGGCTCGACGCCGCGCACCTGCGCGGGCAGGAAGCAGTGGCGGATCACCGAGCGCAGCTTCGTGTGCTCGGGCGGGTCGAGCACGTTGATCATCGGGGTGACGGGCTGCTCGCGCGTCAGGATCTGCGCCGGCGCCGTGCCGCGCGCGGCCGAGAGGTCGGCGCGCGCCGACAGCTCCCAGACGTCGCGGAAGCGCGAGACCGCCCAGGCGTCGTACTTCTCCATGTAGTAGGCGGGCGCCTCGGCGCGCAGCCGCCGGTAATAGGGATGGGGGTCCTCGCGCACGGCTTCGGCGAAGGGGTCGTAGTCGATCGACATGGCGCTCTCCGCTGCGGCGTGGGGCGGCGCGCGAGCGGCAGGTGCGCCGCCGCCGGGCCGGGGAACCGCGAGTCCGGCGAGAGTAATTGAAATTCTGATCTCCGCAACCTATGTTCGCAGGGCTCGACCGCCTCGGAGGTGACATGCCGCGCGCCCGCAAGCCGACCCGCGCCGAGCTCGCCCGCGAGCAGATGTACCGGGACCTCGTCCTCGAGTGCGCCGAGCGCGTCTTCGCGCGGCGCGGCGTCCACGCGGCGAAAATGCAGGACATCGCGGCCGAGGCCGGCATCTCGCTCTCCACCCTGTACGGCGTGTTCGAGGGCAAGAGCGACGTGGTCGACGCGCTGCACGCGTGGCGCGGCGAGCAGTTCCTCGAGCGCGTCGCGCGCGCGCTCGACGCGCCGGGCCCCGCGCGCGAGGTGGTGTGGCACGCCATCCGCGCCTACTGCGCGTTCCTGCTCGAGCACCTCGACTACTTCTGGGTCGACCTGCGCGAAGGGCGCTCGTGGGCGATCGGCGACGTCGAGTCGAACCCCGAGTTCCAGAAGGCGCTGCCGAAGTGGCGCGACGCGCTCGCGCGCGGCGCGGCCGAGGGCGCGTTCCGCGCCGACTCGCCCGACAAGCTCGCGACCGTCGTGAACGGCCTGCTGCAGGTGTGCTTCGCCGCCGCGCTGCGCGACGCGGCCGACGTCGACGCGCTCGACCCCGACGCCGTCGCGCGCGAGATCGCCGAGTGCGTCGAGCGCCTCGTCTGCACGCCCGCCGCGCTCGCCGCGCCCGGGCCGTGGCTCGCCGACGCGCGCGCTGCGGCGGCCGCGGGCGGCGCGTGAGCGCGGGCGCGAGCGGCGGAGCGTGGACGACGCCGTGACGCGCCATCGCGTCATCCAGTGGGCGACGGGGAGCATCGGCTGCATGGCGATCCGCGCCATCGCCGAGCGGCCGGGGCTCGAGCTCGTCGGCTGCTTCGTGAGCTCGCCCGACAAGCACGGCCGCGATGCGGGCGAGCTCGCCGGCATCGCGCCGCTCGGCGTGCGCGCGACGACGAGCGTCGACGAGATCCTCGCGCTCGACGCCGACTGCGTGCACTACGCGCCGCTGCACCCCGACCACGACGCCGTCTGCCGGCTGCTCGAGCGCGGCTTCGACGTCGTGACGCCCAGCTTCTACGTGCACCCGGCGGCGATCGAGCCCGGGCTGCGCGGGCGGCTCGCGCGCGCGTGCGAGCGCGGCGGCAGCACGCTCCACGGCACGGGCATCCACCCGGGCTTCTCGGGCGACCGGCTCGCCCTCACGTTCGCGTCGCTCGCGCAGAGCGTCCGCCAGATCGTGACCGAGGAGGTCGCCGACCTCGCGCCCCACCCTTCGCGCGCGATGATGTTCGACGGGCTCGGCTTCGGCGCGCCGCCCGCGCACGTGCGCGCCCACCCGCCCGCCGTCCTGCGCACGATGGACGAGTTCTTCCGGCAGTCGCAGGTGCTCGTCGCACACGCGCTCGGCGAGACGCCCGACGGCTTCGAGAACGCGCACGACGTCGCCGTCGCCACCGAGCGCGTCGAGGTGCGCGCGGGCACGATCGAGCCCGGCACCGTCGCCGCGCAGCGGTTCGAGTGGCGCACGCTCGTGCGCGGGCACCCGCTCGTCGTCTTCCGCGGCTTCTGGAAGATGACCGACGCGCTCGATCCCGCCTGGAAGTTCTCGACGCTCAAGTACTCGGTGACGGTCGAGGGCGAGCCGTCGGTGCGCTGCGGCTTCGAGCCCGGGTCGACCTTCGTCGGCGCGCCCGACCCGGCGTTCGACGCCGGCCGGGCGGGCCGCCTGTGGACGGCGATGCTCGGCGTGAACGCGATTCCCGCGGTCTGCGAGGCGGCGCCCGGCTTCCTCACCGTCGCCGACCTGCCGCCCGCGCGCGCGCTACCGCCCGTGATCCTTCGCTAGGCCGCGTCCGCGCGCAGCGAGTCGAGGGCCGGCGGCCCGTTCGGGCCGAGGTGCTCGAGCAGGAAGTCGAGCAGCGCGTCCATCATCTCGAGCGTCGCGCGCCCGGGCGCGAGGTCGTGCCCCTTCCGCCGGAGCACGAGCCAGCGGAACGGCTTCCCGTGCTTCTCGAGCATGAGCCGCAGCCGGTACGCGTGCTCGACGTCGACGCGATCGTCGCGGCCGCCCTGGGCGATGAAGACCGGGACCTCGATCTCCGCCGCGCGGTAGACGGGTGAATGCGCGAGCATGTCGTCGCGGTCGCGCTCGGGATCGCCGATCTCCTCGACGCGCAGGTCGCGAAACGCGCGGCTCAGCTGTGCAGCCGGGTGATCGAAGAGCAGCGGCAGGTCCGTCACGCCGAACAGCGTCGCCACGCAGCGGAAGCGCTTCGGATGGCGGACCGCGCTCATCAGCGCCGAATAGCCTCCGTAGCTCCCCCCCACGACCGCCATCCGGCTCTCGTCCACCCAGCCCCGCTCGACCACGTAGTCGACCGCGGCGTCGATGTCGTCCTCGATGCCCTTGCCCCACTGCCGGTGGCCCGCGCGCTCGAACTCGCGCCCGCGGCCCCCCGAGCCGCGGTAGTTCACCTCGAGCACCGCATAGCCGCGGTTCGCGAGCATCTGCACCAGCGGGTCGACGCCATCCTCCGTCCTCGGCCCGATCGGCCCGCCGTGCGGCACGACGATGAGCGCCGGCCTCTCGGGCGCGTTCCCGCCGACCGTGTAGAAGGCCTCGATCTCGGGCCCGCCCTCGGCGCGCGTCGTGAAGCGCGTGCGCGGGGAGAGCGCGACTCCCTCGAGCGCGGGGAAGGTCGGCCCGAGGTCGAGCGCGCGCTTCGCCTCGGTGTCGACGATGTAGTGGCGGACGGTGTGCTGCGGCGCGTAGGCGAGCACGCTGAAGACGCGTCGGTCGTGGCTCACGCTCGTCACCCGCAGCGTGCGATCGGGGACGACCGCGGAGAGCTGCGCCTCGTACTCGCGGAAGGTCTCCTCGAAGTAGTCGTACTCGATGCCGCCGGCGCGGTAGAGCTCGACGCCGAGGAGCTCCTGCCCGTCGGCGTCCATCACGACGTCCTCGATCTCGGCGTCGGGGTGCTCGTAGACGACGGCGACCTCGTCGGTGGTCTCGGGATCGACCTCGACGAGGGCGTAGCGGTCGCGGTCGCGGTTGGTCGCGACGAGCAGCCGCTCGCCGTCCTCGGTGAACGCGAGCGGGGCGAACCCGGCGCCGGGCTGCAGCTCGAAGCGCGAGCCGCGGTGCCAGAGGCCGTTCGCACTGGATCGGTGGTCGATCCGGTAGCGCACGGTCGCGTCCGCGCCCCGTCCCTCGACCTCCCTGACGAACGCGGCGCGGACGGCCCCGCGCCGATCGACGAGCCACCTGAGCACAGGGTCGGGACGCGTCGCCACGATGTTGCGCCGCGTGAACTGCGACTCCCACCCGTCGCGTTCGAGCTTCGCGAGGTCGATGCGTCCGACGTCGCGCGATCCGCCGACGAGGATCTTCGTCTCCTTCTGCGGGAGCGTGTCCACCACGTCGAAGTAGGTCGGCAGCGCGATCGCATGGTGGCCGAGGCGATGCGCCTTCTCGTTCCATGCGAGCCGGACGATGTTCGACTCCCGGGTGCCGTCGTCCGCGAACGTCTGGACCGCGAGCCAGTCGTCGGAGAGCCACCGGTAGTAGAGCCAGCCCCGGCCGCGGACCTCGGCGAGCTTCAAGAGCTCCTCCGATGCGCGGTGCACGACCGCGAGCACGAGCCCGTCTTCGAGGGGGCGCACGAGTCCGAAGTACGTCCCCTTCGCGCTCACGCGGATGTTGGCGATGCGCGGGTAGTCGAAGAAGCTCGCCACGGGAACGCGCGCGTGCGAGAGCGCGGGCGCGACCTCCTCGTCCGCGCCCTCCGCCCATCCGGGCGCGAGCCCGACCGCGCAGCACGCGATCGCCGCCGCGAGGGCGTCGCGCGCGCTCCTCACCGCGCGGCCTCGCGATCGAGGTAGCGATCGAGGAAGTCGTCCGGGACGGGGCCGGTGTAGACCATCGGGAACGCGTCGAGCAGGTGGGCGTGCACGCGCCGCAGGTGCATCCAGGCGACGGCGCTCCGATTGCGGATCGTGGCCTGCATCCGGAAGTGACGCCCCTGCCCGGCCGTCTCGACGACGATCTGGCCCGGGTACGCGAGGCGGCCCGGCTCGACGCGGAACGTGCCGTACTGCGCGCTCCCGGGAATGCGCTCGAAGCGCACGTACCAGCGCGGACTGCGGGGCCCCGGATTCGCGGCGGGAGTGACGACGAGCTGCGAGAAGCGGTGCTCTCCCGCGCGGGCCTTGAAGATCCGGAACGACATGCCCTTCGTGACGTTCACCAGCACCGGGACGCCGTCCATGTCGAGCCGCTCGATGCGAACGTCGGACGCGACGTGCACGATCACGAGGCCCTCGTCGGGCGCGAGTGCGATCGGCTCGGAGGGGTCGACGAGCTCGAGCGTCGTGCACGCCCCGCTCGCCGCGAGCGCGACGAGGAGCGCGAGCGCGTGAGGCGCGCGCCGCACCGGGCGGAGGAGCGGAATCGCCACGCGGCGAGACTGCCGACGCCGCGCGCGCGTTTCAAGCCCCGGGCGAGGCCCCTGTCGGCGCGCGCCGACGGCGCGACGAGGCGTCCGCACGCGGTCGCGCACATCGGCCCCCCGTCGCGGCGCGCCGCGCGGTATAACCGCGCGCGGTCGCCGAGGCGCCGGGAGGGGGGCACGCTGGAAGCCGGACTGTTCGGGATCGAGCTCGCGCTGCTGCTCGGCGCGGTGCTCTCCATCTACATGGCGTGGGCGATCGGCGCGAACGACGTCGCGAACGCGATGGGCACGAGCGTCGGCTCCGGCGCGCTCACCGTCGTCTCGGCGGTGCTCGTCGCGGGCGTGCTCGAGTTCGCGGGCGCCTTCCTCGCGGGCGGACACGTCACCGACACGGTGCGCAAGGGGATGCTGTCGACGGAGCTCGTCGAGCTCCACCCCGACGTCGTGCTCTACGGGATGCTCGCGTCGCTCGCGTCGGCCGGCACGCTGCTCGTCGCGGCGACGCGCTTCGGCCTGCCCGTGTCCACGACGCACTCGATCGTCGGCGCGATCGTCGGGTTCGGCGCGGTGGCGCTCGGGCCGGACGCCGTCGCGTGGGGCAAGGTCGGCCAGATCGTGCTGTCGTGGGTCACGTCGCCGCTCATCGGCGGCGTGATCGCGTTCGGCATCTTCCAGATCGTGCGGCTCCGCGTGCTCGAGCAGGACGCGCCGCTCGAGCGCCTCCGGCGCATCGGCCCGCTCTTCTTCTTCTACGTCTTCTTCATCATCGGGCTCGTCACGCTCTTCAAGGGGCTCGGCAACCTGAAGCTCGACTACGACCTGCCGACGGCCTTCGGTCTCTCGCTCGCCCTCGGCGCGGTCGGCGCCGTGATCGGCGCGTTCGTGCTCCGGCGCGCGGTGGCCCGGGCCGGGACGCCGACGCGCGACGACCACTTCCACCACGTCGAGCGCGCCTTCGTCGTGCTGCAGATCATGACGGCGTGCTCCGTCGCGTTCGCGCACGGCTCGAACGACGTCGCCAACGCGATCGGCCCGCTGGCCGCGATCCACGCCGTCGTGACGACGGGCCAGGCCGCGACGAAGGCGTCCGTCGAGCCGTGGATGCTCGCGGTCGGCGGCTTCGGCATCGTGATCGGCCTCGCGACGTGGGGCTACCGGGTGATGGAGACGGTCGGGAAGCGCATCACCGAGCTCACGCCGAGCCGCGGCTTCGCGGCCGAGCTCGCGGCGGCGACCACGATCGTGCTCGCCTCGCGGCTCGGCATCCCCGTCTCGACCACGCACATCCTCGTGGGGTCCGTGCTCGGCGTCGGGCTCGCGCGCGGCATCGGCGCGCTCGACCTGCGCGTCGTCGGCCGCATCGTCGTCTCGTGGATCGCGACGCTGCCGATCTCGGCCGGGCTCGCGATCTTCTTCTACTACTTCTTCAAGGGCCTGCTGACGGACTAGCCGCGGGCTCCGGGAGGACGTGCTCGATGAGCGTGATCGGAAGCCTGTTCGGGCACTCGCCCATCCGCCCCATGCAGCGCCACATGCACGCCGCCGCGGCGTGCGCGCACGAGCTGCTCCCGTTCATCGACGCGATGGAGCGCGGCGACCGCGCGGAGATCGAGCGTCTGCACCAGGAGATCGACCGCCTCGAGCACGAGGCGGACACGATCAAGCACGACATCCGCAGCCACCTCCCGCAGCGGCTGTTCATGGCCGTCGAGCGGCGCGACATGCTCGAGATCCTCGACTACCAGGACTCGGTCGCCGACGTCGTGCAGGACGTCGCGGAGCTCGTCGCGCTGCGCGGGATGCAGACGCCGCCGTCGCTGCGCGTGCCGCTGCGCGAGCTCGCGGCCGCAGCCATCGCGACCTGCGACCAGAGCGCGAAGGTGATCGACGAGCTCGACGAGCTGATCGAGACGGGCTTCGGGCGGCGCGAGGTCGAGCGCGTGTCGTCGATGATCGATCGGTTGAACGAGCTCGAGAGCGAGGCGGACCGGCGCGGCCAGGACGCGCTGCGCGAGCTGTTCGCGATCGAGGAAGGCCTCGGCGCGGGCTCGTTCTACTGGTACCGCGTCATCGAATGGATCGGCGACGTCGCCGACTTCGCCGAGCGCGCCGGCAATCGCATCCGGCTGCTGATCGCGAGCTAGACGCCCGCCGGGAGCGTCGCCTCCTCCGCGGGCTCGAGCCGACGCAGGCGCTCGAGGGTCAGCGGGCCGTCGCTGTACGTGTCCTCGCCCGTGCACTCGCCGGCCGCGTCGTAGTGGAAGATCGCGGCCTGCCGGTACGAGAACACGTACTTCGCCGAGGGGTCGTCGACCGCGAGCCCCATCGCGACGAGCGCACTCCCCGGGAAGACGATGTGCATGAAGCCCTCGTTGAAGAGCGCGTCGTCGTCGACCACGAAGCGCTCGATGTCGTAGCGGAGCTTGTTGTAGCCGAGGGCGAAGATGTTCTCGTAGAAGCCGCGCACCTCGCCCTGCCCCTTCGGCCCGAAGTCGCCGGAGCCGTTGCCGTAGAAGTGGTACCGGGGCTCCGCGCACTGCGTCTTCATGATGCGATCGACGTCGCCCGCGAGCTCGGCGAGCAGGTGCTCGCGGAAGTTCTCGAGCAACGCGCGGCGGCGCGGGCTCCGCTCGGCCGCGATGCGCTCGTCGACGGGTCGGAGCGTCTGCTCGGGGGAGAAGTCGATCATCGCTCGGTCCTCTCTTCGCGCGCGCGCCCGGCGCGCGCGCTCCTCACGAGACGAGCCCGTCGCCGCCGGTCACCGGCAGCGCCACGCCGCTCACCATGTCGGACTCGCACAGCCACACCGCCGCACGCCCGATGTCGTCGGGCTCGACGGAGCGCCCGAACGGGAGCCGCTTCGCCGCGACCTTCGTCCACAGCGCGTCCGCGTGCGCGTCGTCCTCGACGCCCGTGTGCGCCTTGAGCTCGTCGATCGTCATCCCGCTGCGCACCGACGACGGGCAGATGCAGTTGACGCGCACGCCGCGCGGCGCGAGCTCGGCCGCGAGCGCCTGCGTGAGGCCGACGACCGCGAACTTGCTCGCGCTGTAGGCGACGCGATCGGCGCTCGCGCGCAGGCCCAGCACCGAGGCCACGTTCACGATCGCGCCCTCGCCCTGCGCGGCGAGATGCGGGAGCGCGGCGCGGCACGTGAGGAATACGCCCGTCGCGTTCACGCGCAGCACGCGCTCCCACTGCGCGAGCGGCGTCGACGCGACGTCGCCGACCCCCGCGATGCCGGCGTTCGCGACGACGACGTGGAGGCCGCCGAGCTCGTCGAGCGCGCGCGCGACGAGCGCGTCGCACGCCGCCTCGCTCGCGACGTCACAGTCGACGAGCAGCGCGCGGCGGCCGTGCTCGGCGACGTCGCGCGCGGTCTCCTCCGCGCCGGCGGCGAGGGCCGCATCCGCCGAGAGCAGGTCGGCGACGGCGACGTCGCAGCCCGCGCGCGCGATGGCGACGGCGATGCCCCGGCCGATGCCGCGCGCGGCACCCGTGACGACGGCGATCTTCCCGCGCAGGTCCACGCTAGTCGCCCCGCGCCACGCGCACGTGGACGCCCGCCGCGGCCGCCTGCGCGAGCACGCCGCGGTAGCGCTCGTACTCCGCGAGCAGCGCCGCCTCGTCCGGGCTCGTCGCGCGCACGTGCGGGTCGGCGAGCAGCACGTCGCGCCACGCGCGCACGCGACCGAGCTCCGCGGGCACGTCGATCCCGTGGAAGTGCCGCAGCCCGGCGAAGCGGACGAACATCGGCGCCGCCGTCGCATCGACGAGCCCGAGCGCGTCGCCGCCCCAGTAGCCGCCCGCATAACCTCGCGCCGCGAGGCGCTCCTCGATCTCGCGGAGGCCGCTCGCGAGCGCGGCGTCGAGCTCGGCGTCCCGCTCCGGACGCACGTTCATCAGCCGCCGCTCGTAGGCGGGACACGGCGTCTCGTTCCACCACTCGACCCACTCGCGCGCGGCCGCGCGCTCGCCGAGGCCGGCCGGGAGGAGCGGCGGCTCGGGCCAGCGCTCCTCGACGTACTCGTTGATCACGCTCGACGGGTGGAGGGCGAGCCCGTCCGCTTCGAGCAGCGGCACCGAGCCCTTCGACGCCTTCGCGCGATACCACGCGGGACGCTTCACGAGGTCGATGTCGACCGCCTCGACCGCCACGCCCTTCGCGTGCAGCGCGATCTCGACGCGCTGGCAGAAGTTGCAGGTGATGGCGCGGTAGATGCGGGGGCGGTCGTCGGCCATGCCGCGCAGCCTATCACGCGCGCTGCGCGCGCGATCAGCGCGGATCGAGCCGCATCAGGCGCCGCGGCGGGAAGCCCGTCACGAACCGGAACGCGAGCGGGAGCGCGTGCTCGGCGTCGACGCGTCGGGCCTCGGCGCCCTCGAGCGGAACGGCGCGGTAGTCGCCCTTCGCGCCCTCGATCGTCGCCTGCACGTCCGCGTTCTCGAGCGCGCGCTCGTACCACGCGCGCGGCCAGTGGTTGGCCGCGACGTACAGCTTCCCTTCGCTCTCGAGCCGCGCGACCACGCGGTCGTGTCCGGTGCCGTCGTCGTCGAAGGTCGTGATGACGAGGACGGACCCCGCCTCGGGCTGCAGGATGCCGATCATCGACTCGAACGCGACGACGATGCCGACGTACACGAGCGCGACGATCGCGGCGATCTTCACGAGCTTCATCGAGGACTCCTGCGCCCGGTGGGCGCGCGGCGCTGCGGGAGTGCGCAGCCTATCACGGCCGCCCGCCGCGACGACGACTCGCGTGCGCGATCGGCGCGCGACCGCCGCAGCGCGGAAGGGGCCTCAGATCGGGGCACGCGCCATGCGGCGGAGCGCGCTCGCGTTCGCCGCGTCGGGTACGACGCGGAGGACCGCGTCGCGCAGACCGCAGGCGACGCGCCCCTCGATCTGGCCGATGCGCCCGATGCGGCGCGACTGCGACTGCACCCAGCGCACGCGCGGCGCGCGCCGCGCGTGCAGGCGAGCGAGGGGCTCGGGCGCGAGCCCGCCGTCGCGCAGCAGCTCGACGAGCACCATCGCGTCCTCGAGCGCCATCGCCGCGCCCTGGCCCATGTTGGGCGTCATCGCGTGCGCGGCGTCGCCGACGAGCACGACGCGCCCGGCGTGCCACGGCCCTTCGTCGAGCTCCTCGAGGTCGTTGTGGATGAGCTCCTCGGGCGCGCGCAGCGCGTCGAGGAGCGCGGGCACCTGGCCGCCGAACGCGGCGAAGCGCGCGCGGAAGCGCGCGAGCCGGCCGGCGTCGGCCGGGTCGGCCTCGCCGCGCGGCGCGTTCGCGACCGCGAAGCAGTAGACGCGCCCGCCGCCGATCGGCACGACGCCGAAGCGCTGGCCGCGCCCCCACATCTCGCGCATCTCGACGCGCTCGACCGGGGCCTCGACGACGAATCGCCAGCACGTGTAGCCCGCGTAGCGGATGCGGTCGCCGCCGAAGACGAGCTCGCGCACGCGCGAGCGAAGCCCGTCGGCGCCGACGACGATCGCGCACCGCCGCGCGCTGCCGTCGCTCAAGCGCACGTCGACGCCGTCGCTGCGCGGCTCGATCGCGTCGACGGTGGTGCCGAGCGCGACGGGCACTTCGGGCGCGACCGCGCGCAGCACCTCGTGCAGCGCCGCGCGGTGGAGCGCGATCGTGGGCCCGAACTCGGGCTCGAGCAGGGCGAAGTCGGTGCCGCCGAGGGTCGCGCCGCGCGCATCGGTGATGGCGCCGCGCCGCAGGCATGCGCCGCGCTCGGCGACGGCGTCGGCGGCTCCGAGGCCGCGCATCACGCGCATCGCGTTCACGCCGAGCACGATGCCGGCGCCGACGGGCCGCCACTCCGTCGCCCGCTCCACGATCTCGCAGGGAATGCCCGCGCGCGCGAGCCCGGCCGCCGTCGCGAGGCCCGCGATGCCGCCGCCGACGATCAGCACTCCGTCTCCGCCCATCTCGACCCTTCCTCCGCCGCGCGCGGGCGACGCCGCCTGCGGCACTGCCGGACGCCTCGACCGCGGATCAGGGCGCGAGCCCCTCGACCTGGAGCACGAGCGCGTCGCGCAGGCCGCGCTCCGCCGCGCGCCGCGACACGACGCCCGTGCCGAGCCAGAGCTGGATCCACATCGCGTAGTGCGCGAGCAGCGCGGCCGTCTGCCGCCGCGCGGGGACGTCCGTGCGCAGCGCGCCGCGCGCGCGCGCGTCGTCGACGATGCGCGCGACGCGCGCCTCGAGCTCGCGCGAGAGCGCGCGCATCTCCGCCCCCTGGTCGCTGCGGAAGAAGAGCTCCTGCACGAAGACGCGCGCGAGCAGCGGGTCGCGGGCGTAGATGCGGAAGAAGGCTCCGAACAGGTGGACGAGGCCGTCGACGAGCTGCTCGCCGTCGCGCAGGCCTACCGGGAGGCGCGCGAACGCGCGCTCGGCGAGCGGCCGGAACAGCAGCAGCAGCAGCTCGCGCTTGTCGCGGACGTAGAGGAAGAGCGTCCCGGTCGCGATGCCGGCGCGCTCGCAGATGGCGCGCGCGGTCGTCTCGTCGAAGCCCTGCTCGCGGAAGAGCTCGCTCGCCGCGCGCGTGATGCGACCGAGCTTGTCGCGCTTGTTGCGCGCGCGGCGACCCTCGGGCGCCGCGCCGGAAGTGCGCTCCGCGGCGGTCCGGCCGGCCGCGCGGGAGGCGCGCACCGTCGCACCGCTGCCCCGGCTCGCCGCCATGTCGCCCTCCCGCCCGCGCGCACGGCGCTGGCGCGCGCGGCACCCGCGCGCACGCCGGTCCGCCCGCCCTCGAAACTGAACGCGTTCATTTTTAGCGCGGCCCGCGGCGGCGCGCGAGGCCGAGCGCCGCCAGCGCCGCGCTCGGCGCCACGACGAGCACGAGCTCGTTCGCGAGCACGCTCGCACCCGCCGCCGTGAAGAAGGCGAGGACCGAGAGCGGCGAGGTGCGGATCGGGCGCCACGGCGCGAACCAGCGCGCGTCGTCGAACGGGAGCAGGAGGCCTACGCCCAGGCTCGCGTCCGGGAACGCATCGAGCACGCCGTGCGAGGCGACCGCGACCCCGGTGAGGAACGCGGCGCGGCCGCGCGCTCAGAACATCGCGACGGGGTTCACCGGCGAGCCCGTCCCGCCGCGCACGCGGAGCGGCGCGACGGTGAACAGGAACTCCCAGCGCGATCGCTCGGCGCACGCGCTCGCGAGCCCCGACAGGTCGAGGTTGTCGAGCAGGTGGACGCCCATCGCGACCAGGCAGCACTGGTGGATGGGCACCGGCCAGTCGGGCGCGTCGGTGCTCGGGATCGCGTCGGAGATGCCGTCGCTCCCGAGCACGGCGATGCGCCGCTCGTGCAGCCACGGAACGCAGCGCGCGTCGAGCCCCGCCATGCCCGTCGTCGGCACCCACGATCCGCGCGACGCGCGGCGCGCATCGCGGCCGGTGGCGACGAGCAGGACGTCGCCCTCCTCGACGCGGACGTCCTGCGCGCGCTCGGCGGCCTCGAGCTCCTCGGGCGCGATCCGCTCGCCGGGCTCGAGCCACCCGACGCCGCGCAGCCGCGGCACGTCGAGCAGCACGCCGCGCGAGACGATGCCGTCGCGCGCGCACATGATGTCGTTCGCGAGCGCGCCGATGCTCTTCACGTCGCTCGCGGGACGCCCGTTGTACATCGTCTCCTTCACGAACACGTGGCACAGCGCGTCGATGTGCGACGTCGCCATGCCGTGGAAGGCGATGCCGATGAAGTCCATCGACGTCTCGAGGCCGCCCATGCCGCTCACCGTGCAGGCATCGCCCGCGACCACCATGTGGTGCAGCGCGGGATGCGGGTTGTCGGCGGCCGGCGCGACGGGGAAGTCGAGCGCGCAGGACACCGCGACGCCCTCGCGCGCGAGCGCGGCCGCGGCCGCGCGCTTCGCCGGCGTGATGAAGTTGAGCGCGCCGGCCTGGTCGTCGTCGCCCCAGCGCCCCCAGTTCTTCACCTGCTCGAACGTCTTCTCGAGCCACTCCGCCGTCACGCCGTCCCCGCCCATCGCGCCCTCCACTCCCGCGCCGCGCGCGCCGTCGCCGCGCTCCGTCTCCATTCCTTCTACACGAATCGCCGCGGCCCGACGCGCGGAAACGCCCGAGTGCGCGCGCGCGACGCGCGCCCGGTGAACACCCGGGTCGCGGGGTGCTCAAGAGCGGCTGCACGGGTTCCGATCCGGCTGCAACCCGCCGGGCGACGCGCGGGCCGAGGAGCCGTGCGTGAAGGGCATCATCTTCAACGCGTTCGAGCAGTTCGTGATCGACAGCTGGGGCGAGGACTTCCTCGACGACGTCCTCGATCGATGCTCCCTCCAGACGCAGGAGCCGTTCGTCGGGCCGGGCACCTACCCCGACGAGGACCTGCTCGAGATCGTCGCCCACACCGTGAAGGCCCTCGACGTGCCGCTGCCGCAGGCGCTGCGCGCGTTCGGCCGGTACGCGTTCCCGGCCCTCGCCAGCGCCTTCCCCGTCTGCGTCCGCCCGCACGCCGGCGCCCGCTCGTTCCTCCGCAGCGTCGACGACGTCATCCACGTCGAGGTCCGCAAGCTGCATCCCGACGCGTCGACGCCCGCGTTCCGCTACCGCGACGACGGCGACGCGCTCGTCATCGAGTACCACTCGCAGCGATCGCTGTGCCACCTGATGGAAGGCCTGATCGACGGCGTCGCGGACCACTTCGGCGAGTCGATCGCGCAGCGCCAGACGCGCTGCACGGCCGACGGCGCGCCGCACTGCGAGTTCCGGCTCGAGTTCGCGACCACGTCGTGACCGTTCCCGCCGCTCCGACCGTGGACAAGCTCGAGCGGCGCCTCACCCGCGAGCGCGCGCGCGTGCGCGCGCTCGAAGCGATGATCGAGGACCGCACGCGCTCGCTCTTCCTCGCGAAGGAGCAGCTCCACGAGACGACGCGCTTCCTCGAGAGCGTGCTCTCCTCGATGAGCGCCGCCGTGCTGATCGTCTGGCCGAGCGGCTCGGTGCTGCGCGTGAACCCGGCCGCCGTCGAGCTGCTCGGCGTCGCCGAGGCCGACCTGCTCGGCGCCGCCTTCGGCAGTCTCGTCAAGGACGTCCACCAGAGCAGTGACGATGCGCGCGAAGCGGGACCGGCGCCGCGCGCCGAGGATCTCGTCGTCGGCCGTCGCGAGGTCGTCCTCTCCGGCGCCGACGGGAGCGAGATCCCCGTGCTCTTCTCGGGCGCGCCCGTCCGCGGCGAGCACGGCGAGGTCGAGGCCTACGTGTGCGTCGCGACCGACCTGCGCGAGCAGAAGAGGATGGAGCTCGAGCTCCGGCAGTCGCAGAAGCTCGAGTCGATCGGGCAGATCGCGGCCGGCATCGCGCACGAGATCAACACGCCGATCCAGTTCGTCGGCGACAGCCTCCAGTTCCTCGGCGAGGGCATCGCCGACATGCGCGGCGTGCTCGGCGCCTACCGGGCCCTGCGCGACGCGTGCGGCGACCGCGAGGAGCTGCGTCCGCTCGTCGAGAAGATCGAGCGCGCCGAGGAGGAGGCGGACGTCGAGTTCCTCGCCGAGGAGATGCCCGCCGCGGCGGCGCGCGGGCTCGGCGGCGTGCAGCGCGTCGCGACGATCGTGCGCGCGATGAAGGACTTCTCGCACCCCGGCGAACGCGCGCGCACGATGGCGGACCTCAACGCGGCGATCGAGACCACGCTCACCGTCGCGCGCAACGAGTACAAGTACTGCGCCGACGTCGAGCTCGAGCTCGGCGAGATCCCGCCGGTGTGGTGCGACGTCGGCGACCTCAACCAGGTGTTCCTGAACCTGATCGTGAACGCCGCGCACGCCGTCGAGGAGCGCATCGGGACGAGCGGCGAGCGAGGCGTGATCCGCGTCCGCACGGAGGCCGACGGCGACTCCGTCTGGATCCACGTCGCCGACACGGGCGCCGGCATCCCCGAGCACGTGCGCCACAAGATCTTCGACCCGTTCTTCACGACGAAGGGCGTCGGGAAGGGAACCGGCCAGGGGCTCGCGATCGCGCACAACATCGTCGTCGAGCGCCACGGCGGAGAGATCTCGTACGACACGACGATCGGCGAGGGAACGACCTTCCACCTCCGGCTCCCGATCGACCCGGGCTCCGACGCGGAGGCCCGAGCGTGACGCCCGACGTCGACAAGCCGCGCCTGCTCTTCGTCGACGACGAGCCCGACGTGCTCGGCGCGCTCCGGCAGTCGCTGCGCCGCGAGCGCCGGCGCTGGGACATCGACTTCGCACAGGGCGGCCCGGCCGCGCTCGAGCGGCTCGCCGCGGCGCCCTTCGACGTCGTCGTCACCGACATGCGGATGCCCGAGATGGACGGCGCGGAGCTGCTGTCGCGCGTGAAGCGCGACCATCCCGGAGCCGTGCGCCTCGTGCTGAGCGGCCAGGCCGACGAGCGACACGCCCTGCGCTCGATCTCGAGCGCGCACCTGTGGCTCTCGAAGCCCTGCCCGCACCACGAGCTCGTCGACGCGCTCGAGCGCGCGATCGCGTCGACGCGGTGCCTGCGCTCGAAGGCGCTCTCGAAGCTGATCGGCGGCGTGTCGTCGCTGCCGTCCCCGCCGACGCAGTACGCGGCGTTGATGCGCGCGCTCGACGACCCCGACCCGTCGGCGCAGTCGGTCGCCGCGGTGCTGGAGGAGGACCCGGCGATGTCGGCCAAGATCCTCCAGCTCACGAGCTCGGCCTTCTTCTCGACGCCGCGCGCGATCTCGACGGTGCACGAAGCCGTCGCGCTGCTGGGCTTCCAGACGGTGTCGCAGCTCGTCCTCACGTGCGGCGTCTTCGAGCAGCTCGAGTCCGGCCCGCAGAGCGCGGCGGCCGCCGAGGAGCGGCGCGTGCACTCGGTGCTCGTCGCCCGCATCGCGCGGCGCATCGGCGAGCACGTGGGCGTCAAGGCCTCGGAGTGCTTCACGGCGGGGATGCTGCACGACATCGGCGAGCTGCTGCTCGCATCGCGGCTCGACCGGCTCTTCCACAAGGCCGTCGAGAAGGCGCACGCCGACGCCGTGCCGCGCTCCGAGATCGAGCGCGCGATGTTCGGCGCGACGCACGCGGAGCTCGGCGCGCACCTGATCGCGCGCTGGGGGCTCCCGCTCTCGATCGTCGACGCGGTGCTGCAGCACGATTCGGACGGCGCGCTCGAGCTGCCCGCGCGCACGCCGCTCGGCGCGGTGGTGCGCGCCGCCGACGCGCTCGCCGACGAGGCGCTCGGCGTCGGCGAGCTCGACTTCGCGCACGCGCCGCTGCGAACGGACGAGCCCGGCATCGACGGGCTCGGCGACCTCGAGCCGCTGCGCGCCATCGCGCGCGAGGAGGCGGCGCCCGTCGGCGGGCCGCGAGCCGCCGCGAAGGAGTCGACGCATGCATCGGCCTGAGAGCCCGGGCGCGCTGCGCCGCCTCGTCCTGTTCGTCGACGACGAGCCCGACGTCACGAAGAACCTGTCGCTCCTCATGCGCAAGCAGTCGTTCCAGGTGCGCACGGCCAACTCGGCCGACGAGGCGCTCGCGATCCTCGCCGCAGAGCCGGTGGACGTCGTGGTCTCGGACGAGCGCATGCCCGAGATGTGCGGGTCGGATTTCCTGACGCTCGTCCGCCGCGAGCATCCCGACGTCACGCGCATCATCCTCACCGGCCAGGCGAGCGTCGAGGCGACCGTCAAGGCGATCAACGACGCCGCCGTGTTCCGCTTCCTCAACAAGCCGATCGGCCGCGACGAGCTGCTCGCGTGCCTGCGCGAGGCACTCGTCTACCGCGAGCAGCGCGAGCACGCGGCGAGCGGGGACGCGCGCGCGGCGACGTCCGAGCGCGCCCAGCTCCACGCGCGCCTCGACGACGTCCTCGGCGGACTGTGGATGGCCTATCAACCCGTCTATGCCGCGCGCGACCGGCGGCTCGTCGCCTACGAGGCGCTCGTCCGCCCGGGCGACCCGGCGAGCGGCGGGCCCGACCAGATGATCGACCTCGCGACCGGGCTCGACCGCCTGCCCGACCTCGAGGCCGCGATCTCCGAGCGCATCGGCCGCGACCTCGCGTCGGCGCCGGAGGGCGTCGACCTCCTCGTGAACCTGCACCCCGACTCGCTCAACCAGCCGTCGCTCTTCGACGACGACCACCCCCTCCACCGCCACTCCGCGCGCATCCTGCTCGAGATCACGGAGCGCGCGTCGCTCGACACGATCACCGACATCGACGAGAAGCTCGCCGCGCTCCGCGGCCGCGGCTACCGCATCGCGATCGACGACCTCGGCGCCGGCTACTCGGGGCTCACCTCGTTCACGACGCTGCGCCCGGACGTCGTCAAGTTCGACATGGAGCTGATCCGCGACATCGACTCCGTCGAGACCAAGGCGAAGCTCGTGCGATCGATGACGGCGCTCTGCCGCGAGCTCGGGATGCGCACCGTCGCCGAGGGCATCGAGACGAAGGCCGAGCTCGACGCCGTCGTCGCGCTCGGCTGCGACCTGCTCCAGGGCTACTACCTCGCGAAGCCCGCGAAGCCCTTCATCGCGCCCGCGGGCTTCGAGGGCGAGGACGACTAGTCGCGCCGTCGCGTCTGCCGCATGCTCCGGCGCGTGTCGCCGACCCGCCCGAGCGCGCTCGTCCGCGTCTTCTGGAAGATCCATCCGGTCGTGTACCGCTGGAGCCGCGGTCGCCTGCTCGGCCACCTCGCCGGCATGGACGTGCTCGTGCTCGAGACGCGCGGACGCCGAAGCGGCGCGCCGCGCGCGACCTGCCTCACCTACTTCGCGCCGCGCGACGCGCGCGACGCCTTCGTCGTGATCGGATCCTTCCTCGGCGCGCCGCGCGACCCGGCCTGGGTGCACAACCTCCGCAGCGACCCGGTCGCGCACGTCGACGTGCGAGGGCGGCGGCTGCGCGTGCGCGCGCGCGAGGCCGCGGGCGACGAGCGGGCGCGGCTGTGGAGCGAGCTCGTCGCGATCCAGCCGGACTACCGCCGCTACGAGGGGCTCGCGGCGCGGCGGACCATCCCCGTGGTGGTGCTCGAGCCGACGCGCTGAGCCGTCCGCCGCGGCCGCCTACCAGAGCTCGTCCGCGAAGGCATCGGTCCCGGCGCGCGTCGGCACGAACGGCGAGGCCCACCCGAGGCGCGCGACGCCTTCGCGCTCGATCGCGCCGACGAGCGGCGCGACGTGCGCGCGCCACGCCGCGCGCGGGTCGGATTCGAGGAACGCGAGCACGAGGCTCTGCCGCGACGCTGCGTCGCGACCCTCGGCCTGCGTGTCGCCAGGCGCGCCGGCCGGAAGCGGGCGCGGCGTGAAGCGCTGGCACTGCGCGATCGGCGAGCCCGCGAGGCGCGGGCCGAGCAGCTCGTCGTCGAGCCAGCGCGCGAGCGCCGCGTCGTCGACGCCGGGCTCGCGCTCGAGGCACAGCACGGCGAGGCCCGGGTAGTCGTGGTCGAGCGCGAGGGCGGCCGGCACGCCGTCGTCGTCGCGGAACACGCCGCCGCGGTAGTCGCACACCTCCGTCTGCACGTGCTCGCGCGCGGCGAACATGCGACCGCACGCGTGCAGGTCGTTCACGCGTTCGACGGCCCAGTCGAAGAACGTCGCGTGCGCGCCCGCCATCACCGCGTAGAGCGCGAGGTAGGAGCCGCGCATGGCGTCGCCGAGCGGGCTCGACGCGGGAAGCGGACGCGGCAGGCGCAGGGCCTTCAGGTCGCGCGTCGCGACGAAGCGCCGACCGGAGAGGATGCCGGGCCCGACGAGGCAGCCCGAGTAGAAGTGGTCGCGCTCGTACCACCGGTGATAGGCGACGGCCGCGTCGCGCGCGGGCTCGACGAGCGTGAAGAGCAGGCTTCCGAGCTCGACCGGCGCAGCGTACGGAGACGTCATCGGGAACGCAGTATGACCACCCGGGCGCGGTAGAGTCCAGCGCCGCCGCACCGCACGCACGCACGCACGCTCGCACGACGGGGAGACACCGCGTGGTCCGCTTCGACCCCTACGACTACGACTTCCACGAGGACCCGTACCCGACGTACGCGCGCCTGCGCGACGAGGCGCCCGTCTACCACGACGAGACCCTCGGCTTCTGGGCGCTCTCGAAGCACGCCGACGTGCTCGCGGGCTTCAAGGACACCGAGGCGTACTCGAACCGCTCCGGTGTCTCGCTCGACCAGAGCGTCGCGGTCGACCCCGAGGCGACGATGTTCATCCTCGGCATGGACCCGCCGAAGCACGCGAAGTACCGCGCGCTCGTCTCGCGCGCGTTCACGGGAAGGCGCGTCGAGCTGCTCGCGCCGCGCATCCGCGAGATCGCCCGCGTGCACGCCGCGCGCGCGGCCGAGCGCGGCGCGTGCGACTACATCCACGACTTCGCGGGCAAGCTCCCGATGGACGTGATCAGCGAGCTGCTCGGCGTGCCGGAGTCGGACCGCGACGAGCTGCGCGCGTGGGCCGACCTCGTCCTCCACCGCGAAGAGGGCGAGAAGGGGCTCCCGAAGGGCGCGATCGAAGCCTCCGCGAAGCTCCTGCAGTACTTCGCGCAGCTCGTCGACGAGCGGCGCGCGCGCCCGCACGACACGCTCGTCGAGGCGCTGCTCGCGGCGGAGGTCGACGGCGAGCGGCTCACCGACCGCAACGTCATCAGCTTCCTGTTCCTGATGATCATCGCCGGCAACGAGACGACGACGAAGCTGCTCGCGAACGCCGTCTACTGGGCGTCGCGCTTCCCGCACGTGAAGGACGAGGTCGCGGCCGACCCGCGTCGCATTCCGCTCTGGGTCGAGGAGACCCTGCGCTTCGACAACTCGAGCCAGATCCTCGGGCGCGTCACGACGCGCGACGTCGCGGTGCGCGACCGCGTCATCCCGAAGGGCGAGCGCGTGCTGCTGCTCGTCGGCGCGGCGAACCGCGACCCCGACGTCTTCCCCGACCCGGACCGCTTCGATCTCTCGCGCGACACGAGCGAGAGCCTCGCGTTCGGCAAGGGCGTGCACTTCTGCCTGGGCGCGCGGCTCGCGCGGCTCGAGGGCGCGATCGGCCTCGAGACGACGCTCGAGTTCTTCCCCGGGCTCGAGATCGACACGGCCGGCCTCGAGCGCGTCCACTCGACGAACGTGCGCGGCTTCGCGAGCATGCCCGTCCGCTTCGACGGGGGCACGCGCCGCGCATGAGGCTTCGCGATCGCCGGGTTCTCGTCGTCGGCGCCTCCGCCGGCATCGGACGCGCCTCCGCGCTCGCGGCTGCGAGCGAGGGCGCGCGCGTCGCGTTCGCGGGCCGCCGCCGCGACCGGCTCGACGACGGCGTCGCGCAGGCCGGCCCGGGCGCGGTCGGGCTCGTCTGCGACGTCTGCGACGAGGCGTCGTGCATCGACGTCGTCGCGCGCGCGGCCGACGCGCTCGGCGGCCTCGATGCGCTCGTCTACGCGCCGGGCATGGGCATCTTCAAGCCGCTCGCGGACACGACCGCTGAAGACTGGCGACGCGCACTGGACACGAACCTCGTCGGCGCCGCCGTCGTCGCGCGCGCGGCGATGCCGCATCTCGAGCGCGCGCGTGGCCGCGCCGTCTTCCTCTCCTCGATCTCGATCGACGACGCGCCGCCGCGCCCGCACTACACGCCGTACATCGTCGCGAAGCTCGGGCTCGAAGGGCTCGTGCGCGGACTCCAGGGCGAGCACCGCGACGTCGCGTTCACGTCGATCGCGATCGGCGACACGCTCTCGGAGTTCGGGCGCGGGCTCGACCCGGCGACGATCGGCCCGCTCGTCCAGCGCTGGGTCGCCGAGGGATACATGTACGGCCGCGTGATGGAGCCCGAGGCGGTCGCCGAGCAGGTCGTGAACGTCCTCGCGTCGCGCGAGACGGTGCGCCGCCTCGCCATCACGCCCACCTACCCGCCCCCCGGCTAGCTCCCCGCGACGCGGCCGCGCCACTGCGGCAGCTTCGTCCGCAAGATATTGGATTCCATATGGAATCCATTTCCACGTGCGGGGCGGCCCATCGATTGGTAATTTTTCCCACCTCTACGGCCGACACGGTCCGTCGGGAGCCGGTGCGTTGCCGGACCCGCGCAGCGAGAGCCCATGAGCGAGCCGCCGACCACACCGCTCGTCGCCCCCGGTAGCGCCGCGCTCGTGCGCGCGGCGCGCCGCATGCTGCGGCCGCTCGTGCGCCTCCTGCTCGAGAAGCAGATCACCCTCCCCTACCTGACGAACGTGCTGAAGGAGATCTACGTCGACGTCGCCGCGCGCGACCTCGCGCTCGAGGAGCGACGCCTCACCGACAGCCGCATCAGCCTGCTCACCGGCATCCACCGCAAGGAGGTGAAGCGGCTGCGTCAGGAAGCCGGCGCGACGGGGACGCGCGACCGCGGCGTGGCGCTCGGCGCGCTGCTCGTGTCGCGCTGGATCGGCGACCCGCGCTTCCTCGACGGACGCGGGCGCCCGCGCCCGCTCCCGCGCGTGCCGACGCGCGACGAGCCGACCTTCGACGAGCTCGTCGCGTCCGTGAGCAAGGACATCCCCGTGCGCTCCGTGCTCGACGAGTGGCTACGCCTCGGCGTCGCCGAGGTCGACGAGCGCGATCGCGTGCGGCTGCGCGAGGATTCGTTCGTGCCCGCCCACGGCCTCGAGGAGAAGATTCACTTCTTCGGGCGCAACCTCGGCGACCACGTCGCCGCCGGCGCGCACAACATCCTCGGCGAGGAGCCGACGTTCATCGACCGCTCGGTGTTCTACGACGCGCTCACGCCGGGCTCGATCGAGGAGCTGCGCAAGCTCGCGGCCGACGAAGGAGCCGCGGCGCTCCGCCGCGTGAACCAGCGCGCACTCGAGCTCCAGACGCGCGACCGCGAAGCCGCCGACGCGCGCGAGCGCATGACGTTCGGCGCGTACTTCTTCGCCGGGCAGGACGAGGACGCGAGCGGGGACGGAGGCGGCGATGCGTAGGCGGGGCGCCTTCGCGTTCGCGCTCGCCCTGTCGGCGCTCGTCGCGGCACCGCACGCCGCGCGCGCCGCGTGCGAGCTCGACGCCGGAACGGGCGGCACGGGCTTCGAATCGGGCTCGGGCACGGGCACCGGCGGAACCGGCTTCGACCCCGGCTCGGGCAGCGGCACGGGCGGCACGGGCCACAGCGGCGCCGGCGGCACGGGCATCTCGGGCGCCGGCGGCACGGGGCTCGCGGGAACGGGCGGCACGGGCATCTCCGGGATGGGCGGCACGGGCGTCATCGGCACCATCACCGGCTTCGGCAGCGTCTGCATCAACGGCCTCGAGGTCGACTACGACGCGTCGGTCGACGTCGAGGTCGACGGCCGCAAGGCGTCGGTCGACGCGCTCGCGGTCGGTCAGGTGGCGCGCATTCGCGCGATCGGCGACGGCGCGGGCCTGCGCGCGCGTGCGATCTCCGTCGAGACCGCCGTGGCCGGCCCGATCGAGGGCTTCGACGCGGCGACCGGCCGACTCCGCGTGATGGGCCAGTCGATCGCGATCGACGCGAGCACCGTGCGCGCCGCGGCGCTCGATGCCGGCACGCGCGTCGCCGTCAGCGGCCTGCGCCGCCCCGACGGCGTGGTCGTCGCGAGCCGCGTCGAGCCGCGCCCGAGCGCGGCCCCCGACGTCGTCACCGGGCGCGCGATCGGCACGGGCGAGCGCGCGGTCTACGTCGGCGACGTGCGGGCGGCGGGCGCACTCGGCGCGCGCGCGCTCGGCGAGCGCGTGCAGCTGCGCGGCCGGTGGAACGAGGCGACGCGAACGTTCGACGTCGAGGACGCCCGAGACGCGAGCCCCGTCGCGAGCGACGCGCGACGCGTCTCGCTCGAAGGCTACGTCGCGCGCGAGCGCGGCGAGCTGCGCCTGCACGGGCTGCCCGTCGACTTCGCACCCGACGGCCCTGCCGCGGGCCTGCGCGAAGGCGAGCGCGTGCGCGTCGAGGGCGAGCTCCGCGACGGGCGCGTGCGCGCCGACCGCGTGCGCATCGAGCGCGGCGACGGCGCGACCAACGAGCGCGGCGACCGAAGCGGCCGCGGCGACCGTTCGGGGCGCTCGGGCCGCGGCGACCGCGCCGACCGCAGCGATCGCGGCGAGCGCGCCGAGCGGCCGGAGCGCGCCGAGCGACCCGAGCGCAGCGAACGCCCCGAGCGTCCGGAGCGCTCCGGGCGCAACTGACCCGCCCCACGCGACGCGCGCGACGGGAGCGGGGGACGCGGCGCACGCGACCCATGCGACCCATGCGACCCGCGCCACCAACGCGGCGCACCCGCCGAGCGCGGGGCGCGAGCCGCGCACGGCTCGGGCGCCATGGCCTCTCGATCCTGGTCGGCGCGCGGAACCCCGTCGTGTGCCGCGCGCGCACCGAGCGGCACCGGGATCCGCAGACGGGATCGCGGACCGGATCCGCAGACCGGTCGCGGACCGGATCGCGGACGGGAGCCAGCCCTGCGGCTGCGGTCCGTGGAAGCGGGGAGCGGTGGCTAGTCGGCCGCGAGCCGCGCGCGAATGCCGTCGAGTGCTTCGCGCGCGTCGGCGTCCCGGGGATCGAGCTCGAGCGCGCGCTCGTAGGCGGCGGCCGCCTCCTCGAGGCGCCCGAGGCGCGAGAGCGCATTCGCGCGGTTGTAGTGGACGTTCGGGTGCGCGGGCTCGAGCTCGACGACGACGGCATACGCGGCGAGCGCTTCCTCGTCGCGCCCCGCCCGCGCGAGCTCGACGCCGAGGTTGTGGCGCGGCTTCACCCAGTCGGGGTCGAGCCGCACGGCCTCGCGCAGCAGCGAGACCGCCTCGAGGTGGTCGCCGCGGTCGGACGCGTCGAGCGACAGCAGGAACAGGCACTCCGCGTCGTCGCCGAGCAGCTCGAGCGCGGCGCGCGCGGCGCGCGCCGCGTCCTCGTTCTTCCCGGCCCAGCTCAGCACCTTCGCGAGGTTGCGCAGCGAGAGCCCGCGCTCGCCGTCGTCGATGCGCGCGCGCACGCCCGCCTCGGCGCGCGCGAGCGCCGCTTCGTCGCCCGGCGCGCCGTCGGGCAGCCAGCCGAGCGAGCCCACGTGCGCGAGCAGCTCGCGCGCGAGCACGCGGTGGCCCTCGATCGTCGGGTGCACGTGGTCGAGGAACCAGTCGGCGCCGCGCGCGGGCGCGCCGGTCGCCGCGTTGCGCGCGTCGAGCAGCGCCGGGTAGTCGATCGTCGCCACGCGCTCGCGACGCGCGATCTCGCGCGTCGCCTCGACGATCGGCGAGATCGCGCGCAGCGGGCACACGTCCTCGTCGCGCGCGCGGACGAGCTCGAGCGTCGCCGCGTCGAGCTCGCCCGTCGCGACGAGCGCGCGGCCGAGCCAGTAGCGCGCGTGCGCGTGACGCGGCGAGATCGCGCTCGCCGCGCGCAACGCGTCGCTCGCCTGTGCGAAGCGCTCGTCGCGATAGGCCGCGACGCCGTCGGCGAGCAGCGCCTCGAAGCGCTCGCGCTCCGCAGGAGCGAGGCCCGCGTCGGGCTCGCTCTTGAAGGGCGAGCAGTCGCGCAGGTTGTCGGCGGGAACGACGACGAGCGGCGTCGCTCCCGCTTCGCGCACGAGCGCGAGGATGCGCTCGAGGTTCGCGCCGAAGTGCTCGACGACGGCCCCGGCCCAGGCGTCGTCGCGCGTGTAGGCGTCCGGCCCGATGCTGCCGTCGAGCTTCGCCGACACCTCGCCGGGCAGCTGCTCGCGCTCGCCGCCGGCGAGCCTTCGCAGCGCCGTGTACACGCGCGTGCGCCCGAGCGCGAGGTCGGCCCGGCGCAGCCACGCGGGCCGGTCGCGCAACGCGCCGTACGTCCTCTCCTCGAGGAACTCGTTGTGCCCCGTGTACACGACGACGAGGTCGGGCGCGTAGCCCGCGAGCTCGCGGACGACGTTCGCGACCCGGTAGCTCGCGTAGCTGATGCCGCCCGCGTTCACGACTTCGAAGCCACCCGGCGCGACCTCCTCGAGATCGGCGCGCAGCCATCCGCAGAAGCTCGTCAGGTCGCGGTAGGGGCGGCCGTACGTCGTCGAGCCGCCGACGCAGAAGACGCGCCGCACTCCCTCGCCCTTCGCGCGCGCGAACTGCGCCGGGTTGAAGAAGCGCTCCTTCCCCGGCGCGAGCTCGAGCCGGCGCGCGCCGTCCTCGCCTTCGACCTCGACGTAGAGCGGGCGGTTCTCCGCGAAGCCGACGTACGGGTCGTCGCCCGCCGCGCGCGGTGCCGTCCCGAGCAGCGCGAGCCCGAGCTCGGCACCCGCGAACAGCACGAGAGTGGGAACGAGTGCGAACAGCGCGCGCCTGGCGGGCGACATGGAGCCCCTCCCGTGCACGAGGGCTAGAACGTGTAGGCGATGCTCGAGCCGACGCCCCAGTCGGGCGCGCCGTTCGACAGACCGATCACGCCGTAGGGCGTGAGCTTGACGTGGTCGCTCAGGCGCAGGCTCAGGAACGGCGAGAGCTCGTGCGAGTCGGGCACCGCGCCCGTCGACGCCTCGCGGAAGTCGTAGGCGACGCCGGCAGAGAGCGACTGCGAGAAGCGCACGCTCGCACCGCCCGTCGCGAGCAGGACGTCGCGGAACGCGCCGCCTCCCTTGAATCGATAGGCGCCGCCCGCGAACAGCGTCACGACGCCGAACGTCTGCGACACCTCCGCGCCGAGCGTCACGTCGGTCTCGCCCGTGCCGAGACCCTTGCTGGAGCTCGCGGTCGGGAGCTTGACCTTCGCGATCACGTCGATCGTCGGGAGCGTGCGCGAGCTCGAGTACCACGTGTACACCGCGCTCGCGATGATGTCGCCGAGCCCGACCTCGGTCCCGTTCGTTCCCCCGACGGCATCGTCCAGGAGCACGCCGTCGCTGACGAGCAGCGGGACGTAGACCCGCACCGTGACGGGCTCGTACTCGAGCTTGAGTCCCGCCTGCGCGACACCGGAGCGGCTGATCGAGGGGTCCCCGTAGTCGCCCTGCGAGTAGTCGACGCCGAGCGACACGGTCGTCTGCAGGCGCGCGTCCTCGTCGTAGCGATCGTCGCGCCACTCGTCGCGGAGCTCGTCGTCGTAGCCGCCAGCGGGCGTGGGCCCCGCGTTCGCCACTCCCGACACGAGCAGCGCCATCACACCCACCACCGCGCACTTCTTGCGATGCATCTCCCGAATCCCTTCCTCATCCGGCATCCGCCGGGCTCGATCGTTCGCGCGAGCGCAGGGGCGGCCGGCCACGCGGCCGGCCGCCACGCGCTCCGTCCTCAGCCGCGCTCGGCGCGCTCCGCGCGCTCGGGCCGCTCGGCGCGCTCCGGGCGCTCCGCGCGCTCGGGCCGCTCCGCGCGATCCGGGCGCTCGGCGCGCTCGCCGCGCTCGGCGCGGTCGCCGCGCTCCGCGCGATCGCCCCGCTCGCTGCGATCGCCGCGATCACCGCGCTCGGCGCGGTCGTCGTCGCCGCCGCGGCCGCGGCCGCGGCCGCGGTGGTGGTCGTCGCTCGCACCGGGCTGCGAGTCGTCGATGCTCCCGTCGCCGCGTCGCTTGAGCCCGTCGGGACCGACGTCGTCCGTCCCGCGGCCGCGCCGTCGACCGTTGCTGCGGTCGTCTCCGCGCGCGCCGGGCTGCGAGTCGTCGATGCTGCCATCGCCGCGTCGCTTGAGCCCGTCCGGACCGACGTCGTCCGTGCCGCGGCCGCGATCGCCCCGCTGCGAATCGTCGATCGTTCCGTCGCCGCGCCGCTTCAGGCCATCCGCGCCGATGTCGTCCGACACCTGCGCGAACGCCACACCCGTTCCTGCCACGACGAGCGCCAACGCAGCGCCCGCCACCCAACCGATTCGTCGCTTCATCTCCGATCCTCCGCGATGTCCCGTTATGGGATTCTTTCCCATCGACATCCGAGGCGGGAATCTAATGGAAAATTTTCCCATTGCAACCCCGGCCGGATGGGGTGCGCAGAGGCGTCCCCAAGTATCTGGAATCAATGAGGTTCGGTGGTTCTTGCGGCGTCGACGACAGGGCGCGGGGGCGATTCGGGCTCCGCCTGGGCATGCCAGAGGGCCCGGCCGAGGCCCGCGCAGACGGCGAGCAGCACGAGGCAGAACGGCAGCCCCGTGTTGATCGCGGCCGACTGCAGCGCGGCGAGCCCTCCCCCAAAGAGCAGCACGGCCGCGACGACGCCCTCCGCCGACGCCCAGAAGATGCGCTGCCAGACGGGCGGGTCGGGATGGCCGCCCGACGTGAGCATGTCGACGACGAAGGAGCCCGAGTCGGACGACGTCACGAAGAAGACGGTGACGACGAGGACGGCGAGCAGCGAGGAGACGCTCGTGAACGGCAGCCGTTCGAGCACGCCGTAGATGCCGATCGCGATGTCGCTCTCGACGAGCGCCGCGATCCCGCCGCCGCGCAGCTCGAGCGCGAGCGCCGTGCCGCCGAACACGCCGAACCACACGAGGCTCACGACCGTCGGCACGAGGAGCACTCCGAACACGAACTCGCGCACGGTGCGTCCGCGCGAGATGCGCGCGATGAACGTGCCGACGAACGGCGCCCACGCGATCCACCACGCCCAGTAGAAGAGCGTCCACGACTTGCGCCACGCGAGGTCGCCCGGCACCGACAAGCCCAGCGAGAAGGGAACGAGGTCCATCGCATAGCGCGCGATGCGCGCGGGGAGCTGCGCGGCCACCTCGCCCGTCGGCCCGGCGAACAACACGAACGCGAGCAGCAGCGCGGCGAGCGCGATGTTCACGTTCGAGAGCCGGCGGATGCCCTTGTCGAGCCCGAGCACGAGCGACGTCGTCGCGCACGCCGTGATGAATGCGATCAGCGCGATCTGGACGCCGACCGTCTGCGGGATGCCGAACAGGCGCGCGAGGCCCGCGTTCACCTGCATCGCGCCGAGTCCGAGCGACGTGGCCAGGCCGAACAGCGTCCCGAACACCGCGAGCACGTCGACGGCGTGACCGATGCCGCCGTGGATGCGATCTCCGATCAGCGGCGCGAGCGTCGAGCGCACCGAGAGAGGGAGCCCCTCGCGATGGCCGAACCACGCGATCGCGAGGCCCATCACCGCGTACACGCCCCACGCGTGCAGGCCCCAGTGGAAGAACGCGATCTCGATCGCGCGTTCGGCGGCGGCGCGGCCGCCGAGCGCGGCGTCGGGCGGATTCGCGTAGTGGAGGACGGGCTCGGCGACCCCGAAGAACATGATGCCGATGCCCATGCCGGCGCTGAACAGCATCGCGAACCACGAGGCGAGCCCGAACTCCGCGGGCGCGTCGTCGCGCGCGAGCCGCAGCCGGCCGCGCGCGCCGAGCCCCGCCCACACGGCGAACACGAGGAACACGGCCGTCCCGAACGTGAAGAGCCAGCCGAAGCGTCCGACGATCGCGTCCTGGAGCGCGAAGAACCAGCGCTGCGCGAGTGCGGGGGCGGCGATGCCGAACGCGCAGAGCGCCGCCACGACGACGGCGGCGGGCGCGAAGACGTACGGCTCGATCGTCCCTTCGCGCGCGCGCGCCGGCGGCGGCACGCGTCAGCGCCCGCGACCGCCCGACGGCCGCCCCGCGTCCGCAGCGGCCGGCGCGGCGACGAAGTGGAAGATGCCCCACGTCAGGTAGCCGCGATCGGCCGCGTCGACCCAGCTCTGCAGCCCCGCGAGCATGCGCGTCACGTAGCCCTCGCCCGAGCGCTCGACCATCTCGTCGCGGCGCGCCTCGAGCTCGCGCCGCACGCTCGCGTAGTGCGCGCGAAGCTGCTCGGGCATCGCGCGGAACGCGACCTCCTCGAAGCCCAGGTTCGCGAGCGTCTTGCGGTAGAAGCCGGGCGACGCGAGCGAGTCGAGATGGATGCGGTCGAGCACGGGCTGCAGCACGTCGGGCGGACAGTCGTCCGTCTGCATCGGGTCGGTGAACACGAAGCGGCCGCCCGGCACGAGCACGCGCGCCACCTCGGCGAGCACGCGCTCGCGCGCGCCGCTGTGCAGGATCGCGTCCTGCGACCAGACGACGTCGTAGCTCGCGTCCACCTCGGGAACGGATTCGAAGCTCGCGTGCACGACGCGCACGCGATCGGCGAGGCCCGCCTCCGCGGTCCGCGAGCGGTTGCGGGCGTTCTGCACGTCGCTCAGGTTGAGGCAGTCGACGCGGCACCCGAAGCGCCGCGCGAGCGCGCGGCCCGCACCGCCGTAGCCCGCGCCGAGGTCGAGCACGCGCGCGTCGGCGCCGAGCGCACCGAGCTCGTCGCCCATGCGCTCGACCGTGCGCGCGCTCGCCGCCGCGACGGCCTCGCCGTCGCGCTCGTACACACCGATGTGGATGTCCTCGCCGCCCCAGATGTGCGCGTAGAACGCGTCGGCCTCCGCGCTGTCGTAGTAGGCCTCGGTCGTCGCGGCGACGTCCGCCGCGCGCTCACTCATCGACGTCGTCCATGTGCTTCTCCGCGACGTGCACGAAGAAGTCCGGGTCCGCCTCCTGGTAGGTCTCCTGGAAGTCGCCGTACGTCTTGACCGACGCGAAGCCCGCCTCCCGCAGCAGACGGCGCGTGTAGTTCTTGCGGAGCGGGAACATGTTGAGCCGGTACTCGGAGCCGTCGGGGAAGGTGTACCGGAAGCGCGCGAGCCCCTCGTCCATGTGCTCGGGCTCGGCCACGACCTCGTCGCCGCAGTAGTAGTACTTGTGCTGGCTGTCGAAGCCGTGGTCGAGGATCGAGTCGTAGTTGCGCTGGTCGAGGATGAGCACGCCGTCGTGCTTGAGCGCCGCGTAGAACTCGGCGAGCGCGCGGCGGCGGTCCTGCTCGTCGAAGAGGTGCGTGAACGAGTTGCCCAGACAGATGATGGCGTCGTACTTGCCGTGCACCTCGCGGTTGAGCCAGCGCCAGTCCGCGTGGATCGTCTTCAGGATGAAGTGGCGCTCCTTCGCATTGTCGAAGGCCTTCGCGAGCATCGCGGCGTTGCCGTCGACGCTCGTCACCTCGAAGCCCGCGTTCAGCAGCTGGATCGAGTGGAAGCCGGTTCCCGTCGCGACGTCGAGCACCTTCGTCTTGCCGCGGGCCTTCAGCAGCTGGATGAAGAACCCGCCTTCGCTGTCGGCGCGCGCGTCCCAGTCGATCAGCTCGTCCCACTTCTCGACGAAGCTCTGGATGTACTCGGCGTGGTAGTGGTCGGTGTCGCGGACGGCGACGGGGTCGCGCCCGAAGTCCTGGGCGCGGGCGCGCAGGGCGCGTGCGGCGTGTTGCCTCTGAAGCTGCGGGGAACCGTTGGCCATGGGCATCCTTCCCGGCGCACTGGCGCCGTGTGCTCGAGCCTCGATTGGCGAGCGGAGCCCTGAGACTAGAGGACGAATACATCGTTCTCAATACATCTTTGGCGACGGCCCTCTGAGCGACCGCTCACCAAATATTTGATATTTCGAAATTATTGGACACGGCTTCGAAGAGATGGCGCTCATCGAGTCATTGACGTCGATACGTGTGGCCGCCACCGGACACCGCGGCCCCCACGACGCCCGGAGGCGTTCGGGCCGCGCGCTCAGAGCCCCTCGTCGTCCGCGGGCGGCCCGACGTGCCCGGTCTCCAGGATGGGAGCCGCCTCGAGATCCTCGGCGTCCATCATCGCCGCGATCCGCTCGAGCGCGGCGAGCAGCCAGTGCTGCTCCCACGGAGCCAGCCGCTCGAGCTCGGCGCGGAAGCGATCCTGGAGGAGCGACGGCGCGCTCCCGAGCACCTCGCGGCCGCGCTCGGTCACGCTGACGACGACCGTGCGGCGGTCGTCGGCCGAGCGCTCGCGCGCGACGAGCCCCTGGCGCTCGAGACGGCTCACGATGCCGGAGACGGTCGGCTGGCTCAGGTGCACGGCGCGCGCGAGCGCGCTCGTGGACGGCGCGCGCATGCGGTGCGCCTCGCGCAGCGTCGCGAGCTGCGGCCCCGTCAGCGCGTGGCTGTCGAGCAGGCGCTTCGACTGGAGATCGATCGCGCGGATCACGCGGCGGATGGACGCGACGATCTGGTCCTCGACGTCGCGCGAGCTCGCCATGCGCGTGCACCCCTCGCTGCATCCCGCCGTTCCACGACCCCACCGCGAGACGCGGCGAGGCTATCATGCGCCGCCCGCCCGGGACGGGGCGGCCAGCGACGAGAAAGGGAACGATCCATGGGCATCCTCGACCTCTTCCGACTCGACGGCCAGGTGGCCATCGTCACGGGCGCCGGACGCGGCATCGGCGCCGGCATCGCCAGGGCCTTCGCGGAGGCGGGCGCGGACGTCGCGGTCGCCGCGCGCACGCAGGCGCAGATCGACGAGACGAAGGCGGCGGTCGAGGCGCTCGGCCGCCGCGCGATCGCCGTTCCGTGCGACGTCACCGAGCACGCGCAGCTCGAGAACCTCGTCGATCGCACGCTCGACGCGTTCGGCCGCATCGACATCGTCGTCAACAACGCCGGCGGCTGGCCGCCCAAGCCGGCCCGCGCGATCAGCGTCAAGGAGTTCGACCGCTGCATGAGCTTCAACGTGAGCTCGGCGTTCGCGCTCACGCAGCTCGCGGTGCCGAAGATCGTCGAGACGGCGGGCCGCGGCTGCGTCATCAACATCTCGTCCGCCGCCGGGCGCCAGTTCTCGCCCGGGTTCGCGGCCTACGGCACCGCGAAGGCCACGCTGTCGTTCCTGACGCAGGAGCTCGCGCAGGACTACGCGCCGAAGATCCGCGTCAACGCGATCGCCGTCGGCTCGACGCGCACCGACGCGCTCGCCGGCGTGCTGACTCCCGAGATGGAGAAGATCATGGTCGACATGACGCCGCTCGGGCGCCTCGGCGAGGTCGAGGACATCGCCGCGTGCGCGCTCTACCTCGCGTCGCCCGCGGGCTCCTACGTGACGGGCGAGGTCTGCGGCGTCGCCGGCGGCATCGTCTCGTCGAACCTCCCCATCCCGCGAAGCTACGCCTAGCGAGCCGCCCGGGTGTCGTCGGAGACCGCGCGCGCCCGCCGCTCGCTGATCGTCCTCGCCCTCGTGACGGTCGCCGCGATCGGTGTGCTGCGGGGTTTCGGGCGCGCGACCCGACCGGCCTCGCCCGCCCCAGCGGACGAGACGGCGCCGACGGTCGTCGCCGAGGAGCTCGTGACGCAGGGCGTGCCGGCGACCGGGAGTGCCGACCCTCCCGCACCGGCCGACGCGAGCGCGGGTGACGCTTTCGAGCCCGAGGCCTTCGCGTGGGCGCAGGTCGACCTCGACGCCGTGCGCGACGAGATGCCGGACAACCTGTTCTGGACCCTGTCTGCGCCGACGACCGACGCGCGCGTGCTCCGCGACCGCGAGGAGACGCGCGCCGAGTGGAACCGGCGCTTCGGCCGCGTGCAGGCCAACCTCGCCGACGAGGCCGAGGTACGCGACTACTTCGCTTTGCGTCAGCGCATCTCGGCCGATGCCGTCGAGTTCTCGTCCCACCTGCTCGATCGCTACCGCGACGTGCTGCCCGAGCGCGACGTCGGGCTCCTCGAGCTCGCGCGCACGCTCCATCTCGCGCGCCTCGAGGAGATGCCGGCGCGGCTCTCCGAGGCGCTCGAGCGCCGCCGCCTCCACGAGGAGGAGCGGCTCCGCTGGCTCGAAGAGGAACGCGCGTTCCGCGAGGGCGAGGGCGCCGGCGAGCCCGGCGACGCGCCTCGCTAGGCGGCCGCCGCGCCGCGCGGACGTGACTGCGAGTCGCTCGTTTTCGCGGCCCGATCGCGCGGATTCGTGATAGGGAAACGCTGTGCAGCGACGCACCCGCGCCGCCGCGCCACGACCGCGAATCCACAAAGGGGGAAGGCGAGATGAACGATCGCGTGCACGACCGCCCGATGCTCCGCGCTCTCTTCGTCATGCTGCTCGCGTGCGGCATGCCCCTCGCAGCCAGCTCGATCGGCATCGAGGACATCGTCGACGGCGGGAACGACTACGCGTGGGAGCGCGTCGAGCTCCCGGGCACCGTCTGCGGCAACGGCTCCCAGTACAAGTTCTGGGTCTACGACTCGCCCAGCTCGAACAACCTCGTCGTCATGTTCGAAGGCGGCGGCGCGTGCTGGGACTACGAGACCTGCAGCGGCCAGGCGGGCGTCCTCGGCGCCGCCAACCCGAACGGTCTCGCGGACGACTACATCACGCAGTTCAAGGCCGAGTACGTGTCGCCCATCGTGAACGGCGCGGACCCCGGCATCCCGCTGCGCCCGAAGAACCCGATCGTCACGAACGGATGGGACGTCGTGTACATGCCGTACTGCACGGGCGACGTGCACGTCGGCAACAACGTCGCGACCTACGTCGACCCGACCGGCCAGAACCCGCCGATCACGTGGCGCCACGCGGGCTTCCACAACACGCGCGCGGCGATGCAGTACCTCGGGAACCGCTTCCCGAACGTGAACAAGATGCTCGTGACGGGCTTCAGCGCGGGCGGCGTCGCCTCGACGGCGGCCTACAACGAGGCGCGGCGCGAGATCCAACCGGCGCTCGGCCTCATGCTCAACGACTCGGGCCCGATCTTCCCGGCGCCGAACTCGTCCTACTACTCGTACTCGCTGCACCAGACGATCGAGGCCGCGTGGGATCTCACGACGCTCTACGCCGAGCTTCCCGCGTCGTTCGACCCGAACGACTTCGGCAGCATCACCGACATGCTGGCGACGGAGTTCCCGAACGACCGGCTGGCCTACACGGGCTACTCGAGCGACTACAACTTCTCGCGGTTCTCCTACGAGCGGTTCTTCCCGAACCAGACGCAGGCGCAGATCCTCGCCAAGTGGCGGACGGACCAGACGCGCCTCATCAACGAGATGAAGTCGCATCCGAACTTCAGCTATCACATCCCGTGGCATCGCCCGATCAACGACAGCCACTGCTCGTCGATCATCACGTTCATCGGGAGCCACGCGTGCCCGAGCATCCGCAAGAAGAAGTGGTACGAGGCCTGGCAGTGGCCGTGGACGCAGTCGTGGAAGTGCCCGGGCACGTTCACGCCGCTCGAGACGTTCCTGCAGGCCTGGGTGAACAACGGCCAGGTGCTGCGCCTCGTCGAGCCCTCGAACAACTACAACAACGAAGATCCGGGGATGCAGATCGTGGCGCCCCTGATCAACGACGCGATCAGCGGCAGCTGAGCGCGCGACCGGAGCATCCGGCCGGGGGCCCCGTCGGGCCCCCGGCCGCTTCGCGCCGCGCCGCGCGCGGCGCCTTCGCGGCGTGCGCGGTCGTCTTCGCGACCGCGGTCGCGATCGCCGCGGCCCCCCGCACGGGCGCCGCGGCCGACGGGGCGGGCATGGCGCCCGGGAAGCCGACGCCGACCAACCGCGTGATGGGCACCGGCGAGCCGCGCCTGCCCGAGCCGTTCACGCTCGAGCAGCGCTTCCTCCACGCGGTGCGGACGGCCGACCGCGCGAGCGTCGAGCGCGCGCTCGAGCTCGGCGTCGACCCGAACGCGAAGGACGACCTCGGGCGCAACGCCTTCCTGCTCGCCGTGCGCGACGCGCGCTCGCTCGAGCTCGCGAAGCTCCTTCGCGCGCGCGGCGCCGCCGTCGACGTGCCCGACGCCGAGGGCCGCACCGCGTTCTCGCACGCGGCGGCGCGCGCCGACCTCGCGCTCGTCGAGTATCTGGCCGCGCAGGGCGCCGCGCTCGACGCGCCGGATGCGCAGGGCCGCACGCCGCTCTTCCACGCGGTCGCTGCGAATCGCGTCGAGACCGCGCGCTTCCTGATCGAGCGCGGCGCCGACGTCGACGTGCGCGATCGCTTCCAGGACACGCCGCTCATGATCGCCTGCGCGAAGGGCCACGGCCCGATCGCGGAGCTCCTCGTCGCGAGCGGCGCCGACCGCGCGCTCCGCGACCAGGAAGGACGCACGGCCGCCGATCGCGCGGCGCCGGGAACGCCCGGGTGCGCCGCACCGCCGACCTCGGGCCCCGACCCCGCTCCGTGACGCGCGCGCCCGCCGCGCGGCTCGTCGCGGCCGCGGCGGGCGGCGCGCTCTACGCGGCCGGCTACGTCGGCGACGACGCGTGGCCTCTCCTCGCCGCCTTCCTCGTCCCGCTCTGGCTCGCGCTCGACGCGCGCGGCCCCGGCGCGAGCGCCGGCGGAGCGGCCGCGCTCGGCTTCGCGTTCGGCCTCGTCGCGCATTCGCTCGGGTTCACCTGGCTGATGCGGCTCGTCGACGTCTTCCTCGCGCAGCAGCGCGCGCTCGGCGCCGTGCTCTGGCTCGCGCACGGCGCGTTCTTCGCGACGGGCTTCGCCGCCTACGCACTGCTCTACGACCGCCTCCGCGCGCGCGGCGCCGGCCGGGTGCTCGCGGGCGCGGCACCGCTCGTCGCGGTCGAGTGGCTGTGGCCGCAGGTGTTCCCGGTCCACGCGGGTGCAGCGCTCGTCGGCGCGCCCGTGCTCGCGCAGACCGCCGACCTCGGCGGGCCGCTCCTGCTCACGGCGCTCGTCGCGTCGGCGAACGCGGGCCTCGCCGCGCTCGTCGACGCCGCGCGAGCGCGCCGCGCCCCGCGCGCGCGGCGCGCTCGCCGCCGCGGCGATCGCCGCGGTCGTGCTCGCCTACGGCGTCGCGCGCGAGCGCGCGTTCGGCGCCGACGCGGGCGCGGCCGGCGAGCCCGTGCTCCGCGTCGGCGTCGTGCAGGCCGACCTCGGACTGCTCGAGAAGCGCGACGCGGGGCTCGCCGGCCAGCGCGCGCACGTCGCGATGACGCGGGAGCTCCTCGCGGACGGGCCGCTCGACCTCGTCGTGTGGCCCGAGACGGCGATCGCGCGCGCGCTTCGCCGCCCGCTCCCGCTCGACGGACAGCTCGTGCGCGGCGACCTCGACGTGGCGCTGCTGTTCGGCGGCACGTCCGTGTTCGAGGAAGGCGGCCGCCGCGCGCGCGCGAACTCGGCCTTCCTCGTCGGCGCCGACGGCGCGATCCGCGACGCGTACGACAAGAACCTCTTGATCCCGATCGCCGAATGGCTTCCCTTCGAGGACGCGTGGCCCGCGCTGCGCGCGTCGCTCCCGCACGCCCAGCGCTTCCGCGCCTCGCGCGAGACGCCGGCGCTGCGGCTCGGCGACGCGCGCATCGCGACGCCCATCTGCTACGAGGCGATCCGGCCGGCGTTCGTGCGCGCGATGGTGCGCGCATCGCGCGCGAACCTGCTCGTCACGCTCGCCAACGACGCGTGGTTCGGGGATTCGCGCGAGCCGCACCTCCACCTCGCACTCGCGCGGCTGCGCGCGATCGAGCACCGCCGCTGGCTCGTGCGCGCGACGAACAGCGGCGTGAGCGCGATCGTCGACCCGGCCGGGCGCGTGCGCGCGGAGACCGGAGTGCTCGAGCGCGCGACGCTGCGCGGCCGCGTCGGGCTGCGCGACGACGCGACGCTCTACGCGCGCGCGGGCGACTGGACGGGCGCGGCCGCCGTCGCGGCCGTCGCGGCGGCGCTCCTCGTCGCGACCGGCGGGCCGAAGCCGACCGCGTAGCCGATGCCGCGCCCGCGGCGCGTTCCGCCGCGGAGCTGCGCGCGCGCTGCCGCTCCTCGTCGCGTGCACGTCCGTCACACCGCGCTCGTCGCGCGGCGGCGCGGCCGCGAGAAGCGCGCGCCGCGCGCCGATTCGCGCGAGATCGGCGTGGTACGATCGGGCGCATGCAAGCGACCGGCGGCCTCCACACCGGGCTCCAGGACGTGTTCCGCACCGGCTACATCCTCGGGCCGCGCGCCGACGCGATCTGGTTCCTCGGGCTCCCGTTCCTCGCGATCGCCGCCGCGCTCGCCGCCGACAGCTGGCTTCCCTTCGCCGCGCTCGCCGCGATCAACGTCTGGGTCACCGTCCCCCATCACTATGCGACGTGGGTGCGGACGTACGCCTACCGCCCCGACCTCGAGCGCTACCGCACGCGGCTCGTCGTCGCTCCGCTCGTCCTGCTCGGCGTCGTGTCGCTCGGGCTCTCGTTCGCGCCGCTCGCGCTCTTCTGGCTGATCCGCCTCTGGGACATCCAGCACGGGCTCATGCAGCAGCACGGCTTCGCGCGCATCTACGACTTCAAGGCGGGCACGGGAAGCGAGTCGACGCGACGCTACGACCTCGGATTCCACGCGGTCATGTACGTCAACATGATGATCGCGACGCCGCTCTACACGCAGACGTTCTGGGTGCCGGCGGTCTCGAGCCTGGGCGTCGACCTCTCGGCGTCCGACGTCGCGGTCGTGCACGCCGCGAGCTGGACGGCCGCGGGCGCGTACCTCGTGTTCTACGTCGCGCACGTCCTCCGATCGGTCGCGCGCGGCGGCCGCGTCAACCCGCTCAAGTACCTGTTCATCGGCGCGAGCTACTTCCTCTGGTACTTCACCGCGTACCAGACGAACTCGGTCCTCGTGTGGGGCGTCGCGCACCGGCTCATGCACGGCGTCCAGTACATCGTGATGGTGCACGCGTACATGCAGCGCAAGCACGACACGGACGGGATCGAGCCGGCCGCGACGTCGCGCATGTTCGACCGCGGCGGCCTCGCCTACTTCCTCGGCGCGGCCGTCTTCTACGCGGCGGCCTATCAAGTGATCGTCGGCGGCTCGCTCGCCGACTTCGGCTTCGGCTTCCTCTCGGGCGGCGAGCCGCTCGGCACGCGCCACCAGGTGCCGCTGCTCGTCGAGCTCCAGATCCTCGCGCTGCCCGAGGTCTTCCAGCTGCTCCACTTCTACGTGGACTCGTTCATCTGGAAGGTGAGCGACAAGCGGGTGCAGCAGTCCCTGTGACGCGGCTCTGGCAGGACTACAAGCTGCCGATCGTGATCGCCGCGTTCGGCGTCGTCGCCGGCGTCGCGGAGGTCGCGGTGGGCCCGATCGAGCGCATCGCGCCCGACCGCGTGCTCGAGGACGTCTACCCCGACTCCGACCGCGTGCGCGCGACCGCCGGCGTCGCGCTGGCCCGCGAGGGCCGCGTCGACGAGGCGAACGAGAAGCTCGCCGCGGCCTTCGACCGCGGCTACAAGGAATCCGAGGATCTCTACGCCGCCTACGTGGACGTCCTCGTGCGCACGCAGTCGTCGCGCGCGCGCATCGCCGAGGTGGTGGCGCGCTGGCGGCGCGACTATCCGCGCTCCGAGCGGCTCGCGTCGATGAGCGAGCGCCTGCGGCGCGCGAGCGTGCTCCCGTGAGCGGCGGGCGCGCACGCGGCGCGCGCGCTCCCGCCTAGCTTCCCTCGAGGATCGCGGCCTTCGGGTCGAGCTCGCGGATGTGGTCGCGCAGGGCGGCTGCCTCCCGGTCGAGCGCCGCGGCCGCGACGACGTCGCCGCCCTCGCCGAGCGCATCCGCGCGCAGCTCGATCTCGCGCACCTGCCGCGCGAGCTCGCGCGCCCGCTCGATCCGGCCGAGCTTCGCCAGCGTCTCGCGCGCCGCGTCGCTCGTCGCGGCGGCGACGCGCGGGAGCGCGCTCTCGCGGCGGCCCGAGAGCGCGACGTACACGTCGCGCTCCCTCCGGAGCAGGAGCTCGCGCTGCAGGCGCGTCTCGAGGAAGTTGCGGTCGTCGCGGTTGACGAGGTCGCCGCCGTCGAGCCCGCGGATCGACCCGGCCGGCGCGACGTAGTACCCGAGCAGGTCGGCGACGTCCTCGACCGACGCGCGCTCGAAGGCGAGCGCCACGGAGCGCTCGCGCATGCGTTGCGCGAGCGCGTCGACGTCGAAGCGCAGCGGGGCGTCGTAGGCCGTGAGGATGTAGTCGCCGAGCACGCGCCCCTCCCACAGGTCGGCGTGCTCGAACACCGAGGACAGCGTCCCGATGAGCGACGCCACGCTCTCGGGCGACGCGCCGAAGCCCTGGATCCAGATGCTCGCGACGCCGCCCGGCGCGAGGTGCGACCTCAGCTGCTCGAAGTACTCGCGCGTGAAGAGCGCCGACGCGCCCGCCATCCACGGGTTGCCGGGCTGCGACACGATCACGTCGTAGGTGCGATCGGTCATCGCCATGTGCACGCGCCCGTCGCCGATGCGCAGCCGCAGGCGCGGGTCGCGGAGCACCGGGCGATCGATCTCGAAGAAGCGCCCCGCGGCCTCGACGACGCCGGGCGAGATCTCGACGCAGTCGACCGTGCGCGCCGCGTCGTAGCGGAGCGTCGCGCCGAGCGTCTCCGAGCTCCCGAGCCCGACGACGAGCACGCGCTCGGGGTCCGGGTGCAGGAGCATCGGGAGCAGGCCGAGCAGGCTCTGCGTCGGGTCGCGCGAGACCGCGTCGAGCTTCCCGCCGACGTAGAGGTACCGCCGGCGCCGATCGTCGAGGACGGTGACCGTGGTGGCGACGTCCTCGCGGTAGTAGACGATGTCGGCCTTGTAGGAGAGCACGCGACGCACTTCGGCCGCGGTCAGGTTCTCGCCGTCGGCGTAGAGGTTCGCATTGAGATAGGGCGCGCTCGTCAGCACGGTGCGGTCCCAGTCGGGCATGCCGAACGCCGCCGCCGTGAGTCCGAGCGCCGCCGCTCCGCCGAGCGCCGTGCGCGCCATCGGCGCGAGCCAGCCCGACCGCGCGAGCAGGACGGCGCCCACCCACGCGTTGACCGCGACGGCGACCGCGATCGTCTCCTGCATGCCGATCGTCGGCACGAGCGCGAAGCCCGCGACGAAGGCGCCCGCGATCGTCCCGACCGTGTTGCTCGCATAGCAACGTCCGACCGCGGCTCCCACGTCGTCGGTGCCGCCCGCGGCGACCGCGCGCGCCGCGAGCGGCAGCATCCCGCCCATCAGGAACGTCGGCGCGAACACGACCGCGAAGACGGCCGCGAACTTCGCGAGCTGGAGCGCGACGAAGGAGTCCGAATGGCGCGCGACGAGCAGCGCGATGCGCACCGGGAGGTCGCCGAGCACCGGGATCGTCGCGAGCGCCACGACGGCGATGCCGAGCTGACAGGCGACGAGCAGCGGCGCGCCGAGCGAGGGGCGGTCGCCGAGGCGTCCGAGCACCGAGGCACCGACCGCGAGCCCGCCGATGAAGGCGCCCACGATCAGCGGGAACGAGTAGGTGACGGAGCCGATCGAGAGCGTGAGCACGCGCGTCCACGCCACCTGGTACGTCATCGCCGCGAAGCCGCTCGCCGCGAGGGCCGCGAACAGGAGCGCGGGCGGGAACGGCGAGTCGCCCGTCGCGCGCGTCGGCGCCTCGGTGCGCAGCTCGCGCGACGGCCCCGGCGCGCCGAGCACGCGCGCGCCCGCGATCGCCGCGAGGCCCGCGCTCGCGCTGAGTGCGGCGCCGGCCAGGTTCGCGCGGTGGAGCCCGAGCCACGGCACGAGCAGCAGGCCGCCGACGAGCACGCCGAGGAACCCGCCGAACGTGTTGACGCCGTAGGCGAGCCCGACGGAGGTGCCGACGCCGCCGCCGCGACGCGCCACGAAGTCGCTCACGATCGGGAGCGTCGCGCCCATCGCGACGACGGGCAGCAGCAGCACGGCCCCGCACGCCAGGAACTGGAAGAAGCTGAACGCGAGCAGCGACTGGAACCACGAGTTGTAGACGACGCGCATCGCGGGCTCGAGCGCCGCGATCAGCGTGGGAACGAGCGTCGCGTAGACGCCGATGCCGAGCTCGAGCCATCCGTAGGCCGCGAGCGGGTCGCGCAGTCGCGACGCGACGCGGCCGCCGACGAAGCTCCCGAGCGCGAGGCCGCCCATGAACACGGTGAGGATCGTGGTGAGCGCGTAGGCCGTGTTGCCCATCTGGAGGACGAGCAGCCGGTTCCAGACGGCTTCGTAGACGAGGCCCGCCGCGCCCGAGACGAAGAAGAGCAGGACGAGGACGATGCGCCCGCGCCCCGCGGCGGCGTCGACGGGCGAGGCGGCGGGCGACATGGCCGCGCATCCTAGCAGCTCGCCGCCGCGCTCCTCCGCGCGCGGCGTCGCCCTCCGCGCGCCGTTCGCGCGCCGTTCGCGCGCCGTCGGCGTCAGGCCGCGGTGCGGGCGCGCGCCTCGATCGGTCGCATCCGCGGCGGCTCGCCGGCGCGCAGCACGACGAGGTGGTTGGCCGGAACCTCCACCCAGCCCGCGTCCGACGTCAGGCGTTCGGAGCTCACGACGATCGACGCAGCCGCCGCAGCGGGCTCGTCCTCGGCGACGGGATAGAGCGGCCCCTCGAACAGGTAGAGCGATTCCGGCGCCTCGTCGGGGTCGTTCGTGAACCGCGAGACGACGGCGCTCGAGCCGTTCGCGAGCGCGCAGTTCAGGTAGGACGGCTCGCCGTCGCCGTGCGCGTCGACGAGCTCGAGCACGCGCTCGATGGCGCCCGTGAGCGCGCGCGCCATCGCCTCGGTCGCGTCGAGGCCGCGCGGGCCGCGCAGCAGCTCGTCGATCGCGAGCGCGAACACGTGCTCGGTGTCCGTGCTCCCGTACACGTTGTCGAACGCCTCGTTGCGCACGCTCTCGAGCAGGTGTCGGCGCACCTTCCGGAAGTTCCCGACGTCGCCGTTGTGCATGAATAGATAGCGGCCGTACCGGAACGGATGGCAGTTGGCCTCGTTCACGGCGCTCGACTGCGTCGCCGCGCGCACGTGCGCGAGGATGCAGCGGCTCGCGACGACGCGCGCGAGGTTGCGCAGGTTGCGGTTGTTCCACGCGGGTGTGATGGAGCGGAAGACGGCGGGCTCGGGCCCGAGCCGCGGCGCGTACCAGCCGACGCCGAAGCCGTCGCCGTTGAGCGGCTCGTCGCGCTCGCGCGAGTGCGAGCTCTGGCGGATGAGCGAGTGCTCGGGGTCGAGCAGCAGCGCGCTCATGCGGATGGGCGCACCGAGGTGGAGCGTGAAGCGGCACATGCGAGGCACTCCGGGCGGGCCGCGGGGGCGCGGCGACGGCCGCTCCGGGCGCGCACGGAACGCACGATCGGATCGCGCGCCCGCGCACTGCACACGGAAGTTCGCGCCGTGCGCGCGCCGCGGCACCGCGCTCCGGTCAAGACCCGAGTGCGCGGCCGCCGCGGGTGCGCGCGCCCCGCTAGAGCGGCGGCGCGGGCACGACGATCGACGGGCTCTCGGTGCCGCCGTCGATCTGGAAGACCTTGCCCGTCACCCACGCCGAGGCGGGCGACGCGAGGTAGAGCGCGGCCGCCGCGATGTCCTCGACCGTGCCCGGCCGGCCCATCGGCGTGTTGCGCTCGAACTGCTCGCGCAGGGCGTCGTTCGTGAGCACGATGTCGAGCGCCTGCGTCGCGATGCCGCCGGTGCCGATCGCGTTCACGCGCACCTTCGGCGCGAACTCGGCCGCGAGGTTGCGCGTCATCATGTTGAGCGCGGCCTTGCTCGCGGCGTAGGCGACCTGCGACGGCTGCACCATGTCGCCCGAGCGCGACGAGACGTTGACGATGGTGCCGCCGCCCGCCGTCTCGACCATCACCGGAACGACGAGCTTCGTCAGCACGAAGGCCTGCACCACGTTGAACCGGAAGGCCGACTCGAAGAACGCCTCGGACGTCTTGAGCGCGGGGCGCGGCGGCGTGCCGCCCGCGTTGTTCACGAGCACGTCGATGCGACCGAACTCGCCGCGCGCCGCCGCGACGAGCGCCTCGAGCTCTTCCGTCTTCGTGACGTCGGTGCGGACCGCGAGCGCGCGGCGCCCGCGCGCGCGCACGCCCTCGGCCGTCTCGTCGATGTCGGCCTGCGTGCGCGCCGCACAGACGACGTCGGCCCCCGCCTCCGCGAACGCGAGCGCGACGCCGCGGCCGATGCCCTTGCCCGCACCCGTCACGAGGGCGACGCGGTCCGTCAGCTTGAAGCGATCGAGGATCACGCGCCTGCCTCCGGGTAGAACTGGCGGCACCACCGCCGGAACTCGGGAATCGGACCGTCCCCGTCGCAGAGCGTCGGCGCGGAGCGGTAGATCTTGTGCTCCCAGATCGGGATGTCCTCGTTCATCTGCTTCACGATGTCGCGGATGATCGCCGCCGCGACGCCGCCCTGCGGATCGCGGCCGTCGACCTTCGGCTGCGTGAAGGCGTAGCGGACGTGGACGCTGCCCGCGTCGATCGGCGTCGTCGTCGCGAGCTCGAGCGTCTCGCAGATGCCGGTGAAGCGCGTCGTCGCGAAGCCCATGCCGACGGTCTGCGAGTCGATGGCGCCGTCGACGTCGCCGCGCGGGGTGCGGAGCTCGACCGGTTGATAGGCGCGGCGGAAGGCGCCCTCTTCCGTCACCTGCGTGTCGGGCACGTTGAGCGTGCCGTGCACGTAGCGGAAGTGCGCGCGGTCGACGCCGTTCTCGGCGAGCTCCTGGCCGTGCGCGCGCACCGTCCACTCGAAGCGCTGTGGCGTCGACCAGCCCGCGCTCGTCGCCTCGGGCACGTCGGGCACCTCGAACCACGGCGCGCGCCCGTCCAGCGCGTGCCACGCGAACACGAACCCGTTGCGCTCGACCGTCGGGTAGTGCGCGGCGCGCGCGTTCGGCGGGATGCGCTTCGCGTAGGGGATGGCGCGGCACGCGCCGTCCGTCGCGAACTCCCAGGCGTGGAACGGGCAGCGGAGGCTCTCGCCCTCGACGCGTCCGCCGACGGCGAGGTGCGCGCCGAGGTGCGGACAGTAGGCGTCGAGCACGCCGGGCGCGCCGCCCTCGGTGCGGAACACGACGAGCTCGCGTCCGAAGTAGTGGCGCGCGAGCACGCCGCCCGGCGCGAGCTCGTCGGACGTCGCCACCGCGAACCAGCCGCTCGGGATCGGAAGACCCGGGCCGGAAGCGGCAGAGGCGGTCGCGATCGCGCGCGACGGCGCTGCCGGGCTCTCCATCCTCTCTCGGTCCTCCCCTCGCGCGCGCGGGGTCGCCGCGAACGCGCGCGCATCCTCGCGAGAAGCGCGTAGAATCGTCAAGCTCGCCGTCACCGGAGCCCCTGCGACGATGTGCGAATCCGACGTCCACGCCGCGCGCGATGCGCGCGCGCGGCCCGCGCACGGGCTGCTGCGCGGGAAGCGCGTCGCGATCACCGCCGCGGCCGGAACGGGCATCGGCGCCGCCACCGCGCAGCGCCTGCTCGACGAGGGCGCGAGCGTCGCGCTCTCCGACCGGCACGAGGGCCGGCTGCGCGAGACGGCGGCGCGGCTGCGCGACGCGCTCGCGCGCGACGGCGACGCGCGGGCCGACCGGCGCGTCGCGGCGTTCCCGTGCGACGTCGCGAGCTCCGCAGACGTCGAGCGCTTCGTCGACGAGGCCAGCGCCGCGCTCGGCGGCCTCGACGTCTTCGTCGCGAACGCGGGGCTCGGGTTCGCGGGCGCGCTCGCGACGACGCGCGACGAGGACTGGCAGCGCGTGCTCGACGTCTCGCTCGGCGGCGCGTTCCGCTGCGTGCGCGCGGCGCTCCGCGCGCTCGGCTCGGCCGGCGGCGGCGCGATCGTCACCGTCTCGAGCGTCACGGCCCGCCGCGCCGAGCGCGGGCAGACGGCCTACGCCGCGGCGAAGGCGGGCGTCCTCGCGCTCACGCGCTGCGCGGCCGTCGAAGGCGCCGAGGTCGGCGTGCGCGTCAACGCCGTCGTCCCCACCGTCGCCCTGCACGAGCAGCTCCTGCGCGTCGCCGACGCGCGCCACCTCGACGCGATGATCGCGCTCCAGCCGCAGGGGCGCGCCGCGCGCGTCGACGAGATCGCCGACGCCGTCGTCTTCCTCGCGAGCGATCTCTCCTCCTACATGACCGGCGAAGCGCTCTCCGTGAGCGGGCAGCACGCGTGAGGCTCGGCGACGACGCGAAGCGGCTGCTCGACGCCGCGAACTTCGCGCACCTCGCGACGCTCGAGGCCGACGGTGCGCCGAAGGTCGAGCCGGTGTGGGTGGCGCGCGAGGGCGACCTCGTGCTCGTGACGACCGACGGCGCCTCGCGCAAGGCGCGCAACCTCGAGCGCGACCCGCGCGTCGCGCTCTCGATCGTGTCCCGCGCGAACCCGTACGAGCAGCTGCTCGTGCGCGGGCGCGTCGTCGAGGTGCGCGACGACCCCGATCTCGCGCTGCTCGACGCGCTCTCGCAGCGCTACACGGGCGCGCCCTTCCCGCGGCGGCGCTGGCGAAGCCGCGTCGTGTTCGCGATCGCCCCGCACGTCGCGCGCTACTACCTGTCCCCGCTCGCCGACACTCCCGCGAGCGACTGAGGAGGCACCATGCCCATCACCACGACCGTGCGCGACGGCATCGCCGAGGTCGTCATGCACCACCCGCCCGTGAACGCGCTCACCGTGGCCGACACCTGGGCGATCCGCGACGCGTTCGTCGAGCTCTCGCGCGACCCCGCGCTGCGGGCCGTCGTCCTCACGGCCGAGGGGCGCGGCTTCAACGCGGGCATCGACATCAAGGAGATGCAGAGCGTCGAGGGCTTCGATCACATCCTCGGCTCGAGCGAGGCGTGCTATGCGACGTTCCACGCCATCTACGAGACACCCGTCCCCGTGATCGCCGCCGTGAACGACTTCTGCATGGGCCTCGGGATCGGGCTCGTCGGGAGCGCCGACATCATCGTCGCATCGACGAAGGCGCGCTTCGGACTGCCCGAGGTCGACAACGGCGCGCTCGGCTGCGCGTCGCACCTCGCGCGCCTCGTCCCGCCGCTCAAGCTGCGGCAGATGACGTTCACGTGCGAGCCCGTGACCGCGCAGCAGCTCTTCGAGTACGGGACCGTCTACCGGGTCGTCGAGCCCGAAGCGCTGCGCGACGCGGCGCGCGAGGTCGCGGAGCGCATCGCGGCGAAGCCGCCGGCCGCCGTGCGTTTCGCGAAGGCCGCGCTCAACCACATCGACCCGAGCGATCTCCACACGAACTACCGGCTCGAGCAGGGCTACACGTACCAGCTCAACCTCATGGGCGTGGGCGACCGGCAGCGCGACGCGTTCGTGCGCAAGGAGCGCGTCGTCACCCGCTAGGCGGGCGCGCGGCGCACGGGGACGGGACGGACGACGATGACGACGGGCACGGGGAGACTCGCGGGCAAGGCCGTGCTCGTGACGGGCGCGGCGCGCGGCATCGGCCGCGCGATGGCGCGCCGCTTCGCGGCCGAGGGCGCGCACGTCGGCGTCGCCGACCGCCGCGACGACGACGCGCGCGAGGTCGCGGCCGCGATCCGCGAGGCGGGCGGGCGGGCGGGCGCGCTCGCCCTCGACGTCGCGAGCGAGGCGAGCTGGGAAGCCGCCGTCGACGCCTTCGTCGGCGAGGCCGGCGGCGTCGACGCGCTCGTCAACAACGCGGGCGTGCTGCGCGTGAAGGCGCTCGTCGAGACCACGCTCGACGAGCTCCGCCTCCTCCTCGACACCAACCTCGTCGGCGCCTTCCTCGGCACGCGCGCCGTCGTGCCCGCGATGCAGGCGCGCGGCGGCGGCTCGATCGTCAACTTCTCGTCGGTGCAGGGTCTCGAGGGACGCGAGGGCATGGCGGCCTACGCGGCCTCGAAGTTCGGCGTGCGCGGGCTCTCGAAGACGGCCGCCCTCGAGCTCGGCCCGCTCGGCATCCGCGTGAACACGCTCTTCCCCGGTCCGACGCGCACGAAGATGACCGAGCGCCGGGGTTGGACCGACGACGACTACCGGCGCGCCTACGCCGGCGTCCCGCTCGGACGCATGGCGGACGCGGACGAGATCGCGAGCCTCGCGCTCTTCCTCGTCTCGGACGAGGCGTCCTACTGCACGGGCGGCGAGTTCGTCGCCGACGGCGGCGTCACCGCCGGCAAGCCGCGAGGCTAGGCGGCGCCGTGGACGCCCCGTTCTCGCTCTTCGATCTCACCGGGCGCGTCGCCCTCGTCACGGGCGCGAGCCGCGGCATCGGGCGCGCGATCGCGGAGGGCTTCGCGCGCGCGGGCGCCGCGGTCGTCGTCGCCGCGCGCGACGGGGCCCGCCTCGACGAGGTCGCGCGCGGGATCGCATCGGCCGGCGGCCGCGCCGAGCCCGTCGCCTTCGACCTCGCCGACCCGGCGACGCACGAGAGCGCGGTGCGCACGGCGCTCGACGCCTTCGGCCGGCTCGACGTGCTCGTCAACAACGCCGGCCTCCTGCGCCCGCACCGCATCGAGCGCATCTCGCCCGACGAGCTCGACCTCCTCCACCGCACCAACACGGCGGGCCCGCTCCTGCTGGCGCGCGCGGCCCTCCCGCACCTCGCCGCGAGCGGGCGCGGCGTCGTCGTCAACGTCACCGCCGTCGCCGGCCACGCGCCGATGGAGGGCCTCGGCGCCTACGCGGCGTCGAAGGCCGCGCTGCTGAGCCTCACGCGCACGATGGCGAAGGAGTGGACGCCGCGCGGCGTGCGCGTCAACGCGCTCACGCCGGGCTCCGTCGCAACGGACATGATCCTGCCGCGCGACGCCGACGAGCGCGCGCGCTTCCGCGCCGAGATGGGCGCGCGCAACCTGTTCGGCCGCGTCGCGGAGCCCGACGAGATGGTCGGCCCCGCCCTCTTCCTCGCCTCCGACGCGTCGTCCTACATGACCGGCCAGGTCCTCGTCGTCGACGGCGGGCTGCTCGCCTAGCCACACTCGATCGCTCGCGGGCGAGGGCCGTGGAGAGAGCCCGGGCGCGGGGCCGTGCCGACCGGCGCCGCGCGTGCGGCGCAGTGCGTTGCGGTGCTCGGGGAGGCTAGGCGGCCTGGCCGCCGTCGATGGCGACCGCGGAGCCCGTCATGAAGCGCGCTTCGTCGGAGGCGAGATAGGCGGCGAGGGCGGCGATCTCGTCGGGCTGCGCGATCGTCGGCATGCGCGGCGCGATGTGCGCCGAGAGCGAGGCGTCGAGCTCGGCGTCGCGCCGGTAGCCCATCGTCATCGGCGTCGCGACGCCGCCCGGGCAGATGCAGTTGACGCGCGGCCCCGACTTCGCGCACTCGACGGCGAGCGACTTCGTCAGCATCAGCACGCCGCCCTTCGAAGCGCAGTAGGCGGCCGCGTACGGGACGGCCTGCACGCCGGCGATCGACGCGAGGTTCACGATCGCTCCGCGCGCGTGGGCGAGGTGCGGGAGCGCGGCGCGGCACATGTAGAAGGTGCCCGTGAGGTTCACGTCGAGGACGCGCTGCCACTCGTCGTCCGTGCACTTCGCGGATGGCCGCTGCAGCAGCACGCCCGCGACGTTGCAGAGGACGTCGAGCCCGCCGAATGCGTCGACGGCGGCGGCGACGACCGCGTCGCACTCGCTCGAGCGGCGCACGTCGCAGCGCGCGGCGAGCGCGCGGCCGCCGGCCGCCTCGATCGCCGCGACCGTCTCGCGGCAGCCCTCGTCGTTGACGTCGACGCCGTAGACCGCGGCGCCCTCGGCGGCGAGCCGCTGCGCGGTCGCCCGTCCGATGCCCGAGCCCGCACCCGTGACGAGCGCGCGCCTTCCTTCCAGCCTTCGCATTCCGTGGGTGTCCATCGCGCGCGCACTCTACACCGGCCGGCGGCGCGCGCCGCGCGCATCAGGCGGCGCGGCGCAGTCTGCGCAGGCCGGCGGCGCCGAGCAGCGCGGCGCCGACGGCGGCGTGCCACGGAGGAACGGCCGGCACGCTCGCACCCTCGACGTTCAGCGAGAACGCCTCCATCACGTTCACCGCCCCGCTCCCCGTGCCCGCGTCGACGACCATGAGCCGGCGGATCGTGCGAGCGCCGAGCACCGTGTCGAGCAGGTCGAGGTCGAGGTAGACGACGACCGTCCGCGCGCCGCCGGGCGCCACCTCGAGCGTGTCGATGTCGGTTCCCTCGAAGCCTCCGGTGAAGCTCAGGAAGACGAACTGCCCGGGGACGACGAGCGCGCCCGGCCGCACCGCGCCCACCTCGACGACGAGGCCGAAGTCGTCGGTCGCACCCGTCTCGAGCGTGCCGGCCTGCTGGACGTTCGTGTCGACGATCGCGACCTCGAAGCCGCGGTCGCTCGTCGCGTCGGTGAGCCCGCTCGTCGGGTCGCCCACGCCGCCGAGCGCGTCGACGAAGTGCACGCGCTCGCTCGGCCGGAAGACGCCGCCCGAGGTCGCCGTCTCGGGCAGCGCGAGGTCGATCGCGCGCACGGCGCTGAAGGTCGCATCGAAGTTGTCGGTGTAGCTGTCCGCGCCCGACAGCCACTCCGCCGACGTGAGCACCGTCGCGACGAGCGACTCGAGGCCGGCCGGCGACGGCACGTCGATGTACGCCGCCGGCAGGTCGGGCATGTCCTTCTCCATCGCGTCGACGAGCACCGGGTCGCCGAGGTTCGTCGCGGGGTCGACGAGCGTCGCACCATTGCCGCGCGTGTCGGCGACGAGCGACCCGAGGTGCTGCGCGACGAACGCGCCGAGGCTCGTCGTCGCGAACTCGTTGGTGCCGACGGCGGGCGGCGGCAGCGGCTGCAGCGCGGCGAAGGTGGTCGCCTGGAAGGGCAGCCCGTTCGCCGCCTTGCCGTTGACCGGCGAGAGCACCTGGAAGGTCGCCGTCACCGCCTGCACCGGGTTCGCGACGGGCGGGTCGGCCGGCGAGGCCTTCGAAGCCGCCACGGTGACGGTCGACGTCGCGAGCGCGCCGTCGAGCGCACCGATCGGCACCGTCGCCTCGACCTGCGGGAAGACGCGCTCCTGCGCGCCGATCGACGCTGCGACCGCGCCGGCTGCGAGCGCCACGGTGCCCGGCGCGCTCGACGCACCCGGCGTCGCCGCGACGTCCATGCCGAAGTCGCCACCGAGGTTCGCGGCGCGCAGACCCGGCCTTCCCGTCGTGCCCGCGAGCACCGGGAACACCTGCACGCTCGCGTCCGCGACCGAGAGCTGCGCGGGCGTCGCGAACGCGGGAGCGACGCCCGGCGTCGGGAAGAACGGCCCGGCCGACGCGATCGTGCGATAGGCGCCGAGCGCGTCCGCGACCGGATCGTCGTTCGCCGCGCTCGCGTCCTCCGTCGTCTTCACGACGTCCACGAGCAGCCGCGCATAGCCCTGCTCCGTCTCGAGCAGCTGGGGCACGAGGCGGCTGAACGCGCCGCCGAGCGGCAGCACGGTCTCGAGGTCGATGTCGTCGCCCGTCGGCGTCGCGTAGGGCTGCTCGAGCGGGTCGAACTTGCGGTGGTCGTTCGCGGCGACGGCGTCGAGCAGCGCGGCCGTGCCGAGCACGGCGCCCGACGGCAGGTTCGGGTCCGCGTTCGCGAGCGGCGGGACGTGCGCCGCGTCGGCTTCGTCGAAGAGCTGTGCGTAGGCGGGCGAGTCGCGGTTCACGAGCAGCGTCGCGCTCGATCCGTTCTCGAAGAGGCCGCCCGTGCGCTCGCTCGCGTCGATCGCCGAGATCGCGAGCGGGGTCGGGAAGTTCGTCGTGCCGGCGAACTCGTTGCCGTTGAGCGCGACGAACGTGTAGCCGGGTGTCGACGTGACGCCGCCGTTCACGAGCGCGACGCGCGTCGCGGGCGTGCCGGCGAGGGCGGTGGGCGGGTCCCCGACATAGTCGACCCAGCCGACGACGACGATGCCCGACGCCGGGCGCGCGAGGCCGGTGAGGCCGTTCGAGGGGTCGAGGTCGAAGGTCGGGAGATCGATCCGGTAGTTGACGAGCCCGACTCCCGTCGACGAGGCGTCGCCCTCGACGTCGTAGATCGTCAGATCGAGCGAGTCCTTGTCGAGCGAGGCGTGCAGCTCGGCCGCCGTCGGCAGGTAGATCTCGAGGTACTCCTGGTGGAGGTTCGCGAGGTCGCGGCCGACCGGGCCGTCGTTCGCGCCGGGCGGATCGACGTAGATCTCGGTGATGACGGGCCGATCGGGTGCCGCCGCCGCCGCACCGGCGAGGGCCGACGCGAGTGCGACGACGAGCGCGCGCGCGGCGCGCGCGTGTGTCCGGAGCCAGCAGCCTGCGAGCATGACGACGCCTCCCCGGGCCGGCGCTCGCTGCGCGCCGCCCTCCGTGCGCACCCGGAGAGCAAGTCGCGTGCCCGGACTCTCCCGCCCCCGCGCGGCCCGCACGCGAGGGCGCGGTCGCGGAATGGGGGATACGGCACGCCGGCGGGTGAGATCGCGCAGCGCGCGCCGCGCCCCTCCCCTTCGCGCGCGCAGCGCGCGCCCCGACGCGCGCGCGGGCCGGCACCGAACTTGCGATCCCGTGCGGTATGCGGATCGCCTACGTCACGACCGACCCCGGTGTTCCGGCGTTCGGCACCAAGGGCGCGTCGAGCCACGTGCAGGCGATGCTCCGCGCGTTCGGCCGGCTCGGTCACGAGGTCGTCCTGTTCGCGCGTCCGGGCGGCAGCGCGCCGCTCGACCTGCGCTTCGTCGAGCGCGTCGACCTCCCGCGACTGCCGGGAGGACGACTCGTGGCGGCCGAGCTCGAGCGGTGGCGGCTGCGCGACAACGAGGCGGTCGCCGCGACGCTCGCGCGCGCGGGCACCCTCCACGCGGTCTACGAGCGGCACGCCCTGTTCGCCTTCGCGGCGATGGAGCACGCGCGCGCGGCGGGCATCCCCGGTCTGCTCGAGGTGAACGCTCCCCTCGTCGAGGAGCAGGCGCGCCACCGCACGCTCGTCGACCGCGGCGCGGCCGAGCGCGCCGCGGCCCGCGCCTTCGACGCCGCGAGCGCGCTGCTCGCGGTCTCCCGGCCGCTCGCCGACTGGCTCGCGCCCCGCACGGCGGACCCGGCGCGCATCCACGTGCTCGCGAACGGCGTCGACCTCGAGCGGTTCCGCACCGGCGCCCGGCGCGCGATCGCGCGCGCGGCGGCCGACGCCCGCGCGAACGACGGCGCGGCGACGCAGCCGTTCACGATCGGCTTCGTCGGCTCGCTGCGCCCGTGGCACGGCCTCGAGCCGCTCGCCGACGCGTTCGCGCGCGTGCGCGACGTCGCGCCGCGCGCGCGGCTGTGCATCGTGGGCGACGGCCCGGGTCGCGCCGCGCTCGAGCAGCGCCTCGCCGCATGCGGCCACGCGAAGGCCGCCTACTTCGTCGGCGCCGTCCCGCCCGAGGACGTGCCCCGCTGGCTCGCGAGCTTCGACGCGGCGGTCGCGCCGTATCCGCAGCTCGACGACTTCTACTTCTCGCCGCTCAAGCTCTACGAGTACATGGCGGCGGGCCTCCCCGTCGTCGCGAGCGCGATCGGGCAGATCCGCGAGGTGATCGACGACGGCGTGGACGGGCTCCTCGTCCCGCCCGGCGACGTCGAGGCCACGGCCCGCGCGCTGCTCCGACTCGAACGCGACGCGGCGCTCGGCGCGCGGCTCGGTGCGCACGCGCGCGCGAAGGTCGCCGACTGCGACTGGGTCGACGTCGCGCGCCGCGCGCTCGCGCTCGCCGACGCGCCGGCCGACGCCGCGCGCTCCGTCGGCCGCGCGAGCACCGCGGCGTCGGCGACCGCGCGGAGCACCGCGTGAGCGGCGGGCGACTGGAACGAGCGGCACTCGCGCGTCTCGCCGACGCGGACGCGGCGATTCCCGACCTCGCGCTCGCGATCGACGAGCACGCTCTCGCGCGCGCCCTCTCCCGCGCGCGGCCCGACCTCGACGTCCGGCGCATCGAGCGCCGCTACACGCGCTACAAGCCCGCGACGAGCTGCCTCAGCCTGTTCGAGATCGAGCTCGGCGACGGCGGCGCGACGACGCACTCGGTGAAGGCGTACGGCGACGCCGTCGCGGACAAGGCCGAGCGCGTGGCGGTCGACGGAGCGAGCGTCTTCGCGGTCGGCGAGCGCGCGATCGTCTCGCGCTTCCCGCACGACGCGAAGCTCCCGTCGCTCGCGGCACTGCTCGATCCCGCCGCGCGCGGCGGCGTGCTCGCGAGCGCGCTCGGCGACGGCGACCGCTGGGGCGCGACGACGCTCGCGCCGCTCGCCTACAAGCCCGAGCGCCGCTTCGTCGCGCGCGTCGAGAACGCGAACGGCGAGCGCGTCGCCCTGAAGCTGCACGCCTCGCAGCGCCACCGCGACGCGTCGCGCAAGCTCATCAGCCTCGCGTCGCGCGACGGGCTCCGCCTCCCGGAGCGCCTCGTCTCGTCGCACGGCGACGGGCTCGTCGCGACGACCTGGCTCGAGGGCGAGCTCGCGAGCGACGCGATCGCGCGCGCGTCGTTCGACCCGCGCGCGCTCGGGCGCGTCGGGCGCGCGCTCGCCGTCCTGCAGCGCCAGGATCCGAAGCACGTTCCCGTCGTGCGGCCGCGCGAGCGCGCGGCCGCGCTGCTCGCGATGCCGGACGCGCTCGCGGCGCTCGACGGGCCGCTCGCCGAGCGCGCGCGGCGGCTCGCGGAGCGGCTCGCCGCGCGCATCGCGTCCACGCCCGCCGATGCGGTTCCGGTCCACGGCGACTTCTACGCGAAGCAGGTCCTGCTCGGCGACGACGACGTCTCCTTCCTCGACCTCGACGCCGCCGCGCGCGGCGGCGAGGCGCAGGACGCGGGCTGCTTCGCCGCGCACCTCGATCGCGACGTCGTGCGCGGGCGCCTCCCGCTCCCGCGCGCCGAGGCCGCGCGCGCGGCGCTGCTCGAAGGGCTCTCGCTCGAGCTCGGCCGCGGCGTCGACGCGCGGCTCGAGCACGCGGTCGCCCTGTTCTCGCTGCTCGCCGACCCGTTCCGCCGCAACGAGGAGGAGTGGCTCGAGCAGACGCGCGAGCTCCTCGAGTTCGCGCGCGAGATCGAGGCGCGGCTGCCGACCGTCGCCGCGGCGGCGAGCGGTGCGCGGCGCGCGCTCCGCCGCCGGGCGGCGGCGCCGGCGCCGGCGGCGCCGGCGGCGCGGCGGCGAGCGCGGGCGCCGGCCTCCTCGATCCCGCGATGCCCGCGCTCGATGCCGCGCTCGACCCCAAGGTCGCCGCGGCCGCGATCGAGACCACGGCCTTCCCGCACGGCGACGTCGAGGTCGAGCGCGCGACACTCGTGCGCCACAAGCCCGGTCGGCGCGCGCTCGTCGACTACCTCCTCGCGCTGCGCGACCCGACCACCGGCGAGACGCTGCAGCTGCGCGCGCTCGGCAAGCTGCGCCACAAGCGCACCGACTTCGCCGCGCACCGCCTCGCAGGCGAGCTCGCGCGCCGCGGCTTCGACGGGCGCGACGGCGTCCGCGTGCCGCGCTCGCTCGGCGTCGTTCCCGACCTCGCGATGTGGCTGCAGACGTTCGAGGACGGCGCGCGTGCCGACGCGCTCCTGACCGGCGGCGGCGGCATCCCCCTCGCCGGCGACATCGCCTCGGCGCTCGCGCGGCTGCACGCCGCCGCCGTCCCGGCCGCGCGCCGGCACGACCTCGCGCGCGAGATCGCCATCCTGCGCGAGCAGCTCTCGGATGCGCGCCGCGCCGCGCCCGCGCTCGCGCGCCGCATCGACGGCGTCGAGCGCGGCTGCGTGCGGCTCGCCGAGCGCATCGCGCCGGCGCGCGCGACGGGCATCCACCGCGACCTCCACCCCGAGCAGGTGCTCGTTCGCCGCGACGGGGGCATCGTGCTCCTCGACCTCGACCTGTTCGCGTGGGGCGACCCGCTGATCGACGTCGCGAACTTCGCGGCGCACCTCGTCGAGCTCGGCGTGCGCGAGCACGGCGACGCGGCGGCGCTCGACGACGCGCGCGCCGTCTTCGAGGAGACCTGGCTGCGCCTCCAGGCGCACGCGCTGCGCCGCGACCTCGAGCGCCATCGCGCGCTCGCGATCGCGCGGCACGTCGCGATCAGCCAGCGCATCCCGGCGCGACGCGCCACGACCGAGGCCGTGCTCGCCGCGGCCGAGGGCGCGCTCGCCGCGGAGCGCGTGCTCTAGGCGCTTCGCCTCGCGCGGGCGAGCGCGGCGAGGGCCGCGAGCGCGGCGACCGCCGCGGCGGACGAGCCCGGCTCGGGCACGACGATCGCGATGCCGTCGACGTCCTCGAGGAAGATGCCGAGGCTGAGTGGCGTCTCGAGGCCCGTCGTGCCGTCGATCCGGCTGACGCCGCCCGTGTCGGCGAGCGAGTTCTCGACGCCGACGAAGATCGCACCGGTCGCGTCGATCGCGACGCCGTCGAACTCGTTGTTGAGCGTCGCCGAGGCGAGCAGGGTCTGGTTCGCGAGCACGGGCCCGAGCGGGTCGACGCGCACGACGCGCGACGGGATCACCGGCACGCACGCGCTGCACCCGCGATCGGCGACGAGCACGTGGCCGTCCTGCTCGAGCGCGATGCCGCTCACGTTGATCAGCAGCTGCGCCTCGCTCACGACCGTCTGCGCGCCCGTCGCCGGATCGACGTCGAAGAGCGCGGGCGGGACGATCGGGTTGCACGTCGGGCAGCCGTCGTCGGAGACGTAGAGCCGCCCGCCCGGACGCACCGCGATGTGCTCGGGGTTGACGAAGGCCGCGCCGGACGAGACGGGCGTCTGCACCGAGGTCACCGGATCGACGCGCACGATCGCGGGCGGCGCGCCCGCGCCGCACGACGGACACGCCGTGCTGCTCACGATCACGGTGCCGTCGCGGTCGAGCGCGATGCCGTCCGAGTTCTCGAGGTCGCCGCCCTGCGACACGGGCCCGCATCCCGCATCGGTCAGGCTCACGAGCTCGCCGTCGAGCAGGACGATCGACGGAACGTTGACGAAGAGCACCTCGTCGGTCGTCGCGACGACGCCCTGTGGACGCCGGAAGGCGTAGGCGCACGGGAGCAGCGTCTGCAGCCCGCTCGCCGGGTCGATGCGCACGATGTTCCCCGTCTCGTTGTCGGTCACGACGATGTCGCCCTCCTGGAGCGGCAGGGCCGCGGCCGAGAGTGCGGGGGCGACGATCCACGGCAGCAGTCGGAGCAGGAGCGAACGCATCGGGGCCTCCGTCGGCGTCGCGCGCGGCGCGCGCGCCGCGCGCGTCAGAAGTTGAACTGCACCTCGAGGTATCCGAGGTATGCGAGGTCGCCGGCCGCCGGGCCGAACGCGTCGCCGGCGCGGAACACGCCGCCGATCAGCTCGACCTGCACCTGGTCCCACTCCTCGACGCCGAGCACGACGTCCCACTCGTGGCCGATCGAGCGGTCGCGGCCCGTCGGCGCGCGGCGCAGGCTCGACCCGAACAGGAACGGCGCGGGCTCGACCTGCTCGTAGGCGTGATAGACGAGCTCGACCGAGCTCTGGCGCAGGAAGCGCGCGCCGAGCGAGACGGTCGCGATGTGGAGGTTCGAGAGGTTGGGCTCGACCAGCTCGCCGTAGTACCGGAAGCGGTCGACGCCGCGGAAGCGGCCGTTGTTGTCGGGGAGCTCGCTCTGGCGGAAGGATCGATCGGCCTCGCGGCGCGACGAGCTCTCTCCCGATCCGAACGCGTAGCCGGCCGTGAACGCGAGCTCGCCGGGGAGGTCGGTCGACAGCGTGAGCGCGACGTCCGTCGCCCAGCCGTTCACCGCGTGGCGGTTCACCGTGTCGACGAAGCGCAGTCCGAAGAACGGGTCCGTGTCGTAGTCGACGACGTTCTCGTGGCCGCGCACGAACGCGACCACGCTGCGGTAGTAGACGCGACCGACGGGCGTCTTGACCCGCCCGTTGGCGCCGACGCCGTACCACGTGAGGCTCGCGTCGACCGGGTCCTCGAGGTCGCGCGACACGATCGTGAACGGCCGCTCGGTCGGCGAGTGATCGCGCTGATGGTGGACGAAGCCTTCGACGTACTGGCGGTCGAACCACTGCCAGGTCGCCTGCGACAGCACGCGGAAGACGTCCCTGCGCCTCGGGTCGACGTCGTCGCGCTCGTCGCCCAGGCGCACCAGCTCCTCCGCGACGGCCGTCTCGAGGTGCACGTCGCCCCGATCGAAGTGCAGGCGGACGGCGTCGAGGTCCTCGTCCCACCACCACTCGCTCGACTCGTTCATCCGCTGGCGGCCGACCTGCAGGCTGAACGGCGAGCCGAAGACGTCGGAGAGGTAGATCCACGACTCGCCGCGCTCGACGGAGAACCGGTCGTCGCGGAGGCCGGCCTCGGTCCACGGAACGGTGCGGTAGAAGAACTTGCCCTCGAGATAGAGGAACAGGTCGTCGGTCGCCGCGTAGAAGAGCTCGACCTCGAGCCGCTGGTCGATCGAGAGCTCGTCGTCGTCGGGGCGCGAGCCGAGACGCGTGTCCGCGTCGAAGCGCGACGCGAGCTCCCACTGTCCGCCGATCGTGAGCGGGCGGCCGAGGATCGGCACGCGCAGCTGGTCGGGCGGGCGGTCCTCGTCCGGGCGTTTCACGATGCGGCGCCGCGTCTCCTCCTGCGCGCCGAGCGGCGAGTAGGCGAGCGGGTCGACGACGTCGTCGCCCACCGCGAGCGCGGCGCGCGGCGCCGCCTCCAGGAGCGTCAGCGCGGCGAGCGCGACGAGCGCGAGCGTCGCGCGCCTAGCCGCGCACATGCGAACCGTCCTCGCGCGCGCGAGCGAGCGCCGCGGCCGGCGGCGCCGGGACCGACGGCGACGCGGGAGCGACGCGCGCCTCTCCGGCCGCCGCGGCGAACGCGAGCTCGCGCCCGCCGAGCTCGGGCGGCCGCCCGTGCGCGAGGCGCAGCACGCGATCGCACGTCGCCGCGAGCGCGGGGTCGTGCGTGACGAGCAGCGTGGTCACGCCGTCGGCGAGGCGCTCGATCGCCGCCGCGACGACGCGCGCGCTCGGCGCGTCGAGCGCGGCCGTCGGCTCGTCGAGGAGCAGTACGGCCGGCCGTCGCATCGCCGCGCGGCACAGCGCGACGAGCTGGCGCTGCCCCGCCGACAGCGTCTCGCCGCGCTCGCCGACCTCGGTGTCGAGCCCGTCCGCGAGCCCGTCGACGAACGCGCGCGCGCCCGCGCGCTCGACCGCGGCCTCGACGTCCTCGCGCGTCGCGTGCTCGAGCCCGATCGCGACGTTCGCCTCGAGCGTGCCCGCGAAGAGCACGGGCTGCTGCGGCACGAACGCGATGCGCGCGCGCAGCGCGTCGAGTGCGTAGGCGCGCAGGTCGAGCCCGTCGAGTCGCACGCTCCCCCGGCGCGGCTCGGCGAGGCGCGGCAGGAGCCCGAGCAGCGTCGTCTTGCCGACGCCCGTCGGGCCGACGATGGCGAGGTGCTCGCCCGGCTCGAGGCGGAGCGACAGCGCCTGCACGAGGAGCGGCCCGTCCTCGTGCCCGGTCGCGACGCCGTCGAGCTCGAGCCGACCGCGCACGCCGGCCGCGTCCGCAGCGCCGCTCGCGATCGACTCCGCGCCGGGCTCGTCGAGCACGTCGAGCACGCGGTCGGCCGCGGCGGCCGCGCGCGCGAGCCGCGCCGAGTGCTTCGCGAAGTCCTTCGCGGGGCGGAGCGCGCGGCGCAGGTAGCTGATCGCGACGTAGAGATCGCCGGGCGTGAGCACGCCGCCGATCACGAGCTGCGCGCCGTGCGCGGCCACCGCCGCGACGCCGGTCGCGGCGACGACGTCGACGCTCCGCTCGAGGCGCGCGGCGAGCCGCTTCCCGCGGACGCCCTCGCGGAAGCCCTTCTCGTTGGCGCGACCGAACGCCGAGCGGAAGACCCCCTCGAGCGCGAGCCCCTGGACGGATTCGACGGCGCCGAGCGACTCCGCGGCGGCGCTCGCCATCGCCCCCTCGCGCGTGCGCAGCCGCTTCGACGTCGCGTGGATGTCGCCGCCGATGCGCACGGTGAGGAGCGCCAGCAGCGGCGTGACCGCGATCGCGAGCAGCCCGAGGCGAGGCTCCATCCACGTGAGCACCGCGAGCATGGAGACGAACACGAAGCCGCTCACGCAGAGTGGCAGCAGGGCCGTGACGACGGCCTCCTTCAGCATGCCGACGTCGCCGATCACGCGGACGAGCAGGTCGCCGCGCCGCGCGCGCCGGTGATAGGCGAGCGCGAGGCCCTGCAGGTGCGCGAAGAGCTCCGCGCGCAGGTCGGTGAGCACGCGGTTGCCGACGACCGCGAACCCCACCGACTGGTGGTAGCCCGCCATCGCGCGCAGACCGGCGACGGCGGGAATCGCGAGCGCCAGCACCACCACCGCGCGGCCCGGATCCCAGGAGGCGAGCCACGGGAGCGACTGCCGCCACCGCTCGTCGCCGCTCACCGCGTCGAGCACGAACTTCACGGGCCACGGCTCGACGAGCCGCAGGCCGACCTCGATCGCCATCGCGACCCCGGCGGCGGCGATGCCCGCGCGCTCGCGCCGGAGGCGCGGTGCGAGGCGCGCGAAGAGGCGCGCCCCGCTGCGGAACATCTCGGCCCGCGACGCCATGCTAGTCGACCCGGGCCCGCCGGAACTCGGCGCGCAGCGCGCCGGCGTTCGCGATCAGGTCGAAGTCGCGCTCGATGCGCTCGCGGGCGGCGCGCGCGAGCCGCGTCGCGGTCGCGCCGTCGGCGAGCACGCGGTCGATCGCCTGCGCGATCGAGGCCGGGTCGTGCGGCTTCACGACGAGGCCCGTCTCGCCGTCGCGCAGCACCTCGGGAATGCCGGTCACGTCCGTCGCGATGCACGGTGTGCCGAGCGCCATCGCCTCGAGCAGGACGGTCGGGAGGCCGTCGCGGTTTCCGTCGCGCCCGACGACGCACGGCGCGACGAACACGCCGGCGCGCGCCATCTGGCGCGCGACCTCGGAGCGCGGGAGCGCACCGCAGAGGCGGACGTGCTCGGCGAGCCCCGCACTCCGGACGCGCGCCCGCAGCTCGTCCTCGAGCGGCCCCGCTCCGATGATCGTGCACGGCACGGGATACCCGCTCTCGGCGAGGATCGCGCACGCCTCCACGAGGTCCTCGAAGCCCTTCTTCTCGACGAGTCGCCCCACCGCGAGGATGGAGCGCTCGCGCGGCGCGTCGACGAAGCGATAGGCGTCGAGGGGCAGGCCGTTGTAGATGCGGACGAGGCGGCGCGCGGGAAGCCGGCACTCGCGCTCGAGGTATTCGACGTTGAAGTCGCTCACCGTCACGACGCACGCGGCGTGGCGCGCGATGCGCGCGAGCCCCTCGGTCGTCACCTCTTCGTGGAAGATGTCCTTGGCGTGGGCCGTGAGCGTGAACGGCACGGCCGCGAGGTGCGCGGCGAGCGCGCCGACGCGCGCCGCCGCCGTCGCGAAGTGGGCGTGCAGGTGCTCGATGCCGGCCGCGCGGACGTGCGCCGCGAGGTGGACGGCCTGGGCGACCTCGCGCGCGTCGAGGCCGAGCGCCGCGTCGAGTCGGCCGAACACGTCGGGGATCCGCGCGGCCGCCGCCTCCACGCCCTCCCACAGCGTCGTCGCCTTGATGCCGTCGAAGTGGAGATAGCGGACGGGCGCGCGCACCGACGCGATCAGGTCCTGGAAGTGCGCGTCGTTGGGCGCGCGCAGCGCGAAGATCTCGAGCTGCTCGCCCGCGCGCTCGTGGGCGAGGATCTCGTTGACGACGAACGTCTCGGAGTGGCGCGGGTAGCGCTTCAGGACGTAGCCGATGCGCACGTCAGTGCCCCCCGCCGACGGGCGCCGGGCCGGGCGCGAAGGCGAAGGGCGAGCGAGACGGCGCGGTCGAGGCGAGCAGCTCGCGCGCGAGCTCCGCGACGCGCGCGAGGCCGCCGAGGTCGAGCTTCGCGCGCTCGGTCGGCACGCCGTCGATCGGCGCGCACATCCAGCGCGACAGCGCGGCCGCGTCGAGCTCGTCGGGCAGCAGGACGGCGTCGATCGCGCCGATCGCGCGGAACCGCTCGGCGCGCAGCCGCTGCTCGACGCGCGGGTGCGTGCGCGGAACGACGAGCGCGCGCTTGCCGTACGAGGCGATCTCGCACATCGAGTTGTACCCGCCCATGCTCACGACGCACTCCGCGCCGGCGACGAGCGGCGCGGGCTCGCCGACCGCGTCGACGACGTGGAGGTCGCCGCGTGCGCTCGCGCGCGCGCGCAGGCGCGCGAGCGCGCCGGCCGGGCAGAACGGGCCGGCGACGACGACGCCGTGCCGGCCCGCGCCGAACTCCGCGTCGGCGAAGGCTTCCGCGAGCCGCGCTCCGTCCTGGCCTCCGCCGACGAGACAGAGTGCGAACGGCCGGTGCGGGTCGAGCGTCGGGACGTGCTCGCGCGCGAACGCGGCGAAGTCGGCGCCCGCGTTCTCCGCGCGCGCCCGCTGATCGAGGTAACCCGCGAACCGGATCTTCCCGTCGAGCGCCGGCGACAGGCCGTCGAGCCGCGCGCGGTCGTAGACGGACGGGTCGCCGTAGATCCAGACCTGGTCGTAGTAGCGGGCGATCGCGCGCGCGTGATCCGACCGCTCCCACTCGAGACGCGTCACCGCGGCGTCGTCGCCGATGTCGCGCAGGCCGAGCACGAGCCGCGTGCGTCCGCGTCGCGAGAGCGCCTCGAGCGTCGCGGAGAGCTCGCCCACCGCGCCGCGCGGCACGTTGTCGACCACGAGCAGATCGGGCTCGTAGGCGACGAGCGCCGCGCGAACGGTCTCGCTGCGCAGCGCGATGAGCGCCGGGAGCGGGAGCCGGAGGCTGCGCGCGCCGTAGCTCCCGTCGGCGTGCTTGCGCAGCGCGGGCAGCGTCAGCGAGTCGAAGCCGCGCGGGAGACGCGTCGCGTGGGCCTCGCGCGCACCGCTGATCAGCAGCACGTCGATCTCCCAGTCGACCGAGCGCGCGATGGCCTCCGCCACGAGCGCGTTCCGACGCACGTGTCCGAGGCCCATCGTGTCGTGCGAGTAGAGCGCGATGCGCGGCCGGCGCGGCGAGGAAGGGCTCACGAGCGCTTCGCTCCTCCCCGCGTCCGGCATCGGGCCGGTCGCGGACTCGAAGGGCAGGATGGCGGTGGCGGTCACGGCGTCGGACTCCGCGGGAGGACTTCCCGCAGTCACCGGACTGCAATCGTTATGCCGTGCTCTTCACGAAGCTGCGTCGTCGCGACGCGCGGCACCGCGCGATACGACGCGCACACCGCGTGAAGTCGCCCGGCGGGCCGCTCATGCGGCGCGGTCGCCGTGCACGAGCCCCTCGACGCAGCGCGCGAAGGCGGCGAGCTCGAGCGGCTTGCGGAGGAAGTGGGCGACGCCCGACGCGTCGAGGCGACCGTCGTCGACCTCGGCCGAGATCACGAGCGAGTGCGACGCGCCCGTCTCGGGAAGCAGGTCGAGCCCGTCGCCGTCGGGCAGGCCGACGTCGAGGACCGCGGCGTCGACGGTGCCCTCGCGCAGCAGCGCGCGCGCCTCTCCGATCGACGCGACGGCGAGCACGTCGTGGCCGCGCCGTTCGAGCAGGCGCGCGAGGTTCCGGCGCAGGATGGCCTCGTCCTCGACGAGCAGGACGCGGGGTCGGGCATCGCGGTCCACGTGCACCTCCGAGGCGTTCGAATCTCGCGCGGGAGAATTGCAAGGGCGGTGCCACCGCCCCGCCCGCCCTCCCGATGAGCAACGCATGAAGGCGCGCGATATCCCCCGGCGACGCGCGAAATCGCCCGTCGGAGCGCGTCGGCGCCGGTGCTAGGTTGGCCCGCCATGGCGAGCATCCTGGTGGTCGAGGACGAGAGCCTGCTGGGCCGCCAGCTGCAGCGCGCGCTCCAGGGAGCGGGCCACAACGCCGCGCTCGCCGGCAGTCGCGCCGAGGCGCTCGACGCGTTCGCGACCGCCGAGCCCGACCTCGCGCTCGTCGACCTGCGGCTCCCCGACGCCTCCGGTCTCGACGTGCTGCGCGACCTGCTCGAGCGCGCGCCCGAGCTGCCCGTGCTCATGATGACCGCGTACGGCTCGGTGGCCGACGCCGTGCAGGCCATGCAGCAGGGCGCGGCCGACTACCTGCAGAAGCCGCTCGACCTCGACGAGCTGCGCCTCGCCATCGACCGCACGCTCGAGCGCCGGCGCGCCGACCGCGAGCTCGCCTACCACCGCCGCCGCGGGGGCAGCGCGCGCGGCCACGTGATCGGCACCGACCCGCGCATCGCGGCGATCTTCGAGCAGATCGATCGGCTCGCCGACGCGAAGCTCGCGCCCGGCAAGCGCCCCACCGTGCTGCTGACGGGCGAGACGGGCACGGGCAAGGGGCTGATCGCGCGCGCCGTCCACGAGGCGCTCGGCGGCGGCGCGTTCATCGAGCTCAACTGCACGGGGCTTCCGTCGACGCTCGTCGAGGAGGAGCTCTTCGGGCACGAGCGCGGGAGCTTCACCGGTGCCACGGGGGCGCGCGCGGGCCTGTTCGAGGCGGCCGACGGCGGGGCGATCTTCCTCGACGAGATCGGCCACCTCGAGCTCGGCGTGCAGGCGAAGTTCCTCAAGGTGATCGAGGACAAGCGCGTGCGGCGGCTCGGCGCCTCGCGCGACCGCGCGCTCGACGTGCACGTCATCGCGGCGACCAACGCCGATCTCGACGCCGCCGTGGCCGACGGCGCGTTCCGCGCCGACCTGTTCCACCGCCTCGCAGTGCTCGCGTTCGAGGTGCCCCCGCTGCGCGAGCGGACGCAGGACATCCCGGCGCTCGCGCGTCACTTCTGCGCCGAGCTCGGCCACCAGTACGGGAGGCCCGGTGCGTCGTTCGACGGCGATGCCGAGAAGCTGCTGCGCCAGTATCCGTGGCCGGGGAACGTGCGCGAGCTGCGCAACGTGATCGAGCGCGGCCTGCTGCTCGCGAGCGGAGCGACGATCGACGCGAGCGTGCTCGCTCCCATGCTGCGCGCGGCGCGCGGCAGCGAGGCGGCCGCGGGAGGGCGCTACGTGCTCCCCGACGGCGGGATCCACATCGCCGAGCTCGAGGCGGACCTGATCGCGCAGGCGCTCGAGCGCGCGAGCGGCAACCGCACGCAGGCCGCGAAGCTGCTCGGCCTCACGCGCGACCAGCTCCGGTACCGGATGGAGAAGTTCGAGATCGACTAGGCACGGCGCTTGCTGTGGCTCGTCGGCAGGAACGGGATTCGCGTCCGGAGGGCCCGCGTGCGGGCGACCTCCGGCGGGGAGTCGGTACGCATGCCCCTCGGTCGGAACGATCGCGCGCGCCGCGCGGCCCGCAGCTACGCCGCAGCGGGTGCCGCCGCGGGCACCTCGAGCGCGAACGCCGTGCCGCCCGCACCGCTCTCGACGAGCTCGACGCTCCCGTCCTGGCGCTCGAGCATCTTGCGCACGGTCGCGAGGCCCATCCCCGTGCCCTCCTCGCGCGTCGTGAAGAACAGGTCGAACACGCGCGCCTGCACGGCCGCGGGAATGCCGCGCCCGGTGTCGCGCACGACGACGCGCACGCGCGCCGCATCCGCCTCGATCCCCACCGCGACGCGGCCGCCCTCGCCCGTCGCGTGCAGCGCGTTCCCGACGAGCTCGAGCAGCGCCTCCTCGAGCTGGCGGGGGTCGGCGTGCGCGTAGATCGGCCCCTCCGCGCGCGCGACGACCTCGAGCGCGACGCCCTGGCTCGCGGCCCGGCTCGCGAGCACGGAGCGGACGTTCTCGACGACGGTGCGCACGTCGACGCGCTCGATCTCGGGCGCGAGCATGCGCGCGAAGTCGAGCAGGCGGCGCACGCGCTCGTCGAGCCGGTCGGCGCCCGCGATCAGGTCGCCGAGCGTCTCGGCGCGCTCGGCGGGGTCGTCGATCTCCTGCGCCATCTGCGCGGCGGCGCGAATGCCGGCGAGCGGGTTGCGGACGCCGTGGGCGACGGCGCCGGCGACCTCGCCGATCGCCGCGAGGCGCTCGGCGCGCACGAGCGCGTCTTGCGCGGCGCGCAGGTCCTCGAGCGAACGGGCGCTGCGGATGGCGGTCGCCGCCTGGCTCGCGGCGCCGACCGCGAAGTCGCGCTCGGCCGCCGAGAACGGCGCACCCGACGACTTGGCGCCGCAGCGCAGCGCGCCGAGCCGGTCGTCGCCGTGCACGATCGGCTCGACCAGCGCGAAGCCGCCGCCCGCGACCTCGGGGCCGAGCGCGATCTCCACGGCGTCGACCTGCAGCGCGAGGCCGACCTCGCGCGCGACGATCTCGACCGCCTCGGCCTCCGAAGGACGGGCGGCGAGCAGCACGGAGAGGCGCTCGAGTCGCCGCGCGGCGTCGAGGTCGGAGCGGTAGAACACGCGATCGATCGCCGACTGCACGCGCCGGTACAGCGGGTTGAACGACGCGGCGACGCCGACGAGCAGCGCGAACTCGACCGGCGTGCCGCGCGCCCCGCTGCGGATCAGCCAGCGGTCGAGCACGAGCAGGAGCGACGAGTAGCCGACCGCGAGGCCGGCCGTCGTGACGCCGTAGCCGACGGCGAGCCGCGCGAAGCGCTCGGCGCGCAGCAGGTCGTGGCGGACCGTCGCGAACAGCACGGCCGCCGGGAAGACGGGCAGGAGGAACGTCACCCACGTGAACGAGAAGCCCGCGCCGAGCCCGAAGAACGCGAGGATCGCGAGCGCGGGCACGAGCAGGCCGCTCACCGCGGCGGCGAGCACGATCGCCGCGCGCACGCGGTCGTCGGTCGTCGCGCCGCGCAGCGCGGCGTGCGCGAGGCCGGCGAGCATTCCGACCGTGATCGCGGCGAGCTCGACGTACGCGACGAGCGTCGCGATGCGCGCGCGCTCCGGGGCGTCGTAGAACCACGCGACCTGCGCGGCGAAGGTGGCGGCCGCGACCGCGCCGAGCACGGCGAGCACGCCGCGCCGCAGCGCGCGCGTCCCGCGCACGGCGGGGAAGTGCAGCGCGAGCGCGGCCACGGGCAGCGGGCTCGCGGCCTCGACGAGCTGACACAGCCGCGTGAACCGGTAGGCCGTGAAGTAGTCGATCGCGAGCGCGAAGAGCAGGCCCATCGCGACGGTCGCGCCGGCGAGCGCGCGCGCCTGCGCCGAGTCCGGCCGCAGCGCGAGCGCGACCACGCCGATGCCCGCGAAGCAGAACGCGTTGAACAGGTAGTTGCCGAACGTCGCGACGAAGCTCTGGAACGAGAGCCGCATCGTCGGGACCGCGTAGTCGCGCTCCCCCTCCTCCGTCGCGACGCGGTAGCGGACGACCGTGCCGGCCCGCCGCGCGCGCGCGGCCTCGAGCAGCGCGCGTCCGCCCTCGAACGGCGCGCCGTCGACCTCGACGATGCGACCGCTGCCGAGCGGAAGGCCGGCGAGCGCCCCCGTGAAGCTCTCGTCGTGGAACGCGACGAGCGCCCCGTTGTCCCATACGAGGAAGCCGGGGAACGGCCGCTCGCGAAGGCGGAGCGAGCCCTGCGCGACGGTCGCGAGGAGCGCCGCGACGAGCGCGCCGAGGACGAGCGCGGGAACGAGCGACCTCTGCACGCGGCGACACCTCCGGAGCCGGCGATCGTACCCTGCAGCGCGCGCGTGCGCGCCGCGGAGCCCACGCAGGCACCCCGCCTAGCGACGCGCCTCGCCGCGACGCGCGCCCGGCGCGGCGCGCTCGCGCTCGGCTGCGGCGCGCTCTACGCGGCGGCCCAGCCGGGAGCGCCCTTCGGCTCGGCGTGGCCCCTCGCCTTCGCGTGCGGCGTGCCGCTCGTCGTCGCGCTCGCCGGGCGCGGCGCGCGCGAGCGCGCGGTGCTCGGCTGGCTCGCCGGCACGGCGGCGACGTGTCTTTCGACGGTGGTGCCCGCCGCGGTGAGCTCGACGGCCTACTTCGGCGTCTCGCCGTGGGAGGCGCTCGCGATCGCGCTGACGGTCGGGCAGGTCTTCGGCGCGGGGAGCATGGCCGCCTTCGCCGCGCTCGCCGGCCCGCTCGAGGAGCGGAGCGCCGCGGTCGCGATCGCGCGCGTCGCCGTCGCGTGGACGGCGGCCGAGCTGCTGCGCTCGACGCTCTTCACCGGTCTCCCGTGGATCCTGCTCGCGCACGCGCTCACGACCGCGCCCGCGCTGCTGCAGCCCGCGGCGTGGACCGGCGCAGCGGGGCTCGCGCTCCTCGTCGCCGCGGTGAACGGCGCGTTCGCCGTGGCCGCGCTCCGCGGCGCGGCGGCGCGGCGCCCGGCGTTCGCGGCGCTCGCGGGCGTCGGCGCCTGCTTCGCCGCCGCCTATCTCGCGTCGGGGCTCGCGGACGGCGGCGCGGGCGGCGCGCCGCGGCCGGGCGCCGTGCTCGCGTCGGGAACGGGCGGAACGGGCGCCGTGCACGTGCGGCTCGTGCAGCCGAACGCGCGCGCCGCCGCGCGCGCCTCGAGCGCGGGCGTCGGCGCAGAGCTCGACCGGCTCGTCGCGCTCACGGCGGCGGGCGGCCCGGTCGACCTCGCGGTGTGGCCCGAGAACGCGCTGCGCGCCGTGCTCCCCGCGAACCTCGGGCTGCTCGCGCGCGCCTGGCCCGATCGCGCGACGCGCCCGCGCGCGCTCCTCGTCGGCGCGCCGCGCAGCGACGCGGCCGAGCCCGGTGCGCTCTTCAACTCCGCCTTCTCGCTCGACGACGCGTTCGCGGTCGAGGCCGTGCACGACAAGGTCCACCTGCTGCCGCTCGGCGAGTACGTGCCCGCGCCGCTGCGCGCGCTCGGCGTCTCCGGCCACGACACGCGGGCCGGCGAGGCACCGCGCGTGCTCGGCGCGCGCGACGGCCTGCGCATCGGCGCGCTCGTCTGCTACGAGATCGCCTTCGCGCCGCTCGCGCGTGCGCTCGCGCACGACGGAGCGGACGTGCTCGTGAACGTCGCGAACGACGGCTGGTTCGGCCGCACTGGCGCGGTCGAGCAGCACTTCGCATCGGCCGTGCTGCGCGCGGTCGAGACGGGCCGTCCCGTCCTGCGCGCGACCCACACGGGCGTCACCGCGGCGATCGACGCCTGGGGGCGCGTGGTCGCGCGCGCTCCCGAGCACGCGGCGACCGCGCTCGACGCCGACGTCGTGCCGGGCGGTCCGACCACGGCGTTCGCCGCCACCGGCGACGTCGCGGGCCCGGTCGCCTGTGCCTTCGCCTTCGCTCTCGCGCTCGCTCCCCGGAGGTCCTCCCGATGTTAGGCTTCGACGGCTCCACCCCCGACCGGCGGACGCCGACTCTCCTCGCGCTCTTCGGGCTCGTCGCGCTCGTCGGGGCGGGCTGCGCGAGCGCGCCCGCGGCGCGCGGGCCCGTCGCGCCCGGCGCGGGAATCGCGTTCGACGTCGCGAAGCTCGAGACGGACAACGGCCAGACCGCACTCGTGCTCGAGCGCGACGGAGAAGGAGTGCGCCTGCTCGACGGCCGACGGCTCCTGCTCGCCGCATACGCGATCGACGGTCGCACCATCACCGTGCGCGACGCGGACGACCGCATCGTCGGGCGCATCGAGGATCGCGGCGACGCGTTCGTGCTCACGCCCGGGGACGGCGACGCCGCCCGCGCGCTGCGGCTCACGCGCGAGCCCGACGGCGACCTCGCGCTCGAGCGCGGCGAGGCCGTGCTGTTCGACCTGAAGGCGCGCGAGTACGGCTACAAGATCGTGGCCGCGGACGGGTCCGAGCTCGGCCGCGTGCGCGCGGGCGACGGCCGCATCGCGGTGCGCAACGAGGCGCGCGAGACGGTGCGCCAGACGCGCGCGCCGATGCCGGCCGCGGGCGTCGCCTGCCTCGTGCTCCCCGGCCTCGCGCTCGCGGACGCCGGCGGGCTCTCGGTGGCGACCGTCGTGTGGGGGCTCCCGGAATGACCGCGTTCGCAGGCACTCGCGCGAGGTGCGCCGGGGCGCGCCTCCTTCCGGCGCTCGTCGCGATGGCGCTCGTCGCGACCGCGCCCGCCGCCGCGCGCGCCACGCCGACCGACCCCGTGCTCGCGATCTACGCCGCGCGCGCGGCGCGCGGCGACGCGCGCACGCGCATCCAGCTCGACGCCGTGTTCCCGCAGCAGGACCTCGTGCAGATCCCGTATCCGATCCAGGTCGTGGTGTGGGACGGCGTGGGCGGTGCGCAGTACGTGCGCTTCGACCTCTCCGACGGCGCGTTCGAGGGAAGCCACGCCGGCCTCGCCGACGGGCTCGATCCGGCCGACGCGACGGCGCTCGCGAGCGCGGGCGCGCCGTCGGCGACCGCGCGCCACGTGCTGGTCGCGAAGGGGCGCATCGAGCTCGAGCTCTCGACCGCGTTCCCGCTCGCCGACGCGCGCGTGCGCATCTTCGTGATCGACGGCGGGAGCCCCGTGCTCTCGAACGAGATGCCCGTCGACGTCGTGCTCGACGCGCAGCCGGGAGGCGGGTCGTGAGCGCGCGGCGTCGGAGCGCAGGCGCGGCGCGCATCGCCGCGGTGATCGCGCTCGCGCTGGCGTGCGTCGCCGGCGGAGCGCGCGACGCGCGCGCCCAGGATCCCGTCTTCTCGGGCGACTTCGTCGACCCCGCGACGAGCGAGATCGTCGAGCTCGTGCCCGGCGCGCCCTGGGTGCTCCCCGACGCGTCGGTCGTCCCGAACCCGCAGGCGATCGGCGACGTGGACCTCGTCGTGCGCACGGGCCTGACCGGCTTCGCCGGCGCCATCCCGCCGACATCGCCGCTGCGCATTCCGAGCGCGGTGCCGATCGCGATCGCCGAGCCCGCGGGCGCCGGCGCCTCGATCCCGGTCGTCGTCGCCATCTCGGACGGGACGACGCCACCCGCCGAGGGGATGGCGATCGTGTCGCCCGAGCTCGAGGGCGACCCGGTGCTCGTGATCGCGTTCGCGGACCTCGACGGCGACGGCTTCGTCGGCGTCACCGCGCTCGACGGCGACCCGAACGACGAGACGATCGAGGAGCAGGAGATCGCCGCCGTCGGCCGCCGCTTCGGCTTCTTCGCGAGCGGCCAGGCGCCCGCGCAGCTCTTCGTCGGCGTCGCCGGCCCCGACGAGGCGCCGCTCCGCATCGTCGCGACCGCCGTCGCCTACGTCGGTGCGACGAGCCCCTCGTTCTTCGGCGGCGTCGTCCCGGATGGGCCCGCCGTGATGACGCGTCTGCCGGCGCTGCTCCGCACCGATCCCGACGACGTGATCGACGGCAACCTGCCGGGGCCGCCCGGCGAGAACGAGCCCGTCGGCGTCGAGGTGACCGACCACTTCACGCCCGACCCGGTGCGCGACGACTACGGCGAGGCGTTCACGCTGGTGGCCGACGGGAGCGACGCGACGACGGACGTCGCCGACGCGAAGAGCGGCGCCGTCGCGTCGTTCGGCCTCGCGCGGCTCGCGAGCAGCGCGACCTACGACTCCGCGACGGGCCACCCGCTGCGACCGGGCCTCGACGCGGCCGGCGCGCGCGCCGTCCTCGAGATGCTGAACCCGCTGGTCGTCGACACGGGCGCGGGCGTCGAGGCGGTGCGCATCGTGCCGACGGATCGGCTCGGCAACGTCGCGACGCTCGGCACGCCGACGCTCGCGACCCTCCGCGCGGGCCCGGGCCTCGCGATCCGCGCGCCCGACGCCGACGCCGACCCGACGAAGGAGACGCTCCTCGTGCTCGACACGCGCGGCGTGGGCATCGATCTCGAGGGCGCGGGCGCGCTCTCCGTCGAGCTCGTTCCCGAGCCGTCGGCGATCGCGCTGCAGGCCGGAGCGCTCGCCGCGCTGGCCGCGCTCCGCGCGCGCCGTCGGCGCGGGCGCGGGCGCGGGCGTGCGCACGGCGGCGCTCGTTAGGCGCTACCGGACGGCCGCGCGCGGCTCGCCCGGCCCCGACTCGTCGTCTTCGCCGTCGAGCGCGGCGAGCACGGGGCGCTGGAGCGCGCCGGCCGACGGGCGCAGACCGATCGTGCGCAGCGGGATCGGCGTCGCCGACGCGGGCACGACGTCGGGCATGCCGCGCAGCAGCGGGAGCGCGACGAAGCGCGCGATCGCCGACGCCACGAGCACGGCCGCATAGGCCGCCGCGCCGCGCCCGACCGCGTCGAGCAGGACGCCGCCGATCACGCTGCCCACCGCGATCGCCACCGCGTTCGCGAGGTTGTACGCGGACAGGATGCTCGTGCGCGTGCGCTGCGGAATGTGCTCGAAGAAGGACAGCAGGCTCGCGAGCTCGAACGCGGCCCACGCGACGCCCGACCACAGCTGCACGGCGAAGAGCCAGACGAAGTCGTCGGTGACGAGCCACGCGAGCGGGAGCGGCACGATCCACATGCTCGCGTGCCACAGCACGCGGCGCGTCCCGACGCGCTTCGTGACGCGACCGAGCAGCGGGAGCGCGGCGACGCGCGCGAGGAACGCGGCGCCCGTGAGCGCGGTGAACCCGACGTAGTCGTAGCCGAGGGGGCCGAGCATGTACGGCGTGAAGAACGGCGCGGCGACGTAGACGCTCGCCTGGAAGACCAGCAGATAGGCGAGCAGGCGGCCGTGGCCGCCGGTGCGCAGGTGCGCGCGGATGGCGGCCGGCGACACGCGCGTCTCGCCGATCGGCACGGGCGCGGGCTCGCTCTGGCGCGAGAGGTAGAACGCGGAGATCGCGCGCGCGGCGAACGCGACGCCGAAGGCCGCGACGTAGCCCGCGAGCGGGACGCCCTTCTCGCTCGCGAGCTGCAGCACCGCGCCGCCCGCGACGAGGCCGAGGAGCAGCGCGGCCTGCGCCCAGCGGCTGCGGCGCGCGAAGAAGCGAACGCGCACGCTCGCGGGAACGATCGTGCCGGCCCACGTGTTCCAGGCCGGGCTCGCCGCGAGCCCGAGCCCCCAGTAGAGCGACGCCGTCGCGAACAGCAGCCACGGCGACATCGAGCCCGCGAGCGCGGCCGCGGCGAGCGGCACGAAGCTCGCCGCCTGCAGCGACGCGCACAGCACGACCCAGCGGCGGTGCGAGCCGAGCCAGCCGACGGCCGCCGGCGTCACGAGCTGCAGCACCCCGCCCGCGAGCATCGGCGCCGTCGCGACGAGCGCGGCCGTCACGTCGCCGAGCCCGAGCGCGAGCGCGAACGGCGCGAGGTAGCTCTCGCCGATCCCGACCATCACGCTGAACGAGAAGCCGTCGAGCAGCATCGCGCGCAGGTCGGCGCGCGTGCGCTGCGCGCGCGCGTCGGTGGACGGGGCGTGTGGAGAGCCGTGCGCGTCAGCGGTCATCGATGGCCGTGTAGCTGCGCCCCGTCGCGCCGACGTAGCGGCCGCGCGGGCGGTAGATGCGGTTGTTCGCGTACTGCTCGAGCACGTGCGCGCACCAGCCGACCACGCGGCTCATCGCGAAGATGGGCGTGTAGAGGTCGGTCGGGATGCCGAGGCTGTGGTAGACGCTCGCCGAGTAGAAGTCGACGTTCGGGATGAGCCCCTTGCGCGCCGCCATCTTCTCCTCGAGCAGCCGGCTGATGTCGTAGAGCTCGGGGTGGCCGGCCTCGCGCGTGAGCCGCTCGCTCATCCGCTCGAGGATCTTCGCGCGCGGGTCGCCCTCCTTGTACACGCGGTGCCCGAAGCCCATCACCTTCGCGTTCTGCGCGAAGGCGCGCTCGAGGAAGTCGTCGACGCGCGAGGGATGGCCGATCTCGAGCAGCATCCGGATCACCTGCTCGTTCGCGCCGCCGTGGAGCGAGCCCTTGAGCGTGCCGATCGCGGCCATCACCGACGAGTAGAGCCCGGACAGCGTGCTCGACGTGACGCGCGCCGAGAAGGCCGACGCGTTGAGCTCGTGGTCGGCGTGCAGCACGAGGCAGGTGTCGAAGTCGCGCACGCGCTGCGGGTCGGGCTCGCCGCCCTGCAGGCCGTGCAGGAAGTTCCAGGCGATCGACTGCGCCGGATCGGGCTCGAACGGCCAGTGGCCGCCGCGCACGCGGTCGTACGACGTCACGATGGAGCCGAAGCGCGCGGTGAGCCGCGTCGCCTTGCGCACCATCGCCGGGTTCGTGAGGTCGTTCGCGTCCGGGTCGTGGAGCGTGAGCCCGGCGACGACGGCGTGCAGGAAGTCCATCGGATGGACGTCCTTGGGAAGGCTCAGGAGCCACGCGAACGCCTCGGGCGGCAGCGCGTAGCTCTCGCCGAGCAGCGCGCGCAGGCGGGCGAGCTCGTCGCGCTTCGGCAGCGCGCCGAACCAGAGCAGGTGCATGACCTCTTCGAACGACGCGTTCGCGGCGAGGTCCTCGATCGTGTAGCCGCGGTAGAGGAGCGTCGTGCCGTGGATCGTGCTGATCGCCGTCGAGCAGGCGATGACGCCTTCGAGACCGCGATCGATCGCGCCTTCGTAGGAAGCCGGGGAGTCGGACATGGCTGTCGCCTCGGAACGCCCTCGCGAGCGGGCGACCCACCATCGGACGAGCGCGAACCGACCTCGAGAGAGGGGGGCGGTCCGAGCGAGAACGCGGCGGGCGGAGGCCCGGCGAAGGTGTCCCTGCTCGGAGTCCGCGGTGACGGGGAAGGCGGGAAGCTGCGCCGACCTGGCCTCGTTCCCGCTCCTCCGCGGACGACCGTGCGCGCTGTGTAGCAGGTTGGGAATGCCGCGAAAGACCGCCGCGCGCGCGACCTCCGCGCGACGCGCGTTCGGGTAAGCTCGGCGCATGCCGCGCCGCGTTCCGTTCGCCCGCCACCGCGCCGTCGCCTCCCGCCTCGGCGCCGCGTGCGCGCTCGCCGCGGCCCTCGCATGCGCGACCGGCATCCCGCGCTACGTCCGCGGCGACGTCGCGTCGCGCGCGGAGGCGCCGCTTCCCGACGAGGCGAGCTACGCGGTCGTCGTCGCACCGCCGACGGACGCGACGCTCGATGCGATCGCGGCCGGCGCCGTCGCGCGCGCGCTCGCGGGCCGCGCGTGGCGGCCTGCGCCGGCGGACGGCGGCGACGTCGCCGTCGAGATCGCGCTCGACCGCGCCGCCGCGGACGCCGCATCGCTCCTCGAGGCCGACGCGCGGTACGCGCGCCGGCTGTCGGTCGACGTCCGCCGCACGGACGCGACGCGCGAGCGGCTCTGGCGCGCGGAGCTCCGGAGCGACGGCGCGGGCGAGCCGATCGAGGTCCTCCTCGACGACTACCTGCGCGTCGCGCTGAGCAGCCTCGGGCGCGACCGCGCGCCGTCGCGCTTCGCACTGCGCGCCGATGCGCGCGGCGCGGCGGCACCGCCATCCGCCGCGCGCGCCGACGCGACTCCTCTCGCGCCCGCCGCCCCGTCCGCACCGGCGCCCGCGCCGGGCTCCGCGGCTGCGCCCGCCGGTGCGTCGGCCGCGGCGTCGCCGCCCTCCGCTCCGCGCGCGGGGACGCCGCGCACGGCCGCCGACGCGCTGCGCGAGCTCTTCGGGGCGGCGCCGCGCGACGGCGCGCGTGCGACGTCCGAGGCGACGACGCCCCCCGGAGCTGCGGAGTCCGCCGACGGGAGCCTCGCCGCTCCGCCCTCGACGCCGCCCGGCCCCGAGTGGCGGCGCGCGCCGGGCACCGCGTGGCAGCCCGCGCGCGCGCCGTGCGAGGCGGGCGACGAGCGGCAGGCCGTGACGTGCGCGGTCGAGGTCGTGCGCGCGACGGGCGCCGCGCGTCTCGTCGTCGCCTACGCGACCGTCGCGCAGGCCGAACGCGAGTGGCCGCGCGATGCGGCGGCGACGGTGGACGCCTTCTGCGGCGTCGCGCAGCGGCGCGGCGCGCTCGCGAGCGCGGAGGTCGTCGTGCGCGCTGCCGGCCGCGAGCGGCGCTTCGGATGCGACGCGGCCGCGTCCGAGGCCGCGCGATCCCCGTCCCGCGACCAACGAGGAGAGCAGGAGTGAGCGATTCGGAACGCTATGCGCAGGGTGCGAGGTCGCTCGAGCGCGTCTACGCGAACGCCGTGCCCGCGCCGCCCGAGGGCTCGAGCGACTTCATGGATCTGATGGTCCGCCACGTGTTCGGCGAGGTCTGGACGCGCGACGGCCTCTCGGTCCGCGACCGCCGTCTGCTCGTGATGGGCGTGATCGCGGGGCGCGGCGCGGCCGACGTGTGGCGCATCCAGGCCGCCTCGGCGCTCGCGAACGGCGAGCTCGACGCGCACGCGCTGCGCGAGTGCATCATCCAGCTCGCGCCGTACGCGGGCTATCCGGCGATCAGCGGGCTCGTGCAGGTGACGGAGCAGGTGATCGCCGAGCACGCGAAGGAGAAGGCCTAGCGGACGCGGCGGCGCACCGGGCGCCGCCGCGCCGTCGACGATGCTAGGCGCCGTGCTCCTCCGTCGGGAGGTAGACCTGGAACAGGTCGCCGAGCGCGGCGTCGGAGTGCGCGGGCACGGGGTAGAAGGTGCGGATCGTCACCGAGCCGTCCTCCCCGAACTCGAACGTCTCGATGCTGTTGCTGTAGGTCGACTTCCCGTCCTTCTCGAAGTGGTTCTGCATCACCCACGCGACGTGGCCGCGGTTGAAGAAGAGCGTCTCCTTCGGCGTCGCGAAGCGCACGCGCTTCTGGAACAGGTCGAACGAATCGAGCGCGCAGTGCTGGAAGCCGTGCTTGGGCGGCGTGCCGACCGGGTCCCACATCGTGAAGTCGCCCGGCGCGACGTCGCGCCAGTTCCGCGCCCAGCCGTCGCGGTCGCCATCGTTCCACAGCCGCACGTAGTCGGCGGCCCACTTCTTGAGCTGCTCTCGGGTCGGGACCGGCATCGGCTTCCTCCTCGGTTCCGGCTTCGGATGGCCGGGGTTGCTAGTCGGCGCCCGCGGCGTCGAGCCGCGCGGCGATCCACGCGTCGAGCCGCGCGGCGAAGGCGCGCGCCATGGCGGTCGGGAGCGCCATGAAGCCGTGCGGCGAATCGGGGTAGACGGCGAGCTCGACGTCGACGCCCGCCGCCGCGAGCCGCGGCGCCAGGAAGAGCGAGTCGTCGAGCAGGTGGTCGACGCCGCCGACCGAGACGAGACACGGCGGCAGGCCCGCGAGCTTCGCGTAGAGCGGCGACACGTCGGGCGCGCGACGGTCGGCGAACGACATGCCGGGCGTGAAGCACTCGACCATGAAGCGCATGCCCTCGTCGGTCAGCATGTCGGGGTGGCCGCCGTTGTCGGCCCAGCTCGGCGTGCCGTTCAGGTCGTAGACGCCGAAGACGAGGTTCAGACCGAGCAGGCGGTCGCCGGCGCGCAGGCGGTCGCGCACGCGCAGGCCGGTGACGAGCGAGAGGTGGCCGCCGGCCGACTCGCCGCCGATGAACATGCGGCTCGCCCCGAACTCGGACGGCCCCTTCTCGAGCAGCCAGCGCGCGGCGGCCTCGCAGTCGTCCGGGCCCGCCGGGTACGGGTGCTCGGGCGCGAGCCGGTAGTCGACGCTCACGACCGCGAGCCCGTGCGCGCGTGCGAGGTGTTCGTTCGCGAGGTCGTTCATCACCGGCTCGCCGATCACCCAGCCGCCGCCGTGCAGGTGCAGGAACAGGCCGCGCGCGCGTCCCTCCGGACGGAAGATGCGGACCGGGACGTCGCCGTCGGGGCCGGGAATCGACGTCGCGACCGCGAGCGACGACGGCGCCGGCGGCGCGAGCTTCCGGAACGACTCGCGCTGTGCGCGCGCCCTCTCGAGCGGCGACGCGTCGCGCGCCGTGTCCTCGACCGTCGGGATCGCCGCGAGCAGCGCGCGCGCCTCCTCGCGATGCCCCTCGAGCTCGTCGTCCCACAGCTTCATCGCCCGGCCGCTCCTCTCCGCGCGCGCTCGCTCCGCGCGCGCGGCAGCTTCAGAAGATCTCGTGCTCCACGGTCAGGAAGACGGACGAGCGCGCGAAGTCGATGAACTCCGCCTCGTCCTCGAACAGCGCGCGGCCCGCGGCCGCCGCATCCTCGCCCTCGCCCGCCATCGACGCGAGGTCGTCGAACCAGACCTCGGTGATGCCGTCGTACGCCGGCGCCGTGCCGCGCCCCTTCGCGAGCTCGTCGTTCATCGGCCCGGGGAGCGTGTGGCTCTGCACGTAGCGCTTCATCATGGGCAGCTTCGCGCGCAGCTTCCGCACGAGCGGCCCGTGCACGTCGAGCCAGCGGCGCTGGAACTCCTCGACGCTCATGTCGGGCTTGCGGCGACAGCAGAAGACGAGCTTGACCATGGCTCCCCCGGCCGGGTAGAGGGGGCGATCCTACCAGCCGCACGCGGCGCCGTGGGAAGCGGAGAGTGGAGGAGGGGACCGTGGCGAAGCCCGATCCGGCGCTCGCGCCGAGCCTCGAAGGACGCGTCGCGCTCGTCACCGGGTCGACGCGCGGGCTCGGCCGCGCGATGGCGCGCGGCTTCGCGGCCGCCGGCGCGCGCGTCGTCGTCTCGGGCCGCTCGCAGGACGCGTGCGACGCCGTCGCCCGCGAGATCGAGGCCGACGGCGGCGAGGCCATCGGCATCGCGGCCGAGATGGAGCGCATGGCCGACCTCGACCGGCTCGTCGAGGGCACCGTCGCGCGCTTCGGCGCGCTCGACGTGCTCGTGAACAACGCCGCCGACGCGACGCTCGGGCTGCTCGAGCAGCTCACCGAGGAAGACTGGGATCGCGTGCACGCCGTCAACGCGAAGGCGCCCGTCTTCCTCGCGATCAAGGCACTGCCGCACCTCGCGCGCAGCGGGCGCGGCTCGGTCGTCAACCTCATCTCGGTCGGCGTCTGGAACGGCACGTTCGCGATGGGGCTCTACCGCTCGAGCAAGAGCGCGCTGCTCGGCGCGACGAAGGTGATGTCGAAGGAGTGGGCGTCGCGCGGCGTGCGCGTGAACTGCATCGCGCCCGGCACGTTCGAGACCGACATGATCGGATGGATGGACGACGACGTGCGCGCCCGCGCGAAGGAGATGGCCGCGCTCGGCCGCTTCGCCGACCCGGCGGAGCTCGTTCCCGCCGCGCTCTTCCTCGCCTCCGACCAGAGCTCCTACGTCACGGGCTCCGTCATCACCGTCGACGGCGGCCTGCTCTCCTGAACGACGCCGCCGCGGTGCGAGCGGGATGCGCGCGCCCGCCCGCCGCCGGCCCGCTCACGGCGCGACGAAGCCGCGCGCGGTGACGAGCGGCAGGTCGGCGTACGTGCGGATGCCGGGCTCCGCCTCGCACACCGCGGGGATGGCGTGCACGGCCGGGAGCCCCGTGATGATCATGCCGAGCTGCATCCAGTCCTCGGCGCTGCGCGCGACGAAGTCCTTCGGCGGGCGGATCTCCGTGCGGAGCCGCAGCGTCGGCATGCCCTGGATCTCGACGAGATAGGCGTGCTCGATCGGCCACGGCTCCTCGACGTAGCGCCCCATCTTCCACTTGAAGCCGACGTCGAACACGACGCGCCCGCCGCGGATGCCGTGCCATCGCCCCTCGATGCCGGCGACGTGGCCCTTGCGGATCGTCATGAAGCCGAGGTCGTCGTCCTGCGTGGCCGGCGCATAGCGCGCTTCGAAGCGCACGTCGTCGAGCGCGATGCCGAGCGCGTCGGCCATCACGTGCAGGCCGTCCGCGAACACGAGCGACCCGTCGCGCGCGAGCGCGTCGAGGCCGGGCTCGTCGACGGGATGGTCGAAGCCGACGCTGCGCTGCGTCTCCGCGGACGCGTAGCCGGACGCGTCCTGCGACTCGGTGATCACGATCCGGTCGATGCGACTGCACGCGCCGGCGGCGACGAGCGCGAGCAGGTTGCTGAAGCCCGGGTGCATGCCGGTGCCGAAGATCGTGCTGCCCCCGGCCGCGCAGGCCTTCGCGATGCGCTCGCGCTTCGCGTCGCCGAGGTAGCCGTGCCCGGTGAGGAAGTGCGCGGTCGTCGAGACGTCGATGCCCGCCTCGAGCAGACGGCACAGGACGTCGACGTCCGGCCAGATCGGCGTGTAGCAGACGCAGTCGGGGGCGAGCGCGACGAGCGCGTCGATGTCGTCGGTGGCGAGCACGCCGACGGGGTCGATGCCCGCGAGCACGCCCGCGTCCTTCCCCACCTTGTCGGGGCTCCACGCGTGGCAGCCGACGAGCTCGAGCCCGGGGCTCGCGCAGATCGCGCGCAGCGTCTGGGTTCCGACGTTGCCGGTGCTCCACTGGACGACGCGATAGGGCTTCTTCGGCGGGCTCGGCGGCATGGATCCTCCCGATGTGCGCGCGGCGCGCCATCCTGCGCCCGCCGTCCAGCGATCTCAAGTCGCTCGAGGCGGGCACCGACCCGCTCGCGCATGCCCCCGACCGGCGACGGCCACGAGCGCCGCAACTTCTACCGCGTGCTGCACCTGCAGCCCGATGCGCCCGTCGAGAGCGTGCGCGCGCACTACGTGGCACTCATGACCAAGCTCCGCGCGCACCCCGACCTCGGCGGCGAGCACTGGAACGCCGCCGTCCTGAACGCCGCCTACGCGGTGCTGCGCGACCCGCGCAAGCGCGCCGCCTACGACCGCGCGCTCCTCGACCGCTGCGCGCTCGCGACGGTCGCGTGGGGCGGTGCACCGCCGCGGCACGCGGCGAGCGACGACGGCCGCAACCGCCGCAACTACTATCGCGTGCTCGGCGCCCAGAACGACGCCCCCGAGCCCGTGCTGCGCGCGGCCTGGCAGGTGCTGCGCGGCGCGGCCGGCATCGACGCCGCGCTCGTCGACGAGGCCTGGGAGGCGCTGCGCGACGCCGACCGACGGCGCACCTACGACGCGCTGCTGCGCGAGCACGGACATGCCGTCGCCGCGGCGCTCCTGCCGACTGCGGAGGAGCTGCACCGCGAGCCGCCGACCGATGCGGCGCCGGGCTGCGCGCCCACCGCGCCGCGCACGTCCTACGACCCGCTGATCACGCGCTTCTGCGCCTTCTGCAAGGCGCCGCACGGCCGCACGCAGGGCGAGCTCGAGAGCGAGGCCGACTGCGTCGAGTGCCGGAGCCCGCTCTTCCCGCCGCCCGCGGCGCTCCTCGAGCTCGGCCGGCGCGTCGTGAGTCGCATCGAGCGCGATGCGGAAGTGGCGCTCGAGATCGGATGGCCTCCCGCGCGCATCGCGGCGCGCGTCGTCGACGTGTCGCCGACGGGCATGCGCTGCACGGCGCGCTGGCCGCTCGACGTCGGCGACCTCGTCAAGATCGAGGGCGCGGGGCTGCGCGCGGTCGCGGAGGTGGCGCACCGCGCGTCGCGCGCGCGCGCCGTCGTCGACGCCGGGCTGCGCTTCGTGACCGCGCGCTTCGCGCGCGAGCGCGGCGGCTTCCTGTCGATCGAGGTCTGAACGCGCGCGCCGTCGGGAGAAGACTCGATCGCGCCTAAGGTGCGGGCTCGCACGTCGCGACCGGTTCCGCCCGAGCCGCCGCGCGATGCGCGCGGGCGTCAGCCGCAGCGCACGTGCGACCGATGCGCTCCGCCATGCAAGCGCGCGCGCACTACGACGCCCTCGTGATCGGCGCCGGCCCGGCCGGCTGGTCGGCCGCGCTCCAGGGCTCGAAGCTCGGGCTCCGCGTCGCGGTCGCCGAGCGCGGCGCCGTCGTCGGCGGCAACTGCATCCACTGGGGAACGGTGCCGAGCAAGACGCTGCGCGAGACGATCCTCAAGATCGTCGCCGTGCGCGAGGCGGGCGCCTTCGGCATCCGATCGTCGAGCTCGATGCGCATGTCGATCCACGACCTGATGCGCCACAAGGACTCGGTGATCGATCAGCAGACCCGCACCATCCAGAACTTCCTCGACCGCAACCACGTCGACGTGCTCCCGGGAAGCGCGAGCTTCGTCGACCCGCACCGCGTCCGCGTCGCGAACGCGAGCGACGAGGCGATCTACCGGGCCGACCGCATCTTCATCGCGACGGGAAGCCGCCCGCGCCGCCCCGCGAGCATCCCGTTCGACGACCGGTACGTCGTCGACAGCGATTCGATCCTCGAGCTCGACGCCGTCCCCAGGAGCCTCGCCGTCCTCGGCGGCGGCGTGATCGGCTGCGAGTACGCGTGCATGTTCGCGGCGCTCGGCGTGAAGGTGACGCTCATCGACCGGCGCCGCGAGCTGCTCCGCTTCCTCGACGAGCGCATCGTGTCCTCCCTCTGCCACCACATGCAGCAGGCGGGCGTGCGGCTGCTGCTCGGCGAGGACGTCGAGGGCATCGACGTCGGCGGCGAGGACCGCAGCGCGCGCGTGCGCATCGCTCTCCGCGGCGGGCGCACCGTGAAGGCGGAGCGCCTGCTCGCGACCGCGGGCCGCGAGTCGGCGATCGCATCGCTCGCGCTCGACGCGGCGGGCGTCGCGGTCGACGACCAGGGGCTCGTCAAGGTCGACGAGTGCTACCGCACGTCCACCGAGCACGTGTACGCGATGGGCGACGTGATCGGCTTCCCGGCCCTCGCCGGGACGAGCATGCACCAGGGCCGCGTCGCCATGCTCCACGCCGCGGGACGCGAAGTGCCGCCGCCGCGCGCGCTGCCGATCGCGATCTACACGATCCCCGAGATCTCGATGGTCGGTCTCACGGAGCAGGAATGCCGCGACCAGGGCATCCCGTACGAGGTCGGCGTCGCGCGCTCGGGCGAGCTCGCTCGCGGGCAGATCAGCGGCGAGCTCGACGGCCTGCTCGCACTCGTGTTCCACCGCGACGACGGGCGGCTGCTCGGCGTGCACATGATCGGGCCGCGCGCGAGCGAGCTCATCCACTTCGGGATGGCGCTGCTGCACGCGGGCGGCACGATCGATGACGTCGCCGGCGCGATCTTCAACTACCCGACGAGCTCCGAGGCCTACCGCGTCGCCGCGCTCGACGGACTGAACCGCCTCTAGCCGCACGGCTGCGTCGTTCGGCCGATGCGCGCACGGGTGTTCTCCCGACGCGACCGCCTAGCATCGCGTGCGCGCACCGCGAACGCGTCCCCGAGTCTCAAGAACGCCGATCGCGTCGCCGACCCACCCGCAGTCCTTCGCCCCCGTGCGCACGTCCGACCGAGGAGATGCCCCCCGTGAACGCCCCCGCCCGCCGTCCGATCGTCAACATGCTCCAGGAGTTCTCGATCCCGCTGATCGCGGGCGTCACGGTCGCGATCCTGTGGGCCAACGTCGACGCCGAGTCCCTCCACCACTTCGTCGACGCCCCGCTCCTCGGCTCGCTGAGCCTCCACTTCCTGACCAACGATGTCCTGATGGCGCTCTTCTTCGGGCTCGCGGCGAAGGAGATCACGGAGAGCTGTCTGCCCGGCGGTGCCCTGCACTCGGTGCGCGCCGTCATCAACCCCGTGTTCGCGACGCTCGGCGGCGTCGCGGGCCCGGCCCTCGTGTTCTTCGGCTGGGTCGCCTTCACCGGCGACGCGTCGATCGCCAACGGCTGGGGCATCCCGACCGCCACCGACATCGCGATGGGCTGGCTCGTCGCGCGCCTCGTCTTCGGGCCCGGCCACCCGGCGGTGCAGTTCCTGGTGCTGCTCGCGGTCCTCGACGACGGCATCGGCCTCGCGATCATCGCCGTCTTCTATCCCGACCCGCTCCACCCCGTGAACGTGCAGATGCTCGGCCTCGTCGCCGGCGCGATGGGCGTCGCCTTCGCGATGCGCCGGGCGCGCGTGCAGAGCTTCTGGCCCTACGTGCTCGTGCCGGGCGTGATGTCGTGGTTCGGCTTCCACGAGGCGCACCTGCATCCCGCGCTCGCGCTCGTGCCGATCGTGCCGTTCATGCCGGGCCCGAGCCACGACGCGGGCCTCTTCGTCGACGAGGACGCGATGACGCACGTCGTCCACCGCGACCCGCTGAACCGCTTCGAGCACGTCTTCAAGCTGCCCGTCGACTTCGGACTCTTCGCGTTCGGGCTCGCGAACGCGGGCGTCGCGTTCTCCGGCCTCGGCAACGCGACGATCGCGGTCTTCGTCGCGCTGCTCGTCGGCAAGACCTTCGGCGTGCTCGGCATGGGCCTGCTCGCGCGCGAGCTCGGCTTCCCGCTGCCGCGCGGCGTCGACGCGAAGAGCCTCGCCGTCGTCGGCATGGTCGCAGGCATCGGCCTCACGGTCGCGCTCTTCCTCGCCGGCGCCGCCTACACCGACCCGTCGCTCCAGGGGGCGGCGAAGATGGGCGCGCTGTTCTCGATCGCGGCCGCACCGCTCGCCTTCGCGATGGCGAAGGTGCTCGGCGTGCGGCGCGCGGATGCGGGAACGAGCGCGGCGGCCGGCGTGGCGGACGAGGATCCGAGCCCGTCGCAGGCGCGCGCCTAGCAGGATCCGAAGAGCAGGGAGGGGGGCCGCGCACGTGCCGATCCGTCTTCGCGGACAGGGGAAGAAGAAGGGCGAGGAAGGCTATGGCCGCGGCGAGGTCGCCATCGCGGCCGGCGACGACGTCCTGCTCGACGAGGACGCCATGGTCGCGAAGCTCCTCGCGTGCGTGGAGGCGCCGGACTACCGGCCGCCCACGCTGCCCGCGGTCGCGATGGAGCTGATGGAGCTCTCCCGCCGCCCCGAGGTCGACTTCGCCGACGTCGTGAAGCTCCTCGAGCAGGATTCGATGATCGCCGGGCGCATCCTCAAGCTCGTGCAGTCCGCCGCCTTCTCGGGCGCGCAGAAGATCACGTCGCTCAACGACGCCCTCGTCCGCCTCGGGATCAAGACGCTCCGCGACATCGTGATGGAGATCGCGATGAACATGAAGGTCTTCAAGTCCGAGGACTACGCGGAGACGATGGACTGCCTGCGCAAGCACGCGACCGCCACCGCGCACCTCGCGAAGACGCTCTGCAAGTACACGCCGATCGAGGGCGAGTTCGCCTTCATGGCCGGGCTCCTGCACGACGTCGGCATCGCCGGCACGCTGCTCGCGTTGTCGGACCGCAAGGGCCCGCGCAAGGCGCCGCCCGACCTCATCGCGATCTGGCCCGCGGTCGACCGCGTGCACGCGCGCGCCGCCGAGGTGATGGCCAAGCACTGGCAGCTGCCGCCCGAGCTCGCGCTCGTGATGGCCGGCCACCACCAGGTGATGATCCAGGGCCACGCGCACCCGCTCGCCGCCACGATCTGCCTGGCCGACGACCTCGCCCACGAGCTCGGCGCCGGCGTGACGCCGAAGGAAGGGGCGAAGCGCGTGTCCATGAGCCAGCTCGAGCTCGACTGCGTGCGCAGCCACACGAGCGTGGACCGCACCGGCGCGAAGACGCTCGAGCACGCGCGCAAGGCGCTCGGCCTCACCGACCCGCAGATGGACCTCTTCCGCGCCGAGGGCGCGAAGGTGCTGGCGACGGTCGGGAAGTAGGGCGGCGCCTCCGCGCGCCGGCCCCGGGGCCGCGAAGTTCGATCGAACTATTTCCTTGATTTTTCTTGTTCGATCGAACAACATGCGCGCGTGCCGACCCCGCCCCGCCGCACCTCGTCGCGACGCCGCAGCGCCCCCGCGGCGCCGGCTCCCGAGCGCATCCTCTCGGCCGCCCTCGCCGCCTTCGCGGCGCGCGGCTTCGACGGCGCGAGCACGCGCGCCATCGCCGCGGCCGCGGGCGTTCCGCAGGGGCTGATCTCCTATCACTATGCGAGCAAGCAGGCCTTGTGGGAGGCGGCAGCCGACTGGGTGTTCGGCGAGGTCGCGCGCGACTTCGCCTCCGTCGCGGACACGCTCCGCGACGTGTCGCCGGCCGAGCGGTGGCGCGCGATCAGCAAGCGCTTCGTGCGCTTCGCCGCGCGCCATCCCGAGCTGCAGCGCTTCATGACGCAGGAGGGCGCGCAGGACGGCCCGCGCCTGCGCTGGCTCGTCGAGCGCCACGTCCGCCCGCTGCACGATCGCTCGGTCGCGCTGATCCGCGAGGCGGCGCCGGGCGTCGACGCGAGCCGCCTCCACTACCTGCTGATCGGCGCGATGACGCACGCATCGGCGGTCGCGGCCGAGGTCGAGCGCGTGGCGGGTCGCGACCCGCGCGCCGCCGCCGAAGTGGAGGCGCACGCGTCGCTCGTCGTCGATCTCCTGATCGACGGCGCGCTCGCGCAGAGCGCGGCAGCACCGCCCGCTGCGCCGACGCGCAGGAAGCCCGCTCGGAGACGTCGATGACCGCGCCCGGGAGATCCGCATGAACCGAATGGAACGCCGCGACTTCGTCGCGAACCACCGCACCGCCGTCTTCGGGACGACGCGCAGGTCCGACGGACCCGCGCTGTCGATCGTGTACTACGTCAGCGACGGCGACGACCTGCTCGTCTCCACCATGGGCGAGCGCGCGAAGGCGAAGGCGGTCGAGCGCCTCGGCAAGGTCTCGCTGTGCGTGCTCGACGAGCAGTGGCCTCCGACGTACGTCGTCGTCTACTGCGACGCACGCGTCGAGCGGGAGCCCGAGGGCGTCGTCGACCTGATGATGCGCATCGCCGGCGTGATGGCGGGCAAGGAGATGCCCGAGACGGTGCGGCCGCTGGTCGCGGAGGGCGCCCGGAAGGAAGGCCGCGTCGTCCTCCGGCTCACGCCCTACGCGACGTTCTGCACGCCTCCCCGCCACGTGCACGACGAAGGGGACGTGAACGAGGAGCTCACCCACGAGCTCGGGAACACGCTGCCCTGGTAGACGACGCGGCGCGCTCACCGGGCGCGCCGCGCGAGGAGACGTCATGAAGCTCTGCACCTTCTTCGCGAACCCGGACGGGAGCGGCGAATCGCGCATCGGTGTCGTCGTCGACGACGCCGTGGTCGACCTCTCGATCGCCGCGCCCGAGCTCCCGCACGACGCGATCGCGCTGCTCGCGGCGGGCGACGCCGCGCTGGCGCGCGCGAAGGGCGCGGCGGCCGCTTCCCGCGCGCGCACGCCGCTCGCGCGCGTGAAGCTGGGCGCACCGGTCGCGCGGCCCCGCAAGTTCCTCGCGATCGGTCTCAACTACGCCGACCACATCGCGGAGTCGGGCGCCGAGACCCCGAAGTTCCCGGCCGTCTTCAACAAGCAGGTCACGTGCGTCGCCGGGCCGCACGACGACGTGCACATGCCGCGCGTGTCGCAGGCGCTCGACTACGAGGGCGAGCTCGCGTTCGTGATCGGGAAGCGCTGCCGGCACGTCCCGCGCGAGCGCGCGCACGAGGTGATCGCGGGCTACTGCGTGCACAACGACGTGAGCGTGCGCGACTGGCAGCTGCGCACGGGGCAGTGGACGATGGGCAAGTCGTTCGACACCCACGGCCCGCTCGGCCCGTGGCTCACGACGCCGGACGAGATCGACGCCGGCGGAATGCGCCTTCGCACCTGGATCGACGGCGAGCTGCGCCAGGATTCGAACACGAAGCACCTCGTATTCGACTGCGCCGCGATCGTCGAGCACCTCTCGGCCGCCTTCACGCTCGAGGTCGGCGACGTCGTCGCGACGGGCACCCCGGGCGGCGTCGGATTCGCACAGAAGCCTCCGAAGCCGCTGCGCGTCGGCGACGTGATGCGCGTCGAGATCGAGGGGCTCGGTGCGATCGAGAACCGCGTCGTCGTCGAGCCCGACGACACCGCGTTCATCGACGCGGGCGCGCGCTGATGCCGCTGCATCGCCTCTCGCGCATCGAGGTCGGCATCCCCGACGCCGCCCTCGGCGCGACGCGAGGCTTCTATCGCGACTTCGGGCTCGAGGAGGTGGCGCCCGCGCGCTTCGCGACGGAGGACGGCGGCGAGCAGCTCGCGCTCGTCGCCGCGCCGCGCCGCGCGCTCACCGCGCTCACCGTCGGCGTCGACGACGAGGACGATCTCGCGCGCGCCGCCGCTTCGCTCGCGCGGCTCGGCGTCGCGAGCGAGCGGAGCGCGGCCTCGCTCGTCGCGAGCGAGCCCGTGTCGGGCCTGCGCGTCGCGCTCGCGATCGAGCCGCGCCGCGCGCAGCCGAGCGCGCCGCAGCTCGCGACCAATGGCCCGGGTCGCGCGACCCGCCGCGACGCGCGCTCGCCCGCCGCGATCGCGCCGGCGCGGCCGCCGCGCCCGCGCAAGCTCTCGCACGTCGTCACGACCTCGACCGACCCCGCCGCGACGCGGCGCTTCTTCGTCGACGGCCTCGGGTTCCGCGTGAGCGACGAGATCGCGAGCATCGGCGCGTCGTTCATGCGCTGCTCGGACGATCACCACAACCTGCTCGTGCAGCCCGGCCCGTTCGCGTTCCTCCACCACACGGCGTGGGAGATGGACGACGTCGACGCCGTCGGCGCGGCCGCCAGCGCGATGCTCGCCTCGGACGCGGCGCGCCACGCGTGGGGGCTCGGGCGCCACGCGATCGGGAGCAACTACTTCTGGTACCTGCGCGACCCGGCGGGCAACTTCGCCGAGTACACGAGCGACCTCGACGTGATCGTCGACGAAGAGGCCTGGCGGGTCGCGACGACCCTGCCCGTCGGTGGCCTCGCGTCGTGGGGCCCGCCGGTGCCGCGCGACTTCCTCGCGCCCGCCGACGTCGTCGCGCTCGCCGGAGCGACGCCGTGAGCGCAGCGCGCTCGCTGCACTGCGACGTCGCGATCGTCGGCGGGGGCCCGACCGGGCTCCTGCTCGCGACGCTGCTCGCGCAGCGCGGTCGCAGCGTCGTCGTGGTCGAGCGCTTCGCCGCGCCCTACCCGCTGCCGCGCGCCGTCCACTTCGACGACGAGGTCGCGCGCATCCTCCAGGGCGCGGGCATCGCGCGCGATCTCGAAGGGTTCACCGAAGCCGCCCCGATCTACGAGTGGCGCAATGCGGCGGGCGACATCCTGCTGCGCTTCGGACGCGAGCGCGAAGCGGGCAGGTCGGGCTGGCCCGACTCGAACATGTGCCACCAGCCACACCTCGAAGCCGCGCTCGAGGCGCGCGCGCGCTCGTTCGCCGGGATCGACGTCGAGCGCGGCTTCGACGTGCACGCCCTCCACGAAGCCGACGACGCCGTCCACCTGGCCGCGCGGAGCGACCGCGGCGATCGCATCGAGGTGCGCGCGCGCTTCGCGGTCGGCTGCGACGGCGCGAACAGCTTCGTGCGCGCGGCGCTCGGCATCGGCTGGAACGACCTGGGCTTCGCCCACGACTGGCTCGTCGTCGACGTCATCCCGCACGAGCAGCGCGTCTGGTCTCCCGCCAACTGGCAGCTGTGCGACCCCGCGCGACCGACGACGCTCGTGTCCGGCGGCCCGGGCCGTCGGCGCTTCGAGTTCATGCGCCTGCCGCACGAGACGCTGGACGAGCTGAACGACCGCGACCGCGCCTGGGAGCTGCTCGCGCCGTGGGGCCTCCGCCCGAAAGACGCGACGCTCGAGCGCCACGCCGTCTACACGTTCCGCGGCTGTCATGCCGACACGTGGCGCCGCGGGCGCGTCCTGCTCGCCGGCGACGCCGCGCACCTCATGCCGCCCTTCGCCGGCCAGGGCATGTGCTCGGGCATGCGCGACGCCGCGAACCTCGCGTGGAAGCTCGACCTCGTTCTCGGTGGCGTCGCGAGCGAGTCGCTGCTCGACACGTACGAGAGCGAGCGCGCGCCGCACGTGCGACAGCTGATCGAGTTCTCGATCGCGCTCGGCCGCGTGATCTGCATCGCCGACCCGGGCGAGGCGTCGGAGCGCGACGCGCGCATGGTGCCCGCGGCGAAGGCGGCCGGGCTCTCGACGCCGGTGCCGGCTCCCAAGATCGGCCCGGGCTGCTGGGACGATCGCAGCTGCGCCGGCGGGTCGCTGTTCCTCCAGGCGCGCGTCGAACGCGACGGCCGCGCGGCGCTCTTCGACGACGCGGTCGGAGGCGGGTTCGCGATCGTGTCCCCGCACGGCGATCCGGGCGCGGCGCTGACCGCGGAGCAGCGCGCGTTCTTCGCCGCGCTCGGCGGCACGACGACGCACGTGGGTGCGCGCGCGGCGGTGCGCGACGTCGACGGCGCCTACGCGAGCTGGTTCGACGCGAACGGCTGCGCGGTCGCGCTCCAGCGCCCCGACTTCGCGGTCTTCGCGACGGCGGACGCGGTCGAGAGCGCGGGCGCGCTCGTCGATCTCCTGCGCGCGCGCATCGACTAGGGTCGATCTGCGCGCGCTCCGCCGAGCGGACGCCTCCGTCCTGCGCGCGCGACACCCGGCGCGCTCCCGCCCTCCCGCGGCGCGCACCGCGGGCGCTATCGTCGGCCGCTGCGCGCCATGCGCGTGGAGGCCCCCCATGAAGCCCGTCCGCTCGTTCGCCGCGATCGCTGCACTCGGCCTCGCGACCGCGCTCGTCGCCGCGTGCCGCACCTACCCCGTCGACACCGACTGGGATCGCGACGCCGACTTCGCGCACCTCGGACGCTATGCGTGGACCGCGGACCAGCCGCTCGCCGGCCAGGACCCGCGCGTCGACAGCGACCTGCTCGATGCGCGCCTGCGCCGCGCCATCGACGACGCCCTCGCCGCCCGCGGCTACACGCGCGTCGCGGCGTCCGACGCCGCCGACTTCCTCGTCACGTACCACTTCGCCGTCGACACGCAGCTCGAGGTGCAGACGCACGTCTTCGGCGACCCGTACGGCTACCGCAACGTGCCGGGGCCGACGCAGGGATACGCGAGCGTGCGCGAATACCAGGTGGGGTCGCTCGTGATCGACGTCGTCGGCGCGCGCGACGAGCGCCTCGTGTGGCGCGGGTCGACGCCGACCTACCTGCTCGGCGCCCGCACGCCCGAGCAGCGCGACGCGCGCGCGCGCGAGGCGGTCGACGCGATCCTCGCGAAGTTCCCGCCGCGCTAGCTCGCGCGGCGCCCGCCCTCGACGCGCTCGATCCGGATCGGGATGTTGCTCATGCGCGGCAGGCCCGAGAAGCGGTCGTAGTCGCGCTCGACCGACGTGAGGCGGCCGGTGTTGCTGCCGATCGCGCGCACGTCGCCGTCGCGTTCGGGCAGGTCGCCGAACGAGTGGCTCATCGAGACGAGCCCCTCGCGCACGCTCGCATCCGGCTCGACGACGCCGAGGATGCTCGCGTGCTCCGAGTGGATGGCGACCACCTCGCCCGGCTCGAGGCCGAGACGCGCCATCTCGTCGGGGTGCATGAACGCGGGGTTGTAGGCGTACTTCGCGCGCAGCGCGGGCAGGTCGCGGCTCGACGAGTTGTAGGCCGTCATCATGCGACGCGAGATGAGGCGCAGCGGCAGGTCGGCCGGGTCGCCCGACGCGACGGGCGCATCCGCGAGCTCGGCGAGCGCCTCCATCATCGGTGCCGCGCCGACCTCGAGCCGCCCCTCCCAGCCCGCGTCCTTCGGCGCCACGAACACGGGCGGGTCGGGGAAGACGGCGCCGTGCCGGTGCTTGCGAAGCTCGTCGAACGGGACGCGCGCGTCGCGCATCAGGATCGCGTAGATGTCCTCGCTCGTGGGCTTGCGCTCCATGTCGAGCGGGATCGGCGCGCCCTTCGCGGGCCCGATCAGCGCCATCTGCTGCAGCTCGAGCGCGAGCCCCATCCGCTTCGCCGTCTCGTAGAAGAACTCCCATTCCTCGACGACGTCCGCACCCTCGGGCGGGTCGACGAGCGCGGGCGTGTACTGCCCGTACGGCGCGGGATAGCCGAACCCGACGCCGTAGAGGGAGAGGTAGTCCTGGTTGATCGTGACGCCGGGCATCTCGATCGAGTGCTTCGGGGCGACGACGTAGTGCGCGAGCTTCGCGGTCGCCGACATCTTGATGTCGATCTGCACGAGCAGGTCGAGCTTCTCCATCGCCGCGATCGTCTTGCGCTGGTCGGGCCACGCGGCGACCGGATTGCCGCCGAGGTTGATCAGCGCGCGTACCTGGCCGTCGCCTTCGAGCAGGATCTCGTCGGCGAGCGTCGTCGTCGGCATGCCGGCGGCGGTGTTCGTGAAGCCGCGCACGCGGAGCTTCTCGCCGAAGCCCCATCCGGGCCAGGGGCCCGTCGCCTGCGCCTTCGCGGAGAAGGTCGGCACGACGCAGCCGGGGTTCGCGACGCGCTCGCCCTCGCGCAGCCAGCGGCCGCAGACGGTGTTGAGGCAGAGCACGAGGTACTCGAGCAGCGTGCCGTGGCCCGACATGTTGGGCCCCGTGCCGGCCGTCGCGACACCGCGCTTCGCGCCGCCGAACACGCGCGCCGCGCGCACGATCTCGTCGGCCGCGAGCCCCGTGCGCGCGGCGACGCGCTCGGGCGCATAGGCGGCGACGGCGGCGCGGAGCGCGTCGAGTCCGTTCACGTGCTCGGCGCAGAAGTCGGCGTCGTGGAGCCCCTCGCGCAGGATCACGTGCAGCATCGACGCGAGGATCGCGGCGTCCTCGCCGGGAACGGGCTGCAGGTGGAGCGTCGCGCGCCGCGCCGTCTCGCTGCGGCGCGGGTCGATCGCGACGAGCTGCATGCCGCGCGCGAGGGCATCGGACAGGAAGCGCCCCGGGTTGCCCTGCGGCACGCCGCCCGACATCGCGACGAGCGGGTTGATGCCGATCAGGAGCGCGACGTCGGCCGTCGCGAAATCCTGCGGCGGCGCCATCCACATGCCGTGCAGCGCCTGGCCGAGCGCCTTGCCGGGCTGGTCGATCGTGTTCGAGTTGAAGGCCATGCGCGAGCCGATCGCCTTCATCCACGCGGTGAGCAGCGTGCCGGAGGCCGGGTTCGCCGTGCTGAACGTGCCGCTGTACGTCGCGATCGAGCGCGGCCCGTACTTCGCGCGCAGCTCGCCGAGGCGCTCCGCGATCTCGTCGAACGCCTGCCGCGACGAGATGGCCTCGAAGCTCCCGTCCGCTCGTCGCTTCTGCGAGCGCAGCAGCCGCCCGGGGTGGCTGCGCGCGTGGAGGAGCTGCTGCCCCTTCACGCAGAAGAAGCCCTGGTAGACCGGGTTCTCCTTGTCGCCGCGCACGGCGACGGGCTCGTCGCCCTCGAAGTCGACGAGCATCGCGCACGCGTTGAAGCACATGCGGCAGTACGAGGGCTCCGTCCGGGTCGCCATGGTCGCCTCCTCGCCGCGCGTCGCTAGGCGCGCGGCTCGCACGCGAAGACGGGGATGTCGCGGTCCGTGCGCGCCTGGTACTCCTCGAACGGCGGGTAGTGCTTCACGCACGTCGGCCACAGGCGCGCCTTCTCCTCGGCCGAGACACGCCGCGCGCGCAGCTTCACGACGTCGCTCTTGTACTGGACCTCGACGTCGGGGTGCTTCACGAGGTTGTGGTACCAGACGGGGTGTTTCGGGGCGCCGCCGAGCGACGCGACGATGATCGCGCCGGCCTTCGGGTTCCCCTCCTCGATGGGCACGTACATGAGCGGGATCCACTTCTCGACGCCGCTCTTCGCGCCCTTCATCTTGACCAGGCACACCTCGCGGCCCTGGAACGTGCCCATGAGCCGCCCTCCCGTGAGGCGGTAGACGAGCACGTTGAGCTTCGCGAAGTGCTTCACGAACTTCTTCGTGCGCGCGTACTCCTGCTCGGTCATCGGGTTCACGGCCATCGGAGCGGACCTCCCGGCGGCGGATGCCGCGGCTAGCGGAACGCGGGCACCACCTTCTCGGCGAACGTCCGCAGCGAGGCCTCCGCCTCGGCCTGCGTCATGCTCCCGTACTTCGGGATCACGAGGACGTCGTGGTCGACGCCGAGGATGCGCTTCTGCTCGCGCAGCTGCTCGACGACCTCCTCCGGCGTGCCGAACGTGTTGACGCCGGCGTACATCTCCGCCATCGCGTCGAGCCCCATCGCCGAGATCGCCTGGGCCGCCGTCGCGTAGTGCTCGTAGCCCTTCGTTCCCGCGAAGTGCGCGCCGCCGATCTCGTAGTGCTCGACCACCGTGAAGAAGTACTCCTTCACGTACTTCGCGCCGAGCTCGCGCGCGCGGTCGCCGTCCTCGTCGCAGAAGACGAGCTGGCCGCAGAAGGGCGCGGGCGGCGGCGTGTCGCGCAGCGCGCGCCACCGCTCCTGGTACGGCTCGAGCGCCTGCTGGCGGAACACCTGCCACGGCTGCTGCGCGAGGCACATGAGCTTCGCGCCGAGCACGGCGGCCTGCACGGCCGAGTCGGGCGACACGCCGATCGAGAAGACGCGGTCGTCGAAGCCGCGCACGGGGCGCGGCCGCAGCTCCGCGCGCGGGTGGCGGAAGTGCTCGGTGTCGGCCTCGAAGAAGCCCTTGTTCAGCGCCTCGAGGATGAGCGCGCTGCCCTCGTCGAAGCGCCAGCGCGCCTCGTCCATGGGAATGCCGAAGCGCTCGTACTCGCGCTTCGAGAGGCCGCGCCCGAGCCCGAGCAGCGCGCGCCCGCCCGACTGCTGGTCGAAGAGCGCCATCTTCGCCGCCACCCGGTACGGGTCGTTCCACGGCACGATGACGGCGCCCGTCCCGAGCCGGATGCGCGGCGTCGCGGCGGCCACCTGCGCGAGCCACTGCAGGTTGTCCGGGCACATCGAGTACCCGAAGAAGTGGTGCTCGGTGGCCCAGTAGCTGTGGTAGCCGAGCGCGTCGGCGAGCTTCGCGAGCGCGAGCTCGCCGCGCATCGTCTCGCCGTCGTCCTGCTCGTCGCGATAGTTCTGGAAGATGGAGAGGACACCGAAATCCATGCGCGGGCTCCTCGCGGACCCGCTCCGGGATCCGTCGGCGGGCGACGGCGCATTCTGGACCGCGCGCGCTTGCAGGAGCAAGGTTCGCCCGCGACGCTGCGCGCGAGGAGGGCCGATGGCCGCAAGCGATCGACGAGCGGGCCGCGCGAGAACGCTCCTGGCGGCCGCGGCGCTCGCGGCGGCATGGCTCGCGCGGCCGGCCCCCGCCTCCGATCTCCCGCTCGTCGGACGCTACACGCGGGCGCGCGCGCACCCGGGGTGGAGCGCCGAGCAGGCCGAGCTCGCCGCGCACCTCGAGGCGCTCGGCTATGCGCAGGGCGTCGCGCCCGCGCGCGCGACGACGGGCGTCGTCCTCCACGATGCGGTGCGCGCCCAACCCGGCCGCAACCTCGTCGTCGACGGTCACGCCGCCGCGGCCGAGCTCGTCGACATGGACGGGCGCGTCCTCCACCGCTGGAGCCGACCGATCGAGGACGTCTTCCCCGAGGACGCGGCGCGCACGCCCGAGCACTCGACGCACTGGCGCCGCGCGCGCGTGCTCGCGAACGGCGACCTCTTCGCGATCTACGAGGGCATCGGCGTCGTCGCGCTCGACCGCGACTCGAACGTGCGCTGGCGGCGCCGCAACGGCGCCCACCACGACCTGCGCGTCGCGCCCGACGGCAGCGTCCTCGTGCTGACGCGCGAGGCGCGCATCGTGCTCGACGTCGACCCCGACCGCCCCGTGCTCGACGAGTCGGTCGAGCGTCTCGATGCGCGCGGCGAGCTGGTCGCGCAGACTTCCATCTTCGAGTCGTTCGCGCGTTCGTCGTGGGCGGACGTGCTCGCCTACCGCGAGCGCGGCGACATCCTGCACACGAACGCGCTCGTCCCGCTCGACGGCGCGCTCGAGCGCGCGAACCCGGCCTTCGCGGCCGGACGCTGGCTGCTCTCGCTGCGCAACGCGTCGGCGCTCGCCGTCCTCGACCCGAGCCAGGAGCGCGTCGTCTGGCTCGCGAAGGGCGACTGGACGGGCCAGCACGATCCGAGCGCGCTGCCCGACGGCCGACTCCTGCTCTTCGACAACGGGAGCACCGGCGTGCGCCACGAGACGGGCGGCCGCTCGCGCATCCTCGCAGTCGATCCGGCCACCGCCGACGCGGAGGTCGTGTACGAGGGAGGCGACGCCGCGCCCTTCTTCTCGGCGACCTGCGGCGCGGTCGCGCGCCTCGCCAACGGCGACACGCTCGTCACCGAGACCGACGCCGGCCGCGCCTTCGAGCTCGCACCCGACGGCGCGATCGTCTGGGAGTACTACACGCCGCACCGCGCCGGCGAGGACGGCGAGTACATCGCGACGCTCTTCGAGGTGCAGCGGCTGCCCGAGGGCTTCGGCGACGCGTGGCTCGCGCGCGCGCGCGAGCCGGTGCCCGGCGTGCGCCCGCCGCCCGTTCCGGGCCGGCCCGCGTGGAAGCGCTTCGTCGCGCCCGGGCTCGGCGCGCTCGCCGCCGCGCTCCTCGTGCCGGCCCTCTTCTTCCTGCTCGGTCGCGCGCGACGCTAGTCGCTAGGCCTCGCGCATCTGCGCGGGATCCGAGACGAAGCCGCTCGGCTTCTCGGCGCCCACCTGCCGGACGACGATGAGATCGGTGCCGCCCGACACGCGTCCCGACTGGCCGTACGTGACGACGACGTGCGCGCCGTCGTCGAGGCCGCCGATCGTGCGCGCGACCCCGACGGCCTCGTCGATCAGCTCCTCGATGCGGCCCGAGTGCGCGGGGAGCGTGCCGGGGATGACCGCCCACTCGAGCGCGAGCTGGCGCGCGACGACGTCGTCGCGCGCCAGCGCGATGATCGGGCGCGGCGTGCGGCACTTCGCGGCCGCGCGCACGGAGCCGCCCGTCGTCGTCGGGATCACGAGCGCGGCGGCGTCGATCTGCTGCGCGAGGTGCGCGGCCGAGCGGAGCACCGCCTCGGCGTTGTCCTGCTCGACGGTCGGGATGTCGAGCGCGTAGGAGAGCGCCTCCTGCGCGCGGCCGGCGATCGCGGCCATCGCCTGCACGGCCTGCACGGGATGCTCGCCGACGGCGGTCTCGCCCGAGAGCATGAGCGCGGAGGTCCCGTCGAGCACCGCGTTCGCGACATCGCTCGCCTCGGCGCGCGTCGGCTCGGCCGCCGTCAGCATCGACTCGAGCATCTGCGTCGCGGTGACGACGAGCTTTCCGGCCGTGGTGGCGCGGCGGATGATGCGCTTCTGCAGCAGCGGCACCTCGTGCACGCCCGCCTCCACGCCGAGGTCGCCGCGCGCGACCATGACGCCGTCCGCGGCGGCCACGATCTCCGCGAGGTTCTCCACCGCCTCGAGCTTCTCGATCTTCGCGATCACGCGCGCGCGCGAGCCGCGCGCGGCGAGCTCGTCGCGCAGCAGCTGGACGTCGGCCGCGCTGCGCACGAAGGAGAGCGCGACGAAGTCGGCGCCGATCTCCGCCGCGACGTCGAGATCGGCGAGGTCCTTCTCGGTGAGCGCGCGGCCCGTCGTCCCGGCGAACGTGACGAAGACGCCCTTGCGCGGGCCGATCTGACCGCCGCGCAGGCAGCGCGCCTCGACCGCGTCGCCGTCGACGCCGAGCACGGCGAAGCGCGGCGTGCCGTCGCCGATCACGATCTCGGAGCGCCGCGGCGTGACGAGCGCGGCGAAGCCGGGCCACGCGACCGGGAGTGCATCGGCGGCCGTTCCCTCCGACGCGAAGCGCGCCGGGTCGCCGGCCTCGAAGCCGAGCGACGGCACGTGCGCGCCGAGCCGCAATTTCGGCCCGCACACGTCGAAGACGATCGCGATCGGCCGCCCCGCCTCGGCGGCGACGGCGCGCACCATGCGCGCTTCCTCGCGCCATGCGTCGGGCTCGCCGTGGCTCGCGTTCAGGCGGAACGCGTCGGCGCCCGCCGCGATCATGTCGCGGATCGCGCTCTCGCTTCGCGTCGCGGGACCGATCGTCGCGAGGATCTTCGCGCGGCGGCGGGGCTCCATCGGGCGCACAGCATGCCGGAGGCGACGCGCACAATCGATGCCTGGAGCGGAGATCGCCTGACATATACTGCGCCGCCCGTCGGCCGGGACGACGGTGGCCGGCCGGCTCGCGCGGAGCGCGAGCGCGGACCGGTGAGCGCGGACCGGTGAGCGCGGACCGGTGAGCGCGGACCGGTGAACGCGGAACGGCAACGCGAGACGGCGACGCGGAACGGTGCGCGGGAGGCGGACGGCGTGGCGGGAGCGACGAGGGGCACGGCGGTCGTGACGGGGTCGGCGTCGGGCATCGGCGCCGCCGTGCGCGAGCGGCTCGAGAAGGACGGCGACCGCGTCGTCGGCGTCGACCTGCGCGGGCAGGAGGTCGAGGCCGATCTCTCGACGCCCGAAGGCCGCACCGCCGCGATCGACGGCGTGCTCGCCGCGACGGGCGGCGCGATCGACCGGCTCGTGCTGTGCGCGGGCGTCGGCTCGCACCTCACCGACCTCGCGCTCATCCCGTCCGTCAACTACTTCGGCACGTTCGCGCTGCTCGACGGGCTGCGCGACGCGCTCGCCGGGCGTCCCGACGCGGCCGCGGTCGTGATCGCCTCGAACTCGGCGCAGATGGGCGGCTTCGACGAGCATCCCTACGTGCAGGCGATGCTCGCCGGCGACGAGCCGCTCGCGCGCGAGCGCATCGCATCCGAGAACGGCTTCCTCGCCTACGCGGGCTCGAAGCACGCCGTCGCGCGCGGCGTGCGCCGGCGCGCCGACGCGTTCGGCAAGGCGGGCGTGCGCCTCAACGCGGTCGCGCCCGGCCCGACCGAGACGCCGATGGTCGAGGCGACGCGCCAGCACCCGGCGTTCGGCGCCGCGATGAACGCGATGCCCATCCCGCTCGGGCGCTTCGCCGCTCCGCGCGAGATCGCGCAGGCGATCGCCTTCCTGCTCGGCCCGGAGGCGAGCTACGTGCACGGCGTCGTGCTCTACGCCGACGGCGGCAACGACGCCGTGCTCCGCCCCGACCGCTTCTAGCCCGCCGTCGCGCGGCCGCGGCGCCGCGCGCGCGAAGGAGGACCGATGCTGCTCGAAGGCAAGACCGTGCTCGTCTCCGGCGTCGGCGCCGGCCTCGGCCGCGAGGTCGCGCAGGCCGCGCTCGCCGACGGCGCGAACCTCGTGCTCGGCGCGCGCACCGAGAAGGTGCTCGCCGACACCGCGGCCGCGCTCGACCCGAGCGGCAAGCGCGTCGCGTGGCACGCCGCGGACATCACGAAGCCCGCCGACTGCGAGGCGCTCGTCGCCGCGGGTGCCGCGCGCTTCGGCGCCATCGACGCCGTGATCCAGGTGGCCGCCTACGAAGCCGTCTTCGGCGGGCTCATGGACACCGACTTCGAGACCTGGAAGAAGGCCTACGACACGAACGTGCTCGGGAGCCTCACGCTGCTCCGCGCGGTCGTGCCCGGCATGAAGGCGAACGGCCGTGGCTCGATCGTGCTGATCGGCTCGCAGTCGCAGTTCAAGCCGTCGCTCCCGCAGGCCGGCTATGCGGCCTCGAAGAACGCGCTGCTCACGGCCGTGTACTACCTCGCCGACGAGCTCGGGCCGGCGGGCATCCGCGTCAACATGGTCATCCCGAGCTGGATGTGGGGCCCGCCCGTGCAGGGCTTCGTGAAGCTGCGCGCGAAGCAGGAAGGCCGCAGCGAGGCCGACGTGCTGAACGACATCGTCGGCGGCTTCCCGCTGCGCCGCATGACGGAGGATCGCGAGGTCGCCGACGCCGCCGTGTGGTTCGCATCGGACCGCGCGAGCGCCGTCACCGGCCAGCACCTGATGGTGAACTCGGGCGAGCTGATGAAGTAGCCGGCCGCGCGCCGCGAGCCGTCGCGACGCCTACTCCGGAACGAGCTTCGCCGCGTTCTGCACGCCGGAGAGGTCGACGGTCAGCACGCCCGTCATGAGGCCGCCCGCACCGCCGCCGTCCGTGTACACGTTCTCGCCCGACACGTAGCTCGCCGCGTCGCTGTTCAGGAACGCGAGCGGCCACGCCTGCTCCTCGGGCGTCGAGTTGCGCCCGACGGGCTTCGGATAGGCGTCCATGAACGCCTGGCTCGTCTGCTCGACGAAGGCGGGCATCATCGGCGTGTCGGTCGGGCCGGGCGAGATGCAGTTGAGGCGCACGCCGGTGTCGCGCGTCAGCACGGGCCCGCGCCGCAGCGTGTAGACGATCGTGCACATCTTCGAGTACGCATAGCCATCGAGCCACGGCTGCTGCTGGTGCTCCTCGACCCACTTGCGCGCCTCCTCCGGCGTCGCGGTCGCGAGCAGCGGCAGGATGTTCGCCATCGCGCCGAGGTAGCCCATGCCGCCCGCCGACGAGACGGTCGCGATCGCACCGTCGCGCGGCATGTGCGGCGCGCAGGTCTCGACCGCGTGTCGCAGCCCGATGAAGTTGACGAGCATGACGTCGACCTTCGGCTTCGTGCCGGGCAGCCCCGCGCAGTAGAAGAGCCGGTCGATCGGCCCGTCCTTCGCGACGGCGGCGACCATCGGCTCGATCGCGCGCGTGTCGCGCAGGTCGAGCTCGTGGAAGGACTCGTGCTCGAACGTCGTGGGCCGCTTCACGTCGGCCGCGACGACGCGGCCGCCGAGCGAGCGCACGACGCGCGCCGTCGCCTCGCCCATGCCCGAGTAGCAGCCGACGACGAGGCAGCGCTTGCCCTCGTAGGAGAACCGGTTCCGCATCGCACACCTCCTCGATCCTTGCGTCGGGACGCGATCGGCGGCGATTCTCCCAGAGTGGGCGGCCCCGCGGCAATCGCCGCCGGGCGACGCGGCCGGCGGGCGCGGAGAGCGCGCAGAGCGCGAGGAGCGCGAGGAGCGCGAGGAGGTGGCATGGACCCGTGGGAGGTCGCGGCGCGCGAGGCCATCCGCGACCTCGTCGCCCGCTACAACGCGTGCGGCGACGCGGGGCGCTTCGACGCGCTGCTCGCGCTCTTCACGCCGGACGCGGTCGTCGAGACCTCGCTCGGCACCTGCCGCGGCACGCGCGAGATCCGGGCGCTCTTCGAGGGCGCGGCGCAGCGGACCGCGGGCGCGGCCGGCGGCGGCGCGGACGCACCCGGCGCCGCGCCCCCGCGCGCGCGCTTCGTGCGGCACTTCACGGCGACGCACGCGATCGACGTCGCGAGCCCGCACGAGGCGAGCGGCCGCTGCTACTACGCCGTGCTCACCGACCGCGGGCTCGACCACTGGGGACGCTATGTCGACGGCTATCGCTGCGTCGACGGGCGCTGGCTGTTCGCGCGACGGCGCGTGACGGTCGACGCGGGCGTGCCGGGCGGCTGGGGCGATGTCCCCGCCTGAGGGCGCGAGCGCCGAGCACGACGCAGGCGCGACTCGCGTCGCGGACCGACGCGCGCGGCTCGAGCGCGCGTTCGACGCGCACTTCGGGCCGTCGCCGCACGGCGCGCGGCGCGCACTCGCACGCGCGCCCGGCCGCATCGACCTCATGGGGAGCCACACCGACTACAACGGCGGCGCCGTGCTCGCGCTCGCGATCGACCTCGACACCTGGGCGCTCGCCGCGCCGCGCGGCGACGGCCGCGTGCGCGTGCACTCGCTCGCGCTCGACGCGACCGTCGACGCGCCGCTCGAAGGCGACGCGCTCTCCGCACTCTCCGGCGCCCGCACGTGGGGGCGCTACGTCTTCGGCGTCGCGCGCGCCTGCCTCGACGACGGCATCGCGTGCGCGGGCTTCGATGCGGTCGTCGACGGGCGCGTCCCGCTCGGGAGCGGGCTCAGCTCGTCGGCCGCGCTCGAGGTGGCGACGGCGCTCGTCGTCGAGGCGCTCGCGGAGCGCGACGTGCCCGAGGCGGCCGATGCAGGCCACGCGGGCGCGGAGCGTGCGAAACCCGCGGCCGACGCGTCGGCGCTCGCTCGCGCGCTCCGCTGCCAGCGCGCCGAGAACCGCTACGTCGGCGTCGCGTGCGGAGTGCTCGACCCGTACTGCGCCGTGTTCGGCCGCGCCGGTCGCGCGCTCGCGATCGACTGCCGCGCGCTCGCGCATCGCGAGGTCGCGCTCCCGCGCTCGCTCGCGATCGTCGTCGGCGACACGCGCGCGCCGCGCGCGCTCGCGGCCTCGGCCTACGGCGAGCGGCGCGCGCAGTGCGAGGCGGGCGCCGCCCACCTCGCCGCCGCGCGGCCCGGCGTGCGCGACCTCTGCGACGTTCCGCTCGCCGCGTTCGAGCGGCTCGCCCCGTCCCTGCCGCCGCTCGTCGCGCGGCGCTGCCGCTTCGCCCTCGAGGAGCACGCGCGCGTCGCGGCGGCCGCCGACGCGCTCGAGCGCGACGACCGCGGCGCGCTCGCCGCGCACTTCGCCGCGTCGTTCGCGGGCGCGCGCGACCTCTACTCGATCTGCATCCCGGAGATGGAGGCGATGGAGGCCGCGATGCGCGCGGCGCCGGGCTGCGTCGGCGCGCGCCAGGCGGGCGCGGGCTTCGGCGGCTGCCTGGTCGCGCTCGTCGAGCGCGACCGCGTCGACGCGTTCGCCGCGCACGCGGCGCGCGCCTACGCGCGTGCGTCCGGGCGCGAGGGCGCGCTCTTCCCCGTCGAGGCCGCGGACGGCGCGTCGCTCCTCGCCTGAGACGCGGCGCCTAGAGCCACTCGTAGTCGTCGGGGTCGACGGCGCGCGTGCGCTGCCAGTAGGCGAGCAGCGTCGACGGCCAGTTCTGCGAGATGCGCCCGCGCGCGTTGCGATACCACGTGCTCACGCTCGCGGCGCCCCAGGCCATCTTCGCGTTCTCGGCGTCCACCCAGTCGTTGTAGGCGTCGTGCACCTCGGGCCGGCAGTCGAGCGCGCGCGCTCCGCGCGCGAGCAGCTCGCGCAGGCAGTCGACCAGGTAGCTCGCCTCGCACTCCGAGAACCAGATGATGCTGCCGTTCACGACGATGTTCGTGTTCGGGCCGTACATCAGGAACAGGCTCGGGAAGTGCGGGACGGTGATGCCGAGGTAGGCGCGCGCGTCGCCCGCCCAGTGCGCGTGCAGGTCGCGCCCCCCGCGCCCCGTCACCTTCATGGGCACGAGGAACTGCGAGGCCGAGAAGCCCGTCGCGTAGACGATCACGTCGGCTTCGACGAGCCGGCCGCTCGCGAGCCGCACGCCGTCGCGCTCGACGCGCTCGATCGCGTCGGTCACGAGCTCGACGTCGTCGCGCCCGAGCGTCGAGACGAGCCAGCCGTCGTCGCGCACGAAGCGCTTCGCGAACGGCGGGTACGACGGCGCGAGCTTGCGGTAGAGATCGTCGTCGCCGCCGCACTGCGCGCGCAGCATCGCGAGGAACGCCTCGCGCAGCCCGTCGTTCATCGGGCCGACGGAGCGTTCGGGGTGCGGCCACGCGGGGTCGACGCGCGCGGCGTCGACGAGCCCTTCGGACATCGTCCAGAAGAGCCAGAACCGGTACCACTGCGCGTAGCCCGGCACGACGCGCAGCAGCAGCGCGAGCCCTTCGGGCACGGCCGCGCGGTTGTCGGGCGTCGGCAGGATCCACGGCGGCGTGCGCTGGAAGACGGCGAGCGAGCCCGCGACGTCGGCGATCGACGGGATCAGCTGCGCGGCGCTCGCGCCGGTGCCGACGACCGCGACGCGCTTGCCGGAGAGGTCGACGCTCGCGTCCCAGCGCGCCGAGTGGAACGACGGGCCCGCGAAGTCGTCGACGCCCGGGATGTCGGGAAGCACGGGCCGGTTCAGCTGGCCGACGCCGGCGACGACCGCGTCGACCACGAGCGACTCGGCGCCGCCGTCCTCGCGGCGCAGCGCGAGCGTCCAGCGCCCCGTCGCCTCGTCGAACGCGGCCTCCGTCACCTCCGTCCCGAAGCGGATGGCGTCGCGCAGCCCGAAGTCGCGCGCGACCGAGCGGAAGTACTCGAGCAGCACCTCCTGCGTCGAGAACACGCTCGGCCAATCGGTGCGCTGCGCGAACGAGTAGCTGTAGAAGTGGTTCGGGACGTCGACGCGACAGCCGGGATAGGTGTTCTCGTACCACGTTCCGCCGACGTCGGCGTTCTTCTCGAGCACGACGAACGGGATGCCCGCCTGCTGCAGCCGCAGCGCCGCGACGAGCCCCGACATGCCGGCGCCGACGACGGCGACGCGGAAGTCGCGCCCGGGCGCGAGCTCGCTCATGCGGAAGCGCGGCGCGCGCGCGTCGGCGCCGTCGAGCGCGAGCTCCTCGCGCAGGAGCGGGAAGTAGGCGTCGACGTTGCGCTCGCCGGCCAGGAAGCCGAGCAGCCGGCGCAGGCGCGCGTCGTCGAGCGGCGGCGGCGCCGGGCAGCCCGCGGCGCGGTACGCGCGCAGCGCTTCGAAGCTGCGCGCGCGCGCGCGCTGCTTGCGCGCCTCGTCGTAGCCCGCATCGGGACCGGCGAGGAAGGAGCCGTCAGGGCGCAGGTCGTCGGCGAGGATCGCGTCGTCACCCGTCGCGTACGCGAGCGCCGCGAGCAGTGACGCGAGCTGCGCGTCGCCGAGCGCGCGCTCGAGCTCCGCGTCGTCGAGAGCGGCCAGCGCCGCGCGGTCGAAAGTCGCCCCGGGAGCCGTCATGAGCCCAATATAATGAGCGCCGCCCCGCGAGAAGGAGTCTTTCTTGGCCGAGCCCCTCGTGCTCCGCGAGCACCGCGACGACGTCCCCGGAACGCTCCTCCTCACGCTCAACCGCCCCGAAGCGCGCAACGCGCTCTCGCGCGCGCTCTTCGCCGAGCTCGACGACGCGTTCCGGAGCGCGCAGGCCGACGCGGACGTGCGCATCGTCGTGCTGACGGGCGCGGGCGCGGCGTTCAGCGCCGGCGTCGACCTGCGCGAGGCGGCCGAGGCCCCGAGCGCACCGCGCGACGGCGCGGAGCCCTGGCGCCGCCCGGCCTGCTGGGATGCGATGGCCGCCTTCGAGGGCCCGATCATCGGCGCGATCAACGGGCCGGCCGTCACGGGAGGGCTCGAGATCGCGCTCGCGTGCGACGTGCTCGTCGCGTCGACGAACGCGCGCTTCGCCGACACGCACGTGCGCGTCGGCATCGTGCCGGGCGCGGGCGCATCGCAGCTGCTCGCGCGCGCGGTCGGGATCTACCGCGCGAAGTACCTGTCGCTGACGGGCAACTTCCTGTCCGCCGAGCAGGCCGCGCAGTGGGGGCTCGTGAGCCACGTCGTCGCGCCCGAGGATCTCCTGCCGACCGCGCTGCGGATCGCGGCCGACATGGCCTCGGCGCCGCCTTCCATGCTGGGTGCGATCAAGCGCGTGATGGACGATGGCTTCGCGCTCCCGCTCGGCGAGGCGCTCGCGCTCGAGGCCGAGCGCTCGGCCGCGCACATCGCGAAGTCGAATGCGTGGGCCGGCGCGGGCGCGTCGTTCGAGGGCGTGCGCGATCGCGGTCGCGCCCAGCAGACGCCCGACGCCGCGAAGCGCTGACGCGCGCGAACCGCACCGCGCGCGGGACCCCCGCGAGCGACGCACCGACGACGCAACGAGCGACGCACCGAACAGGACCCCACCCATGCCGAAGTACGCCTACGACCCCGAGTACCTCCCCTTTCTCGACGCGCTTCCCACGATCTCCGACCTCGCCGATCCGCAGGGCATCGTCGAGGGACGCGCGACGCGCGCGGCGATGATGGGCCAGGCGACGGATCCCCTTCCCGGCGTCGCGCGCCGCGACGTCGCCGTCCCCGGGCGCGACGGCGACCCCGATGTGCCGGTGCGCGTCTACGCGCCGGCGGCCGCGGCCTCCGCGCCGCGCGCGGCCGTCGTCGAGATCCACGGCGGCGGCTTCCTGTTCGGGAACGTCGACATGATGGACGCGTGGTGCGATGCGGTCGCGCTGCAGCACGACGCGGTCGTCGTGTCGGTCGAGTACCGCCTCGCGCCCGAGCACCCCTACCCGGCCGGCGTCGAGGACTGCCTTGCGGCGCTGCGGTGGACGGCCGCGAACGCGGCCGGGCTCGGCGTCGATCCCGCGCGCATCGCGGTCGCCGGGCAGAGCGCGGGAGGCGGCCTCGCCGCGGCGACCGCGCTCCTCGCGCGCGACCGCGGCGGCCCCGCGCTCTGCTTCCAGCTGCTCGAGATCCCCGAGCTCGACGACCGCCTCGAGACGCCCTCGATGAAGGCGTTCACCGACACGCCGCTGTGGAACCGGCCGAACGCGATCTGGAGCTGGCGCCACTACCTCGGGCCGCTCCTCGGCGGCGACGTCCCGCCGTACGCCGCGCCCGCGCGCGCGACCGACCTCGCCGGCCTCCCGCCCGCCTACGTCTCGGTGATGGAGTTCGACCCGCTGCGCGACGAGGGCATCGACTACGCGGCGCGCATGCTGCAGGCGGGCGTGTCGGTCGAGCTCCACGCCTTCCCCGGCACCTTCCACGGCTCGGGCCTGATCACGACGGCGGAGATCTCGAAGCGCGTGTCCGCGGAGTCGTTCGCCGCGCTCGGCCGCGCGCTCGCGCGACGTTAGTCGGCGCGCGGCGCGCGCGCGGACGCGCGCCGCGCGGCCTCGGCGAGCCGGCGAGCCGTCTCCTCGCGCGGCGCGATCGCGAGCGATCGGCGGAAGGCGTCGATCGCGTCGGCGCTCCGGCCCGCACCGTCGAGCGCCTTCCCGCGCGCGAGCTCGACGCTCGCCCAGGCCTCGCGCAGCTCGCGCCCTCCCGCGCGCGGGAGGCGCTCGCGCGCGGCCTCGAGCGGTGCGATCGCATCCGCCGGGCGCCCCTCCACGAGCAGCGCGTTGCCGAGGTAGAAGCGGTGGTTCCAGGCGCCGGGGTCGATCGCGACCTCGTGGCGGAAGCGCGCTTCGGTCGTGCGCCAGTGGCCGATCTCGACGAACGTGCGCGCGGCGAGCGCGCCGAGCACGAGCGCGCCGGCGACCGCCGCGCCGCTCCGGAGCGCAGCCCGGGCGCGCGGCGGCGCGGCGCGCGCCGCGCGCTCGACGCCGTCGCACGCGCCCCACGCGAAGAGCATCGCGAGCCCGACGTGCGGCAGGTAGGTGTAGCGATGGGCGAGCCCCTGGAGGCCCGCCTGCACGAGGCCGAGCGTCGGAACGAGCGCACCCGCGAACCACAGCCAGCCGACGAGCGCGTAGCCGCGCGCGCGCGCCGCGACCGCGAGCGCGGTCAGGCCGGCGAGGAAGGCGGCCGTCAGCGCGACGGCCGCAGGCGCGTGACCGACGCCGCCGAAGAGCGCGGGATGCATCACCATCACCGAGAGCCGCGATGGCCAGAGCGTCGTCTCGAGATGGTGCGACGTCGCCATCACCGCGTTCGCGAGGCGCGCGCCGAGGGGCAGCACGTCGGCCGGAACGACGGCGCCCGCATCGCCCTGCGCGACGAGCGTCGCCGCGCTCGCGACGGCCGCGAGCGCGAAGAACGGGAGCTTCTCGACCGCGAGCCGGAGCAGCGCGCGCGCCGTCTCGCGCGCGGGCGCCGCGAGCGGCGCGCGCCCGAGCGGCCAGACGTCGACGAGCAGGAGCAGGAACGGGAGCGTCACGAGCGTCGCCTTCGAGGCCATCGCCATGGCCGCGAGCGCGAGGGCGGCCGCATAGGCGCGCGCGTGGCGCGCCCGCGCGTAGGCGCCCCACGCGCACAGCGTCGCCGCGCCGAAGAAGCCCGAGAGCACGTCGCGGCGCTCGGCGATCCACACCACCGACTCGACGCGCATCGGGTGCAGCGCGAACGCCAGCGCGGCGAGCGCGCTGCGCACGGGTGCGCCGGTCGCGCGCGCGAGGAACGCGAACACGAGCGCCGCCGTCGCCGCGTGCAGCAGCACGGACGTGGCGTGGTGGCCGGCCGCGCGAGCGCCGAAGAGCGACACGTCGGCCATGTGCGACAGCCACGCGAGCGGCGTCCAGTTGCCGACGAGCGGGCTCGCGAACGCCCACGCGACGCCCTCGCGCGAGAGCCCGCGCATCACGTGCTCGTTGTGGAGCACGAGGTCGTAGTCGTCGATCTGGAAGAAGTCGCAAGCGAGGGCGCGGGCGAAGGCGGCGGCGACCGCGACGCCGACGGCCGTCGCGAGCGCGGCCGTGCGCGAGAGCGACGCCCCCGGCGCGGCCGTCGCGCAGGCGCCGCGCACGCCCACCGCCTCAGCCGCCGAGCGGCGGATAGTCGGTGTAGCCCTCCGGCCCGGGCGTGTAGAGGCGCTTCGGGTCGAAGCGCGCGAGCTCGGCGCCCGTGCGGAGGCGCTCGACGAGATCCGGGTTCCCGATGAAGGCGCGTCCGAACGCGACCGCTTCGCCGACGCCGCTCGCGACGGCCTGCTGCGCCTCGGCGAGCTCGTACGAGTCGTTCAGGACGAGCGGCCCGCCGAAGCACTCGCGCGCGAGCGCGACGTTGTCGAGCGGCGTGTCGTGCAGGCGGATCACGTGACAGTAGGCGAGCCCCTTGCCGCGCACGGCGCCGAGGAAGGCGCGGAACGTCTCCTCGGGGTCGTCGTCCGAGAGGTCGTTGAACGGGTTGCCCGGGCAGATGCGGAAGCCCACGCGGTCGGCGCCGTCGACGCCCGCCATCGCGTCGAGCACCTCGACCGGGAAGCGGATGCGGTTCGCGAGCGAGCCGCCCCAGGCGTCGTCGCGGCGGTTCGTGCCCGTCGACAGGAACTGCGCGGGCAGGTAGCCGCTCGTGCAGTGGAGCTCGACGCCGTCGAAGCCCGCCTCGTAGGCGCGCTCGGTCGCGCGGCGGTACTCGGCGACGACGCCCGGGATCTCGTCGGAGCGGAGTGCGCGCGGCTCGTCGAACGGCTGCATGCCGGCCGTGTCCGTGAACATCTCGCCGCGCGCGCGCACCGCCGAGGGCGCGACCGTCTCGGCGCCGGCGGGCTTGTTGTCGCGGTGGCAGACGCGCCCGCAGTGCATGAGCTGCGCGACGATGCGCCCGCCCTCGCCGTGCACGGCCTCGCACACGCGCCGCCATCCCGCGACCTGCGGCGCCGTCACGAGCCCGGGCGTGCGGCAGTAGCCCTTGCCGTCGACGCTCGGATAGATGCCCTCCGTGACGATCAGGCCCGCGCCCGCGCGCTGCCGGTAGTACTCGACGACGAGGTCGGTCGGCGCGTCGTCGGCGCCCGCGCGCGAGCGCGTCATCGGCGCCATCACGACGCGGTTGCGCAGCGCGATGCGGCCGAGGGTCACGGGATCGAACAGGGTCGTCACGGGCGTCGGCTCCTCCGGTGCGTCGGGCGGCGCGCATTCTCGCGCGCCGCGGCGATTCCACAAGCGCCGCGGCGCCGGCGTGCGCGGCAGCCGCTCGGCGCGCCGGGCGGTCGCGAGCGCGGCGCGCCCGCTAGCCGATCCAGAGCCCCGCGTTCACGTGCAGCTCGACGCCCGTCACGCCGCGCCCGCGCTCCGACGCGAGGAACAGCACGGCCTCGGCCACGTCCTCGGGGTCGACGTGGCGGTGGAGCGCGGCCTCGCGCGCGGCGCGCGCCGACAGCTCGGCCGCGTCGCCGCCCGTGCGCGCCGCCATCTGCGCGAACATCGCGTCGAGGGGCGCGCCCGTCGTGAACCCGGGCGTCACGACGTTCACGCGGATGCCCGCCGGCCCGACCTCGCGCGCCATCGTCTTCGAGGCGACCACCATCGCGGCCTTCGTCGTCGTGTAGCTCGCCATCTTCGCGAGCATCGTCGTCGAGCTGAGCGCGCCGATGTTGACGATCGACCCGCCCGTCCCCGCCGCGCGCATGCGCTCCGCGGCGAGCCCGCAGAGCGACATCGTGGCGACGACGTTGACGCGCACCGCCTCGAGGTAGGCGTCCCAGTCGGTCTCGGCGACGCGCGCGCGCGGCCCGCCGTGGGCGGCGACGTTGACGAGCGCATCGACGCGCCCGAGCTCCGCCGCGACGCGCTCGACGAGCGCGGCGCGCGACGCCGCGTCGGCGATGTCCGTCGGCACCGCGAGGCAGCGGGCGCCGGTCGCCCGCGCGACGTCGTCCGCGAGCGCGCCGAGCCGTGCGGCGCGGCGCGCAGCGACCACGACGCTCGCGCCGTCGGCCGCGAGTGCGAGCGCCGTCGCGCGCCCGATGCCCGGGCCGGCGCCCGTCACGACGGCGACCTTGCCGCGCAGGGATCGATCGGACGGACTCATCGCGCGGCTCCCGACACCTCGTCACGCGGGCGCGGCCATCGCCTATCATGCGCCGCTCGCACCGAAGGGAGCATCATGCCGGACGACCGCGCCCCGCGTCGAGCGCTCGTTCCCCGGGTCCGCCGCGCCGATCTCGGCGACGTCGAGGTCGCGTACTCGGAGATCGGAGCCGGCGAAGACGCCGGTGGCGGAGCGCCGCTCGTGCTCGTGCACGGTCTCACCGGCCACCGCGACGACTTCCTGCCCGCGATGCCGCTCCTCGCGCTGCGCGAGCCGGGCCTGCGCGTGCTCGCGCCCGACCTGCGCGGGCACGGCGACTCGACGCACGCGGGCGACGCCGCCGCCTACTCGTTCGACCGGCTCGTCGCCGACCTCGCGCGCTTCCTCGACGGCCTCGGCGTCGCGCGCTGCCACCTGCTCGGGCACTCGCTCGGCGGCATGGTCGCGCTGCGCTTCGCGCTCGCGCACCCGCGCCGGCTCGCATCGCTCGTCCTCATGAGCACGGCGCCGTTCGCGCCCGAGGGCTATGCGGCCGCGACCTTCGAGAAGGGAGGCGCGATCGCCGTCGAGCGCGGCATGGCGTTCTTCCAGGCGCTCGTCGAGCGCATCGCGCGCGAGCGCCCGTCCGATGCGCCGTCCGACCGCCAGGCGCGCAAGTGGGCCGACGCGTACGTGCCGCACCAGCGCCACCGCTACCGCTCGATGGACCCGGTCGCCTACGGCGCGCTCGGCCTGGCGATGGTGCGCCAGGCCCCGGTCGTCGAGCGCCTGCACGAGCTCGCGCTGCCGACGACCGTCCTCGTCGGCCTCGACGACGAGGGCTTCCTCTCCGGGGCCGACGCGCTCGCCCGCGGCATCCCGGGCGCCGTCCGCGTCGACCTCGCCGACGCCGGCCACCACCCGCACCGCGAGGACACGGACGGCTGGCTCGACGCCATGTCCGCGCACCTCACGCGCGCGCGCGCAGTCCGGTCGGCGATCTCGTGAGAGCTTCGGCGCGCTTGCTCACTCGCGCGACTCGGGCTCGTGGTGTCGCGGACCGCGCTCTCCGCTGAGCCCGAATCGGAAGCAGTGCTGGTTGCCCGGCGGACGCGCATCGACGTCCGGCGCCCGGAACCGGAAGCAGCGCGACGCGACCGTCGGAGGATCCGCGTAGCTGTCGATCAGCTTTCCGTCCCGCCCGTAGAGCAGGTACAGCAGGAAGGGCTCGTGCTCCGGATACGTGCTGCGACAGGCGCCCACGTCGTCGTAGAGCGCCTGCATCATCGCGGCGGCGGCGGCCTTCTGGAACTCGTCGGCGGCGGGATCCTGGAGGTCGCGCTCGCAGCGACGGATCCATCCCGGCGGGTCGGAGGGGCCGGCGGCCACGCAGCCGAGCAGTACGCTGGACACGGTCGTCGCCGCGGCGAGCCGGATCGCGATCCTCGGGAAGGCCATGCGCATTCGCACCCTCGCCGACGGGCGTCGACCGCGAACCGTCGCGGCCGCACAGCCTGACGACGGCGAGAGCCCGAAGGCAAGACTTTTCGTTAGTCCTCGAGCCACGCCGCGAACGCGCGCTCGAATGCCGCGCGCGCGCCGTGCTCGAGCACCTCGCCGTGTGCGACGACGATGCGCTCGAACGGCCACGCGAGCGCGCGCCGCAGCGCTTCGCGCGCGGCGGCGCGATCGCCGAGCAGGAGGCCTCGCGTCGTCCGACCCGGGCCGAAGCCGCGCGGGATGCCGGAGAGCCGCCAGACGAGGCGATCGAGCGCGCGCGGGTAGTGCGTCACGTGGAAGGCCAGGTCGGTCAGCACGAGCGCGCGCGACGGCGCGTGGAAGAAGAGCACTTCGGCGACGCCGCGCGGCGCGCGCAGCAGCGCCGTGTCGAGCACGCCCGACCACGCGGCGGGCGGCGCGACGAGCTCCGCGTCGAGTGCGAGCCCGGGCGCGCGCGCGCCGAGCCCGGGCGCACCGACGAGCCGCGCATCCGGGTAGTGGCGCGCGAAGTCGCCGGCGTAGAGGTAGTGGAACGAGCTCGGCGCCACGATCCACGCGACGCGCCCGAGCGCGTCGATCGCGCGTCGCGTCGCGCCGTCGGCGAGCGGCGGGGGCGAGATCACGACGAGCGCGCCGTCCGCGAGCCGCGCGATCGTCGTGCGCGTCGGCAGCAGCGCGACACCGAAGTGCCGCAGCCGCCGGTCGAGCGCGAAGAGGCCGTCGCCGAGCGCGACGGGCTCCGGCGCGAACCCGGGAACGGGCCGCGGCACGGCGCGCTTCAGCATGCGATCGGAGAGCGAGGTGCGGTCGGACATCGCGGCCTCCGGCACGGGCGCGTGCGGCGGGCGATCACTCGGTGCGCTGCGATCCCTGCGGCGTCCGCTCCCGGAGCGATCCGCCGGAACGCCGCGACACGCAGCCCTGCGATCCAACCGTATCCGAGTGCGAGGAATGCGCGCTGCAGCCAACCGCGGCATGCACTCGGTGCAGAGGCGCGTCGGGCCCGTCTTCGCGCGCGCTCGCCTACCGCGCCATCGCGCCGAACGCGCGCTGGTACTGGCCGTGGACCCAGAACTCGAAGTGCTGGGAGACGTCCCAGGCCTCGAGGCCCGGGTGCGCGCGCGCGAGGCCCGCGGCGCCGATGGCCGCGCCGCCCGAGAGGAGCGCGAAGCCCGTGCGCAGCACGAGGTCGCCGGGTGCGAAGTAGACGTGCGCGCGCTCGCGCGCGAGCGACCCGAGCGCGGAGGCGACGTCGTCCTCGCGACACGCGGGCGCGCACAGGTGCACCTCGTGCGGGCGGGCGCTCGCGGGCAGGCTCGCGATGGCCTCGATCGCGTGGCGCGCACCGAGCGAGTGCGCGACGACGCGCACGCGCGCGTGCCGCTCGGCGAGCGCGCCGAGCGCCGCAGCGAGCGCGTCGGCGCGCTCGGCGGCCGCGCGCTCCGCGGCGCGGTACTCGCCGACGAAGCGCAGCGCGAGGCGCGCGAGCTCCTCGCCCGCGGTCATCGCGACGGCCGCGCCGACGTGGAAGCGCCGCGCCTTCGACAGGCTGCGCACGACGTCGACGGCGATCTTCGCGGCGGATGCCAGCGGGACGGGCGGCGGGCCGACGCGGCCCGAGGGCCAGCGATAGCCGAGCGCATCGGGCGACCACCGACAGCGCGTCGCGGCCTCGCCGTGGCTCGCGAGCCAGCCTTCGAAGTGGTCGGGCTCCTCGCCGCGCGCGAGGAAGCCCTTCACGTAGACGGTGACCTCGCCGCCCGGGTCGGGGTGCGCCCAGTCGTCGCCCCTCCGCACGAGCGACACGAGCGGAGCGAGCGCGTCCTCTCGCACCTCGCGCGCCGAGCGCGCGTCGCGCGCGTCGCTCGTGTCGCGCGCGCTCACGGCTCGAGCACGACCTTGAGGCTCGGCGCGTCGCTCTCGACGAGCGCGAACGCGTCGCGCGCGGCGTCGAGCGGCATGCGGTGCGTGACGAGCGCGCGCGCGATCGCAGGCGTGCGCGCGAGCAGCGCCGCGGCGGATTCGACCGCGCGGCCCGCGGCGTGATGGCCGTAGAGCGTGCCCCAGACCATGTGCAGCTCCTTCATCGCGCACGGCACGGTCGGGAACGTCTTGTCGGAGTAGTAGCCGGCGACGAGCAGCAGCGTCGCGCCGGGCCGGCAGCGCTCGACGGCGCGCGCGATCGACGACTCGTCGCCGTCGCCCTCGATCACGAGGTCGTACGCGCCTTCGGGCGCCGTGCCGACGCCGAGCGCCGCGGCGGCCGCGCACGCCGCGTCGCGCATCGCCCCGCCGCCCGAGTCGCCGGCGGGCTCGAAGTCGACGCGCGCGCCGCGGTCCTTCGCGGCGGCCGCCGCGAGCAGGCCGAAGCCCGTGATGCCGGCGCCCACGACGCACACGCGCTGCGCGGGCTCGAAGCGCGCGAGCGCGAGCGAGTGCAGGTTCACGGCGAGCGGCTCGATCAGGCACGCGTCGCGCGCCTCGAGGCCGCGCGGCAGCGCGACGAGGCAGCGCGCGGGAAGGACGACCTCGTCGGCCATGCCGCCGTCGAAGCCGATGCCGGCGATCATCGCGAAGCCGCGCTCGCACCACTGGTAGTCGCCCCGGCGACAGGGCTCGCAGGCGCCGCACGGGACGAGCGGCTCGACGCCGACGGGCGTGCCGTCCGCGAGCTCGCCCGCGAACTCGTGGCCGAGCGTCTGCGGCAGCGGCCCGAGGCGCGCGAGGTTCACGTCCGTCTGGCAGATGCCGACGGCGCGGACGCGCACGCGGACGCCCTCGCCCGCGAGGGGCGCGGGGACGTCGACGACCTCGATGCCGGCCTCGGTGCGGCGGACGGCTCGCACGCGCGCTCCTCCGCGTCCTTGTTAGTCGGCGCCGGGCGCCGGCGGTGCGAGGTCGCGGACGACGTCCCACGGGTCGCTCACCGCCTCGAGGTAGGAGAGGATGATCGTGTCGAGGCCCGCCTTCGCGTAGGCGTCGAGGCGCGCGCGGCACTCGGCGCGCGTGCCGACGAACCAGCCCGTCTGCACCATCTCGTCCGGCAGCGCCTCGAACGCGCCCTTGCGGTCGCCCTTCGCCCAGCGCGCGTTCGTCTCGGCGATCATGTCGCCGCGGCCGAGCCACTCCTGCTGCGCGCGATAGGTCGAGACCGTGACGTACCCGACCGACCAACCCTTCGCGACGGCCATGCCGCGCGCGTAGTCGTCGGTCGGACACATCGTCACGCGCAGCGCGACCTCCTTGTCCGCGCCGTGCGCCTTCACGAGCGGCACCACCTTCGCGACGTCCTCGGGCGACATCATGTTGAGGATGACGCCGTCGGCCTCGCGCGCGCCGAGCTCGATCATCCCCTGCCGCAGGCCCGCGACGAGGATGCGCGGCGGCTCGACCGGCAGGATGCGCTGCTTGTAGTACCGGACCGCGAAGCTCCCGAAGTCCTCGGTCAGGAGCTCGCCCGTCCACGCGCGGCGCAGGAAGCGGATCGTGTCGCGCACGTGGTAGTACGGGCGCTCGAACGGGCGCGCGTTCCACCACGACACGATCGGCTCGGACGAGCCGCACAGCCCGAGCACGAAGCGCCCGGGCGCCGCGTGGGTCATCGTCGCCGCGCTCTGCGCGAGCAGGCCCGGGCCGCGCGTCTGCACCGGGAAGGCCGCGCAGCCGAGCCGCTGCGTCGACACCCACTGCGACGCGAGTGCGAGCGGCGTGAAGCCGTCGAACTGCGTCGCCTCGCTCGACCACACGTCCTGGAAGCCGAGCCGCTCCGTCTCCTGCACCCACTCGCGCTGCGCGACGAGCGGCACCTTCTCGAGCGGGATCGTCATGCCGTAGCGCATCGCGTGCTCAGCCCTCCGCGCGGAACGCGCCGCCGTCGAGCGCGCGCACCGCGCGCCCGATCGATTCGAGGAACGGCGTCGCCTTCACGACGAGCCCGGTTCGCGCGCTCGCGGGCTCCGTGCACATCGCGAGCGCGGCCTCCGCCATCGCCTCGACGGGCTCGACGACGTGGCCCTCGAGCGGGAGATCCTGCGCGGCGACGCCCGGCGTCATCACGATCGCGACCGGCTCGATCGCGTTGACGGCGATGCCGTCGCGAAAGAGCTCCGCCGCGAGCCCGACGGTCAGCCGGTTGAGCGCGGCCTTGCTCGTCGCGTACGCGAGCACGCCGCCGCTCTCGTGGAACGCGGGATACGGCGGGCCGTCGGGCGCGCGCGCGACGTCCGTCGACACGTTGACGATCCAGCCGCGGCCGCGCTCGCGCATCGCGGGCACGACCTGCTCGCACAGATCCCACGGCGCGTGGCAGTTGATCTCGAACGCGATCGCGCGCGAGCGATGCGAGAGGCGGTCGAACGGGCGATAGAGCGAGGCCGCCGCGTTGTTCACGAGCACGTCCACCTCGCCGAGCGCCTCGCGCACCTGCGGCACGATGCGCAGGCGCGAGTCGCGATCGGAGAGGTCGGCCCGCACGGCGAACGCGCGGCCGCCGCGCGCCTCGATGTCCGCGACGACGTCGGCGAGGTTGCCGGGAAGGTGATCGGGGTTCGTGTCGAGGCTGCGCGCGGTGACGGCGACGGCGGCGCCCTCGGCCGCGAAGCGCCGCGCGATGGCCGCGCCGATGCCGCGGCTCCCGCCGGTCACGAGCGCGACCCTGCCCTCGAGCTGCCCCGGCACTGCGCGCGCCCTCCGCGTTCGCGGCGTCCCTTCGCTGCATTCCTTCGCGACTTCCGACGACGGCGCGTTCGCCGGCCCGGCCGCGAGCGCCGCACTGTACCATGCGCCGCCACGCGCGGAGGAGCACGCCATGAAGCTCGGCATCCAGATCCAGTGGGACGAGAAGACGCTTCGCATCCCGCTCGAGCGCATTCGCTATGTCGAGTCGCTCGGCTACGACTCCGTGTGGTCGGCCGAAGCCTACGGCTCCGATGCGATCACGCCGCTCGCGTTCCTCGCCGCGCACACGACGCGCATCCGGCTCGGCAGCGCGATCACGCAGGTCGACGCGCGCACGCCGGCCTCGACCGCGATGTCCTTCGCGACGCTCGACGCGCTCGCGCCGGGACGCGCGATCTGCGGCCTCGGGCTCTCGGGCCCGCAGATCGTCGAGGGCTGGTACGGACGGCCGTGGGGCAGCCCGGTGCACAAGCTGCGCGACACGGTCGAGATCATCCGCAAGGTCTGGAAGCGCGAAGGCCCCGTGCGCCACGACGGCAGGCAGATCCAGCTTCCCTATGCGGGCCCCGACGCATCGGGCATGGGCAAGCCGCTCAAGTCGATCCTGCACGCGAACCCGGACATCCCGATCTGGCTCGGCACGGGCGGCGACGCCACGGTGCGCCTCACCGCCGAGCTCGCGGACGGCTGGCTCCCGTTCGGCTTCCGGCCCGGCGCGATGGAGCGCTTCCGCCCGCTCCTCGAGGAGGGCTTCGCGCGCGCGGGCGGCGGCAAGTCGCTCGCCGACTTCGAGATCCAGGCGGGCTGCTCGGTCGAGATCACGAACGACGTGAAGGCCGCGCTCGCCGCGCAGAAGCCGTTCATCGCGCTCTACGTCGGCGGCATGGGGCACGAGAAGATGAACTTCCACAAGCAGCGCATGGAGCGCGAGGGCTGGCCCGAAGCGGCGCAGCGCATCCAGGAGCTCTTCCTCGCGGGCCAGCGACAGGAGGCGATCGAGGCGGTGCCCGACGACTACGTCGACGAAGGCGGCCTGATCGGTCCGGTCGATCGCATCAAGCAGCTCTATCGCGATCGCTGGGAGGGCTGCGGCGCGACGGGTCTCACCGTGCGCGCGCGCCAGGACGAGGCGCTCGCCCTCATGGCCGACCTCGCGGGCGCCCGCGACGCCGTCTGACGACGGTGTCGATCTCGCATCGCGTCCGGCCGGGCGGCCATCGGGCCCCGGCCGTGCGAATGCGGAGCGCGGCGCCGCGGTGCGGTGCTAGGGCGCGATGCCTTCGAGTCGGAGTCGCACCGGCTCGCGCACCTCGTCGGGCGCGGCGAGGTCGCCGTCGAGGACGGTGAGCGTCGCATAGCCGCGGGCGAGGAGCGCGGTGTCGGCGCGCGCGACGGACTCTCCGTCGTTCGTCGGGCGGAACACGACGCGCAGCGTGTCGGCCGCGCCTTCCTGTCGCTCGTAGCCGAAGCGGAAGCCCTCGCTGCGACCGATCGCCGCCCATGCGAGGCCCGCCACCGCGGACGCTTCGCGCGCCGGGTAGTTGAGGTTCAGCGACGCGAAGGGCGGAAGGAGCGACCCGTCGTCGGCGCGCGACGCGTCGAGCCTGCGCACGAGGCGGACGACGAGCGCGGCGGCGTCGTCGAACGCGGCGAGCGTGCTCGCGAAGCGCGGCTCGGCGCGCGCCTCTTCGGGATCGATCGCGACGCTGACGGCGATCGACGGGATCCCGGCCTGCATCGCCGTCAGCGCGGCGCCGACCGTTCCCGAGGCGAGCGTCGACGGCCCGACGTTCTGGCCGAAGTTCGCTCCCGAGACGACGAGGTCGGGCGTGCGGCCGCGCAGGACGACGTCGAGGCCGACGCGCACCGAGTCGGCGGGCGTGCCGCCGACCGACCAGGTCTTCGGGCCCTGCTCGCGCAGCTCGAGCGTGCCGCCCGTCGTCGTGCTCGAGCCGGCGCCGCTGCGGTTCTCGAGCGGCGCGACCATCACGACGTCGTGGCCGGCGGCCTCGAGCGCCTCGCGCACGGCGCGGATGCCGGGCGAGAGGTAGCCGTCGTCGTTCGTGAGCAGGACGAGCAGCGAGCCGCGCGGCGCGGCGGCACCGGTGCGCGGGCCCGGCGAGGCGCACGCCACCGCGGCAAACGCGAGCGCGAGCGCCGCAGCGATCGTTAGGCGACGCCGGTGCGACCGCGAGCGGCTCGCTCCGGCGTCGATGCATTCGGTCATGGCGCGGTACCCCCCTCGTCTCGCTTCGCCGCGCGCGCGGCGCGGCCGCAGGCTATCACGCGCCGTCGAGCGCGTGATAGCCTGCGAAGGGAGGCTCCCCGTGCCCGGCCCGCTCGACGGCATCCGCATCCTCGACACGACGGCGATGTTCTCGGGCCCGCTCGCCACGATGATCCTCGGCGACCAGGGCGCCGACGTCGTCAAGATCGAGGTGCCCGGCGGCACGGGCGACACGATGCGCGTCTCGGGCATCTCGCGCGGCGGCATCGCCGCGACCTTCCACGCCGTCAACCGCAACAAGCGATCGATCGTCGTCGACCTGCGCGATCCGCGCGGCGTCGACGTCGTCCACCGTCTGGCCGACGGCGCCGACGTGTTCGTCGAGAACTATCGACCCGGCGTCGCCGACCGCCTCGGCATCGGCGCGGACGCGCTGCGCGCGCGCAACCCGCGCCTCGTCTACGTGTCGCTTTCGGCGTGGGGCGACAGCGGGCCGCTCGCGCGGCGCCCGGCCTTCGACAGCATCCTGCAGGCGACGGCGGGCTACGCGGCGAGCCAGGCCGGCGACGACGGGCGCCCCGAGCTCGTGCACAACTCCGTGGTCGACAAGGTGACGGGCCTCGTCGCCTCGCAGGCGATCACGGCCGCGCTGCTCGCGCGCGAACGAGGCGCGGGCGGCCAGCACGTGCGCCTCAACATGCTCGACACGGGCGTCGCGTTCCTGTGGATCGACGTCATGCAGCACCGCACGTTCGTCGGCGACGAGCGCACGGCGAAGAACGCCTGGCTGCGCCTGCTCCGCACGCGGGACGGCTGGGTCATGATCTCGCTCGTGCAGGACGCGATGTTCGCGGCGTGCGCGCGCGCGCTCGACGACGAGGCGCTCGCGCGCGACCCGCGCTTCGCGCGCGCGGCCGAGCGCATGACGCACCTCGGCGCGCTCTGCGACGAGCTCGAGGCGCGCACCGCGGGCGCGACGACGGCCGCGCTCTGCGCCCGCCTTCGCGACCACGACGTCCCGCACGCGCCGGTGACCGCGCTCGAGGAGGTCGAGGCGCTCGACCAGGTGCGGTGGAACGAGACGCTGCTGGTGAGCGACCACCCGGCATCGGGCCGCGTGCGTCACGCGCGACCGGTCGCGCGCTTCGAGGCGACGCCCGCGAGCGTCCGGCGGCTCGCGCCCGCGCTCGGCGAGCACACCGACGAGGTGCTGCGCGAGATCGGGATCGGCGCCGAGGCGGTCGCCGCGCTGCGGAGGGACGGCGTCGTCGCGTGAGGCGCCGCGGCGCGCGCCGCGCCTCAGCCCATGAGCGGCGCCATCGCCGCCGAGTCGACGTACTCGTCGATGCGCACGATGCGCCCACCGTCGACGCGCGCGACGAGGCACGCGGGCACGCGCACGTCCTCGCCCTTCGGTCCGGTGCAGCACAGCGTGTGCTGCTGCACGAAGCCGCCGGGCGTCGGTGCGATGCGCACGTCGTCGTAGCGGAGCCCCTGCAGCGTGCCGAGGAAGCGCACGATCTTGAGCGCCTGCTTCTTGACGAGCTCGCGCCCGTCGAGGTTGCGCCAGCAGCGGATGTCGTCGTGATAGAGTGCGTCGACGCCGTCGAGGTCGCCGCGCGTCACGCAGTCGATCAGCCGTCGCGCCACGGAGGCGGCGTCGCCCTCGGTCGTCATGCCGCGCAGTGAAGCGACGCGGCTCCGCAGTGTCAATCGCGCGCGCAGAGCGGAGCCGCCGCGCGGTGGCACCGGGCGCGCGCGCCGCCTCGCGGCCCGGCCGTTCGTCGCTCGTCGCTCCAGGAGCAAGCCATGCGAATCGTCGCGCGCGTCGCGATCGCCGTCGTCGTCCTGGCGGTCGCGTTCCTCTACCTCGTCGGAACCGGGCGCTTCGGACGGCTCGTGCACGCGGGCTCGCCCACGGCGGCCGCGCGGCCCGCCGCCGTCGTCACCGCGCGCATCGAAGCGCAGCAGGCGAGCGCGCGCGGCGTCGGCGCGCGAGACGACGACGGCCAGATCGTCTTCGGTGACCTCCACGTCCACACGGGCTTCTCGAACGACGCGTTCCTGCTCGGGCTGCCGGGCATGGTCGGCGAGGGCGCGAGCACCGTGTCCGACGCCTGCGACTTCGCGCGCTTCTGCTCGGCGCTCGACTTCTTCTCGATCAACGATCACGCGGAGGCCTCGACGCCGCGCAAGTGGCGCGAGACGATCGACGCGATCCGCCAGTGCGACGCCGTCGCGCGCGCCGGCGACGCCCCCGACCTCGTTCCGTTCCTCGGCTGGGAGTGGACGCAGATGGGGACGTCGCGCGAGAACCACTTCGGCCACCGCAACGTCGTGCTGCGCGACCTCGACGACGCGTCGATCCCCGCGCGCCCGATCTCGGCGAGCTCGCCCGCGAACTTCTTCGAGCGCGCGCGGCCCGGGCCGCTGCAGGTCGGCCTCTTCCCGTTCGTCGCGGGCTGGGAGTACAACGACCTGATCGCGTTCAACCGCGAGGTGGCCGCGACGCCCGCGTGCCCGAGCGACGTGCCCGAGCGCGAGCTCCCGCTCGACTGCCGCGAGTCCGCCGCCGACCCGGCCGAGCTGTTCGCGAAGCTCGACGACTGGAACGTGCCGTCGCTCGTCGTCCCGCATGGCACGACGTGGGGCATGTACACGCCGCAGGGCGCGAGCTGGGACAAGCAGGTCGCCGCGCACTTCCGCGACCCGTCGCGCCAGCGCCTCGTCGAGGTGTACTCCGGGCACGGCAACTCGGAGGAGCTGCGTCGGTGGAAGGAGGTCGACCTCGACGCCGACGGTCGCGCGTCGTGCCCCGAAGCGACGCGCGACTACCTCCCCGGCTGCCAGCGCGCGGGCGAGCTCGTGCGCGCGCGCTGCATCGAGGCGGGCGAGACCGACGCCGTGTGCGACGAGCGCGCCGCCGACGCGCGCCGCTACTACGCCGAGGCCGGCAGCGCGGCCGGCCACCTCGCGGTTCCCGGCGCCCGCCCGGACGAGTGGCTCGACGCCGGCCAGTGTCGCGACTGCTTCCAGCCCGCGTTCAACTATCGACCGCGCGGCTCCGTGCAGTACATGCTCGCGCTGCGCGACTTCGAGGGCGGCGACGCGCACGGCGGACTCGACCGCTTCCGCTTCGGCTTCATCGGCTCGAGCGACACGCACACCGCGCGCGCGGGCACGGGCTACAAGGAGGTCGCGCGGCTGCGCATGACGGACGCCGCGATGCAGGCGTCGACGAAGCGGCTCGCGCGCCCGTCGACGGAGCGCCCGCCCGAGGCGCGCCCGGTCGACCTCGCCACCGCGAACCCCGTGAGCTGGCTCGAGGGCGAGCGCTCGGGCTCGTTCTTCGTGACGGGGGGGCTCGCCGCCGTGCACGCGCGCTCGCGCGAACGCGGCGACGTCTTCGACGCGATGATGCGGCGCGAGACGTACGCGACGAGCGGCCCGCGCATCCTGCTCTGGTTCGACCTCGTGAACGCGCCGGACGCGGGCGCGCGCGTGCCGATGGGCGGGCACGTCGCGATGGGCCGCGCGCCGCGCTTCGAGGTGCGCGCGGTCGGCTCGTTCGAGCAGGCCCCCGGCTGCCCCGAGCACGTGCTCGCCGACCTCGGCGCCGACCGCGCGCTGCGCCTGTGCGCGAACGAGTGTTACAACCCGACCGACGTGCGCCGGCCCATCACGCGCATCGAGGTCGTGCGCATCCGCCCGCAGCAGCGCCCCGGCGAGGACCCGACCGCGCTCGTCGAGGATCCGTGGCGCGTGCTGCCGTGCGACGGCGACGCGGCCGGCTGCCGCGTGCGCTTCGGCGACCCCGAGTTCGCGAGCGCCGCCCGCGACGCGCTCTACTACGTGCGCGCGATCGAGGCGCCGAGCCCGGTCGTCGACGCGGGCGGTCTGCGCTGCGACGTCGACGAGGCCGGCCGCTGCACCGGCGTGCACGCGTGCGGCATGGATCCCGCCGACGACTGCCTCGCGCCGAGCGAGCAGCGCGCGTGGTCCTCGCCCATCTACGTCGACTATGCTGCGCCGCCCCCGTGGCCGACGTCGGACGCTCCCGACGAGGTCCTCTAGCCGGGAAGACGCGCATGCCCACGTACTCCTACGGTCGCGCCCTGACGCTGCACGCCGAGCGCGACCCGGGCGCGCGCGCGATCGTGTTCGAGGGCCGCACGACGACGCGCGACGAGCTCGAACGCGCGGCGCGCCGCATGGCGCGCTGCCTCGCCGCGCACGGCGTCGAGCGCGGCGACTTCGTGACCATCGCGCTGCCGAACGGCATCGGGTTCTTCGAGGCCGCGTTCGGCGCGTGGAAGCTCGGCGCCGTACCGCAGCCCGTGTCGTCGCGGCTGCCGGCCATCGAGCGCGCCGCCATCCTCAAGCGCGCGAACCCGAAGGTCGTGGTCGGTGTCGAGCCCGGCGCGCACGGCGCGCTCCCGTGCCTGCCCGCCGGCCTCGACACGAGCGGCTTCGACGACGGCCCGCTCCCCGACGTCCTGCCGCCGAGCCGGCAGGCGCTCGCGTCGGGCGGAAGCACGGGAACGCCGAAGGTGATCGTCGACGCCGTGCCCGCGGAGATCGACCCGTCCGAGCCCTTCTACGGCCTGCAGCCGGGAACCACCGCGCTCGTGCCGGGCCCGCTCTACCACGCGGGCCCGTTCATCAACGCGATGGTCGCGCTCCTCACCGCCGGCGACGTCGTGCTGATGGCGCGCTTCGACCCCGAGCGCGTGCTCGCGCTGATCGAGGAGCACCGCATCGAGTTCGTGAACCTCGTGCCGACGATGCTGCAGCGCATCTGGCGACTTCCGCCCGAGGTGCGCGACCGCTACGACCTCTCGTCGCTGCGCAGCGTCTACACGAGCGGGGCGCCCTGCCCCGTCTGGCTCAAGCAGGCGTGGATCGGCTGGATCGGCCCCGAGCACTTCTTCGAGGCCTACGGTGCGACCGAACGCATCGGCGGCACGATGATCACGGGAACCGAACTGCTCGTGCGACCGTCTTCCGTCGGCAAGCCGACGCACGGGCGACGCATCCGCATCCTCGACGAAGAGGGGCGCGACGTTCCGACCGGCACGATCGGCGAGGTCTACATGCTGCCGCCCGGCGGACAGGGCTCGACCTATCGCTACATCGGCGCCGAGGCGCGCGCGACGCGCGACGGCTGGGAGTCGCTCGGCGACATGGGGTACCTCGACGACGAGGGCTACCTCTTCCTCGCCGACCGCCGCAACGACATGATCGTGACGGGCGGGTCGAACGTGTACCCGGCCGAGGTCGAGGCCGCGCTCGACGCGCACCCGAACGTGCACTCGAGCGCGGTGATCGGCCTGCCCGACGACGACCTCGGTCAGCGCCTGCACGCGATCGTCGAGGCCCACCCGCCCATTCCGGAAGACGCGCTGCGCGCCCACCTCGCCGAGCGCCTCGTCCGCTACAAGATCCCGCGCACCTTCGAGCTCGTCGACCGCCCGCTGCGCGACGACGCCGGCAAGGTGCGCCGCAGCGCGCTTCGCGAGGAGCGCATCGCGCGCGGATGCTAGTCCCCCCTCCCCCGAGAGGAGCCCACCGTTGAGCCCGATCCGTCGCACGTCGAACCCCGTTCCCGGCCCGCTCGCTCGCACTTCGCGCGGGCGCACCGCCCTCGTCGGCGCGTGCCTCGCGGCCCTCGCCCTGGCGCTCGCCTCGCCGAGCGTCGCCGCCGACCCGCCGGGCGAGATCACCTTCATCGGCCAGAACGCCGTGCTCACGGCGAACGGCGCGTTCCACCGCTTCGCGATCGCCGAGCAGAACGTCGACCTCGCGGACCTGCCCGCGAGCTTCGTGGTCGTCGAGGTCGACGTCGCGAGCGTCGACACGGGCATCGAGCAGCGCGACGAGCACCTGCGCACGGCCGACTTCTTCGACGTCGAGCGCTTCCCGACCGCGACGGTGCGCGTCCACTCGGCGCGCCCGAACGGCGCCGACGCCGGCGGCCATCCGCGCTACGCCGCCACCTTCGACCTCACGCTGCTCGGCACGACGAAGAGCGTCGACGGCGCGTTCACGGTGCTCGGCGAGTCGCCGCTGACCGTCGAGGGCGAGCTCACGGTCGACCGCACGCAGTGGGGCATCGGCGAGCCGAAGAGCTGGTACAACCCGCTGTCGCTCGAGAACGAGATCCCCATCCGCTTCCGCGCGACGCTCGAGCCTCGTTAGGCGTCGACGGCCGAGTCGGCGAGCAGCGACTCGAGCTCGGCGAGGTCGGCGATCTCGACGTCGGGCGGCGGGCCCTCGTGCGCGGCGAGCGCCGCGGCGCGGTCCTTCACGCGGCGCGTGATCCAGGCCGTGCGCATGCCGGCCCGCGCCGCGCCCACGACGTCGGCGCGCAGGCTGTCGCCCACGTGCAGCACGCGCTCGGGCGCGACGCCGAGGCCGGCGAGCACGGCCTCGAAGATCGCCGGGAACGGCTTGCGCGCGTCGACGGCCTCGGAGACGACGACGACGCGCAGGTGCGGGCGCACGCCCATCTCCTCGACGACGCGCACGGCCGTCCCCGTGTGCGAGAAGTTCGAGCAGAGCGCGAGCGCGCGGCGCGCGGCCAGGCGCGCGAGGAGCGGCGCGTGGTGCGCGGGCGCCGTCGTGCACGAGCGGATCCAGCGCATGTGCTCGTCGGTCATCGCGTGCGCGAGCGCCTCGTCGGCGATGCCGAGCCGCGCCACGACCTCCTGGAAGCGCTCGAGCGTCGGGAGCTCGCGGCCCTGCGCGAAGCGCGGCTCGCGCAGGTCGCGGTCGACCTCGCGCATCACGCGCAGGAAGTCGTCGGCGGGAACGGGGCGCGCGGCGGCGACGAGCGCGTGGAGCGACAGCGCCGTCGACGGGACGCGCCGCCCCTCCCAGTCGACGAACGGGAGCCGGCCCATGTCCTGGTCGACCAGCGTGTCGAACAGGTCGAACGAGATCGCCTCGACGTCGCGCAGCACGTCGGCGACCGCGCCCGCACCGTTCGACGCGCCCCCGCTTGCCATGCGCGGGAGCCTAGCTGGTAGGATCGCCGCCGCGAGCCGGACGCGCGTCGCGCGGCGTCGACGCGCTCGCCTCCGACGAGAGGACGACGGGCGATGAAGTTCTCGATGATCTTCGAGGCGCAGGTGGTGGACGCCTCGCGCAAGGGCGAGTTCCAGGTGATGCACGAGTGCGTCGAGCAGGCCGTGCTCGGCGAGGAGATGGGCTTCGACAAGGTCTGGGCCGTCGAGCATCACTGTCTGCAGTGGTACGCGCACATGAGCGCGCCCGAGACCTTCCTCGCCTTCGTCGCCGGGAAGACGGAGCGCATCCGCATCGGGCACGGCGTCGTGTGCCTGCCCTTCCGCATGAACCACCCGGTGAAGGTCGCCGAGCGCATCGCCATGCTCGACATCCTGTCGAAGGGCCGCGTCGAGTTCGGCATCGGCAAGGGCGGAACGCCGCAGGAAGCGGGCGCCTTCCAGACCGAGATGGACGAGATCGCCGCGCAGCTCGAGGAGAGCGCGCGCATCATCCCGAAGATGTGGGCGAGCGACGTGTTCGAGCACGACAGCCCGACGATGCGGATCCCGCCCCGACCCGTGATCCCCAAGCCCTACCAGGAGCCGCACCCGCCCATGTACCTCGCGTGCACGCGCGAGGAGACGCTCAACCAGGCGGGCGAGTGGGGGCTCGGCGCGCTCGTCATGGGCTTCGGCGGGCCCGAGGACGTCGCCCGGAAGAACGAGATCTACCGCGCGGCCGTCGCGCGCCGCACGCCCCGGTCGCAGATCCCGGCCTTCCCCGTCGAGCACCTCTCGGCGCTGTGCCCGGCGATCGTGCTCGACGACAACGCGAAGGCGCGCGCCATCGGTTACCGCGGGCAGCGCTACTTCACCGAGGCCATCCGGCACTGGTACGACATCACCGGCCAGGCGCCGCCGCCGCGCGCGGAGATCGCCGACATGGACGACCGCGAGGTGCTCGAGGCCGCCGGCGAGGAGCTCGTCGCCTACCTGCACGAGGAGAAGATCTCGGTCGGCACCGAGTCGACGGGCCTCTACAACCCGAACCACGCCTACGGCACCGTCGAGGACGCGCGCGGCTACGTCCGCCGCCTCGTCGACGCCGGCGCCGACGAGATCATGTTCCTGATCCAGATGGGCACCGTCCCGCAGTGGGCCGCGCTCGAGACGATCCGCAACCTCGGCGAGAAGGTGATCCCGGAGTTCCGTTAGGCGTCGCGCGCCGCGCGCGACGAGGAGGTCTCGAAGCCCGTGCTGCTCTCCACCACGCCCACGATCGAGGGCCGCTCGATCGCCCAGTACCACGGCGTCGTCGCCGGCGAGGCGATCCTCGGCGCCAACATCTTCAAGGATCTCTTCGCCGGCATCCGCGACATCGTCGGAGGCCGCTCGGCGGCCTACGAGAAGGAGCTCCGCCGCGCGCGCGAGATCGCGCTGCGCGAGCTCGAGCAGTGCGCCCACGAGCTCGGCGCCAACGCCATCGTCGGCATCGACATCGATTACGAGACCGTCGGCGCCCAGGGCGGGATGATGATGGTCAGCGTGAGCGGCACCGCCGTCACGCTTCGCTAGGCGCGTCGGCGCATGAGTGCGGAGCCCGTCTCCTTCGCCGCCCGCTACGGCCCCTGGGCGCTCGTCGCAGGCGGGTCCGAGGGCATCGGCCTCGCGTTCGCGCACCGCATCGCCGCGGCCGGGGTGAGCGTCGCGCTCGTCGCCCGCCGCGCCGAGACGCTCGACGCCGCGGCGCGCGAGCTGCGCGCTGTGGCCTCCGCCGCACACCGCGACGTCGAGGTCCGCACGCTCGCGCTCGACCTCACCGCCGACGACGCGCTCGCGCGCATCCGGGCCGGGACGGACGACCTCGACGTCGGCCTGCTCGTCTACAACGCCGGCGCCACGCACGGCGTCGCGCGCTTCCACGACGCGCCGGTCGAGCGCGCGCTGTCGCTCGTCGCGCTCGACTGCATCGGGCCCGTCCGCCTCGCGCACCACTTCGGCGCCCGCATGCGCGAGCGCCGACGCGGCGGCATCGTGCTGCTCTCGTCGGTCTCGGGAACCGTCGGATCGGCGCTGACCGCCGCCTACTCCGCCTGCAAGGCCTTCGACCTCGTCCTCGCCGAAGGCCTCTGGGCCGAGCTCCGGCCCTTCGGCGTCGACGTCCTCGGCCTCGTCGCCGGCGCCACGCGCACGCCCGCCATGGAGCGCAGCGGCGCCCTCATCGGCACTGACCCCCTGCCCGGAATGGACGCGGACGACGTCGCCCGCGAAGGCCTCGAACGGCTCCCGCACGGCCCGAGCTGGGTCGCCGGCGAAGCCAATCGCAAGTCGTTCGAGATGCTGCGCGGGTTGCCGCGCAAGTCGGCGGTGAAGGCGCTCAGCGCGGGAGCGCGGGCGGTGTACGGGCTGGAGGAGGAGTAGGCGGGCCTGCGCGCGGCCTACGCCCCCGCTCGCCAGATCTCCTCGAGCTTCACGCGTCTTCCCGCGATGCCGTCGAACTTCGGGCCGCCGCCGTCGTAGCTGTCCTCGCACAGCACGAGGCCGTCGTCGTCGAACTCCCAGACGATCAGCAGGCGGGTCTCGTAGACGTAGAGCGCGTTCTCGTCGGGGACGTCGATGCCCTGCAGCTTCAGGACCGCGCCGGGGTAGGCCATGCGCATGCGGCCTTCGGTAGTGATGACGTCGCGGCCGACGGACATGCGCTCGATGGCGTGCTCGATGTGGTTCATGCCCGAGCCGACGATCATCGAATAGTAGGCGGCGACGCCGTCCTTGCCCTTCGGGCTGTGCACCGGGTCGGCCGTGTCCGAGTAGTTGTGGTAGTGCGCGCGCGGCGAGACGGTCGCCATCAACGCTTCGAAGTCGGGCTTCGACTCGGCCTTCGAGTGCGCGATCAGGCATTCGAGGATCTGGCGACGGCGCGGGTCGCGCTCGTCGACGAGCATCTTCTCGGGAAGCTCCCAGTTCTTGCGCGGGTCGATCACGTAGGCCATGCGGGCCTCCTCGGGTGCGGCGGGGGTGTCAGAGCGCAGCCGCGAGCACGCGCGCGGCGAGCTCGACGGCCTCGGGGCGGTGTCCGTTCGCGGGCAGGTTGACGACGATGCCGTCGAGCCCCTGGCCGCGGATCCTCGTCTGCACGAACTCGCCGACGGTGTCGGGATCGCCGAGCACGAGCCGCTGCGAGATGGCGTCCTGCGCGGCGGCGGGAAGCGTGGCCCAGTCCATGCCGCGCTCCGCGAGGAACGCGTTGCGCGCCGACTCGGCCGCGGCCGTCGTCTCGCCGACCACGAGCGTGCCGAGCCACGACACGCCGATCTCGCTGCGGTCGCGCCCGACGGCCGCGCAGTGCCCTTCGAGCGCCTCCATCTTGCGCGGGAACTCGGAGGGGTCGCACGTCCAGTTGCTCTCGTCCGCGTACTGCGCGACGAGCCGCAGCGTGCGCTTCTCGCCCGTGCCGCCGACGAGCACGGCGGGCCCGCCCGCCTGCACGGGCGGCGGCACGTTGAGCGCGTTCTCCGTCGTGTAGTAGCGGCCCTTGAAGGTCGGCTGCTCGCTGCGGAACATCGCGCGGGCGATCTGCAGCGCCTCGTCGAGGCGGCCGAGCCGCTCGCCGATCGGCGGGAAGTCGAAGCCGTAGCCCGCGTGCTCGGGCTCGAACCAGCCGGCGCCGATGCCGAAGATCGCGCGGCCCTTCGAGACGACGTCGAGCGTCGTGACGAGCTTCGCGAGGTGCGCGGGGTTCCGATAGGTGTTGCCCGTGACGAGCGTGCCGAGCCGCACGCGCTCGGTCCGCGCGGCGATCGCGCCGAGCAGCGGATAGGCCTCGAGCATCTCGTTGTGCGGCGGGCCGAGCATCGGCAGCTGGTAGAAGTGGTCCATCACCAGCACGGCATCGAAGCCCGCGGCCTCGGCCGTCTGCGCGCTGGTCGCCACGCGATCGAAGATCTCGGACGTCGCGGTGCCGGGATAGGTGAAGTTCGGGATCTGGAGCGCCATCCGGATGGGCATGGGCGGGCCTCCGTTCCGCGGGCGGAACCGTGCGAGGGGCGCGCGCGCACCCTACGCCGCGGGGCCGCCGCGCGTAAAGCGAAGCCCGCGCGTCAGCGCTTCGGCGCGCTCCGGTAGTCCTCGACGGCGTAGGCGGCGATCGTCTCCTCGCCGTAGAGGAGCTTCGCCGTGCCGCCCATGTCGAGCATGAGCGGCACCGAGAGGCCGCCGTCGACGGCGAGCACCTGGCCCGTCACCCAGTCGTTCTCGGGCGACGCGAAGAAGAGCACCGCGCGCGCGACGTCGTCGGGGCGGCCGTGGCGGCGCAGCGGCGTGATCTGCAGGTAGCCGTCGCGCACGTCGTTCATGAAGTCGTTCACCGGAACGAAGCCCGGCGACACGGCGTTGACGCGCACCTTGTGCTGCGCGAGCTCGACGGCGGCCGAGCGCGTGAACATGTCCTGCGCGGCCTTGGTCGCGTTGTAGCCGATGAGCCAGGGCTGGTACTTCGTCGCCGAGACGGAGGAGATGTTGACGACGCTGCCGCCGCCGTGCTCCTTCATCACGAGCGCGGCGTGCTTCGTGCAGAGCGCGGGGCCGACGAGGTTGATGTCGCTGCAGAAGCGCCAGGCGTCGGCCGTCATGTTGAGCACGACGCCCGGCATCGCCGAGCCCGCGTTGTTGACGAGCACGTCGAGATTGCCGCCGTCGGCCGCGCGCGCGACGGCCGCGGCGACCTGGTCCTCGTTCGTCACGTCGCACGCGACGCGCGCGACGCGCCCGCCGAGCCCTTCGCGCTCGAGCGCTTCGACGGCGCCCGCGAGCACGTCCTCGCGGCGCGCGGCGAGCGTGACGTGCGCACCCGCGCGCGCGAGCTCGCGCGCGATGCCGAGCCCGATCCCCGTCCCGCCGCCCGTCACGAGCGCGCGGCGTCCTTCGAGCGTTCCCATTACTTATGTGTACTCCCGCCGGGTGTGTGGCGCGCACCCTAGGCGAGAGGCTCGGCCGCGAGCAAGCGCGAACCGCGCGGTCAGCGCGCCCGGCGCGGGCGGCGGAAGGGCCACACGAGCTGGCCCCACCACGTCGGCGGCGGCGCCTCGCCGAGCACGCCGAGCGCGCGCGGGAAGCCGCCCGGCGCGTGCGCCGTTCCGAACACGAGGTCGATCACCGGAAGGTGCGCGGCGAAGTTCACGTCGACGGCGTCGGCGTCCTTCGCGTGATGCCAGTGATGATAGGCGGGCGTCGCGATCAGCCAGCGGAGCGCGCGCCCCTCGAAGCGCACGTTCGCGTGGTTGAAGACGGCCTGGAACGACGCGAAGACGAGGTAGGCGGCGACGGGCTCGGGGTCGAACCCGAGCCAGAAGAGCGGCGCGAACGCGAGCGCGCGGATCGCCACGATGTCGACGAGGTGGAGGCGCGAGCCGGCGAGCCAGTCGAGCTCTTCGGGCGAGTGGTGCACCGCGTGGAAGCGCCACAGGAACGGAACGGCATGGAAGGCGCGGTGCCCGGCGTACTGGAAGAGATCCGCGACGAGCATCGCGAGCACGAGCTGCACGGCCCACGGCAGCGCGCGCACGCTCGCCTGCAGCGGCGCGACGACGACGCCCGAGAGCGCCCACGCCGCGGGTGCCATCGCGAGCAGCACCGTCACCTGCACGAGCAGATGGCTCGCGAAGAAGTGGGCGAGATCGCAGCGCCAGCCTTTGCGGAAGATGCGCTGCGCGGGGCGTCGCGCGAAGAGCCGCTCGACGGGCACGAACACGAGCGCCAGCACGAGCAGGTTCAGCACGAACCAGTCGAGCCCGAGCCCGCGCCGCGCGGGCACGCTCGAAGGCGTCTCGACCCATGCGCCACCGAGCACGACGGCGAGCGCCGCGAGCGCGACGCCGCCGAGCGCGAGCCGCCGACGGCCGCCGAGCGCGAACGACAGCGCGCCGAGCACGGCGGCGAGCAGGATGGCGACGAGGAGCACGACGCGCAGCGCGTCGACCGGCACCGCCGCGCGCACGTCGGGCGTCGTCAGCAGCGCCGGGAAGCGGAAGCACAGCACGGCGAGCACGGACAGCGCGCCGAGCGCGAACGACAGCACGCCGCTGATGCGCCCTTCACCGAAGCGGAACTCGGGCGGCGAAGGCATGGCCCGGCGTCTCGGCCAGCCGCGCCCGGCAGTCGAGCGGCAAGTGCGACCCGGCCGTTCGGCCTAGACCCCTCCGCCAGTTCCGGAGGGCCGGGCCGCCCCATAGCCTCCGCTCGACCCTGGAGGTGCTGCCATGACCCGCTCGACCCGGCTCCCCGCAACGTCGTCCCTCGCGCCGTCCCTCGCGCCGCTCGCCGCCCTGCTCGCGATCGCAGCGATGCTGCTGCCCGCGCCGGCCGAGGCGAGCAACCGGCAGCTCGCCTGCCAGACGGCGCGCCTGCGGGCCGACGCGCGCCATACCAACGACAGCGCGAAGTGCCGCGCCGCCTACTACAAGGCGCGCTCGCGCGGCGCGAGCTCGTCGCAGGCGAACTCCGCGGCCACGGCCTGCCGCGACGCCGCGCGAGCGCGCTTCGACGCGGAGGTCGCGGTCGCCGATGCGAAGGCCGCGCGCGACGGCGGCTGCCGCGGCGCCGACCCTGGCGTGTTCACCCGCGCCGCCGCGATCGTGACGGCGACCGAGTCCGCCCTCTACTACGCATACACGTTCACGCCGACGCCGGACCCGATCGGGGAGAAGGCGCACAAGATCGCCGCGGCGCTCGCCCGCTCCCTCTACGCCGTCGAAGCCGCCGACCTGCGCAAGCGCGACGACGCGCGGCGTTCGGCGAAGTCGGCGAAGGCCCTCGCGAGCTACCAGCGCGCCCTCGACGCGCTCGCGAAGCAGGCTGCGAAGCAGGGCACCCCGTTCGACCTGCACGACTTCCAGTCGGCGCCGTCGGACATCGCCCGCGGCGTGGAGCACGCCGCACACCTCGCGGGCACGCGCGCGCTCGAGAGCCTGGCGATGGGGCTCGTCGCGCACTGGTCGTTCGATGCGAGCGCGCCCGGTGCGAACCGCTCGCCCTCGGGCGGCGGCACCGCGCTCGACCTCACGTTCCACGGCAACGCGGGCGTGTCGCCGGGGCTCTTCGGCGAGTCGCTCACGCTCGACGGCAACGGCGACTACGCGCGCGTCGCGAGCGCGGCCGGCACGAAGGCCCTCGAGGCGAAGGGCGCGCTCACCATCGCCGCGTGGTTCCGCGCGACCGGGCCGGGCTCGAGCGCGGGCGCCGGCGGCATCATCGTCAACAAGGAAGGCGAGTACGAGATCGCGCGCTTCCCGGACGGACGGCCGCAGTTCGCGATCGCCGCGCCCGGGAGGTTCTGGACGTGGAGCGTCGCCGGCGACGTCGCGCCGCTCCAGGTGTGGAAGCTCGTCGTCCTCGAGGTCGAGGCGGGCTCCGTCTCCGTCCACTACCTGCAATCGGGATCGATCATCACGAGCTTCCTCTCGACGTTCCCGTTCGGCGACGCGCACCCGGGCGAGGACGAGTTCCGCATCGGCGGTCGTCAGAACCAGCCGCAGTTCTTCCAGGGGCAGATCGACGAGGTCTCCGTCTGGAACCGACCGCTCGAGCGCGACGAGGTCGCCGCCCTCTACAACGGCGGCCGGGGCATGCCGCTCGCGTGGGGGCTCGGAGGCTAGTCGGGCCCGGCCGTTCGCAGGCCCGTCGGCCGTTCGGCCTAGCCCCGCCGGCGGATTCCGGAGGGCGCGACCTCGACCGAAGCTTCGGGAGTCCACCGGAGGAGGCATCGTGCCGCGCTCGCACCGTCCCGCCCAGGCTCCCGCTCCCCGCACCCCGGCTCCCGCTCCGCATGCATCGGCGCTCGCTCCCCGCGCGTCGTCGCTCGCGCTGCGCGGTCTGGCCTTCGCGCTCGCGCTCGCGATGGGGCTCGCCGTCGTGCCTGCGCCCGCGCGCGCCGTCGACGCGCAGCGCGCGTGCCAGGCCGGGCGTCTCGCGGCCGATGCACGCCGCACGAACGACGCCATCCGCTGCTCTGCCGCCTACCACAAGGCGCTCGCGCGCGGCACCGGCGCCGGCGCCGCCCAGGCCGAGCAGACGACCTGCCTCGCCGACGCCACCGCGCGCTTCGACGCGCGCGTCGCCCGCGCCGACGCGAAGGCCCAGCGCGACGGCGGCTGCCACGGCGCGCAGCCGTTCCGCTTCAGCGCGAGCGGCGCCGTCGCGAGCTCGATCGACTTCGCCATCCTGCCGGTGCAGAGCCAGGTCGGCTCCGCTGCGCGCGCGAAGCTATTCGCGCTCGGCGCCGCGCTCGCGCGCAAGGCGTATGCGGCCGAGTCGGCGTACCTGCGCAAGCGCGACGACACGCGGCGCGACGAGCGCATCGCCAAGGCGACGGCGGCCTGGCAGCGCGGCCTCGACGCGCTCGCGGCGCGCGAGGCGCGGCGCGGCACGCCGCTCCCGGCGGGCGCCTTCGCGTCGCTGCCCGCGCAGATCGCGGCGAGCATCCGCTACGGGGCGGATCGCGTCGGGACGCACGCGCTCGAGCGCTCCCTTCCCGGGCTCCTCGCCTACTGGCCGTTCGACGAGGACGCGCCGGGCGCGAACCGCGCGCCGAACGGCGACGCGACGCTCGACCTCTCGTTCCACGGCCAGGCGCACGTCGCGGCCGGGGCGTTCGGCGGCGCGCTCTCCGTCGACGGCAACGGCGACTACGCGCGCGTCGCGAACGCGGTCGGCACCGCGAAGCTCGCGGCGACGGGGAGCTTCACGATCGTGGCCTGGCTCCGGGCGGCGGGCCCCGGCTCGGACGCGACGGCGGGAGGCATCGTCGTCAGCAAGGAAGGCGAGTACGAGATCGCCCGCTTCGCGGACGCATCGATGAACTACGCGCTCGCGACACCCGCGCACTTCTGGACGTGGCGCGGCGCGGGCGGCCCCGCCCCCCTCGACGAGTGGAGGATGGTCGCCCTCGTCGTGAACGCGAGCGGCGTCGTCACCTTCCAGTTCGACTTCTACTCGGCGCTCGGCACGAACTACACGACGTTCCCGTTCGGCGACGCGCACCCGGGCGAGGACGAGTTCCGCATCGGCGGTCGCCAGAACCAGGCGCAGTGGTTCGACGGCGAGATCGACGAGGTCGCGGTGTGGCAGCGCGCGCTCAGCAGCCTCGAGATCTTCGACCTCTACGACGCCGGCGCGGGCATGCCGCTCGCGTGGGCGATCGGCGACTGAGGCGACGGAGGCGACGCCGCGCGAGCGCGCCGCCCGCACTCGGAGCTCATGCGCGCGCGGGCACCGCGGCGCCGTCCGTCGCGCTCGCCGCGCCGCCCCCCGCGAAGAGCGACGCGACGTACTCGCTCGTCGCCCGCTGCTCGCGCGCGACGGCCTCTCGCGCCGCGAGCCGCTCGCTCCACGCGCGAAGACGCGGCGTGCGCTCGTCGATCGGAACGCCGAGCGTCGACGCCGCGAACGCGAAGACGCCGACCGCGATGTCGGCCACGCCGAACGCGTCGCACAGCCACTCGCGCTCGCCGAGCTCGGCGTCGAGCGCCGCCCAGTGCGCGCGCAGCGCGCGCTCGGCCATGGCGGCGCGCTCCGGGTCGCGCCCGCCGGGCGGCGCCGGATAGAAGACCTCCTCGATGCGCGCCCACACGTGCGGGAACACGAGCTCGTCGGCCACCGCCTCGAGCCTGCGGCAGCGCGCGCGCAGAGCGACGTCGCGCGGGTAGAGCGCCGGAGCGGGGAAGCGATCCTCGAGGTACTCGAGGATCTGCGTCGAGTCCCAGACGACCACGTCCCCGTCGACGAGCACGGGCACCTGCTTCCTCGGATTCAAGCGCACGACGTCGGGATGATGCGGCTCGTAGCGGTCGCGCAGGCTCCAGCCGACCTCGATGCGCTCGTAGTCGAGCCCCTTCTCGTCGAGCGCGATGCGGACCTTCGCGGTGAACAGGCTGAGCGGGCCCGAGTAGAGCGTGAGCGACATGCGACCTCCCGGAGCGGGCGCGGCGCGCAACCTAGCCAGCACCCCGGAAGCCCGTCAGAGCCGGTTCGCCACCTGGGAGGCAGGCCACTTCGCACGCGGACCGCGCAGGGCACGCGCGGACCCCGCAGGGCGCGCCCATACCTCCCGGGTGGCCACATTCTCGGCGCCCACCACCGCGGGTGCGCATAGACTCCTTCCCGGCATGCGACTCGCTTCGGGGATCTCGCTCGTCCGCACGGCATGGCTGCTCGCCGGCGCGACGCTCGCGTGCACTGCGCTGCTCGAGAGCTGCGCGTCACTCGCTCTGCGCGCGGGGCTCGTTCGCACGAGCTTCGATCGCGCGCGCTTCGACGAGCGCGTGCTCTTCGATTCCGATCCGCCGCCCGTCTGGTTCGCCTCGTACCGCAACGAGCTCTCGCGGGCTTGGAAGACGCGGTGGGAGCCGTACGTGTACTGGGTCACCCGACCCTTCGAAGGCGAGCTGATCCGCATCGACGAGCGCGGCATTCGTCGCACCTGGTCTCCCCCCCCCCCGAAGTCCGCGAGCCAACCACCTCTGCGCGTGTTCTTCTTCGGCGGGTCGACCGCGTGGGGTCGCGGCGCGCGCGACGACTTCACGATTCCGTCGCTCGTCGCGAAGGAGCTCGCCCGGCGCGGGGGGCCGCCGGTCCGCGTGGTGAACTTCGGGCAGAGCGGTTGGGTGTCGACGCAGGAGCGAATCGCTCTCGCGCTCGAACTGCGGCGCGGCGACATCCCCGACGTCGCCGTCTTCTACGACGGCGTGAACGACGTATTCGCCGCCTATCAGTCCGGGGTTGCGGGCATCCCGCAGAACGAGATCAAGCGGCAGATCGACTTCGAACGGTTCGAGCTCGGGCTGCTCGCACGCGTCGCGGACCGCTCGTCGATCGTCCGGATCCTGCGCAGGCTCGGCCGCCGCGACCCACTCTCGCCGCCCTCCACCCGCACGGCCGCGGAGCGCGCCGCGCTCGCCCGCGCGGTCGTCGATGATTACGCGGGCAACATCCGCATCGTCGAAGCGCTGGCGAATCGCTTCGACTTCGACGCGCTCCACTTCTGGCAGCCGGTCGTCTGGTCGAAGGCACGGCCCACGCGCGTCGAGTCCGAGATCCGCAGCGCATTCTCGCCGCTCGAGCCCTTGTACCAGGCCGTCTACGACGAGGTCACCGGCCGGCCCGACCTCGACAGGCTTGCCGCCTTCCACGATGTCCGCGACGCGCTCGACGACGAGGTCGGAACGAGCTTCTTCGACTACTGCCACGTCGGGGAGGAGGCCAACGCCGCGATCGCCGCGCGGATCACGCCGCTGGTCGCTCGAGCGCTCGACGAGCGCCTCGCGGCACGTGTGGCGGGGAACCCGCCCCTCGACTGACCCGCGCGACGGCGCTTCTCCACGCGCCTCGTTCGAGCGCAGAATGCGCGCTCGCGGCTGCGACGCCTCGCGGCCGCCGAACCGGAGGTCCTGCCATGCCCGTTCCGATCCCCGTCACGACGCTCTATCTCGCGGTGTTCGCCGTCTTCGGAAGCGTGCTCTCGTTCCTGCCGGCGCAGATCCGCGGGCGCACGGGCGTCTCGATCGGTGACGCCGGCAACCCGCAGCTCCTGCTCGCCATGCGCCGGCACGGGAACTTCCTCGAGTACGTGCCGTACTTCATGACGATGATGCTCGCGCTCGAGCTGAACGGCGCGTCGGCGACCTCGCTGCACGCGCTCGGCGGGGCGATGGTCGCGGCGCGCGTCGCGCACGCGCTCGGCCTGAAGTCCGACTCGATCGAGTCGATCTTCCGGCTCGTCGGCGCCGGCGGCACGCTGCTGCTCACGCTCGTGGCGACCGCGATGCTCGTGCTGCAGTGGATGCGCGGGTAGTCGACGCGACGGCGCGCGGCGCGCTCGACTAACGAGCTTCGCGCGCCGCGGAGGCGATCGCCTCCGCGCGCGCGAGCGCGCTCTCGTAGCGGTCGAACACGCGCTCCCCGCCGATGCGCGCGAGCACGCCGCTTCGCTCCATCGCCTCGCGCGGCTGCGCGTGCACGCCCGAGAGCAGCAGCTCGACGCCGCGTGCGCGCAAGCGCGCCTCGACGTCCTCGAGCGCGTGGAGCCCGGTCGCGTCGATCGCCAGCACGTGGCGCATGCGCAGCACGACGACGGGCGGTCGCTCGCGCATCGCGAGCAGCGCCTCCGTGAACGTGCGCGCCGCGCCGAAGCAGAACGAGCCGTTCACCTCGAAGACCTCGACGCCGGGCGGCAGCGCGCGCGGCCGCTCCTCGCCCTCCGCTCCGTAGTCGACGACGTCGCGCAGCGACTCGATCCGGCTCACCTCCGCCATGCGCCGCATGAAGAGGAGCGACGCGAGCACGACGCCGACCTGGATCGCGACGGTGAGGTCGACCGCGACCGTGAGCGCGAACGTCGCGAGCAGGACGAGCACGTCGCTGCGCGGCGCGCGGAAGAGCCGCAGGAAGACGCGCCACTCGCTCATGTTGTAGGCGACGACGAGCAGGATGCCGGCGAGCGTCGGCATCGGGATGAGCCCCGCGTGCCGCCCCGCGCCGACGAGCACGACGAGCAGCGTCGCCGCGTGCACCATGCCCGCGACGGGCGTGCGCGCGCCGTTCTTCACGTTCGTCGCCGTGCGCGCGATCGCGCCCGTCGCCGGGATGCCGCCGAAGAGCGGCGACGCGACGTTCGCGATGCCCTGCGCGAGGAGCTCCGCGTTCGAGCGGTGTCGGCCGCCCGAGAGGCCGTCGGCGACGAGCGCGCTCAGCAGCGACTCGATCGCGGCGAGCAGCGCGATCGCGATCGCCGGCGAGGCGAGCTCGCGCAGCATCGCGGGGTCGACCGCGGGCAGGCGGAACGCCGGCAGCCCGCTCGGCACCTCGCCGAACCGGCTCCCGATCGTCTCGACGTCGAGGCCGCCGGCGTGGACGGCGATCGTCGTCGCGACGAGGGCCACGAGCGGGCCGGGCACGCGCGGGACGAGGCGCGGCCACAGCTGCACGATCGCGACCGTCGCGGCGGCGAGCGCGACGGAGGCGAGGTTCGCGTCGCCGACGTGCGCGGCGAGGGCCGCGCAGCGCGCGAAGAAGCCCGGCGGCGCCGGGTCGAGCGCGATGCCGAGGGCGTCGCCCAGCTGGCCGCCCGCGATGATCACCGCGATGCCCGTCGTGAAGCCGACCGTCACCGGATAGGGGATGAAGCGGATCACGTCGCCGAGCCGCGCGAACGCCATCGCGACGAGCAGGCCACCCGCCATCAGCGTCGCGACCGCGAGGCCCTCGACGCCGTGGCGCGCGACGACGTCGGCGACGAGCACGACGAAGGCGCCCGTCGGGCCGCCGATCTGCACGCGGCTCCCGCCGAACGCCGAGATCGCGAAGCCCGCGACGACGGCCGTCGCGAGCCCCGCCTCCGGACGCACGCCGCTCGCGATCGCGAAGGCGATCGCGAGCGGCAGCGCGACGACGCCGACCACGACGCCCGCGAGCGCGTCGCGCCCGAAGTCCTGCGCCGAATAGCCTTCCCGGAATACCGTGACGAGCTTGGGCTCGAGGTCGGTCGACCACCACCCCATCGACTGCGATCACCTCGCCCCCGGGCGCCGCGCGGCGCGCCGGCAGGCGGACCTCGACTACCCTTCTTCTTCCTCGACGTCGTCGAGCGAGCGCCGCTCGTCGCCGCCGAACGCGGCGGGCACGATCTGGTGCGCGACGGCGTCGCCCGCCGGGCTCTCCGTCTCGGCGACCTCCTCGTTCAGCCGGTCGACGAGCTTGCGCAGCAGGCCCACGCGGCGCCGGTCGGGTCGCAGGAAGAGCCGCGCGTAGTCCGGCACCTCGCCGCGTTCGTCCGGGTGCGGCGGCCCGACCGCGAGGCCCTCGCCGCCGAGCAGCGGCGCGAACTCGCGCTCGAGCTCCGCGAGCTGCGCGGCCGTCGGCGCCTTGCGCAGACGGAGGACGAGCTGGTCGCGCACGTGCCGGCTCGAATGATAGTTGCTGTAGAAGTTCCGGATCTCGCGCAGCGCCTCGTCGACGTCGTCCGTCACGCGGAAGAGCGCGAGATCGTCGCGGTCGATGCGCCCGGTCGCCGCGAGCTCGCCCTCGACGAATGCGAGCCAGTCGCGCCAGTGCCGGCCGCCCGGCGCATCGAGGAACACCACCGGCAGGAGCTCGCTCTTGCCCGTCTGGATGAGCGTCAGGGCCTCGAAGCCCTCGTCGAGCGTGCCGAAGCCGCCCGGCAGCAGCACGATCGCGTGCGACTCGCGCACGAACGTCACCTTGCGCGTGAAGAAGTAGCGGAAGTTGATGAGCTTCTCGTCGCCCGCGATGGTCGGGTTGGCGACCTGCTCGAACGGCAGCCGGATGTTCACGCCGAACGACGCCTCGCGGCCCGCTCCGCCCTGCGCGGCGGCCATGATGCCGCCCCCCGCACCCGTGATGACCATCCAGCCCGCGTCGACGATGCGTTCGGCGAACGCCTCGGCCTGCTTCCACTCGGGCGACGACGGCGCCGTGCGCGCGCTCCCGAACACCGCCACCTTGCGCACGTGCTCGTAGGGGCGGAACACGCGGAAGCTGTGCCGCAGCTCCTTCAGCGCGCTGTTCACGAGCCGCAGGTCGCCGCGGTCGGCGCCGTCGCGCAGCAGGCGCAGCGACGTCACGACCATCTCGCGCACGAGGTCGAGACCGGCGTCGTTGCCGTAGCGCGCGGCGGCGCCGGCGAGCAGCCCGTCGAGCGCGTCGTTCAGGTTCGCGTCGTCGAGGGTGTACGTGCGCTTCGAGCGGGGCACGGCCGGGAGCATACCGGGGCGCGCGCGCGCCGCATCGGGTGCGCGCGGCGTCGAACGGCGCGCAGCGTCGCACGGAGCGCGGCCGGGCGCGGCGCGGCGCCGCGCGGCGAACAGGGATGCCGGCGCGCGCGCCGCTAGCGGCGCCCGACGCTCACCCGCCGCGCGACCGGCGGTAGAGCACGTGCGTGCGCCCCGCGTGCTCGATGTCGCGCTCGTAGTGGAAGCCGGCGGCCTCCATCACGCGCCGCGAGCCCGCGTTCGTCGGCAGCGTGAACGCGACGAGCTCGGGAAGGGCGAGCCGCTCGAACGCGACCGCCACGAGCGCACGCGCCGCCTCGGTCGCGAAGCCGCGCGCCCAGGCGTCGGGGTGCAGGGCGTAGCCGAGCTCGACGTCGCGCGGGCCGAAGCGCGAGTCGCGGCGGAGTGCTGCGTGGCCGACGTGCGCGCCCGAAGCGCGCTCGCGCCAGATCCACAGGCCGAAGCCCGCCTCGTCCCACTCGCGCAGCCAGCGCGCGAAGCGCTCCTCGAGCACGGGGCGCGGCGCGCGCCCGCCTAACGTCGCGGCCGCGAGAGCATCCTCGGCGACGCGCAGGAACTCGGGCAGGTGCGCCGGCGTCGCGCGCTCGCCGCGCAGGCGCTCCGTCTCGATCGCCTCGGGCGCGGTCTCCGGCGCCGCACCGCGATCCGCCGGAGCGTCGCTCATCCCGCTTCGCTCGCGCGCGGCGCGTCGTCGGCGCGCGGCACGTCGTCGGCGCGCGGCGCGTCGGGGTCGTCGGGGTCGTCGGGGTCGGCGGGCGCGGCGCGGTCGCGCCCGAGACCGAGATCGCGCACGAGGCGCTCGCGGATCGGCGCCGACCAGGCGCGGTAGCCCTCGCGCGAGAGCTGGCTTCGGTCCCACGAGCGCATCCCCTCGCGCAGGTGGCCGCTCGTCGCGTAGAGGTCGCGGTTCGCGTCGACGTACTCGACGCCCTCCGTCGCCTGCGCGAAGGCGCGCACGCGCGCGTTCACCTGCGACGACGGGTCGCGTCCCTGGGGATCGAGGATGGGCGGGCGGATCGAGACGAAGTAGACGGGTGCCGGCGCGACGAGCGCGCGCAGCCGCGCGAGCAGCACCTCGAGCGAGACGGCGACCTCGTCGGCGCTGCGCGGCTCGCTGCCCGCGAGGTCGAAGAGATCGTTGCCGCCGATCGACACGACGAGCGCGCGCGGCGCCGGGCGCACGAGCCGCTCCGCGTAGTGCGCGACGTCGCCCACCTTCGCGCCGCCGAACCCGCGGCACACCACGGAGAGCGGCGCGAGATCCTCCGCGGCCGTCTCCCAGAAGCGGACCGTCGACGCACCGACGACGAGCACCGCGTCGCGCGGCGGCGGGTGCGCGGCCGCCGCGCGTTCGAACGCCGCGATGTCCGCCTCCCAGACGGTCGGGTCGTCGCTGCGGAAGCGGTGCAGCTCGTCGGCGCCGCGCACCGCGAGCCAGACGACGCCGAGCACCGATGCGAAGAGCGCCGCGAACCCGATGCGCGCGCCGAGCGAGACCGCGCTCGCGCCCCTCCCCGCTCGCGTGCGCTCGCCGTCCGACATCGCCGTCGCCCTCGTCCTCGTCGCGCGCACGCGGGTGCGGGCCGGCCCGCTCGCCTAGCGCGCGACCTCGACGCCGGCGTCGCGGAGCGCGGCGACGAGGCGGTCGTTGATCTCGGCGCGCCGCGCGCCGACCCACGCCTGGCCCTCCGCGAGCGACGCGTTCATCAGCGTCGGGAGCTGCGCGACGAGCTTGCCGCCGACGGGCGAGCCGTAGAACGCGAGCAGCTCGTCGATCTCCGCGGGCGAGAACGCGCGCGCGTACACGTCGACCATCCGCGCGACGAGCTCGGGCTGGCGCTCGCCGAGCACCTCGCCGACGACCTCGCGCACGACGGCGGGCGCCGCGTCGGGCACGCGCCCCTGCGCGTCGCGGAGGCCGTCGAGGATCTGCTGCTCGACGATGCCGACGAGCTGGTCGCCGAGCGCGCCCGCCCCGCTCTGCGCGATCAGCGCGCGGATCTTCGCCGGGTCGTGCGCGGCCGCGCCGCCGCCGGCACCGTTCGCCGCGGCCTCGCCCTGCGCGCGCGCGGCGGCGGGCGCGAGCGCGAACACGAACGTGAGCGCGAGCATGAGCGCGCGCGCGCGCGCGGAGACGCGCCGAGCCGCGATCCGCACCGCGCGTCCGGAACGTGCCGCGCGCATCTAGGCGGCGTCCGGCACGTGCTCGCGCAGGAATGCGCCCGCGCGCCGCAGCGACGCGCGCCCTTCCGGGAACATCGCCGCGAGGCCGTGGAAGCCGTGGATCATCTCGGCGTTCACGTCGAGCACGACCGAGACGTTCGCGCGCCCCGCGCGCTGCGCGAGCCGCGTCGAATCGTCGGCCGTCGTGTCGACCGTGCCCACCGACAGGAACATCGGCGGAAGGCCCGAGAGGTCGGCGTGGAGCGGCGACACGAGCGGCGCGCGCACGTCGCCGTCGGGCCCCACGTAGTCGCGCCCGCGCGCGCGGATCCAGTCCCGGTTCACGAACGGGTCGACGCCCATCGGCTTCGTCGCGGCCTCGCCCTCCTGCTCGAGGTCGAACCACGGCGTGAAGCCCATGAAGCACGCGGGCAGCGGCGTGCCCGCGTCGCGCAGCGTGCAGAGCGACGCCACCGCGATGCCGCCGCCGCACGAGTCGCCCGCGAACGCGATGCGCTCGGGCGCGATGCCCTGGTCGAGCAGGCCGCGGTAGACGGCGCACGTCTCGTCGATCTGCGTGGGGAAGCGCGCCTCGGGCGCGAGCGAGTACTCGTGCACGAGGAAGCGCGCCGGGATGTGCCGCGAGAGGCCCGCGCAGTAGGGGATGTAGTGCGGGAGCTTCGTCGACACGAAGGCGCCGCCGTGCACGAGCAGCACGACGCGATCGGTGTCGCCGGCGTCGGGCGTCGTCACCCACGCGCACGGCACGCCCGCGATCGTCTCGAGCCGCTCGATGATGTCCTTCGGCTTCGCCGTCGGGTGCGTCGCCGTCATCTTCTCGCGAACGAGCATCGTCGGATCGCTCGCGACGGCGAGGCCCGGCTTGAACAGCTCGCGGACCTTCGCGTACTCCTTGCTCGCCATGGGGGCTCCTCGTCGTGCTGGGCTCGATGCGCCTCGGCCCGCGCCGCGGCGCATCGACGCCGGCCGGGGCCGAGGGAGCGCGCAGCATACACGAGCGCCGGCCCCTTCCGGCGCTCACGGTGCGCGCGCCGCGCCGGCCGCGCAGTCGACGGCGTCGAGCGCACCGCGCAGCTGCGCGAACGCCGCCGGCTCGTCGCGCTCGAACGCGCGGAGCGCGCGCGCATCGCATGCGACGCGGCGGATCACGTCCCCCGCGCGCTCGACGGCGGCGCTCGCGATGGCGCGCAGCTCCTCGCCGGACAGCGCCGCGACCTCGATCGGAATCGCGCCGAGCGCGGCTTCGACCTCCGCGCGGCTCGCGAACGTCCCGCCCGGAAGACGCCCGTCGCTCGAAGCGCGCAGCTCGCCGATTCCGACGACCCGCTCGCCGACGTGGACCGATGCGTTGCACGTCTCGTGCTCCGCGACGAAGGCGCGCGCGGCGCCGGCGTCGCGCGCCGCGGGAACCACTTCGACCACCCAGGCCTCGACGAAGGCCGGAGCCATCGGCGGCACGCGCACGGCGATCGCACGCGCCCCCTCTGCCAGGCCGATCGAGAGCTCGGGAACGCGCGAGGCGGCGACGGCCACCGCGCGCCCCGACGGTGTGCGGTAGGCGAAGGGCTGCGCGTCGCGCGGCGCGCACGCCGCGCGCTCCTCGACGCCGCGCTCGGGAACCGCCGCGAGCCGGTAGGCGAGCCGCGCGCGCGTCGCGCCGTCCTCGCTCGGCGAGCACGCGAGTGCGAGCCCGAGCGCGGCCGGTGCGAGCGCGAGTTCGAGCGCGCGGACCCGCGCCCGTCGGGTCGGCGGACGATGCATCGCCATCTCGTCTGCTCCTTCCATCGCGCGTCGGCGCGTCAGCGCGTCAGCGCGGCAGCCGGTACGGCCCGCGAACGTCGAAGGTGTCGAAGCGCGTGGCCGCGTCGCCGCTCGCGACGACGCCGGGGAAGCGCACGTCCCCCGCGGCGGCCGACGCGGGCGCCGTCACGAACACGTTGAACGCATCGACGATCGCCGTCTGCCCGGTCGCCGGAAACGTGCGGATGCGGAAGACCTCGAACGCCCAGACCTTGGGGCCACCGACCGAGCTCGCCGAGCGCTGGAGCTCGAGCCAGTGCTGGTGCTGCTCGCTGCGAAGGCGCGCGGTGAGGAACGCGCGCGCCGCATCGTCCGCATAGCGAGCGGCCGCCTCGATCGCGGCCGCGAGGCCACCGGCGCGCGGCGCGCGCGCCGGGGCCTGCATCGGAGGCGGCCCCGAGACGGGCGGCACCGTCGACCCGCTCGACGACACGTCGCCCGTGGGTCGCGCCTCGCCCGACCCGTCGTTCACCTCGATCACCTGCGGCACGTCCGGAGGGGGCGCGGCCGCGCGCGCAGCGCGTCCCGCCGCGAGCGTCGCGCCCGCGGCAGCCGCGACGACACCGAGGCTCGCGGACAGGGCGCCGATCACGTCGCCGCTTCGCGCGCTCTCCGCCGCCTCGTAGCCCGAGTATCCCGCCGCACCGAGCCCGACCAGCACCTGGACGGTGTCGGCGAGCTGCGCGATCAGGCCTCCGACGAGCGTGACGCCCGCGATCAGCGCCGCGCCGTCGGTCGCGAGCGCCTCGACCGCCGCACCGACGCTTCCCGTCTGGATGCCGACCTGCACCGCGCGCGCGACGACGAGCGCCGCGCTCACCGCGAGCAGCACCTTGCCGAGCGTCGCGACGAGCGCGCAGTCGATGCCGAGGAAGCAGCCGCCCGTCGGGTCGACACCCGCCAGCGGATCGCCCGCACCGTAGGCGTAGGGGCTCGCGAACTGACGCACCGGATCGAGCGTGAGGAACTGCGCGAGGTCGGGGTCGTAGTGACGCAGGCCGGCGTCGACGAGCCCCGAGAACATCTCGGTCTCGTGGCCGGCGAACTCCCGCTGCAAGGCTGCGGGCTGCCACACCTCGTTGCCGCTCGCGTCCCAGCGACCGCGCACGGCGCCGTACGGTCGATAGCGGACCTGGAGCACGAGCAGGCCGTCCGCATCCGTCACGGCCTGTGTCGATCCGAGATGGTCGACGTGCACGTGTCGCAGACGGTCGAGCGGGAGCGCCTCGGCGGGACGCGCGACGAGCAGCGCGATCGGCGTCGAGGCGACCGCGGCGAGCACGCAGGCGCCGACGGCGCGCGGCGCGCCGCGCCGCCCCGCGCGCGGTCGCGCGGCGCCGGCCGCGAGCAACGCGGCGACCGCCGCACCGAGCGACGCCACCCCGACTGGAGGGAGCCGGTACACGTCGCGCTGGATGCCGCCGCCCGGCGTCTCCGAGAACGCGATCGCATCGACCTCGCGCACCGCGATGCGCATCTCGCCCGCCCAGTACGACTTCACGAGCCGCCCGCCGTCGGCCTCCGCGCGGCGGTCGAAGTAGCGGTACACGTGCTTGCGATCGAAGGTCTTCGCGACGCGCACGCCCTCGTGGTCGTACGCGTGCCGGACCACGATCGCCGCGCCGCCGTTCCCCTCACCCATCGCGACCGTCACGAGGCGCCCGAGCGCGTCGTAGGCGCACAGCTGCCAGCGCCCGGCCGGCGCGAAGGGGAAGCCGTTCCAGTCGATGCGGAGACGGCGGCTCCCGTCCTCCAGGTACAGGAGCGAGCTCGCGCCCGCGCTCGTGAGCTGGTGCGGACCCGCGCCATCCTCCCCGTACGCGAACGCGTCGTCGCCGCGCGCGACGAGGTTGCCCTTCGCCCCGTAGGCGTACGCGGTGTCGTGGTCGAGCGCGGCGGTCGTCGCCGCGTCGTCCCAGTCGTAGGCGACGAGCCGCCCCACGCCGTCGTAGCCGAAGGTCGCGCTCTGCGAACGCGGCGTGCCCGCGTCGCGGTGGTCGGAGATCGCTGCGAGCTTGCCGCGCGCCCCCCATTCATAGGAGAGATCGAGGAGCGCTTCGCCGCCCGCGTCGTCGACGCGCAGGCTCGCGAGCCGATCGCCCTGCGCGGAGGGCAGGAACTCGAGTGCGTCGACCGCGCCGTTGCCGCGCACGAGCCGCACGGCGCGCCCGAGCGCATCGTGCTCGACGTCCTCGAGGTAGACGGTGCCGTCGTCGCTCGCGAGCGAGACCGGAGCGCCGGCCGCGTCGTAGCCGTGCGCGACGACCTCGCCGTCCGGATACGTCGTCGTCGCGATGCGGTCGCCCGCGTCGTAGGTGTAGGCGAGCGTCGCCGCGATGCCCGCGACGACCTTCGTCCGCACGGCGAGCCGTCCGCGCGCGTCCCAGACGAGCGTCTCGCTCCCGCTCGCGTCGACGGCGCTCGTGCGCCGCCCGACGCCGAACGGCCCCTCGTCGTACGCGAGGCTCGACTCGACGACGCCGCCCGCGCCGCAGTCGCCCTCGCTCGTCGCGACCCATTCGTCGCCGGCGTACGTACAGCGCAGGCGCCGGCGCGACTGTGCGTCGTAGGTCGCCTGCACGTGCATCGCGGGGCGCGGCGAGTCCTCGTACACGAGGTTGCCGCGGTGGTCGTAGGCGTAGCGCCAGAGACCGGAGTCGGGGTCGTCGAGCTCGACGAGGTTGCCGAGCGTGTCGTAGACGCGCGTCACGGTCGTCGACGCGTCCCCGGCGAGCGTCGTCGCGAGGACGCGCCGCGCGCCGTCGTAGCGCGTGTCGACCTCCTGCACGAGAACGCCCTGGTCGCGAAGCTCGCGGCGCACCTCGTTGCCGAAGGCATCGGCGATCGACGTCGCCTCGTTGCCGAGCGCGTCGAGCGTGCGCGTGACGCGACCTTCGTAGTGGAAGGTGGTCGCGTTGCCATCGGGCGCCGCGATGCGGAACGGTCGCGCGAGCGGGTCGAGCACCGGCGCACCGCCCGCCTGCGCGCCGCCGAGTGCGTAGTCGGTCACCGTCGGCGCGACGGGCGGCGACGCGACGCCCGGGTCGACGACGGGCCCGACGTAGGGCCCGTAGCTCGCGACGACGCGGCCCGACGCGTCGTAGACCACCTGATCGCGCACGACCGCGACGAGCGGCGCGGCCTTGCCACCGACGACCTGCTCGATCTCGCGGAAGCGCTCGCGGCCGAGCGCGTCGCGGTACGCGACCGCGCGGACGATCGCGCCCTGCCCGCCCCGCGTGCGCGTCACGACGCGCGCGTGACGTTCGGCGAAGCTCGCGCCGGCGCCCGCCACCGCGTCGACGTACTCCACCTCGAGGCCGTGCGTGAAGCTTCCGGTGCCGCACCCGCCGATGTCCTCGAGCGGCCCGGCCTGGCACACGAGCCGTCCGTGCGCGTCGTACACGCGCGCCGAGACCTGGCCGTTCGCGTCGACGGTGCGCACGGGCTCGCCGAAACGGAGGTCGGTCTCGATCTCGACCGTGTTCGCCGCGGTGCCCGCGTCGGGGAGCGTGCGCCGCGTCGCGTAAAGCCGGAAGAACGCATCGTCGTACGCGAACGTCGTGAGCTCGCCAGCACCCGATGGCGCGTTCGCGTCCCGCGTGCGCTGCGCGACGACGTTGCCGACCGCGTCGTAGCTCGTCGTCACGACCGGATCGCCGGCGCCGCCGGCGAACGAGCGATCGAGCTCGTCGCGCGTCTGCGTGAGCCACCCGCGATCGACGGCACCGCTCGGAAGCGCGTCGTAGGTGAAGTGCTTGCGCGCGAGCAGGACGGAGGCCGCGCCCGCTTCGGGCACCCAGCGCGTCTCGACCCGCGCCGGGCGGTCGCGCACGCGCCGCGGGCTCGCGCCGTCCGGCTCGGCCCACGCCGTGAGCGTCTCGACCTTTCCCTCGATCGCGTCCGCACAGCTCGCGGGCGGCCCGCTCGCGAGTGCGCAGTCGAACGAGCACGTGCGCGCGACGCGCCCGAAGTCGTCCGGCGGCTCGTTGCGGCTCGCCAGACAGCGCGGCGGGCCCGCCGCGTTCGGCAGCGCGAGGTCGCTCGTGCGCGTCTCCGCGAGGAAGACCTGCGTGCGCCGCGCATCGAGCGACGACGTGCGCGTCTGCCAGACGTTCTCGACGCGGCGCACCGGCTCGGCCGACGCGCGCGGAAACGTCTCGACGAGCTCGACGCGCCCGCGCAGCGCATCGCCCTGGTGGAAGGTGGTCTCCGTCCGGCTCGCGTCGGGCGCGAGCTCGACGACGCGACGGAAGCCGCGGAGCTCGCGGCTCGCGGCGTCGAAGGCGCCACCTTCGTAGGCGAACCTGCGCACGCGCTCGTGGCCCGCCTCGATGCACGCGTTCACAACGGGGTCGAACGCGTCGACGCCGGCGGACGGCGCGGGCCCGTCGCACAGGCCGGACGTCGAGCGGATGCCCGCGACGACCCAGCGCACGAAGGGCAGCGACGGCACGCCGGCCGCGTCGGCGTGCTCGCCGAGCGTCGTCGGCGCATAGCGGACGAACGTCTCGCCGCGCGCGCCGTCGTCCATGTGCACGAGCTGGAGCGGGCGCGCGTCGTGGGCACCGTCCACCGCGCGCGCGAGCTCGACCTGCCAGGTCTGCGCATCGGACGCGTCGACGCGGTCGAGCAGGCCGTCGCCGTCCCAGTCGAGGAGGTCGAGATGCGTGCGCGTCGCGTTCGACGTCGCCGTGCCGCGGCGCGCGTAGTTCGTGGCGGGCGCGCCGCTCGGCGCGAGCCAGGTGCGCGGGAAGACGACGTCGTCCGGCGCCCCCGCGCCGGGAACGATCTGCGGAGGCTCGAGCGTCCCGTCGCCGCGGTTGAGCGCGACGCGCCACGGATCGTTGCCGCCCACCGAGCTGAACGGCGTGGTGAGCAGGTAGTCGGGGAGCCCGTCCCCGTTCACGTCCGCGAAATCGATGCGCGTGCGGTTCAGGCTCGAGAGCCGCACGCCCTGCGTCTGCAGCACCGAGTAGACGGGCTGCGCGGCGAACCCGTGTCCGTCGCCGACCCGCACGGACAGGAAGCCGGTGAACGCGACCGCGCCCGGCGGACCCACGCAGGCCGACGTGTCGCTCGACCCGGTCGTGTGGTGGAGCTCGCAGCCCGGCGCTTCGGCGACGAAGCCCAGGATCGCGCCCGCCGCATCGACCGCGGCGAGCTCGTCGGCCGGCGACTCGACGAGATCGGGCACGCCGTCGCCGTTCATGTCGAAGACGGCGCGCTCGACGAGCGAGGCGGGGTTCGCCTCGGCGGCCGAGCGGTGCAGGTAGCCGTCGGCGACGAAGGTCGGGTCGGGCTCGGTCGCGAACCCCGCCCCGTCGTTCCAGTACACCGCCCACGGCCCGCCGCCCGCCGCGACGACGAGATCGACGCGCCCGTCCGCGTCGAGATCGATCAGGTCCTTCGCCGTGCGCGCGGGGATGGACTGCCGGAGGTGCTTCTCCGGCGCGGGCCACGCGATCGGCGCGCCGAAGCCGCACGTCGCGGGCCCCGTGCAGACGCCCGGGTACACCGCCCACGCGCCGTCGCCGCGCGCGTCCACCCAGTCGGGGAGGCCGTCGCCCGTCAGGTCGAGCGTGTCGAGCTGGAACTTCGCGACGTCGCCGTTCGTCGTGCGCTGCATCGAGTCGACCCAGGCCGGGTCGGTCGCGCTCACGTCCCACGCGATCGGCGTCGCCGCGAACCCGCCGCCCGCAAGGCCCGGGTACACGTTCCAGGCGCTCGACGAGTTCGTATCGACGAGGTCGAGACGCCCGTCGCCGTTCATGTCCATCACGCTGCGCGTGACCTTGCGGCCGTCGGCCCAGTCGCGGAAGTAGCCCTCGCCCTCGCCCGGCACATCGGGCGGCGCGAACGTCGCGAGCTCGCCGAAGCGCAGGTCGTCGGTCGCGTAGTCGAACGTGCGCGTCGGCCGGCCCTCCTGCGCGACCGACACGAGCAGGCGGTGTCCCGCCGCGGGCGACGACGCGTAGCCGAGCTCGAGCGTGCGCACGGGCGCGAAGCCGCTCGCCGCGTCCGGCCGGTACTCGACGTCGATCGCGTCGACCTCGAGCGCGAGCGTCTCGACGACACCGCGCCGCGCGCTCGTGCGCGCGCGCGGGCGGGGCGCCGTGCGGAAGGCGACGCGGAACGCGTGCTCGACGACGAGCGCGCCCGCGTCGTCGCGGCTTCCGCCGTACAGGATCTCGCTCGGATGCAGGACGTCGCCGTCCTTCGCGTAGTGCACCTCGATCGTGCTGCCGCTCGGCGCGCGCAGCTCCGTGAGCGCCCAGGTCGTCGTGAACGCGCACGCGCTCTCGTCGAGGAAGGCGTCGGCCGTCCGGAAGACGCGCGCCGAGGGCACGTCGCCGAACGTGAGCCGATTGCCCGCGAGGTCGTGCACGACCCAGCGGTTGGCGACGACGTCCGCGTACGCCTCGAGGTAGCCCTCGTCGGTCTCCGCGCGGAAGAGCCCCTCGGACTCGATCCACACGAGCTCGACGCTCGCGCCGGGCAGGCTCAGCGCGAACGCGGCCGTCGCGACGTCGCCGCGGCAACGCGGAACGCCGGCGCGCGTGCTGCGCGAGATCGATCCGAGCGGCAGCGTCCAGCCGTGGCCGAACGAGCCGCTCCCCGCATCGCTCGAGTACACGAGCGCGAGCTGTGGCGTCGCATCCGCGCGGCCGGGCGGAACGGGGATCTCGATCGACGCGCGCATCGCGCCCGTGAACAGGTTCGCGGACGCCGACTGGGCGAGCCCGCTGAACTGCGTCGAGCCCTCGCCGCCGCCTCCCCCTTCGCTCGTCTGCGTCGATGCGAGCGCGAGTGCGGGTGCGAGCGCGATCGTCACCGCGAGCGCGGCGACGGCGGCGGACGTGACGGATGCGGCGCGGACGGGCGCGCAGGCGCGAGCCGGGGCGGGCCGAGCGACGAGCGGGAGGCGAGAGCCCATGGCGACTCCGATCAGCGCGCACCGCGCGCGGCGTCGGGCGCGCGCGGGCGGCGGGCATCGGCCGCGGGGACGGCCTGGGGGGCGGGACCGGTTCGAGGAGGAGCGCCGTCGTCGCGCGCGGGCACGACGGCGCGCGCACACGACGGCGCACATGCGGACGTCACGATTCCGCCGCGCCGGAAGCGCTCGCACATCGCGAGGCACAGCTCGCGCGCGTCGCTCACCGAGAGATGGAACGCGGGGCGCTCGCGCGGCGCGGCGGCGCCGGAGGCCGCAGCGGCCTCGTCATCGGCCTCCGCGCGCGGCGCGCCGCCTTCGACTCCGAGCTCCGAGAGCAGGCGCGCGAGCGCATCGCGCACGAATGCGGCGTCGGCGCGCGCGATCGCGTCGGCGTCGGGCGCGGAGGCGCGCGCCGCGGGCAAAGGGATCGCCTCGTCCGCCCGCGACGCTGCGAGCGGCGCGAAGGCGGCGAGCAGCGCGAGCACGGCGATGCGAGCGCAGGCGCGGAGCGCCCGCTTCGCGGAGCGCGCGCGGTCGAGTGCGCGCACGCGGGCACGGAGAGTGCGCCATCTCGTCGAGGCGAGCGCGGACTGCGACACGAAGGAGACGTCCGCGGGACCGGGGCCCCCAGCGTGCACGTTCGTCGGCGGGCGCGCGACGACCGCGAGCGGCCGATCGCGTCGCGGACGTCGCGGCGCGTCGCTTCGCGATCCGCGCGCGCTTCCTCGCGGTCGCTGCGCGCCGCGCGCGACCTACGGCTCGAGCACCACCTTGATCGCCCCGCTCGCGCGGTCGGCCGCCGCGTCGAACGCCGCGACGGCCGCGTCGAGCGGGAAGCGATGCGTGATGAGCGCGCGCGCGATCTCGGGCGCGTCGGCGAGCAGGGCCGCGGCGACGTCGATGTCGCGCGCCGCGCCGCGCCGGCCGTACATGATGGCGGGCACGACGCGCACCTCCTTCATGCACAGCAGGAAGCCCGGCAGCTCGAGCCCTTCCCAGTAGGAGGCGAGGAGCAGCAGCGTCGCGCCCGGGCGCGCGAGCGCGACGGCGTGCGCGAGCGCGCTCGCGGTGCCGGCCGCATCGACGACGAGGTCGTAGCCGCCCTGTTCACCGGGCGCGCCCGGCGCGCCCGCGTCGGCGGGGGCGCGCGCGTCGGCGGTGAGCGCGGTGGCGCCGAGGCGCTCGCCCGCCTCGCGCTGGCGGTCGTGGCGCGCGACGAGGTCGACCTTCGCGCCCGCGGCGTGCGCGACGGCGACGGCCGCGAGGCCGATGCTGCCGCCGCCGACGACGGCGACGCGCATTCCACCGCGCAGCCCGGCCTGCGCGAAGCCGTGCACGGCGACGGCGAGGGGCTCGACGAGGCACGCGTCGCGCGGTGCGACGCCGGCGGGCAGGCGCACGAGGCAGCGCGCGGGCACGACGACGCGCTCGGCCATGCCGCCGTCGAGCCCGGTTCCCATCACCATGGCCGGGCCGCGCACGCAGCGCTGGTAGTCGCCGCCGCGGCACGGCGCGCACGCGCCGCACGGCTGCACGGGCTCGATGGCGACGGGTGTCCCGTCCTCGGCCGTGCCCGCGATCTCGTGGCCGAGCGTGACGCCGATGGCGAAGACGTCGGAGCGCACGAGGTGGAGGTCGGAGCCGCAGATGCCGGCCGACGCGATGCGCACCGCGACGCCCGGGCCGGCGGGCGCCGCGACGTCCACGACCTCGACCCGCCCTTCGCGACAGCGCACCGCGCGCACGCGCACCTCCCCGCTCTCCGAGCGTCGATCGGCGATCGCCCCGCGCCGGTCGGCGATCGGCGCGCCGCACGCGCCGGCGCCGTCTTCTATCACCCTGCGCGACCCGCCGGCAAACGCGAGCGCGTCGCGTGCGCGAGCGCGACCCGGGCCGCGGAGCGCTCCGCACGCGGCGGCTGCGCGCACTGCCGTCGCGCGCACCGACGTCGCCGCCGCGCGGCGACGCCGGCGTCGATTGACGCGCTCGCGGCTGCGAGCTTTGCTCGCGCGCATGCGCACGCGCGACGCGACGACCCGCGCCGGCCGCGGCGCGGGTTCGCGCGGCGTGCCCGCAGTGCGCGGCGCGGCGCTCGCGCTCGCCGCGCTCCTGCTCGCCCCGCTCGCGCTCGCCTCCGACGGCGGCCCGGTCGCGCTCGCTCCCGACGGCGCACCCGCCGAGGCCGCTCCGCTCTACGCCGCGCACGCGGATGCCGACGGCCGCTTCTTCACGCCGTGGGCGCGCGCCGACCGCTCCTTCCTGAAGTTCGTGCGCTGGCGGCTCTCGCGGAACCCCTACGCCGACGTCGACGCGCCGCCGCCGCGCGTCGTGCCGAACGACGGCGCCTACCTGCGGAGCGCGCGCGCGGGCGACGCGCCGTCGCTCACGTGGGTGGGCCACGCGACCTACGTCGTCGCCGACGGCGCCGACGTGTTCCTGACCGACCCGCACTTCGGCGAGCGCGCGCTGCTGCCCCGCCGCCTCGTGCCGCCCGGCCTCCCCGTCGACGCCATCCCGCCCGACGCGTTCGCCGTCGTCTCGCACAACCACTACGACCACCTCGACGACGACACGGTGCGCGCACTGCCGGCGAGCGTCGGCTGGTACGTGCCGCTCGGGCTCGCCGACTGGTTCCGCGAGCGCGGGCGCGACGACGTGACCGAGCTCGACTGGTGGCAGACGGCGCACCGCGGGCGCTTCGCGATCACGTGCCTGCCGTCGCAGCACTGGTCGCTGCGGCTCGGGCAGCCGGCGGGCTCGACGCTGTGGTGCGCGTGGCTCGTCGATTCGGGCGAGCGCCGCTACTTCTTCGCCGGCGACACGGGCTACTTCGCGGGGTTCGCCGAGTTCGGACGGCGCTTCCCCGGCATCGACGCCGCGCTGCTCCCGGCCGGCGCCTACGCGCCGCGGTGGTTCATGGCCTATCAACACATGGATCCGCAGCAGTCCGTGCGCGCCTTCGCCGACCTCGGCGCGCGCCATCTCTTCGCGATGCACTTCGGCACCTTCGATCTCACCGACGAGCCGCCGGGCCAGGGGCCCGTCGAGCTGCGCGCGGCCGCGCGCGAGGCCGGCATCGATGCGGCGCGCGTGCACGTTCCCGCGGTCGGCGAGCGCATCGCGCTCCCGCCCGCACTCGACGCCGGCGCGCCGCGCGCGCCCGCTCCGGAGGACGCCCCGTGACCCGCACCCGCCCGCTCGCCGCTCCGCTCGCGATCGCCGCGCTGCTCGCGCCCGTGCTCGCGCCGTCCGCGCGCGCGAGCGAGCCCGGCGCGGAGGCGTCCGGCTCCGCCGAGCCGGGCTTCCCCGAGACCGGCTTCGTGCAGCCGGGCTTCCCAGACTGGGAGGCGCTCGCCGACGTCGACGTGATCGACGTCCTGACGCTCGACGACGACGGCGACGTGCGCGACACGCCCGTGTGGTTCGTGCTCGTCGACGGCGCGCCCTACCTGCGCACGCGCGCATCGCGCTGGCTCGCCAACATCGAGCGCGGGAGCCGCGTCATCGTGCGCATCGAAGGGCTCGAGTACGAGGTGGCCGCGCGCGTCGAGCGCGGCGACGCGATCGTCGCCGCCGTCGACGCCGCTTCGGCCGCGAAGTACGGCTGGCAGGAGACGCTGCTGCGCGCGGGCCGCGCGCTGCGCATCGGCGGCGAGCCCGCCGACATCCTGCGCCTCGTCCCGAAGCGCTGAGCGGGCTGCTAGCGTCCGCGCGTGCGGGCGAGCCGGACGGCGCGAAGACGGGATCGGGCACGCGACGCGCGCAGCGCGCGCGGCCCCGTCGGAGCGCGTTGCGCGCGGCGAGCGGCCTGCGCACTCGCGGCGCTCGTCGCCGCCGCGCCGCTCGCGTTCGCACCGGCGCCGGCCACGGCCGCCTTCGAGGAAGGCGCGACGCGCGAGAGCCTGCAGCGCGAGCTCGGCGCACCTCCGGATGCGTGCGCGTCGAGCGGCCTCGCGCTCGACGTCTGCAGCTGGCGCGTCGCGCGCGGCGAGCCGGGCTTCGCGCCGCTCGCCGCCGGGCGCGACGACGCGCCGTACGTCCAGCTCGTGTGCTCGTTCCCGCGCGCGCGGGCCGGCGCACCGCCCGCGGTCGGCACGCGCTGCACGGTGCACGCGGCGCCGACCGCGTTCGAGCGCCGCGAGGCGGTGCGCACGGGCGCGGCCCGCGCGCGTCGCGCGCAGGGCGCCGCCGCGTTCGCCGCGGCGCGCACGCTCGCCGACCTCTCCCACCTGCTCGGCGCCGCGCCGCGCGCGTGCGTCGAGCGCGAGCGCACGGAGTGGGTGTGCCTGTGGCGGGTGGCCGAGGCCGACGCGGGCCACGCCGTCGCCGCCTCGCTCGCCGAGACGCTCGGCGACGTCGAGCTCGTCTGCCGGCTGCCGATCGACGGCGGCCCGCGCGACGACGACGCCTGCCGCGCCCGCCCGGCCCGCTGACGGCGCGCGCCTAGCGTTCCGCGCGCGCCTGTCGCAGCGGGAGCTGCACCTCGAAGCGGGCGCCCTTGCCGGGCAGCGAGTCGACGGCGATCTCGCCGCCGTGCGCGCGCACGATCTCGTAGGAGATGAAGAGGCCGAGGCCCGTGCCCTCGCCCGCGGGCTTCGTCGTGAAGAACGGGTCGAAGAGGCGGCCGAGCGCGCCCTCCTCGATGCCGCAGCCGTCGTCCTCGAACGCGACGACGAGCCGCGAGCCGGCGACGCGCGTCGTGATCGCGAGCCGGCCGTGCGCGCCCATGGCCTGGAAGGCGTTCACGATCAGGTTCAGGAAGACCTGCCGGAGCTGGCCGGGCAGGCACTCGAGCGGCGCCACCGAGCCGTAGCCGCGCTCGACCTCGACGCCGCTCGGCTGCTGCGGCGTCGCGACGCGCAGCGCGCTCTCGACGAGCTCGTTCGGGTCGGCGAGCTCGAAGCGCGCCTCGCCGCCGCCCGAGAACTCGCGCACGTCGCGCACGATCGCGACGGTGCGGTTCACGCCCTCGAGCGCGTCGTCGATCAGCTCCTCGCAGTCGGCGAGGCGCTCGCGCGTCGCGGCCGGCCAGCCCTGCTCGGCCGCGTCCTTGCCGAGCGCGGCCCACTCCTCGCGCAGCAGCCCGAGGTTCGAGCGCACGTAGGCCATCGGGTTGTTGATCTCGTGCGCGATGCCGGCGGCGAGCTGGCCCACCGACTCGAGCTTCTGCGACTGGCGGAGCTTCTCCTGCAGGCGGAGGCGCTCGGCGACGCGCCCGATCTGGCGGCCGACGTCGGCGAGCACGCGGATGCGCCGCTCGTCGACGGCGTCGTCGTCGGGGCCGAAGAACTCGAGCACGGCGATCACGCCTTCGTGCGAGCAGATGGGGAGCCCGACCGCACAGCCGAGGCCGAGCTCGGTCGCGCAGCGCGCGCGCGGCGACGGGTCGGCGGCGAGCTCGGCCGCGCCGGCCCAGCGCGGCGCCCCGCTCGCGACGATCGAGCGGATCGCGTCGTGCGCGTCGTCGCGGGCGATGCGCATCGCGAACGAGAGATCCTGCAGGCGCGCGTAGCGGTCGGGCTCGTCCGTGATCCAGATCGACGCCGAGACGAAGTCGCCCGAGTCGTCGGGAGCGGGGAGCCAGACGTGCGCGATGCGCCAGCCCGTCGTGCGCATGACGCGCTCGCTGCAGCTCGTGAGCGCGGCCGCGAACGTGCTCGCCTCGTTCGCGGCCGCAGCGCCGTGCTCGAGCAGCTGCACGCACATCGCCTCGCGCCGGAGGTCGCGGTTCGCGGCGACGAGCTCGCGCTCGACGCTGCGCTGCGCGTACACGAGCGACGACGTCAGCAGCGTGAGCGTCGCGATCAGGCTCAGGCGCGTGACGACGCCGTGGCTCGGGAGGAGGTCCGGGTCGACGAGCGTGGGAAGCGGGACGCCGCGCACATCGAGCCACCAGAAGACGAGCGTCGCGACGACCGCGACGCCTCCCCACACGAGTCCGCTGCGAAGCCCGCTCAGGCTGATCGCCGCGACGGGCAGCACGAAGAACCAGGCGAACGAGGGGTCGCCGAAGCCGCCCGTCGTGCAGGCGACGTAGGTGAAGAGCGCGAACAGGATGCCGAGCGAGATCTGTCCGGCCGCGCCGACGCGCGCTTCGGGCGCGCGCTCGAACCACGCGAGCGTCGCCGCGCCGGCGAGCATCGCGCCGCCGATCGCGAACGCGGCGGGGGTCACGTCGATCACCCAGCTGCGGACGGCGAGCGGGAGGCCGACGGCGAGGAGCGCCCAGGTCGCGATGCGCGTGGCGCGGACCCGCTGGCGCGTCGTGAAGGACGCGGCGGGCTCGCTCCCCGACGTGTGCTCGGCCTGCGGCATGCGCGCCTCTTCGGCTCCGCGCGCGCGTGCGCTGAGGCTCGCGCACCCGGGCGACGCGCGGCGACGCGCCGCCGCGCGATGGGCGCCGGCCCGCGCGCGATGGGCCCGCGCGCGATGGGCGCGACGGCCGGCACCGCGAACCCGAACGATCGATCGTATAAAAGTGAACGCTCGTGCTAGTCTGCGCGGCCATGGAACGCGGCAAGGGCGCCCGGACTCGATCGCAAGTCCTCGACATCGCAGCAGAAATCGCCACAGAGCAGGGTCTCGGCCCGCTCTCGCTCGGCCGCCTCGCCGCCGGCGCCGGCCTGAGCAAGAGCGGCGTCTTCGCGCACTTCGGCTCGAAGGAGGAGCTGCAGCTCGCGACGGTGCGCGCCGCGGCGCGGGAGTTCGAGGAGCGCGTGGTCGCGGCGACCGAGGAGGCCGAGCCCGGGCTCGCGCGCCTGCGCGCGCTCGTCGAGGCCTGGATCGACCACGTCGAGCGCGCGCCCCGGCGCGGCGGCTGCTTCTTCTTCGCCACCTCCGCGGAGTACGCCGGACGGACGGGCCGGGTTCGCGACGCGCTCGCCCTGGCCACGGGCGCCTGGCTCCGCCTGCTCGAGCGCGAGGCGCGCACGGCCGTGCGCACGGGCGAGCTCGACGCGCGCCCCGAGCTGCTCGCGTTCCGCCTCCACGCCTACGTGCAGGAGGCGAACTGGCAGCGCCAGCTCCTCGGCGCCCCCGACGCCTTCGACCGCGCGCGCGACGCCGTGCGCGCGGCGCTCGCCGAGGCCGGCGCCCCGCCCCCTCGCTCCGCGCGCCCACGAAGGCGGTCCGCCGCGCGCTCCGCCGCCACTCGCTCCGGGAGGACGTCATGACCGAGGATCGCTTCCGCACGCTGCGCACGGCGCTGCGCGCCAACGCCGCCTTCTCGGGCGGCTCGGGCCTCGCGCTGCTCGCGGGCGACGGCTTCTTCGCGGCCTTGCTAGGCGCCTTCCAGCACGTGGGCGAGGTGCAGCTCGTCGGCGCGGGGCTCGTCGCGTTCGCCGCGGTGCTCGTCGCACTCGCGCGGCGCGCGGCGATACCGGCGGCCGCGGCGCGGGCCGTCGTGGTGGCCGACGCGGTCTGGGTGGTCGGAAGCGCCGTCGCGCTCCTCGCCGCCCCGCTCCCGACGCTCGGCGCCGCCGCGGTCGCGCTCGTCGCGCTCGTCGTCGCGGGGCTCGCCGTCTGGCAGGCGGCGGGCCTCCGCCGCGCCGCCTAGCAAGCGACCGCCCGCGGGAGGCGCTGCCGCAACCATCGGATGCGCGGGGCGGCACGGCGGCGTCCGATAGGGTCCCGTCGCCCGGGAGGCCCGCCCATGTCGGAGTTCGTCGACGCGCTCTCGTTCGCCGAGCTGCTCGGGTTCGTCGCGCTCGTGCTCGGGGGGCTCGTCGCGGTCTCGCTCGCGTTCGGCTTCGCCGCCGAGCGCGTGCTCGGCCCGCGGCGCCGCATCTTCGACGTCCCGCTGCGCGAAGGGCAGCTCTTCCGCGAGGCGGTCGGAAACGCGCGCTTCGTCGCGCTCGCCGTGCCCGCGTTCGCGGCGATGCTGCACTTCGCCCCGCACGCGCCGAGCGACGCGCCGCGCTTCGCGCTCACGTTCTTCGTCTGCTGGCTCGCGTTCGAGGTGCTCTACTGGATGCTGCACCGCGCGATGCACACGCGCGCGGGCTATCGCTTCCACCGCTACCACCACGACTCGCGCGTCACGACGCCGCTCACGGGCTACTCGATGAGCACGGTCGAGGCGCTCGGCTGGCTGGTCGCGCTCGTCGGGCCGCCGCTCCTGCTCTCGTTCGTCGTGCCGCTCTCGATCGAGGGCTGGCTCGCCTACCTCGCCTATCACGTCTCGGGCAACGTCGTCGGCCACTCGAACGCCGAGGTGCTCGGCGCGCCGGTCGCGCGACGGCCGCTCTCGTGGATCGCGCACCCGATCACGTACCACGCGCTCCACCACGCGCGCTTCGACAACCACTACGGCTTCGGCTCGACGTTCATGGATCGCTCGCTGCGCACGGAGTGGAGCGACTGGCCGGCGCTCCACGCGCGCGTGCTCGACGGCCGCGCGATGACGAAGCTCAGCGAACGCGGGTAGCGGCGAGCGCGCGCCCGCGCGCGCGCGACGCGGCGATCGAGTCGACCGTGAAGATCGCGAGCGCCACCCACACGCACCCGAACGTCACCGCCTGCGCGCCGCCGAACGGCTCGCCGTAGACCCCGACCGCGAGCGCGAGCGTCATGCTCGGCGCGATGTACTGCAGGATGCCCACCATCACGAGCGGGAGGCGCCGCGCGGCGGCGTTGAAGCACAGGAGCGGCGCCGCGGTGACGAGCCCGGACGCCGCGACGACGGCGTCGCGCGCGGGCGAAGGCGCGCCCCACGCGGCGAAGGGAAGCCGCGCCTCGCCGCCGTGCGCGAGCCACGCGACGAGCGCCGCCGCGGGCGCGGCCATCACCGCCATCTCGACGCCGAAGCCCACGATCGGCTCGACGGGCGCGAGCTTCCGGACGAGGCCGTAGAGCCCGAACGTGCCCGCCAGGAACACCGAGATCCACGGCAGCTCGCCGACGGCGACGACATAGCCGGCGACGCCCGCCGCGGCGATCGCGACCGCGATCCACTGCACGCGGCGCAGCCGCTCGCCGAGCACGGCGAGCCCGAGCACGACGCTGAGGAGCGGGTTCAGGTAGTAGCCGAGGCTCGTCGCGAGCACCTGTCCCGTCGCGACCGCGTGGATGAACACGAGCCAGTTCGAGGCGAGCAGCGCGGCCGCGAGCGCGACGGGCAGCGCGTGTCGCGGCGACGCCATGACGCGCCGCCACGCCCCGAGCGAGCGCGTGGCGACGAGCAGCACGGCCGCGACGACGAGCGACCAGAGGATGCGGTGCGCGAGCAGCTCGACCGGCGAGACGTCCGCGAGCAGCTTCCAGTAGGCCGGTGCGAGGCCCCACAGCCCGTAGGCCGCGACACCGAACGCGAAGCCCGACGATTCGTTCGTGCGCGCGCTCGCTTCCACGGGGTGGCGAGGCTCGCGCTCGCGGTGGCGGCGTCAGTGCGAGACGCCGAGCTTCGCGAGGCGCGAGCCGACCTCCTGCATCAGCGCGTCGCTCGCGGAGCGCGGCCGCACCATGACGGTGAACTCGTCGATCCGGCCGTCCGCCCCGGCGCGGAAGTAGTCGAGGCCCTGCACGTCGCGGCCGGCGACCCGCGTGCGGAAGATCAGCGCATGCGTCCCGTCGCCCTCGAGCTCGTCGACGTAGTGGAAGTCTTCGAACACCTCGAGGAGGATGCGGAAGAGCACGCGGATCGCGTCCTTGCCCTCGAAGGGCGCGAACACGACCGGGCTGAACAGCCGCGCGTCGTCCGCGAACGTCTCCATGATGGCGTCGAGGTCGAAGCGCTCGACCGCGGCGCGGAACTCCTTCGCGACCTTCATCCCCCGCTCTCCTCCTGCGCGCCGGTCGCCGCGGCGGCCGCGTCGTAGCGGCGGCCGAACAGGTGCCGCTTCGCCTCGTCGTCGATCGGCTGCCCGCCGCGCAGCGCATCGAGGCCGACACCCGTACCGCGCTTCACGGCGTCGCGCTCGCCGACCTCGGCGAACCAGCGCGCGAGGTGCGGGTAGGCCTGCGGATCCATGCCGTGGTGGCCGTGGAGCGCGATCCACGGCCAGCACGCGATGTCGGCGATCGAGTACTCGTCGGCGACGAACGCGCGCCCTTCGAGGCGCGCGTCGAGCACGCCGTAGAGCCGCCGCACCTCGTTGCCGTAGCGCTCGATCGCGTAGGGCACGGGCTCCGGTGCGTAGTTGCGGAAGTGCCCGGCCTGCCCGCACATCGGGCCGAGCCCGGCCATCTGCCAGAAGAGCCACTCGAGCGCCGCGACGCGCCTTCGCGGATCGGCGGGCAGGAGGCGTCCAGTCTTCTCGGCCAGGTACAGCAGGATGGCGCCCGACTCGAACACGGACACCGGCTCTCCGCCTCCGGCCGGCGCGCGATCGACGATCGCCGGAATGCGGTTGTTGGGCGAGATGCGCAGGAACCCGGGCGCGAACTGGGCGCCGCGCGCGATGTCGACGACGCGCGTCTCGTAGGGGAGTCCGAGCTCCTCGAGCGCGATGCTCACCTTCCAGCCGTTCGGCGTCGGGAACGTGTGGAGCTCGATCACTGGGCGGCCTCCCGTCGATCCTCGGACTCGCTGCGCCGGCCCGCCTCGCGCCGCTCGCCGCGGACGAGCGCGAGCCGCGCGGCGGCCGCGCCGCCGCGCAGCCCGGCCGCCCCCTCGCGGAGGTCCTCGAACACGAGGTAGAGGCTCGGCACGAGCACGAGCGAGATGGCGCTGCCGAACAGCACGCCGAAGCCGAGCGACACCGCCATGGGAATCAGGAACTGCGCCGACACGCTCGTCTCGCGCATCATCGGCGCGAGGCCGGCGAACGTCGTGAGCGACGTCAGCACGATCGGGCGGAAGCGCGCGACGCCCGCTTCGTGCACGGCGTCGACGAGCGACGCCCCCGCCGCGCGGCACTCGTTCACGTAGTGCACGAGCACGAGGCTCGAGTTCACGACCACGCCCGTCAGCGCGACGACGCCGAAGATGCTCATCATGCTGTAGTTGAAGGTCCAGTCCGTGAAGATCTCGCGCACGGCGTACATGAACCAGTGCCCGACGATCGCGCCGACGAGGCCGAACGGGATGACCGCCATGATGATCACGGGCTGCAGGTAGGAGCGCAGCGGGATCGCGAGCAGCGCGTAGATCAGCGCGAGCGCGATCACGTAGTCCGACCTGAGGCTGCCGAGCGACTGCGACTGCTCGGCCTGCGCGCCCTCGAGCGAGTAGGAGAGCCCCGGGTAGTCGGCGAGCAGGCCCGGGAGGAAGTCGCGCCCGAGCTGCGCGAGCACCTCGTCGGCGCTGACCTGCTTCTCGTCGACGTCCGCCGTCACGTCGATCACGCGGCGGCGGTCGCTGCGCTTGATCGTCGAGTAGCCGCGGCCGAGCTTCGCCTCGGCGACCGTGTAGAACGGAACCTCGCCGCCGTCGGGCGTGCGGATGCGCAGGTCGTCGAGCTGCGCGAGCGAACGCCGCGCGTCCTCCGGATAGCGGACCATCACGCGCACGTCGTCGCGCCCGCGTTGGATGCGCTGCGCCTCCTCGCCGTAGAACGCCTGTCGCACCTGGCGCGCGAGGTCGTCGAGCGTGAGCCCGAGCGTCTGCGCGGCCGGCAGGATGGCGAGCTCGAGCTCGAGCTTGCCCTCGCTGAACGAGTCGTTGACGTCCGTGACGCCGCCGTAGGTCGCGAGCTCCGCCTTGAGCCGGTCGGCCGCCTCGCGCAGGTGGTCGACGTTCGCGGATGCGAACTGCACGTCGATCGGGTCGCCGAGCGAGAAGAGCGCATAGCGGAACGTGAGCGTCTCGGCGCCCGGGATCGGCGGCGACTGCGCCTTCCAGCGCAGCGTCAGGTCCTTCGCGCTCACCGGCCGGACGTCGCCGCTCGCGACCTTGACGACCACCTCGGCGAGGTGGCTGCCCGAGCTCGTGCTCACGTCGAAGGCCGAGCCCGACGTGTTCATCGGCTGCTCGCCGATCGACACCATGACGTGCTGCACGATCGGCTCGCCGTCCGCGTCGACGCCCTCGGCCTCGAGCGCATCGCGCATCCGATAGGCCGCGGCCTCGAGCTCCGCCGCCGCCTTCGCCGTCTGCTCGACGGGCGTGCCGAGCGGCATCGCGAGGTGCGCCATGATGTAGTCGCTCTCGATCGGCGGGAAGAACGAGAAGCGCAGCTTGTGCGATCCGAAGCCGAACACGATCGACGCGATCGAGAGCGCGAGGATCACGACGCCCGCCGTGACGACGACGTAGCGCCACTCGAGCCAGCGTTCGAGGCGCGGCCGGTAGACGTCGCGCGCGAGCCACTCGAGGCCGGCGCTGGCGCGCGCCTGCAGCGCGCGCCAGCGCGCGCGCACCGAGCCGGGCGCCGCCGGCCGCTCGTCCGACTCGCGCTTCATGTGCCCGAGGTGCGCGGGCAGCACGAGCTGCGACTCGACGAGCGAGAACACGAGGCACAGGATCACGGTGATCGCGATCGCGCCGAAGATCTGCCCCATCTCGCCGGGCGCGAGGACCATCGGCAGGAAGGCCGCGATCGTCGTCATCACGCCGAAGATCACCGGGACCGAGACCTCCTGCGTCCCCGCGATCGCGGAGTCGAGCATGTCCTCGCCGGCGGTCTGGTGGCGGTGCACGTTCTCGCCCACGACGATCGCGTCGTCGACCAGCATGCCGAGCACCATGATGAACCCGAAGAGCGAGATGACGTCGATCGAGATGCCGAGGCCCGGGAACAGGTAGAGCGCACCCAGCATCGAGATCGGGACGCCGAGGCTCACCCAGAGCGCGAGCCGCAGCCGCAGGAAGAGCGCGAGCACGACGAACACGAGCACGAAGCCGCTCGCACCGTTGCGGAACATGATGTCGAGGCGGTCGCGCAGCGTCTGCGCGTCGTCCCGCCAGACCGCCACGTCGATGCCCGACGGCAGCATCGCGCGCGCGACGTAGGCCTTCGTCTCGCGCGTCACGTCGAGCACGTTCTGGTCGCCCACGCGGTCGACCTTCACGACGACGGCGCGCTTCCCGTCGAACGTCGCGTAGCGGTCGTCCTCGTCGAAGCCGTCGACGACGTGCGCGACGTCGCCGAGCAGGAGACGCGTGCCGTCGGGGTTCGTGCGGACGACGACGCGCTCGAATTCGGGGCCGACGTACGCCTGGCCCTTCGTGCGCAGCAGCACTTCGCCGGACGCCGTCTTGACCGAGCCGCCGGGCCGGTCGAGCGAGCCGCGCCGCACGGCGCGCACGACCTCGTCGAACGAGAGCCCGAAGCGCCGCAGCGCCGACTCGGCGACCTCGATCGAGATCTCGTAGTCGCGCGCGCCGCTGAGCTCGGCCTGCGTGACGTCGGGAAGCCCGGTGACGCCGTCGCGCAGCCGCTCGCCGAGCACCTTGAGCGAGCGCTCGTCCGCCTCGCCCGAGAGCGCGATCTGCATCGCCGTGCGGCGCGGCGAGACGTAGCTGATGAGCGGCTTCTCCGTCTCCTCGGGGAAGGTCGAGATGCCGTCGACCGCGTTCTTCACCTCCGACAGCGCGCGATCGATCGGGTAGCCCTGCATCACCTCGATCGTCACGCCGCACGCGCCCTCGGCCGAGCTCGACGTGACCTTCTCGATGCCCGTGATGCCCTGGATCTCCTCCTCGATCCGGATGCAGACGCCCTCCTCGACCTCCTCCGGCGCGGCGCCGAGATAGACGACGCCGACCGTGATGATCGGAACGTCGACGTCGGGGAACGTCTTCACCTGCACGCGCAGGAACGCGGTGGCACCGCCCATGACGAGCAGCGCCATGAGCAGGTTGGCGGCGACGTGATTGCGCGCGAACCACGCGACGATGCGCGTCACGCGGCGCCCCCGTCGGCCGCGGCCGCGACGGGCGCCTCGCCCTGGACGCGCACGGCCATGCCGTCGACGGCCGCCGCGAGCGGCGACGTGCACACGCGATCGCCCGGCGCGAGCCCGCCGCCGACGACCACCTGCTCGCCCTCGATGCGCAGCACGTCGACGTCGCGGATGCGGAGCGCGCCGTCGCCGTCGACCACGTACATGCGCGACTCGCCGCGCAGCGCCGTGCGCGGCAGCACGAAGACGTCGCGCACCTCGCGGCCGAGGATCTCCGCGTCGACGAAGAGGCCCACCGAGAGCGGCGTCGCGTCGGCGTCTCCGCGCGCGATGCCGTACGGGTCGGCCACGCGCGCGACGACGTGCACCATGCGACTCCGCGGGTCGAGCTCGCCCTCGGTCCGCACGACCTCGCCTTCCCACGAGCGCATCGCACCCGCGAACTCCGCGTGCAGCCGCACGACGGGGCGCGCGGGCGCGGACGGCCCGCCCCCGTGTGCCTCGCTGCCGGGGTCGGTGCCGTCGAGCTCCGGCGTCGAGCGCGGCGCGAGCGGCAGGTCGACGTAGGCGAGCTCGCGATCGGGAAGCGGCAGCCGCACCTCCGCCCAGTCGACGGCGTAGAGCTTCGCGATCGGCGCTCCGCGCTGGACGAACTGGCCGACGTCGACGCTCTCGCTGCGCACGCGCCCGGTGTACGGCGCGCGCAGATCCGTGCGTTCGAGGTCGCGCTCGGCGCGCGCGAGGCGCGCGCGCGCCTCGCGCAGCGACGCGTCGGCCACGCGGTACGCGTTCTCGGCGTCGTCGATGCGCGCCTGGCTCGCCACCGAGCGGTCGGCCAGGCTGCGCTGGCGATCGCGCTCCTTGCTCGCGCGCCCGAACTCGCTCGACGCGCGCTCGACGGCGGCGCGCGCACTCTCGAGCTCGGCCTCGTAGTCGGCGCGCTCGATGCGCGCGAGCACGTCGCCCTTCGAGAAGAACCCGCCCGCGGCGAGCGCGGGCGACACCGCGACGACCTCGCCCGACACCTGGGGAACGAGGTCGCTCTCGGTGCGCGGCGAGACGGTGCCGTGCGCGTTCACGACGTAGCGGTGCGCGACCGGTCGCGCGACCTCGACGCGCACGAGCGGCGCGGCCTCGGGCCGCTCGGCCTCGGGCGGCGCCCCGCTGCACGCCCAGAGCAGGAGGATGGAGAGGACGAGGCCCCCCAGGAGGGCGAGCGACAACGCCGCTTGACGTCGGAGCGGAGCGCGCCGCGCGTGCTCGGTCATCGCGCGACCTCCAGCGCGGGCGCGTGCTCGTTCGCGCGCGCGCGGTCCGGTGCGCACGGCACCACCGCCGCGCGGATGCCGGCCGCGCAGTAGCGCACGAGCGCTTCGCCGAGCGCGGCGTCGCGCGGGAACGGCGCCGCGAGGCCGGGCGCGACGTCGAGCTGTCCCGACACGACGTGCACGAACGAGCCGACCATCAGCTGGAACGCGAGCGCGACGTCGCGCTCCCCGCACTCGGGAAGCGCGCGCGCGAGCGCGGCCATCGCGCGCCGCGACGTCTCCCCGAAGAGCTGCTCCTTCAGCGCGACGACGACGTCGGGCGGGTCGGCGAAGAGCCGCGCCGCGACGCTGCGCGAGCCCGCGCGCAGCGCGTCGCTCGGCGCCGCGGCCGGCGCGACGAATGCGCGCACGACGTCCTCGACGCTCGGCGCGCACCCGGTCGCACGCGTGCGCGCCTCGAGGGCGTCGAAGGCCTCGTTGCGCGCGGCCTCGAGCGGCGCGAGCGCGCGCGCACACACCGCGCGCAGGAGCTCGGGCTTGGACCCGAAGTGATAGTTGGCGGCCGAGACGGAGAGGCCGGCCGCCTGCGTCACCGCGCGCATCGAGGTGCCGGCGTAGCCGCGCTCGGCGAAGAGCGCCTCCGCGGCGTCGAGCAGCCGGTCGCGCGCGGACGCGAGACGGGCCGTGCGCTCCGGCTCGTCGACGGACGGCAGGCGAAGGGAGCGGACGCGACTCGACATCGGGGACCTCGCGACGGCGGGGGCGCGCCGCCGAACGGGCGTTCGAAACGCTCGTTCGGCCGGGATTCTGCGACAGCCGGCGGCGGGCGTGCGCGAAAAGATCGGGCCGCTCGCCGGTGCGCGCGCTTCGGCAGCGGGCGCGGCGGCTTCGCTCGCTCGCCTGCGCGACGGCGCACCGCGGCGCGCGGGCCGCGCCACCGTCGGCGCCTTGACAGGCGAGGGGCCGAGCCCGTAGGAAGGCGACGTCGATACGCGGCTCTCGCGAAGCGGCGGGCACCGGGCGAGCCGGGCCGCAGCGCGCGGAGCCGCGCTCTCGGGGCAGCGCTCTGGGAAGGGGAAGCCGGCGACGTCGATCGCCGGCTTCGGCTGTCGGGGGCGGCGGGGTCGCGACGCGGCGCCGCCGCCCTCCTCGTCTTCGGACCGAGGACGCGCGCGAACCGCCGCCGCGCCGTCAGGGCTCGACGATCACCTTGCACTGCTGCGCGGGAGTGCGCAGCGCCTCGAACGCGCCGGGCAGCGCGTCGAGCCCGATGCGGTCCGTGACCATCGGGAGCGGGTCGATGCGGCCGGTCGCGAGCATCGCGAGCGTGAGCTCGAAGTCGCCGCGCCGGTAGTAGCTCACGAACTGCAGGCACAGCGCCTTCACGCTCGCCGCGACGGGCACGATCGTGTCGGGCTGCATGCACACGCCCGCGACCACGATCTTCGCGCCGCGCGGCGCGAGCCCGATGCACTGCTGCAACAGGCCGGGAACGCCGACGCACTCGAAGATCGTGTGCGGCGCGTGGCCCGTCGCGCGTGCGAACGCCTGGCCCGGGTCCTCCTTCGCAGGGTCGACGAGCACGGTCGCGCCCATCCGGCCGGCCATCTCGCGGCGCGACGCGACGAAGTCGCTGACGACGACCTCGCGCGCGCCGAGCTGGCGCGCCCACATCGCGACCGCGAGCCCGACCGGCCCGGCGCCGATCACGAGCACGTCCTCGCCGCTCCGCAGGCGCGCCTCGTCGACCGCGTGCAGCCCGACGGCGAGCGGCTCGACGAGCGCGCCGTCCGACGCCGCGACGACGGGCGGGAGGCGCAGCGTCTCGCGCGCGCCGACGAGCACGTACTCCGCGTAGGCGCCGCCGACGTCGCCGAAGCCCGTCGCGCGCAGCGACGCACAGCCCATCACGTCGCCGGTGAGGCACGGCGCGCAGCGCGCGCACCCGATCGCCGGCAGCGCGCACACGGCCTCGCCCTCGCGGAAGCCGCCCTCGACGTCGCGGCCGACGGCCGCCACCTCGCCCGCGAACTCGTGGCCCATCACCGCGCCGCGCGGAAGCGCGCCCGCGAGCTGCGAGACGTGGAGGTCGCTCCCGCAGATGCCGCAGCCGCGCACGCGCAGCACGAGCTCGCCCGGCCCCGGCGTCGGGTCGGGCACGCTCTCGATGCGCATCGGCGCCCCCACCGTCTCGAACGTCGCCGCCCGCATCGCGCTCCTCCCGCCGCGCACTCGGCGCGCCGCTCGTCCGTCAGGCGCGCACTGCGCGCCGCTCGTCCGTCAGGCGCGCACCGCGCGCCGCTCGCCCGTCAGGCGCGCACCGCGCGCCGCTCGCCCGTCAGGCGCGCACCGCGCGCCGGACCTCGAGCTCGAACTCCGCGCCGCGGCTCACGCGCGCGAGCCGCAGCTCGGGCGGGTCGGCGAGCGGCTCGACCGCCGGGTCGATCACCACGTCGAACGCGAGCCGCTCGCCCGCGCGCGGCGTCGCCGGGTGACAGCGCGCGCGCGGCGAGACGGCCGCCGCGGCCGCGTCGAGGGCCGGATGCGGCTCGCCGCCGATGCCCGCGAACCACGAGTGCGCGTCGCCCTCGGCGAACGCCGGCGCGTCGCCGAACGCGATGCGCGCGCGCCGCGCGTCCGCGACCTCGACGCGCAGGTCGACGTACGAGGCGGGCGCGAAGCACGGGTTCAGCTGGAACGCCTTCGCGACGGCGGAAGCGTCGTCGCCCGCGATGCCGAACGCGCGGCGGATGCGGTGGGACGCGAGCGCCGCCATGCCCGTCAGCTGCCGGCGCCCGAGCTCGAGCGCGGCGTCGTCGCCGAAGAGCTGTGCCACGCACAGCAGGTACGCGCGCACGAGCAGGTGCGTCTGGATCGGCACCTCGCGTGCGACGGTGACGAGCGCGCGGTGCGAGAGATCCTCGAGCTGGAAGCCCGGGTCGAAGGCGCCCGAGTAGTCGCGCCAGCCGCCCGGCTCGGCGTCGTCCGCGGGCACGTCGATCGGCAGGTTCGCGAGCTTCGACTTCGCGACGATCGCGAGGTTCGGGTGCTGCTCGTAGGGTGTGCCCTCGCCGTCGATGAACACCCTCCAGCGGCAGTGCGGGTAGCGCCCCGCCGGCACGCGCGGCGGCCGGTGGATCGGCCGCATCTTCATGCACGGGTGCGTCGCGGCCGCCGTCGCATCGAACGTCGGGTCCTCGATGTCGTGGCACATGAGCTTCACGCGGTGCTCGCCGAACGGCTCGACGTCGAGCAGCGCGCCGCAGTGACAGAGCCAGAACTCGCCGTACTCCGGCGAGTCGAGGCGGAACTGGAAGTCCATGAACTGCGGCGGCGCCCCGATGTCGAGCTGCAGGTTCTTGAACACCGTGCCGACGTCGCTCCCCTCGAAGCCGAGCGCGCGCTGCATGCGCTTCGAGTAGATCGGGCTCGCGCCCATCCACTCCTCGATCGAGAACCGCACCTGCGCCTCTTCGCCGAACTTCTGCATCACGAGCGGAAGGCCGACGCGATCGACGAGGTGGCCGATCAGCAGGTACTCGCGGCCGAGCACCGCGAGCGCCGCGCGCGAGAACGCGCCCGGCGAGAGCGCGGGATCGAACGCGCCTGCATACGAATCGCGGAGCGACGGCGACGTCACGGAGCCTCCTCGGTGTCCACTCGCGGCGCGACGTCGACGTAGATCGGCGACGACCACGCGCGCTCGCGCACCGGCGCGAGACAGTCGTCGTCCCAGGGCGTCGGCCACCCGGCGTGGCACGGGTCGACGCTCGTCGCGCGGCGCGGCGCGCCATCCTCGCCGCCCGTGAACGTCGCGCGCAAGCCCCCGCCGTTCACCGCGGGCGTCGGCGCCTGCAGCGCGCGCACGTAGTAGGCGGTGTCGCGCTCGAACGCGTCGTCCTCGAAGCGCACGACGCAGCCGGAAGGGTCGGGCGTACACTCGAAGCGTTTCCACGCATCCTCGATCAGCGGCGCGACGTCCTCGCCGGGCACGCGCTGCGGGCGGATGCGCACGACCTCGATCGCCTCGATCGGATGGCGCTCGTCGCTCGGGTGGTAGCACTCGCCGAGACACAGATCGTCGATGCGCGCTTGCCCGAGCGCCTCGACCGTCTCGGGCGCGCAGCCGGGCTCCTGCACGAAGCTCCCGACGGCGCGCACCTCGAAGCGCGGCGTGCTGCCCGCGCGCAGCGCGACCTCGCCGCCCATCGGCACGCGCGCGCGGCCCGGCGCGTCGAGCAGGTCGAACCACAGCAGGATGCGCGGGCCGCTCGTCCCGTAGACCTCGCGACTCACGAGTGCGCGCCAGATGGCGTCGCGATCGCGCGCGTCCGCGTGCACGGCGACGAGCCCGCCCGGGTAGAGGAAGCTCGCGGCGCGCTCCTTGTTGAACAGGTCGCGGAAGCCCTGCGGCTCGTTCGGCACGGGCTGCGCGCGCCGCGGGTCGTCCGACCTCCCGAGCGCGAGCGGCCGCACGAGCTTCGCGACCGTCTCGCTCGGGAAGCCGCGCACGTCCGTCGTGCCGTGGCGCGCGAGCTGCTTGTAGCCGGTGCCGGGGCGGCCCGCGTGGTTGTCGGACGAGGCGATGAAGCCGAAGCGGAAGCGCGCGCCGTCGACCGGGCTCGTGATCGCCGTCGCGTACTGCGCGGTCATTCCCGCGCGCGGGTTGAAGACGGGCTTGAAGCAGTCGCGACACTGGTCGCAGTCGAGCCATTCCTCCGCCGGCACCTCCGGGAAGACGAGGTTGGGCGACGTCGCCGCGGCGAGCGCGAGCCGCTTCGCCTCCTCGACGCGCGCGTCGCACTCCGCCTCGGGGAGGTCGCCGCAGCGCGCGCGCATGATCTCGCCCGCGCGCCAGCAGCACGGCAGGAAGTCGTCCGTCGGCGCCGGGCACGCGAGCGGCGCGTCCGGGTCGGCGACGCCCGCGGCGTGCACCGCGCGGAACTCCTCGCCGTTGCCGTGTCCCGAGTGGATCTCGATCAGCCGCTGCCGCGCGGGGTCGTGCTGTCCGTCGAGGAGCTGCGCGTCGAGGCGCGCGCCGACGGGCGCGTGCTCGCCCCACGCGAGCCCGTGCGGGATGACGAGCGTCTCGAGGCCCGACTGCGCGAGCTTCTCGAACAGCGCGCGCGGCGTCGTCGCGTTCTCGCGGCAGTCGTCGGGGAGCGCGCGCGTGTCGACGCCCGCCTCGCACGTCCGCTTGCGCGCGAGACGGTCGATCGTGAAGAAGAAGTCCGAGTACATGCCGAGCGCGTCGATGCCGGCCAGCGTCTCCACGACGTCGAGCCCGCGCGCGCGCGCGTTCACGTCGTCGGGCAGCGCGTCGATCGGCCGCCTCGCGACCTCGTCGTCGCCCGTTCCGCGGAAGATCACGTTCTTGTGCCCGAAGTGCGTCTCGGGCGTCGCGCCGACCTGCGTCCACTCGTAGCCCGCGTAGACGACGAGGTCGGGGTCGCTCGCGTCGCCCGCGCGCGCGTTGCACTGGCGCACCGTCTCGACCGACTCCGTCCAGCGCTCGGGCCACAGGCTCTCCGCGTGATCGTTGAGCGAGAAGAAGTCGAGCTGCGCGCAGTGGCGGGCGAAGTCGCACGCGTCGGCCGGCGGGTGCGCGCCCTCGCCGCCGAAGAGCGGGAGCCCCTGGAGGAAGGCGTCGATCGAGAACGTGGTGTGGACGTGCAGGTCGCCGAACAGGACGAGGCGCTCGGCGGGCGCCGCCCCGCCGGCCGCCGGCGCGCGCGGAGGCACGGGGCGCGGCGGGCCCGCGATCGTGCCCGGCCCGCGGTCGCTCTCGCCGCAGGTCCCGGAAGCGACGAGCAGGGCCGCCGCGATCGCGATGGCGGCGACGAGCGCGAGCGCGGAGCCGGCGACCCACGCGAGGAGGCGGCGCATGCGCCCATCCTATCAGCACGGGCCGCGCGCGGTGCGCGGGCGGCGAGCACGGGCCGCGCGCGCTGCGCGGGCCGCAGCGCGTCAGAACCGGAAGGTCCAGCCCACCTTCGCGAGCGGCTCGGTGCGGACGCTCGTGACGTCTCCGTCGTCGGCGAGCAGGAGCTGGTTGTAGACGAGGAAGATCTCGCGGCCGTCCGAGACGATCCAGCGCAGCCGCGAGTTCACGCCCACGCGATCGCTCGCATTGTCGTACTGGACGAACGTGAGCCACGAGACGTCGGGCGTGAACTGGAAGTTGACGCGCACGCGCGCGATGCGCGCCGCCGTCCGCACCTCCGAGCGCGCGTTCGCCGCGTTCACGACGTCGAGCCACAGCTCGCTGTGGTCGTACTCGAGCCCGAACCGCACGAAGCGGCTCGGTCGCCAGTCGACGCGCGCGAGCACCTTCGCGCGCCGCCCGCTCAGGAAGCCGCCGTAGCGCGCCTCGACGTAGGTCGAGAGCCTGCGGTGCTTGCTCGACTCCGCTTCGACGACGATCTCGTCCGTGTGATAGGTGCCCGCCGGGATCATGAGCTGCGGGATGACCGGCAGCGGGAAGGGCACGAGCACGCGCTCGAAGCCGCGTCGGTAGGCGATCTCGAGCCCGTCCGCGGTGTGCGTCTCGATGTCGATCGGCCGCAGGTCGACGCGCAGCGACTGCACCTCGTTCTCGCGGTCCGTGACGAGGATGCCCCAGACGAAGTTGTCGAACGTCCGCACGAGGCGCGAGGGCGGGCGCGTCCGGTAGCGGTAGCGCCCCTCGTAGCGGCGGATGTCCGCGCGGCTCACGAAGCCGAGCGCCGGGTAGAAGTCCTTCGCGATGTCGCGGAAGTTGAGGAAGACGAAGTGGTGGTCGTTGGGCAGCTGGAGCTCGCCGCCGTAGGCGGCTTCCGTGCCGTGTCCGCCCTCGGTGAAGCTGTTCTGCGCCCAGACGTTGCCCTGGACGACCTGGCCCGTGCCGAGGAAGTCGCTGTCGCGGAAGTCGAAGTCGACGCCCGCGAGCGAGTTGCTCCGGTTCGTGCGCGGGTCGCCGTTCGTCACGATGAACCCCACGCGCGACTCGCGCAGCACGTTCATCGTCGCCCGGCCGACGAGCAGGTTCGTCGTTCCCACGTGCTGGTCGGCGTCCGGTCGCCCGGGGACGCGCTCGACGAAGCGCCCGAGCGCGTCCTCGCGCTTGAGCGTGTGCCCCTCGACCTGCGCGTCGAGCAGCCCGACGTTGAAGCGCCCGACGCGGCCCGTGACCTTCGCGGCCGCGCGGATCGCCACCGGGTTGCCGTCCGCGTCGAGCCCGATCTTCCGCGAGAAGAACGGGCGCCCGTTCGGCTCGATGTCCTCGACGTTCGCCGACAGCGCGCCGAAGTCGAAGATCAGCGCGTCCTGCAGGAAGAAGTCGCGCTTCTCGGGGAAGAAGAGCTGGAAGCGGTCGAGGTTGATCTGGCGCTCGTCGACCTCCGTCTCGCCGAAGTCCGTGTTCACGGTGAGCGAACCGGTGAGCCCGGGCGTGATGCGGTAGAAGGCGTCGAGCGAGGGGTCGAACAGGAAGTAGTGCTTGTCGCGCAGGCGGTCGTCGACGCGACGCGTGGTCGCGGCCGGCACGACGTCGAGCCCGACGCCCTGCACCTGTCGCCCCATCCCGTCGAGGAAGCCGGCGCGCGCCGTGTTCGTCACGATGCGGTGCGGCACCGGATCGGCCCAGCGGATGTCCTCGTTGCGCCGCCGGATGCCGCGCGAGAAGTTGAGGCCCCACGTCTTCGCCGCGGGATCGAACGAGAGCGTCTTGTACGGGATGCGCACTTCGGCGAACCAGCCGTCGCGCCCGACGCGCGCCTTCGCCGCCCAGATGCCGTCCCAGTTCGGCTCGAAGTTCGGCCCCTCGATCAGCCCGTCTCGCCGCGTGCCGACCGGGTTCACCTGGAAGAGGTAGCCGTTGCGGCGGTCGAGGAACGGGTCGATCACGATGTTCAGGCGATCGTCGTAGTAGGTGTCGACGTCGTCGCGCAGCATGTGGTTGACGACGATGCCGTCGGGCTCGTCGTCGTAGCACTCGATGCCGACGTACATCGCGTCCCGGTCGCTCAGGATCCGGATCACCGTGCGCTGCGAGGGCCGCCCGCCGGCGCGCGGCTCGGCCGTGTGGAAGTCGTCGATCACGGCCGCCGTCTTCCACACCTCCTCGTCGAGCCGGCCGTCGAGCGTGGGCGGCGTCTCGGTCCAGACCATCTCGACGTGCGGCGCGGGGTCGAGCGATGCGAGCGCCACGCGCGGCGCGAACGCGGCGGCGACGGCGAGCGACAGCGCGAGGAGGGGCATGCGCAGCGGACGCTGCGACCCGAGGGCACGGGAGCGGCGGGACATGGCGGGCCGCATCTTCGGACAACGCGAGCGCCGCGGAAAGGCCTGCGCGCGAGGCGGCGCGGGACGCGACCTACGGCGCGAGCAGCCCCGCGGCCCGCAGCCGCGCCCGGAGCGCCTCGACGCGCGCCGCATTCGCGCCCATGTCGCCGTACCCGATGCGCGAGGCCGAGCGCACCTCGACGCGCCCGGTCGCCGGGTCGAGCAGGAGCTCGAGGTCGTCGACGTAGCGCATGAGCCGCGTCGTGGCCTCGGCGTGCAGGTAGCGGTCCGTCGCCGCGACGACCTCCGTGCGCGGCGTCGACGCGACGGCCTCGCGCACGCCGGCCCACGCCGCGGCGGGGTCGCCCGCGAGCGCGAACGGCTCCGTGCGGTGCGCCGCGTCGTCCGCGGTGCTCGAGACGCAGTTCGGGCTCGACGGACACGGCGCGAGCGCGCTCGTCCCGGGCCGCACGCCTAACGTGGTGGGTCGCGGTGCCGCGCACGACGCGCCGAGCACGAGCACGAGCACGGCGAGGAGCCACGGCGCGCGCGCCGCCGCCGCGGCGCGTCCGCGCGCGCTCGGCCCCGCTGCGCGCGCCGCGCTCACGCCGGCTCCCGCGCGCGCCAGGCGCCGCGCGCCGCCAGCGCGACCGCGACGAGGAGCAGCAACGCGCCGAGCGGCGCGAGCGCGACGGCGGGCCCCGGGTCGCCGCCGTACACGACGACCCCGCCCAGCGCGAAGCCGGCCGGCATCGCGACGCCTGCCGCCACGAAGCACGCCGACGCCGCGCGCAGCTGCGCGACCGGGAGCGCGAGCCGGCCGAGCCCCGCTGCGAATGCGAGGTTGAGCAGCCCGATCAGCGTTCCGTGCGCGTGCGCGAGCGACCACATGAGCCGCCGCGTCTCGTTCGACACGTCGAGATAGAAGCCCGCCTTGAAGCCGTGCAGCGCCTCGAGCGCGAGGCCGGCGACCCCGAAGACGAGCACGAGCGTCCACCCGGCGCGCAGGTGGCGGCGCTCGAGCCGGGAGCGGAGCGCATCGTCGGTCGACGCCGGGCTCGACATGGCGCGCACGATAGCGCGGCGGGACGCGGGCCTTAGTCGCCGATCGCGACCGTCAGGACGACCTCGGCGCGCACGTCGACGCCGCCCGCCTCGATCGGCGTCGAGGCCTTGGACGCGGCGAACTCGGCCTGCATCCGCATGCGCGGCACCTCCACGCCACCCCCGCCCTCGTCGAGCGACACGATCTCGCGCACCTCGACGCCGAGCGCCTCGGCCGCCGCGTCGGCCTTCGCGCGCGCGTCCTTGGCGGCGGCCGCGAGCGCCCGCAGGCGGAGCGGCGCGTCGTCGCGAAGGCCGAAGACGATCGACTGGACCTCGTTCGCGCCCGCGCGCGTCGCCGCGTCGATCGCCTCGCCGACGCGCGCGATCGCCCCGAGCCGCACCTGCACCGTGTTGCGCACGACGTAGCCGCGCAGGATGGGGCTGCCCGAGCTCGCCTTCCCGTAGTCGTACTGCGGCGCGACGGAGAACCCGAGCGTCGAGATCTCGCCCGCGTCGCCGAGGGCCTTGCGGAGCGCGGCGATCACGGCCGTGCTGCGCCGCGCGTTCTCCTCGACGGCGGGCGCGCTCTCCGCGCTCTCGGTGACCACGGCGACCGAGAGCGTCGCCACGTCCGCGGGAGCCGTGAGCGTGGCCGCCCCCGCGACGCGGATCACCGGACGCGCGGCGTCGTCCGCGTGGGCGGGCACGGCGAGCGCGAGCCCGAGCGCGATCGCCGACGATCGCGCGATCGCGCGCACCCGTCCGAGCGCCGAGCCCCGCATCGCCGCAGCGCGCGACGTGGCCCTCCGCGCGTGCACGCGAAGCCGACCGCCGTCCGCCATCTCGTCCTTCGGGTCGCCCATCGATCCGCCCTCCTCGCGGCACGCGGCCGCGTGCATCCGTGTCCGGAAACCGCGAGTCCGTTCCGCGGCCGCGCGGAATGCTAGGGCGTGACGAGCGCGGGCTCGACGGGCGACGGCGCTCCGTCGCTCCCGGCGACGCTCGCGAGAGGAGGACGGCCGTGGAGGAACGCTTCGCACTCGTCGTCGACTCGCCGGTCGGGAGGCTCGGCATCGCGGCCGAGACGCGCGGCGTGACCCGCGTCGCCTGGTTGGACGCGCCCGCGCGCGAGGGGCGCGCGCGGCCCGGGAGCGCGCGCGTCGAGCCCGCGCGCGACGCGCGCGCGCGCCGCCACGCCGACGCCGCCGCGCGCGCACTCGCGGCCTACTTCGCGCGCGAGGCGGATGCCGCGGCCCGCCTCGCCGCGCTCCCCCTCGTCGCGGTGGGGAGCGCATTCGCGCAGGCGGTCTGGTGCGCGCTGCGCGCGATCGCGCCGGGAGCGACCCACCACTACGGCGGCGTGGCGCGCGCGCTCGGCTCGCCGGGCGCCGCGCGCGCGGTCGGCGCCGCCGCGCGCCGGAACCCGATCGCGATCGCGATTCCATGCCATCGCCTCGTCGGCGCCGACGGCTCGCTCACGGGCTTCGCGGGCGGCCTCGCCGCGAAGCGCTGGCTGCTCGAGCACGAGGGCGCGCGTCCGCGCGCTCACTCGAGCGTCGCGGCGAGCAGCCGTTCGACGAACGCGCCGCCGACCCACGAGCCGACGGGAATCGCGACGTAGGCGAGCAGGCGCAGCAGCGTCGGTGCGTCGAAGGGCCACTCGGGGCGCTCGGCGACGAACGTCCGGTAGGCGAGCAGGTCGGCGACGCTCACCGCGGAGGCGCGCGCGGCGAGCGGCGAGCCGTCGAGCGCGTGCAGCTCGCCGCGAAGGGCGCGGGACACGCGCGCGAGCTCCGCCTGCTTCTCGCGGCGCACGCGCTCCCGCACGCCGAGCAGCGGCCGCACGAAGGTCGCCCCCGCGATCGCGAGCGAGGCGACGCCGAGCCCCGCGAACGAGACCCAGTAGCCGACGTCGACGAGGTTCAGCGCGAAGATCGCGACGAGCAGCAGCCAGACGAGTGCGATGCGCATCCCGACCCACGCGAACGGGCCGAGCCCGTCGAGGTCGAGCAGGTCGACGCGCGCGCGGCGCCGCGCGAGCGCGTCGAAGCGCTGCGCGCACACGATCGACGCGTCGGCGAGGAGCCCGAGGTTGGCGCACAGCACGAAGCCCGAGATCCACTGCGTGAGGTGCTCGAAGCTCCAGTAGTCGCGGCGCAGGTAGAAGCCCGGGTCGCGGTCGATCGCCAGGGCCACGAGGGGAACGACGAGGAGCGCGCCCGCCATCCGCCGGCGCCGCACGGAAGACGCGCTCTCCGGGTGGGACACGCGCTCGCGCTCGGCCGGCGTCGCCGCAGATGCGTCGAGCACGGGGGCGAGCGCGTCGAACGCGGCGCGCGCCCCCATCGCGACGTAGCGACGCGCGGTGACGACGTAGGCGAGCAGCACGACCAGCAGGACGACCGTGCGCGCATCGCGGTCGAGGTAGAGCCCGGCCGGGCCGAGCTCGCGGATCGCCTCGCCGCGGCCCGCCGCGAACGCGGCGATCACCAGCGCGGCGAGGAGCGCGGCGGCGAGCAACGCGCCGACCGCGAAGGGCGGGAGCGGCGTCGCGGTGAAGAGCCGGTCGCCGAGCGAGCCCGCAACGCGCGCGGTCGCGCGGCGCACGGGCGGCGTGTCGGGAGCCGGGTTCGACGACACGCGCGCACGGTATCAGAGTGCCGCGCGCGCGCGACGACTAACGCTCGCCGTCGCCGCGACGTCCGCTGCGGCGCTCCTCGGCGCGGCTCCGCCGCTGCTCGACGCGCTCCTGCGAGCGCTCGCGGCGCTGCTCGACGCGCTGCTGCGAGGCCTCGCGACGCTCGGTGCGGCGCGCCTCGCCCGTGTCCCGGCGGACCTCGACGCGGCGCAGGCCCGGCGCGCGCCGCTGCGAAGCCGCCTCCGCGCGCGCGTCGCGGCGCTCGGCCGTCGCGTCGCGGCGCTCGTCCCGGCGCGCCTCCGCGTTGGTGCGACGCTCGTCGCGCCGCTCGATGCCCGCGTCGCGCCGTTCCTCCCGCCGTTCGAGTCCGTCGTCGCGACGTTCCGCGCGGCGCTCGACGCCGTTCGTCCTGCGCTCCTCGCGCCGCTCCTGCCCGTTCGCCCTGCGCTCGTCGCGGCGCTCGGCGCCGTTCGCGCGCCGTTCCTCGCGGCGCTCGAGGCCGTTGTCGCGTCGCTCCTCGCGGCGCTCGACGCCGCGCGTGCGCCGCTCGTCGCGGCGCTCGATGCCGTTGTCGCGCCGTTCGTCGCGCCGCTCGCGTCCGTTCGCGCGGCGCTCTTCCCGCCGATCGAGGCCGTTGTCGCGCCGCTCCGCGCGCCGCTCGATGCCGCGGTCGCGGCGGTCGTCGCGCCGCTCGATGCCGAGGGCGCGCCGCTCCGCGCGGCGCTCGATGCCCCGCTCGCGGTGCTCGGCGCGCCAGGTCGCGGGCGCCACGTAGGCCGGCCGGTCGCGGCGGACGCGCGCGATCAGCCCGCCGCGCGGCGCGCGGTGGTAGCGCGCATAGCGGGCGTAGCGGTAGCTCGGGCGATAGGTCGGATAGCGGTGGACGTAGTAGCGGTCGAAGCAGTTCGAGAGGCGCGGGTAGGCGTCGTAGTAGCCGCCGAAGTACCAGCTCACGAAGTGCGGCGAGGGAAGCCCGAAGAAGAACGAGACGCCGGGCGATCGATAGGCGAACCCGAAGTGCGGAACCACCGGATACCACACACCCCACGGATGCCAGTGCGAGTACCAGCGCGGATAGCCGAACCAGTAGGGATAGGCGTGGTGGTAGACGTTGACGGTCACGTTCACGTCCGGGCGCGTGAGCCCGTCGTAGTCGTAGCCGTACTCGTCGGCGTAGCGCCGCGCCGCCGCCTCGAGCTCGCGGCGCGCTTCGGGGTCGCTCTCGACCGTCTCGCGCCACGCGGCCTCGGCGCGGTCGGTCTCGGCCTCCTGCTCGGCCGCGACCGCGTCGAGGTGCTGGCGCGCGGCGCGCGGGCTCGCGCGGTACTCGTCGGCGAGCTGCGCGACCGCGCTCGGGCTGCGGCCCATGGCGGCGAGCAGCTCCGGATCGTCGACGAGCTCGCGGAACGCGGCGCGCGCGTCGTCGGGAAGGCCGGCGATCGCGTCGTCGAACTCGACGTCCGCCGCGGCCCGGATCGCGTGTGCCTCCTCGAGCGTCGCGAAGTGCTCACCGCCGAGGTGCAGCACGATGTCGCGCACGTCGTCGGGGTAGGCGTCGGCGATGTCCTCGAGCGCGGCGTCCGACTTCGCGCCGCCCTCGACGATGTCGGAGAGGAGCCCGGGGTAGCGGACGAGCTCCCAGAGCTCCTCCTCGTGCTCGCGGTCGAGGCGCTCGGCGCGCACCTCGAACGCCGCGCTCGAACGCGCCTGGATGAGCTCCATGCGGACCAGGGTGTCGGGGTAGAGCGAGGCCTCGAGCGCGGCGTCGCGAACCGCCGCGGGGCGCGACGCGACGAGGTCGACGAGGTCGCGCGGGGAGGCGCCGGCGTCGTCGGGCTCGGAGAGCGCGCCGGCGACCGAGGGAACGCCTGCGAGCGCGAACGCCAGGGCGAGCGCGAGAGCGCGCACGACAGCGGAGGAACGGAGCGGATGGGAAGCGGACGCGGACGGGAGGCTCGCCGGGGACGGGGACGGCGAGCGCGACGGAACGGACGACAGGCGAGACGCGGACTGGGACATCGCAACCACCTCCGGCCGGCGCACCGGCCCTCGCGAGACGGCGGCGTCCGACGGGCGACCCGCGCGCTTGTTCACACTGCGCGGGACCGCGCAGGCGGCGCCTCGAGGCGCTCGCGCGCCGGTGGCCCCACGAGCGGGCGGGCGCGCGGCGAGGATGGCACAGCGGCCTGCGGCGGGAAGCGGCGCCTCAGGCCGGTTCGGCGCGAGCGGCCGGGCGGGGCGCGCCGCTCACGCGCCCGGCGAGCAGCGCGGCCACCGGCCGGGTCGCTTCGAGCTGCTCGAAGAGCAGCTTCATCATCGCCGTGATGGGCGTCGCGAGCAGCATGCCGACGACGCCCCACAGCATCCCCCACAGGATCAGGGCCATCAGGATCGCGATCGGGTGGAGGTCGAGCGCGTCGCCCATGATCTTGGGCTCGAGCACGTTGCCGATCGCGAACTGGACGAGACCGGGGAGCGCGATCGCGAGCGCCGCGGCGAGCGGGCTCGTGTCCGGGCTCACGAGCACGACCGGCAGCGGGAGCAGCGTCGCGATCACCGACCCGACGCTCGGGATGAAGTTCAACAGGAACGCGAACAGCCCGAACACGAGCGCGAGGTCGATGCCGAGGACGGCGAGGATCCCGCCCACGAGCAGGCCCGTCGCGCCCGACACGAACGCCTTCGTCACGATGTAGCGCTCGATGCGGCTCTCGATGTCGAGCCAGATGCCGCGCCGCGCCGCGCCGGGGAGTCGCGTCTCGCGACCGATCAACAGGTAGATCATGAAGATCAGCACGAGCAGCGAGCGCGAGAGGAGGTCGACGATCGCGTTCGTCGTGCCGAGCAGCATGCCGCCGATCGAGCTCACCGGGATCGACGAGAGCGCGTCGAGAATGCGGCTCGTGTCGAGCCCGATCCGTTCGAGCGGGAGCGCGTTCGCCGTGCGCGCGATGAGCTCGGTGAGGCGCGCCTCGTAGGCGGGCGCGTTGGCCGTCAGCTGTCGCACGGAGATCTGGATCAACGCCGCGATGCCGGTGAGGAGACCGCCGCCGAGGACGAGCGTCGTGACGATCGCGACGGCGCGCGGCAGCCGCAGCGCCCGCACCTGGACGTCGACGGCGGGCGCGAGGCCGAGCGCGAAGAACACGGCCAGCACGAACGGGACCATCACGGGACGCAGCCAGTAGAGCGCGAACCCGAGCGCCACCGCGCTCAGGATGAGCAGGCACGCGGTCTGGATCCGTCGCTCCTGCGCGTCGCGGTCCATCGCGGCTCCCGTCTGCTTCGCCGTGCGCGCGCCGCGCGGTGTGCGCGCCGCGAGGGCGCGCGCAGCATACCGCGCGCGGCGCGGCCCGCGCGCGGGCGGGCGGCGGGCGGCGAACTCCCTCCGCGCGCCTAGCGAGCCTCGGGCTTCTCCTCGTCGCCGAGTCCCACGAGCGCGCCGTCGCCGCGCAGCACGTCGATGCGCGGCAGCACGGCGGGGCGGCGCGCCGACCCGGGCCGCGGGCTCGGGAAGATGTCGGCGGCCGACGCGACGCGGCCGTAGGCGTCGCGGTACACGGCGTGGTGGCGCGTGAACTCGGTCGGCGAGCGCAGGCCCGCGGCGGCGGTGAGCGACGCGAGCGCAGCGCGCAACGTCACGATGTAGTTCATCACCCGGAACTTCTTCTCGTCGACGACGAGTGCCTTCATCAGCTTCTCGTCGGTCGTCGCGACGCCGACCGGGCACTGGTTGCTGTGGCACTTCTGCGCCTGGATGCAGCCGACCGAGATCATCAGCCCGCGCGCGATGTTGACGGCGTCCGCCCCGAGCGAGAGCGCGATCGCGATGCGGTCGGCCGAGAACATCATGCCCGAGGCGAAGATCCGGACGCGGTCGCGCACGCCGTGGCGGCGCAGCGCGTCGTCCATCTCGACGAGCCCCGAGCGCACCGGGAGGCCCATCGTGTCGGCCATCTCCTGGTACATCGCGCCCGACCCGCCCTCGCCGCCGTCGACCGTGATCCAGTCCGGCCCGTCGCCCCGCCGCGCCATCGCCGCCGCGATGTCGTCGCACGAGCCGGGCCCGCCGACGACGACCTTGATGCCCACGGGCTTCTGCGCCTCGCTGCGCATGCGGCTCACGTGATCGAAGAGCTGGTCGATCGTCGCGAACATCTCGAAGCGGTTGGGCGCGTCGATCGTCGTGAACGCGGGCACGCGTCGGATGCGCGCGATCTCCTCGGTCACCTTCTCCGCCTCGACGTGCCCGCCGCGGATCTTCGCGCCCTGGTGGATCTTGAGCTCGAAGCCCCTCACCTGCGGCACGGCCGCCTTGCTGCGGAACTCGTCCCAGTCCCACTCGCCGGCCTCGGTGCGCACGCCGAACAGGCCCGGCCCGATCTGGAACACGACGTCCCCGCCGCCGACCAGATGGTGCTCGGACAGGCCGCCCTCACCCGTGTTGAGCCACGAGCCCGTCGCCATCGCGAGGCCGTGACTCATGGCCTGGATGGCGTTGCGACCGAGCGCGCCGTACGACATCGCACTCATCCCGATCAGCCCGCGCAGCGTCCACGGGTGCGCGAGGCCCGCGCCGACCACGAGCGCGTCCTCGTCGGGCAGCGTCCACGGCGACACGGTCTGGTCGCCCATCTTCTCCTTGCGGGACATGAGCCCTTCGCTCTCGATCACGTACCGGCGCGTCGGAAGGAGCGGCTCGCGCACGATGCGCAGGTCCTGCATCAGCGTGACGACCATCGAGTTGCGCAGGTACCAGCCGGGCTGGTCGAAGTCGCGCTTCGACCCGAACGACATGATGCTCTTGAGGTACTTCCCGGCGAAGACGACCGTGTGGTAGTCGTCGCGCGAGAACGGCTTGCCCTCGCGATCCGAGTTGAAGAGGTACTGCCGGAGCTCCGGCCCGATGTGCTCGAGCACGTAGCGGATGCGACCGAGGAGCGGGAAGTTGCGCAGCACCGCGTGCTGCGACTGGTTGCGATCCGACAGGTAGAGGGACAGGATCACGATCGGCGGCCCGCCGATCATCACGACCAGCAGAGCGAGATTGATGACGGCGATGACGTCGCCGAGCTCGTAGCCCACGCCCACTCCTTCGCGGAACGAGGCACGCCCCTCGCGTGCCGGCGCACGCCGCGGGGGGCGTGCGGCCCGCGCTATCGGAGGGCCGGGGGCCGGGCCTGACCCGCGCGACGCACTCACGCGCCCGCGCTCGGGCGAATGCCCGAGCGCGCCGGCAGCGCGCGGTGCAGCGTCGAGGCGCGTGCGCGCTCCCCTCGCGAGGAGCGCACGCGGCCGGCGTGCTAGTCGGCCGGCGGCGTGTACGGCGGGTCGGCGAGCGTGCGGACGAAGGCGACGACGTGCGCGATGTCCTGATCGGTGAGCACGTTGCCCCAGGCCGCCATGAGCGGCGACTTCCCGACCGCCGGTCCGCCCTCGCGGATGACCTTGGCCAGGTACTCGTCGCTCAGCCCGTTCATGTAGGCGCCGTCCGAGTGCTTCGCGGGCTGCGGCTGCAGCCCCTGGCTGAGCGGCCCGTCGCCGTCGCCCTTCGCACCGTGGCACGTCGCGCAGTAGGTCGCATAGATCGGAGCCCCGACGCGCGCATCACCTCTCTCGGCGATCGGCTCGGTGGACGCGGGAGGCGGCGTCGGCGCGGGGGTCGGCGGCGGCGGCGGCGGAGTGGGAGCCGGCGTGGGGACGGGCGCCGGCGTCGGCGCCGGGCTCGTCGGCGGCGCGGAGGGCTCGTCCCCTCCGCCGCATGCGGCGACGGCGAGCGCGAGGATCGCGAGCAGTGTGCACGCGCGCGCCACCGCCACCCGGTGTCCGCGCGTCCGGGCCCGATCGCGAGCCCGGTCTCGAACCGCTTCCACCGCTCGCTCTGCTCCGCGTCGCATGTGCGCCCTCCTCCGCGCGTCGGGTCCGAACCCGTTCGGCCCCCGGTTCCCGGGCACCGCGGCCGCCCCTCGCGCGCGCACGCGAGCCACGAGCCACGAGCCGCGAGCCACTGCGGCGAGAGTCTATCCGCGGCGCACGCGCGCGCCGCTCCACCCTTCGCCGCGCGCGCGGCCCGACACCCGCGCGCGGGCTTCGCGCGCGTGCGCGCCGCTCGGGCGCGGGTGATACCGTCGCCGCCGCTCCGTCGCCGCGGCTCCGTCGCCGCCGTGCGACGCCGGACGAGGAGCGCGCCTCGCATGCACGACGACGCCCGACCGCTCGTCCCGACCCTCGCGTGGGCGATGGCGGGAGCGGCGGCGTGCGCGTGGATGACGCCGCTCGAGCCCAACATGCTCGAGGAGGGCATCGCGCTGCACCTCGCGCAGCGGATGGTCGGCGGCGAGCACCTCTTCCGCGATCTCGCGAGCTTCACCGGGCCGCTCCCGTTCGAGCTGCTCGCCCTGCTCTTCCGCGCGTTCGGCGACGGCATCTTCGTCGCGCGCGGCGCGGTCGCCGCGATGCACGGCGCGGCGACCGCCGCGTGCTTCGCGCTCGCGTACCGGGCGCGCGGCGACGCACTCGCACACGTCGCCGCCGCCGCCTTCGCGGCCGCGCCCGTCCTGCTGTTCCCGCTCTTCTCGCTGTACTTCTACGCGCTCACCGCGCTGCATCTCGCGATGATCGCGGCGTGGGCGACGGCGCGCGCGCTCGACGATGCGCGCTTCGCGCTCGCGGCGGGGGCGCTCGTCGCGCTCGTCGCGCTCTGCAAGCAGAACCTCGGCGCCGGCCTCGCCGTCGCCTTCCTCGGGTGCCTCGCCTTCGCGCGCGGCGCGGCTCCGCTCGCGCGGCGGCTCGCGCTCTACGCGGCGGGCGGCGCATCCGTCGCCGCCGCGACGCTCGCGCTCTACGCGTGGCGGGGCGACCTCGCGGCGCTCGTCGACTCGCTCGTCTTCCTCCCGCTCTCGTTCCGCGACACGTTCGGCTCCGCCTACCCGAACCTGTGGCCGCCGGGCGAGCTCCTCGGCGACGTGTACGTCGAGCGCAGCCGCTACGTGCCGGCGCTCTACGGCTTCCGCTACGGCGTGTTCGGACGGCTCGGCGCGACGCCCTCGCTCGCGACGCAAGCGCTGTACGCGGCGCCGTTCGCAGCGCTCGCGCTCGCCGCGGTCGCCGCGCTGCGCCGCGGGCTCGCGCCCGCCACGTGGGTACACGCGGCGCTGCTGGCGGCGCTCGTGCCCGGGCTCTTCCCGCGCACCGACTGGGGCCACCTCGTGTACGTGCTGCCCGCCGCGGTCGTGCAGCTCTGCCTCGTCGCGCGCGCGCCCGCCGCACGCGCGCAGCGCCGCGCGCTCGCCGCCGCGCTCGCAGCGGGCCTCGCGGTCGCCGTCGTCGCGACGGGCGTGTGGCTCCACCGCGCGGCCGGTCCGGCGACCTTCGGCCCGAAGCTCCCGCTGCGGCCCGTCAACGAGATGCTGAAGGCACCCGCGCTCCCGCGCGTCATCCGCGCCCTGCGCGAGCGCGCCGCGCCCGGCGAGCCGATCTTCGTCGCGCGCGCCGAGCCCATCGTCTACTACGCGACCGGCACGACGAACCCGACGCCCTACAGCGGCGTGATCCCCGGCATGCGCGAGGAGCAGGAGCGCGTCATCACGCGCGCGCTCGAGCGCGTGCGCTTCGTCGTGATGAGCGACATCGACCAGCCGCTCTACCTCTACTACAGCGACGAGCTCCCGGGCGTGTGGGCCCACCTCGAGCGCTACTTCCGCGTCGCGCGCGGCGCGCCGCCCGGCTGGCTCACACTGCTCGAGCGCGGCGAGGACCGCGGCCCGACGGCGGTCGACCTGTTCGACCGCCGCGCGAGCGGGCGCGCGTGGGTGCGCGAGCCGGGCGCGCCGCCCGCGCCCGCGCCGTCGCCCGCGCCGCGCCTCGCGGCGCGCATGAACCGCCGCGTGCTCGACTTCTGGACGGGTGCCGACGGCGGCGGCGTCGACTTCGAGGTGGACGTGCCGCGCGACGCCGTCTTCCAGGCGGACGTCGGGCTGTGGCAGACGATCGGGCTCACGAGCGAGTACGCCCATCCCGAGCGCACGATCGCGATCGCATCGCTGCGTCGCGCCGGAGAGCCCGAGGACGCGCGCGTCGAGCTCGCGCGCGCGAGCCTGCTCGACGGTCGGCACCAGGGCCGCACGTGGCTCCCGCTCGAGGCCGACCTCGCCGCCTTCGCGGGCGCGCGCGTCGAGCTGCGTCTCGAGGTCCGCCCGCAGGGCCGCATCGACGAGCGACACCGCCTCGCCTGGTTCGGCAGCCCGCGCATCGCGCTCCGACCCGACACTCGTTAGTCGCGGCGCGATCCCGGCGCGGCGCGGTCCGCTACCAGACGTGGTCCGGCGGCGGCGCGCCCTCCCAGGGGAGGCCCGGCAGCGGGTCGCCGCCGCGCATCTCCCAGAGCGGCGTCCCGAACGTGAACGCCGCGACGATCGCCGCGAGCAGCGCGGCGAGCCACACGAAGAGCAGGATGCGCAGCCAGCGCGGACGCCGGGCCGCGTCGGTCCAGTCGGCGAGCACCTCGCTCGTGTAGTGCGCGTACGGGAGGGCGAGACCGAGCAGGTACGAGCCCTTCACGGTCGCGAACCAGGGCGTCGCCCACGTGTACGCCGCGTAGCCCGCGAGCGTCGCGGCGACGAGCAGCAGCATCGGCGTGTCGGGCGCGCGCGCGTCGGCGAGCGCGCGCCGCACGCCGCGCGCGAGCCCCGCGAAGAACGCGAGCGACGGCAGCACGGCGAGGCACGCGACGAGCGCGCCGACGCGATCGACCACGGCGTCGTCGCTCGGCGTGAAGTGGCGCTGCCCGTCGAACCACAGCGTCGCGTACGTCCCGCCCCAGACCGAGTGCAGGAGGGCCGGGTCGTCGAGACGCGGGTTCGCGAACGTCGCGAGCGGCACGTAGACGTAGTCGAGGAGCGTGCGCTCGCCGGGCGGCATGCTCCACATGATGCGGTGCGCCGCGAGGTTGCTCGGGTAGAAGTAGCCGTACAGCACGTAGCTGCGGACGTAGAACCAGCCTCCGGTCGCGAGCGCGGCCAGTCCGATCGCGCACGCCCCCGCGAGCGCGGGCCGCGCCCGCCGCTCGCGCGCGCCCGCGAGGACGCGCGCCGCCGCGAGCGACAGCGCCGTCAGCACGCCCGTGAGCTTCGTCAGCCAGGCGAGCCCCGCCGCGACACCCACCGCGACGTCGCGTGCGAGCGCGCGGCGCAGCCGCGGCGCGCCTTCCGCACCCCCCGGCCCGCCTGCCGCCGCGCCGGCGCGCAGGTACAGGAACAGCGCGAGCGTCGTGAGCGACGCCGCGAGGATCTCCTCGTTCAGCATCGCCGAGAGGTAGACGTGCGCCGGGAGGAACGCGACGAGCGCGCCCGCGAGCACGCATCGCTTCGCGTCGCCTCCCTGCGCGCGCACCCACGCGACACACAGCGCGACGGCGCCGAGCCCGACCGCGCTGCTCGCGAGCCGGATGACGGGCACCGCGTCGCGCGCCGCCGGCCCGAAGATGCGCGCGAGCCCGCCGGCGAGGTGGAAGAAGAGCGGCGGGCGCGCCGTCGACCAGCCGTACTCCGGGTCGGGCAGCACGAAGAACTCGGTGAGCAGCTCGACGTACTTCCAGTTGAAGAGCGCGTCGAACCCGTAGTGGAGCAGGTAGGCGAACGCGTTGTGCACGCGCATCGCGACGGCGACGGCCGCGAGCGCCACGCCGAGCGACCACCACGCGCGCGATCGCGTCACGGCGCGGCCCGCCGCGGCGCGGCCGGCCCAGGCGTCGCGGCCGGAGCGGGTCGCGCGCTCGCCGCAGCGGCCGCGTCCGCCGCTCGTCCGCGCGCGCCGGACACCCGCGCGATGCGCGAGCGCGCGGGCCGCCACAGCGCGAGCGCGTCGCCGTCGGCGACGAGCAGCCAGCGGTCGCCTTCCACCGGGTAGCGGAGCTCGCCGTCGCCCACGCCGTGCGGGTAGCCGCGCGGCGCACTCCGCGCGAGGCCCTCCGCGCGCGCGCGAGCGGCGCGCGCCGCGTCGCCGTCTCCCGCGCGTCGCTCGAGCTCGGCCGTCGCGAGCGCGAGCGCGACGACCTCCGGTGCGCGCGCGCGCGCCGCGTCGAGGTCGCGCCGCGCGCCGTCGAGGTCGCCCGCCTGCATCCGGACGAGCGCGCGGTTGATGCGCGCCTCCGGCATCTCGACCGCGCCGAGCAGCCCGTCCCACATGCGCAGCGCCTGGCGCGCGCCGCCGTCGAGCGCGGTCGCGACGGCGAGCGCGTTGACGAAGCGCGGCGTCGTCACCTCTCCCGCCACGCGGCGCAGGAGCGCGCGCGCCGCGTGTGCGTCGCCGTGCGCGAGCTCGATCGCCGCCATCTCCTCGATCGCCCACCGCATGTCGCGAAGCGCGGGGTCGGTGAACCACGCGCGCGCCGCGTCGGCATCGCCGAAGTACGAGCGGAGCGCGTAGACGTCCGCGTGGTCGCGCTCCATCGGGAACAGGAGCCCGCTCGTGAACACGGCCGCGCTCGCCGCCCCGGCGCAGGCCACCCACGCGAGCGCCGCACGCGCGGCCCACGGTCCGAGCCGGGCGCGCACGAGCCCGAGCCCGCGCACCGTGAGCCAGCCCCAGGCGAGCGAGAGGTTCAATAGATAGGAAGCCTTCACCGCGGCGAAGGTCGGCACGCGCACCGCGAAGGCCGCGAACGCGGCGAGGCCGGCCGCGACCAGCACGAGCGCGCACGCGTCGAGCACCGCGTCGCGGTCGCGCAGCGCGCGCCGCGCGGCCGCGAACGCGCCCGCGATCACGAGCGCGCTCGGGCCCGCGCCGACGAGCGCCATCGCGATCGTCGGCACGTGGATCGGGCGCTCGCGCCACGGGCCGTCGTCGCGCACGAGCTTCGGAAACTGGCCGCCGCGGAACGTGTCGAACCACAGGTTCAGGTACAGCGTTCCCCACACCGAGTGCACGACGTGCGGGGCGTCGAAGCGCGAGTCGGCGAGCAGCGCGGCGGGCCCGGGGAGGGCGACGAAGTCGCGGAGCCCGCGCTCGCCCGGCGGCTGCGTGCGCTCCTGCGCGGCGACCTCGGGCACGGCGTGGCTCGTCTGGAAGGGAGTTCCGTAGGCGGCGAGGTTGCGCGCGTACCACGGGCCCGCGACGACGACCGCGACGACGCCGACCGTCGCCGCGCTGCGCGCGAAGTCGCGCACCGCGGCCGCGCGCACCGGCGCGCGCAGCGCGCGCGCGAGCGCGACGACGAACACCGTCCCGAGCGCGAGCGCGCCGTTGAACTTCGACAGCAGCGCGAGCGCGCCGAGCGCACCGATCGCCGCGTCGAGCGCGAGCCGCCGCTCCGTGCGCCGCGCCGTCGCCGCGTACAGCGCGACCGTCGCCGTCGCGAAGAAGGCGGCCGTCGTCTCGTTGCCGGGCATCGGGCTCGTGTAGACGTGCACGGGCAGGAGACCCACCGCGACGAACGCGACGAGCGGCGCCGCGCGCGCGACCGCGTCCTCGCCGCGTCCGACCGCGGCCCGCACCGCGAGCGCCGTGCAGGCCGCGGCGCCCGCGCTCGCGGCGCTCGACCAGAGCGCGAGCCCGCGCGCGAGCACGTCCGCCGAGCCCGACTGCGCGAGCGCGAGCCCGACGAGGTAGTAGAGCGGCGGATGGAAGAACGACCATCCCTGGTCGGCCCGCGGAAGCGCGTGGAAGGTGTCGAGGAAGAGCACGTACGCGACGTGCGCCCACGCGTCGTAGCCGTGCAGCACGGGTCCGGCGAGCGCGTTCCAGACGCGCACGCCGACGACGACGGCGATCGCGGCGACCCACGCGGCCGGCCACGTCGCGGCGGAGTGGCGGTCGCGGCCGCCCGCTCCGCCCGCCCCGCGCGCCGTGGGCCGCGGCCGCTCGGCCCCCTCCGCCGGGTCGCGCGCCTCCACCGCGCCCGCCTAGCCTCGCTCGCCGTCGCGCCGCGTCGCGACGACGTGCACGGTCGCGCCGCTCTCGCACACGGCCTCGAGGACGGAGAGCGCGAGCGCGGGCGCGCCGAGCGCGGCGAGCCAGGCCCACGCGCGCAGCCGCTCCGCCGCGCGTGGCCGCGCGCCCTGCCGCGGGTGGTGGAGCGCCGTGTAGAGGCGATTCGGGTGCTCGGGGTCGAGCCGGTTCTGCGCGCTCTGGATCCACCCGAACGGGTTCTGCCGCAGCGAGAAGTGGTGCGCGCGCTCGCACGCGAACCCGCAGCGCTCGACGAGCGCGCGCAGCGCCGGCAGCGGGAAGTGGTGGAGGTGCCGCGGCGCGTCGAGGTGGAACCAGCCGGGCCCGCCGAAGCGCGCCTGCCAGCTCGCGAAGTTCGGCACGGCGACGACGAGCCGCCCGCCCGGAGCGAGGATGCGGTGGCACTCCTCGATCGTCGCGCGCGGGTCGCGCAGATGCTCGAGCACGTGCCAGATCACGATCTGGTCGAACGTGCCCGCGGCGTAGCCCGCATCGGCGAGCCGCGGCGCGATGCGCACGTGCGCGCGCGGGTCGACTCCGCGCGTCGCGTCGGCGCTGATCTCGACGCCGTGCGCCTCGTAGCCGCGGTCCGCGAGCGGGCCGAGGATGACGCCGCGCCCGCATCCGACGTCGAGCACGCGCGCGCCGGCCGGGAGCCCCTCGCACAGGAAGCGCACGTGGCGCGCGGCGACCGCGCGCACGAGCCCCTCGATCGCCGGCCGGAACTTCGAGCCGGGCTCGCCGTAGTAGTCGGCCGGGTAGAACGCCGCGATCTCGTCGTCGGAGGGAAGCGGGTCGAAGCGGCCGTGCCCGCACTGCGTGCAGACGACGATCGGCGCGGCGACGCCCTCGACGCGATACGTGGGAACGGCGGTCCGCGCGTCGCACACCGGGCACGGCGACGCGGGCTGCGCGGTCGCGGGCTCGATCCGCCGCACCGGACGATCGTAGAGATCCAAGCCCACTCCGTGTGTCGTGTCGGGTGCACGTGTCGCGCGCGCCCGGATGCCGTGCGGCGACGTCCGCCACCGCGCGCTCCCGGTCCGGCGCGTGCGAGCGCGCGAGCGTGCGCCCTCGCTCGTCACGAGTCAATCTGACGCGCGAACGGCCGACGCCGGAACGGAGAGCGACGGATGGACCCCGACGGAGCGGCGAGCGCAGAAGACGCGCAGGGCGGACCCCGCGCGCGCGCGCGTGCTCGTGACCGGCGCGACCGGGCTCGTCGGCGGCGCGCTCGTCGCGCGGCTCCTCGAGCGCGGCACCGCGGTGCGCGCCGTCTCGCGCAGCGCGCGCGCCGCAGCCGACGAGCGCGTCGAGCGGGTCGTCTGGGACGGCGTCGAGGTGCCGGCCGACGCGCTCGCGGGCTGCGACGCCGTCGTCCACCTCGCCGGCGAGCCCATCTTCGGCGGGCTCCCGACACAGGGCCGCCTCGAGCGCATGCGCGCGAGCCGCGTCGATTCGACGCGCGCGATCGCGCGCACGCTAGGCGAGCTCGGTGCCTCGGAGCGCCCGCGCACGCTCGTCAACGCGTCCGCCGTCGGCTTCTACGGCTCGCGCGGCGACGAGCGGCTCGGCGAGGCGAGCGCGCCCGGCCGCGGCCTGCTCGCCGAGCTGTGCCGCGACTGGGAGGCCGCGGCCGACGAGGCGCGCGCGCACGCGGTGCGCGTCGCGCGCATGCGGCTCGGCATCGTCTTCGCGCGCGAGGGTGGCGCGCTCGCGACGATGCGCCGCCCGTTCGCCTGGAACGTCGGCGGGCGGCTCGGCAACGGGCGACAGTGGGTGCCGTGGGTGCACCTCGACGACGCGGTCGGCGCGCTGCTGCTCGCGCTCGAGGGCCGGCTCGAGGGCGCGGTCAACGTGGTCGCTCCCGAGCCGGTCACGAATCGCGAGCTCACGGCCGCGCTCGCCGAACGCCTCGCCGCGTCGCCCCTGCTCGCGCGCCTGCAGAGCGACCTCGTGCGCGTGCCGGGCTTCGCGATCCGCGCCGTGTTCGGCGAGATCGCCGACGAGCTGCTCGGGAGCAAGCGCGTCGTGCCGGGCGCGCTCGAGCGGGCGCGCTACCGCTACCGCTTCGCGTCGCTCGGCGACGCGCTCGACGACTGCCTCGCATGAGCCGCGCACCGGGGGCGGGATGAACGAGCCGCACCTGCTCGTCCAGCTGCTCGTCCTGCTCGCGATCACCGCCGCGGGGCTCGCGCTCTTCGAGCGGCTGCGGCTCCCGTCGATCGCGGGCTTCCTCGTCGTCGGTGCGGTCGCCGGGCCGGGCGGGCTCGAGCTCGTCGAGACGAACGAGAGCGTGCGCGCGCTCGCCGAGATCGGCGTCGTGTTCCTGCTGTTCGAGATCGGGCTCGAGCTGCCGCTCGAGCGGCTGCGCGCGCTGTGGCGGACGGCGCTGCTCGCCGGCGGCGCGCAGGTCGTGCTCACCGTCGCCGTCGTCGCGGCCGGCGCGCGCGCGCTCGGCCTCGAGCCGGCGAGCGCGCTCGTGCTGGGAGGCGTCGTCTCGATGTCGAGCACGGCGCTCGCGATGCGGCTGCTCGTCGCGGGCGGCACGGTCGACGCGCCGCAGGGCCGGCTCGCGGTCGCCATCCTGCTGCTGCAGGACCTCGCGATCGTCCCGTTCCTGCTCGCCATCCCGCTGCTCGGCGACGCGGGCGGCTCGCTCGCCCACGTCGCGGCGGTCGTCGGACGCATGGCGCTCGCGCTCGTCGCGATGCTGCTCGTCGTCCGCGGCGTCGTGCCGCGCGTGCTCGACCGCGCGGCGCGCCTGCGCTCGCCCGACCTGTTCAGCCTGCTCGCGCTGCTCGTCGTGCTCGGCTCGGCCGTGGCGGCCGAGATGCTCGGGCTCACGCTCGCGGTCGGCGCCTTCCTCGCCGGCGTGGCGGCCACCGCGTCGCCCTACTCGCACCAGCTCTTCTCGGAGGTCGTGCCGCTGCGCGGCGTGCTGATCGGCGTGTTCTTCACGGCCGTCGGGATGCTCTTCGAGCCGGCCGCGCTGCTCGCGCAGCCCGGCGCGGTCGCGGCCTACCTCGCGGTCGCCGTCGGCGCGAAGGGCCTGCTCATCGCACTCGTCGCCGCTCCGCTCGCGCGCGAGCACCTGCGCACGGGCGTCCTCACCGCCGCCGCGCTCGCGCAGACGGGCGAGTTCTCGTTCGTGCTCGCCGACGCCGCACGCGCGGCGGGCGCGCTCGATCCGTCCCTCCATCAGGTCGTGATCGCCGGGTCGATCCTGAGCCTGCTCGCGACGCCCTTCCTCGTGCGCGCGGCGCCCGCACTCGCCGACCGCCTCGCGGGCCGCGCGCCACGGGACGCGGCGAACGCGCCGACCGCGCACGGAGGCGAGCGCGCCGCGGACGCCGCACCCGAGGAGCGCGCCGTCGTGATCGGCTTCGGCCACGCGGGCCGCACGATCGCGCGCACGCTGCGCTCGCTCGGCATCGACTACGTCGTCGTCGAATCGAACGCGAGCGCGGTCGAGGCGGCGCGCGAACGCGGCGAGCCCATCCACTACGGCGACGCGACGCGGCCCGTCGTGCTCGCGCACCTCGGCGTCGCGCGCGCGAAGCTCGTCGCCGTCGCGATCTCCGACCCGCTCGCCACGCGCCGCATCGTCTCGCGCATCCACGCGTTCGCGCCGCACACGCCCGTGCTCGCGCGCGTGCGCTACGTGAAGGAGATCGAGCTGCTCGAGGACGCCGGGGCGCGCGCGATCGTCGCCGAGGAGTACGAGGCCGCGCTCGAGCTGGTCGCGCGCGTGCTCGCGTTCTTCGCCGTGCCGAGCGCGGCCGTGCGGAGCTTCACCGACGCCCTTCGCGAGGAGGGCTACGACGCGCTGCGCGGCAACGCCGGTGTCCCGATCGACCCCTGGCTCGTCGAGCTGCTCGAGCAGGTCGACACGAGCTGGGTCGACGTGCCCGCCGACCTCGCACCGACGAGCCTCGCCGTCCTCGGCGTGCGCGCGCGCACGGGCGTGAGCGTGCTCGCCGTGGAGCGCGTGGGCGGCGCCACGCCGAACCCGCCGCCCGGCTTCGAGATCCGCGGCGGCGACCGCCTGCTCGTACTCGGCGACGCCCCCGCGCTGGCGCGCCTCGAGGAGCTGCTCGCCGCACCGGCCGCCTGACGGGCGCGACGCCGGCCACTCGCCTTCGCCGGGGCCCCGCTGCGCGCGGCGCGCGAGCCGCTACCGTCCCGCCGCCCCCCGGCATTGGGTTCCGCGCGAACCCGTTCTTCACCCGTGCTGGAGGAGGCACCCGTGCCCATCGCTCGCTTCGCACTCGGCGCGCTGCTCGCGCTCGCCCTCGCCCTGCCCTCGTTCGCCGAAGAGGAGGCCGCGCCCGCGGAAGACCCGGGCTGGACCGGCAAGATCTCCCTCGGCGGCAACATCAGCTCGGGCACCATCAACTCGTACGGCGGCACGATCGACGCCGGCACCGAGAACAGCTGGGGCCCGCACAACGTGAAGCTCGGTGCCTTCGCGAACTACAGCCACAACGACGGCGGCAAGAAGGATTCGGCCGTCACGACCGCGAACGAGCAGCGGCTCACGCAGTACTACCGGTTCATCCCGAGCGACTCCTGGTACTGGTACGGCAACCTCGAGCAGGCGCGCGACACGGTCCGCAACATCGAGCTGCGGCTGCTCGCGAACACCGGCCCGGGCTACCGGTTCTGGCACGCGGACGACAAGAACCTGTTCGAAGCGGAAGCCGGTGTCGGCTACCGCTACGAGGACTACGGCGACGTTCCCGGCAACATCCCCGAACGCTCGCGCAACGACGTGAACGGCCGCGTCGCGGCGAACTTCCTGCGCGTGTTCGGCATCGCGGAGTTCGGGCAGTCCGCGGAGTTCCTGCTCCCGTTCAACGACACGAGCGGCTGGATCGCGCGCGGCACGACGCGCCTCTCGTTCCCGATCGCGAGCGGCTGGTCGTTCGCGAACACGCTCGCGCTCGAGTACTTCAACACGCCGCCGAGCGGGAGCAAGAGCTTCGAGCTCGACTACATCATCTCGCTCGTCTACGCGTTCTGAGCGGCGCGATCAGACGCGCAAGCGGACGTCGGTGACCCCGAACGCGAGGCGGCGGAAGAAGTAGCCGCCTCGCGGTCGGGCCACCTGGCCGCGCACCACGAAGGGGAGCGCGCGCAGCAGCACGCGACCCCACCAGCGGCGCTGGAGCAGCACGTTCGGCGCCGCGCGCTGGAAGCGCTGCACCCACGCGACCTCGGGCTCGCGCTCGGCCTGCACGGCCGCGCACGCGGCGTCGACCGCATCGGGGTCGCGCGTGCGGCGCAGCGTCCCGACCAGGTGGTTCGCGGCGACCAGGGCATCGCGCAGCGCGAGGTTGAGCCCCTGGCCGGCGACGGGCGACATCGGGTGCGCGGCGTCGCCGACGAGCACCACGCCCGGCGCCGACCAGCGCGGCATGCGATCGCACACGACGTCGAGCACGAAGGGCCGCTCGAGCGCGCCGCGGTGCGCGCGCAGGTGCGCGGCGAAGTCGTCGTCGACGTGGTCGGCCATCGCCTCGACCCACGCGTCGACGCCGCGATCGCGCAGGTGCGGGAAGCCGCCCTTGTCGATGATCCAGCCCGTCTGAAGGCGGCCGTCGGCCGTCGGGAACGCGATCGCGAAGTGCCCGCGTCCGAGCCACGCGTTCACCGGGTGCCCGCGCGCCTCCAGGTAGGCGGGCATCGGCACCTTGAACCACACGACGTCGAAGGGCTCGGGGTCGCGCTCGGCGTGCAGGCCCGCCTTGCGCCGCACGACCGAGGTGCGGCCGTCGGCGCCGACGACGACGTCCGCCGCGATCCGCTCGCCGCTCGCGAGCACGAGCCCGCGACAGCGCCCGCCCTCGCTCGCGAGCTCGCGCACGGCCTCGCCGCGCACGAAGCGGAAGCCCGGGAAGCGCTCGCACTCGCGCACGAGCATCTCGAGCAGCGGCGGCTGGGGAACGAGGCGCGGGGCGCCCTCGCCCTCGCGCGGGAACGCGCCGCGCGCGACGCGCACGCCGCCGCGGTAGACGTCGACGGCCTCGGGCGTGCGGTGGGGCAGCGCGTCGAACGGCGCGCCGAGGCCGAGCTGGCGGATCGCGTCGACGCCGCTCGGCATGAGCGCCTCGCCGCGGAACTCGCGCTCGAAGTCGCGCTGGCGCTCGACGAGCGCGACCTCGAGGCCGCTGCGCGCGAGCGCGTGCGCGAGCGCGGCACCCGCCGGGCCGGCTCCCGCGATGGCGACGTCGGGCATGCCGGCCACGCTAGCAGCGCGCCCGCGCGGCGGCGGGACGGGAGCGTCCGGCCGGAACCCGCGCGCGGCGTCCGCGCGGACGTGCCCGCCGGCGCGCCGGCGGCATTGCGCCGTGCATGAGGGTCCGGCTGCGCGCGCCGCGAACGTCCGTTCCGCTCCCCGCCCTCGCGCTGCACCCGCCCCGGCCGCCCGCGCGCGCAGCCTGCCCCCTCGACCCCTCCTGCGCGCTCACCTTTCCGCTCATCCGTCCGCGCGCTCCGGCCGATGCAGCGCGGCACGTCGCCGCGCTGTCGCTCGTGCGATCGGTTGGTAGACTCCCCGGCTCCGCCAATGCGCATCGCCTAACGAGCCCGGCCGGGCGAGAGGTCGTCGCGCCATGAACGAGCCCGCATCGGTCGCCGTCGCCGGCCTGGGCGACGCGCTGTCGCTGCTCTTCGCGAGCGGCGACGCGGCGGGCGACGCGCTCGTCGCGACCGTCGCCGGCATCGGGCTCGCCGCGATCGCCTGCGTGCACGGCTCGCTCGCCGCCCGCCTCGCGCGCGTCGGCGTGCTCGTTCGCGACGTCGCGCACCTCTACGCCTCGCGCGCGCGCGCCGACCGCGACGGCACGCTGCGCCGCGACCTCGACCGCACCTTCACCGGCTCGCTGCTCTCGGACGCGTGGACCGAGCTCGCGCGCCGCCGCCGCGAGATCGATGCGCAGGCCCAGGCGCCCGACGAGCGCTCTGCCGCGCGCTTCGCCGACGTGCTCGCCGAGCGCCCCCTGATCCCGTTCGGCGTGCGCCGCCGTCTGCTGGGCTCGCTGCCGGCGCTGCTCGCCGCGCTCGGCGGCTCGGCGACGCTCGCGATGCTCGCGGCCGGCCTCGGCGCCTCGGCCTCCGGGACCGCCATCGCACCCATCGCCGGCCTCGCGCTGCGCGGCGCCTTCGTCGGCCTCGTGCTCGCGACGCTCGCCGCCGCGCTCGCGAGCGTGCTCGAGGGCGCGGCCGACGCGCTCACCGCGCGCCTGTGCGCATTCGTCGAGCGCAGCCACCGCTCGCTCACGCCCGTCGAGGCCCAGCTGCGCAACGCCGACGCGCAGCGGCTCGGCTTCGAGCGCGTCTCGGCGCTGCTCGTGCAGGTCGCGCAGGACCTGCGCGACACGCTCGACCGCGGGCTCGGCCGCATCGAACGCTCGACCGCGAGCGCCGCGAGCCTCGTCGGCGAGGAGCAGCGGCGCGTGCTCGAGCTCGTGATCGACGACCTGTCGGGCCTCGTGCGCCGCAGCGTCGAGGACCACGTCGGCGCCCTTCGCGGCTCGCTCGAGCGCGCGGCCGAGCAGCAGGGCGCGCTCGACGAGCGCATGGCCGCGACCGCGACGCAGGTGCGCGCGGGCGCCGAGAGCACGGCGCGGGTCGCGGGCACGCTCGAGCGCGCGGCCGAGGCGATGGACGAAGCGGCCGGCACCATCGCGGGCAGCGCGGGCGAGCTCAAGCCGCTCGTCGGCCACCTCGGCGAGGTGGCGAGCGCAATCGAGCGCGCCGCGATCCGCATCGAGCAGGTGCAGGCGATGCAGCGACCGGGCGAGGACGCGGCCGCGTCGGCGCTCGCCGCGCTGCGCACCGACGTCGCGCGCATCGGCGAGCAGCTCGTCGCCGGCACCGACGCGCTGCGCCGCCAGGCCGCGACGTCCGCGCACGACGCCGCGCCCGAGCGCCGCGCCCTCCTCCACGCCGACCGCGACGTCGTCGACGCGATCGAGGAGCTCGAGCAGCGCGCGCTCGCGCTGCGCGAGCGCGCGGCCGAGGCGCCGCGCCCGGCGCCCGCGCCTCCGACGGCGGCCGCACCCGCACCGGCGCCCCGCGCCGAAGCACCCGCGCCCGCGCCCGAAGCGCTCGACGAGGACCTCGCGATCGGCGGCCCGCCCGACGCCGCGGACGACCCGCTCGCCGAGCCCGTCGCCGCCGTCGGCAAGAGCGGCTACTCCGCGCTCCTCTCCCGCTACAAGGCGCCGCAGTTCTCGATCGACGAGCTCCCCGCGCCGCTCCGCGACTTCGACGCCGAGGCGCTGTCGCGGCGCGCGCTCGGGGGGGCGGCCGAGGCGCCCGCGCCCGACGCGGAGGGCACCGACGGCGCCGACCCGAGCGGACGCCCGGCGCCCCGCGAGCGCGCCGCCGACGCGGCCGCCGGCGACCGCGGCGAGACCGAGGAGGAGCGCCGCCGGCGCCGCCTCGACCGCTTCCTCGGCCGCGGCTGACGACCGCTCCCCGCCGCACCGCCCGCACGAGACCCGCCCGCATCGCCCGCACGAGCCCCGCCGGCATCGGCCGCGCGGAGGCGGGCTCTATACTGCGCCGCCGCGCGCGGCCAGGGCCGCGCGCCGAACCTCGGAGGCCTCGATGAACCGCTCGCCGCTCCGCGCCCCGCTCTCGCCGCTGCTCCGCGGCGTCGCCCCGCTCGCACTCGTCCTCCTGCTCGCCGCGTGCGGCGGCCGCGAGGAGGCGGCCGGCACACCGGCGCCGAGCGCGTCGGGATCGGGCGAGGCGGCCGCTCCGACCGCGCCCGGGAGCGAGGCCGCGACCGCCGCCCAGGCCGCGGCGCCGGCGCTCGACCTCTCGCCCGAGGAGGCGGACAAGCTCGCGCGCGTCGCCGCCGACTACGCGGCGAAGCATCCGAAGCGGGCGCCCGCGACCGAGATCGTCTCGCCCGACGGCTCGGCGATCGCGCTCCCCGACGGCTACCCGTCCGACATCCCGGTCGCCGCCGACGCGCGCCCCGTCCGGTACGCCTCGAGCGCCGATGCCGGCACGCTGACGGTGATCGAGAGCGAGCAGCCGATCGACGCGGTGCGCGGCTACTACATCGACGAGCTCGGCGCGCAGGGCTGGACGATCGAGGGCGACTCGACGCGCGAAGGCCTCACGATGATCCGCGCGGCGAAGGACGACCGCGTCATCACGGTCGTGCTCTACGAAGAGGAAGGCATCTCGCGCACCGTCGTCACCTGGTCGCCCGAGTAGCGGCGCGCCGGCGCGCCGCCGCTCAGCGCGCGGCGCCGCCGGGCGCGTCGTCGACGTCGAGCCGCAGGTAGTCGACGCGCTCGAAGTCGCGCGGTGCGAAGCGCCGCGCGAGGTCGGCGAGCCGATCGTCGCCGACACCCGGGACGTAGAGGCCGAGCGCGCGCAAGCGATCGCCGAGGAAGGCGACGAGCCCGTCGCGCTCGGGCGCGGCCGGCGCGGGCTCGCGCGACGACTCGAACGCCACGCCGCCGTCGCGCCGCAGGCCGAGCCGCTCGACGCGCTCGCCGCCCTCGTAGAGCGCGTAGCGCAGGAGCCCGATGTCCTCGCACGCCTCGTAGAGCAGCGCCGCGCAGCCGAGCTGCCGCGAGAGCGCCTCGGCGTCGCGCGCGCGGAGCGCGCGCGCGTCCATGCAGGCGCTCTGCGCGAGCGTCCAGTCGTGGCCGCGGAAGCGGAACACGACGATGCCCTCGTCGCCCGCGCAGTACCCGTCGCGCCCGTAGACGTCGCGGCTCCACTGCCGGCCGCCGCGGCGGCGCTCGAGCGCCTGCGCGACGTCGTCGATCGGCGCGCGCACGGCGAGCGCGACGCACGCGGCGCCCGCGTCGCCGATGCCGCGGAGCGCGGTGACGTCGACGCGCGCGCGCGCGTCGGCGGCCTCGCCCTTCGCCGCCCAGTCCGCGAGTGCGCGCGCGAGCGCGGCCTTCGCCGGGTCGCCCTGCGCGAGCTCGAGCGCGGTGAGGCCCGACGGATGCGCCGCATCGAGGTCGGCGCCGAGCTCGAGCAGCGCGAGCGCCGCGCGCGCGTCGCCGCGCCCCGTCAGGACGGCGCGCATGAGCGGCGTGAGGCCGTCGGCGTCGCGCCGGTCGACGTCGGCACCCCCGGCCGCGAGCGCGCGCACGACGTCGCGGCGGGCGCGCGGGTCGAGCGCGAGCGGGCCGACCGCCGTCGCGATCGGCGGCTCGCCGCGCGCGAGCAGGTCCGGGTCGGCGCCCGCGTCGAGGAGCGCGCGCACGACGGCTGCGTGCCCGCCGCGCGCGGCGAGGGCGAGCGCGGTGTCGCCGTCGTCGTGCCAGCGCTCGTCGGGCGCGACGCCCATCGCGAGTGCCTTGCGCACGGCGCCGAGCCGTCCGTGGAGCGCGTCGTCGTGGAAGCGCTCGGTGCGCGCGAGCAGCCCGGCGCGGCGCGCGCGCCGCGCGGGCCGCGCCGCGGCGCGCGCGTGCGAGCGCGCGCCGCGCCCGCAGCCGTTCGAGCCACGAGAAGTGCGGGGCGAGCGCGGCGACCGCCTCGGCGTGGCCGGCCGCCGCCGCGAGCGCGAGCGCGCTCGCGCCGTCGTCGTTGCGGGCGGACGCGATCGCGCCGTACTGGAGCAGCGCCTCGATGGGCTCGACCTGGCCCGCGGCGGCCGCGATCCCGAGCGGCGTGTCGCCCTCGGAGTCGCGCGCGTTCGGGTCGGCGCCCGCGTCGAGCAGCGCGCGCACGATCTCGGCGTCGCCGAGCAGCACGGCCAGCTCGAGCGCGGGAGTCGCGCCGCCCCCGTACGGGCTCGCGCCCGCCTCGAGCAGCACCTCGACCACCTCGAGCTCGCCCGACTCGACGGCGCACGTGAGCGGCGTGCGGCGCGCGTCGCCCTCGCGCGCGGCCACGCGGCGCGCGGCCGCCGGGCCGAGCCCCTGCGCGTGCGCGCCCGCGCCCTCGGCGCCGACGGCCGCCCCCGCCGCGAGCAGCTCGCGCACGAGCGCCGTGTCGCCGTGCGCGGCCGCGATGCCGAGCGGCGTGCGCCCGAACGCGTCGTGTGCCTCGAGCGGCGCGCGGCGCGCGAGCAGGTCGCGCACGCGCGCGCGATCGCCGTCGGCCGCCGCTTCGAGCAGCTCGCGCGCGAGCCCGTCGCTCGCCGTTGCCGCTTCGCTGCCGTCGGGTTGCCGCTCCACGGCGCGCCTCTTCGGCCCGACGCGCGGCGCGCGTGAGGGCGCGCGCGGCTACGTTGCACGGCCCCGCGGACGGCGGCGACGGGCCGAGCGGCGGCCGCGGGCGAGGCCGGCGCGAGCGCGTCGCGAGGGCGAGGAGACGGGCGCGGAATGAGCGAGCGGTTCGACCTCCTCGTGCGCGGCGGGCGCTGCGCGCTCCCCGACGGCGTGCGCGACGCCGATGTCGGCGTGCGCGACGGCCGCATCGCGGCGATCGGCGCGCTCGCCGGGGCGGACGCCGACGGCGTGCTCGACGCGCGCGGCCTCTGCGTGCTGCCGGGCCTGATCGATCCGCAGGTGCACCTGCGCGAGCCGGGCTTCGAGCACAAGGAGGATCTCGAGACGGGCACGCGCGCCGCCGTGCTCGGCGGCGTCACGAGCGTCTTCGAGATGCCGAACACCGACCCGCCGACGACCACGCGCGAGGCGCACGCCGACAAGCGCGCCCGCGCGCGCGGCCGCGCCGCCTGCCACTACGCCTTCTTCGTCGGCGCGACGCCGGACAACGCCGACGCGCTCGGCGCGCTCGAGCGCGAGCCCGCGTGTCCCGGCGTCAAGGTCTTCATGGGCAAGTCGACCGGCAACCTGCTCGTCGACACCGACGACGACCTGCGCCGCGTGCTCGCGAGCGGGCGGCGGCGCGTCGCCGTGCACGCGGAGGACGAGGCGCGGCTGCGCGAGCGCGCGGCGGCGCTCGACCTCGCCGCGGGCGGCGTCGCCCTGCACCCCGAGTGGCGCGACGTCGAGACGGCGCTCCGCGCGACGCGGCGCCTGCTCGCGCTCGCGCGCGAGGCGCGGCGGCCCGTGCACGTGCTGCACGTGACGACGGCCGAGGAGGTCGAGCTCCTCGCCGCCTACCGCGACGTCGCGACGTACGAGTGCACGCCGCAGCACCTCGTGCTCGCGGCGCCCGAATGCTATGCGCGGCTCGGGACGCGCGCGCAGATGAACCCGCCGATCCGCGAGGCGCGCCACCGCGACGCGCTCTGGCGCGCCGTCGCCTCCGGTGCGCTCGACGCGATCGCGTCCGACCACGCGCCGCACACGCTCGAGGAGAAGGCGCGCCCCTACCCCGCGAGCCCGTCCGGCATGACGGGCGTGCAGACGACGCTCCCGCTGCTGCTCGACTGCGTGGCCGCGGGGCGGCTCTCGCTCGAGCGGCTCGTCGAGCTCTGCTGCGCGGGGCCGGCGCGCGTGTGGCGCGCGCACGGCAAGGGCGCGCTCGCGGCCGGCTACGACGCCGACCTCGCGCTCGTCGACCTCGGCGCCGCGCGCACGATCGAGAACCGCTGGATCGCGAGCCGCTGCGGCTGGACGCCCTTCGACGGCGTGCGCGTGCGCGGGTGGCCCGTCGCGACGGTCGTCGGCGGCCACGTCGCGATGCGCGACGACGAGGTCGTCGGCCCGCCGCGCGGCCGCGAGGTGGCGTTCGAGCCCGTCGCCACGGGCGGCGACGCGTAGAATCGCGAGCGGGACGCGCCCGTCCGGCGCGCGGAGTGACGGCGATGGGGCTCTACTCGTTCTACGAACGGCGCATCTTCCCGCACGTGCTCGACCGCGCGATGCGGCGCATGGGCGACCTGCGCGACGAGACGCTCGCGCTCGCCGAGGGCGACGTGCTCGAGGTCGGCTTCGGCACGGGCCTCAACCTGCGCCACTACCCGCCGGCCGTGAAGCGCCTGTCGACCGTCGACCCGATGACCGCGCTCCCGGAGAAGGTCGCCGAGCGCGTCGCGCGCGCGCCCTTCCCCGTCGAGCGCCACGCGCTCGCGGCCGACGGCGGCCTGCCGTTCGACGACGCGCGCTTCGACACGGTGACGGTGACGTGGACGCTGTGCACGATCCCCGACGTCGCCGCCGCGCTGCGCGACATGCGCCGCGTGCTCCGGCCGGGCGGACACCTGCTCTTCATCGAGCACGGACGCAGCGACGTCGCTTCGGTCGCGCGCTGGCAGGACCGACTCAACCCGATCCAGAACGTCGTCGGCTGCGGCTGCAACCTGAACCGCAGGATCGACGCGCTCGTGTCCGACGCGGGCTTCGCGATCGAGCGCCTCGACCGCTTCGTCGCCGACGGCGCGCCCGCGATCTTCGCGACGATGTACCGGGGGGTGGCGACGCGCGGATGAGCGACGCGCGCGGTGACGGCCGCCCCCGCTGGCGAAGACGCGCGACGCGCGTCGCCTTCGAGTGCCCGTGGTTCCGCGTGCGCGTCGACGACGTCGCGCTGCCCGGCGGCGAGGCGATCACCTACAACGTCGTCGAGCACGCGGGGTGGGCGATGGTCGTGCCGCTGCTCGCGGCGCCGGACGGCCGCGTCGTGATGGAGCGCGTCTACCGCTGGACCCTCGACGAGTGGGTGCTCGAGTGCCCGAGCGGCGGGCTCGACGGCGACGCGCCCGAGGACGCGGCGCGCCGCGAGCTCGAAGAGGAGACGGGCTACGTCGCGTCGGCGCTCGAGCACCTCGGGCGCTTCGCGGCGAGCGACGGCTACACGAACGAGCGCTACGACGTGTTCCTCGCGCGCGACGTCGCGCCGGGCGGCCGCGTGCAGCGCGAGCCGACGGAGCAGATCGAGGTCGAGCTGCACGAGCTCGACGCGCTCCGGCGGATGGCGCTCGCGGGCGAGATCCACGACGGGCCGACCGCGCTCGCGGTGCTGCTCGCAGCCGAGCGCGTCGCGAAGGCGGGGGGCGGCTCGTGAGCGCGCGCGCGCGCGTCTCGGTCGCGATGGCCACCTGCAACGGCGCGCGCTTCGTCGACGCGCAGCTCGCGAGCCTGGCCGCGCAGTCGCGCCCACCGGACGAGCTCGTCGTGTGCGACGACGCGTCCGAGGACGACACGCTCGAGCGCGTGCGCGCGTTCGCCGCGCGGGCGCCGTTCGCCGTGCGGGTCGAGCCGGCCGCGGCGCGGCTCGGAACCACCCGCAACTTCGAGCGCGCCGTCGCGCTGTGCACGGGCGACGTCGTCTTCCTCGCCGATCAGGACGACGTCTGGCGCGAGGCGAAGGTCGAGCGCATGGCGGGCCTGCTCGAGGCGCGCGCCGAGGCGGGCGCCGTGCTCTGCAACGGCCGCGTCGTCGACGCGGCCGGCGCGCCGCTCGGCTACGACCTGTGGCGGGCGCTCGACTTCGACGCGCGCGAGCAGGCGGCGGTCGCGGCCGGGCGCGCGCACGAGGTCTTCGCGCGGCACGTCGTCGCGGCCGGCACGACGTTCGCGTTCCGCCGCCGCTACGCGCCCCTCGTCCTGCCCTTCCCCGACCTGCGCAGCGCGCACGACGCGTGGGTCGCGTTCCTCGTCGCGGCCGTCGCCGAGTTCGCGCTCCTGCCCGAGCCGCTGATCGACTACCGGCTCCACGACGCGAACCAGCTCGGCCTGCGGCGGATGGGCCTGCGCGAGCAGGTCGCGGCGGCGCGCCGCCAGGTCGCGACGCGCGCCTTCGACTACGCGGCGCGCTTCTTCGAGGAGGCGGGCGAGCGCCTGCGCTCGCCCGCGGCGGACGGGCTCGCCGTACGGCGCGGCGTGCTCGAGACCGTCGACGAGAAGGCGCTCCACTCGCGCGTGCGCGACGCGCTGCCCGCGGGCCTGCTCGCGCGCCTTCCCGCCGTCGTCGCCGAGGCGCGCAGCGGCCGCTACGAACGTTATGCCTTGGGCTGGAAGAGCGTCGCGCAGGATCTCTTCCTGCGCTGAGCTTGCCTTCGCGGCCGCGAACGGCGAGGCTCCGCCCGCTCTCTCCCGCCCACAGGCCCGACGCCGGAGGCCCCCTTCGAGGAGGACCCATCGAGGATGGATCGCATGGAGCTCAAGTACGGATGCAACCCCCACCAGGCGTACGCCGCGATCGAGGTCCCGCCGGGCCAGCGCTCGCCGATCGCGCTTCGCAACGGCAAGCCGTCGATGATCAACCTGCTCGACGCGCTGAACGCCTGGCAGCTCGTCGCCGAGCTGCGCGCGGCGCTCGACCTGCCCGCGGCGGCGAGCTTCAAGCACGTCTCGCCGGCCGGCGCGGCCGTCGCCGTCGACCTCCCGGAGGACCTCGCACGCGCCTACGAGGTGGCGGGCCGCTCGCTCACGCCGCTCGCCACGGCCTACGTGCGCGCGCGCGGCGCCGACCCGAAGTGCTCGTTCGGCGACTTCGTCGCGCTCTCCGACCGCGTCGACACGGCGACGGCGAAGTTCCTCGCCGGCGTCGTCTCGGACGGCGTGATCGCGCCCGGCTACGACGACGAGGCGTTCGCACTGCTCGCGGCCAAGAAGGGCGGGAGCTTCATCGTGATCGAGGCGGACGCCGCGTTCGCGCCGCCCGAGCGCGAGTCGCGCGAGCTCTTCGGGCTGCGCCTCGTGCAGGACCGCAACGACCGCGCCGTCACCGTCGCCGACCTCGCCGACGTGCGGTGCGGCGCGCTCACCGAGGACGCGAAGCGCGACCTCGTGCTCGGCCTCGTCGCGCTCAAGTACACGCAGAGCAACTCGGTCGGCTACTCGCTCGGCGGGCAGATGATCGGCATCGGCGCCGGGCAGCAGTCGCGCGTCGACTGCACGAAGCTCGCGGGCGCGAAGGCCGACACGTGGCACCTCGGCCGGCACCCGAAGGTGCTCGGCCTGCGCTTCAAGGGCGGCGTCAAGCGGCAGGACCGCATCAACTGGCGCGTGCGCTTCATCGAGGGCGACCTCACGCCGTCCGAGGAGAAGGCGTTCGCCGAGGCCCTCGACCAGCCGCTCGAGCGGCTCACTCCCGACGAGAAGCAGGAGTGGATCGCGAAGCTCGACGGCGTCTCGCTCACGAGCGACGGGTTCATCCCGTTCCGCGACAACATCGAGCAGGCCCAGAAGCACGGCGTGCGCTTCGTCGCGCAGCCCGGCGGCTCGACGCGCGACGACGACATCGAGGCCGCCTGCCGCGAGTACGGCATCGCGATGGTGCACACGCACCTTCGCCTCTTCCACCACTGAGCCGGCACCCGAGGAGCACCGACGCATGGACGTCGCCATCTGCATTCCGTACATGGAGCGCGACTACGATCGCCGGACGACGCTCGACTGGTGTCGGCTCGTCGACGACGGCCCGTTCTCCACGCTCTCGTGCGGCGAGCGCGTCACCTCGTACACGCAGCACATGACGGTGATCCTGTCCGCCGCGGCCGCGCTCACGAAGCGCGTGCGCATCAACCCGTCGCTCTACGTGCTCCCCGCGCACGACGCGACGTGGGTCGCGAAGGAGATCGCGACGCTCGACGTGCTCTCGGGGGGTCGCCTCACCGTGACGGTCGGCGTCGGCGGACGCGAGCACGACTACCGCGCGGTGAACGCGCCCTTCGCGGGCCGCCACCAGCGCCTCGACGAACAGGTCGCGCACATGAAGCGCCTGTGGGCGGGCGAGCCTCCGTTCGAGGGCTGCGACCCGGTCGGCCCCACGCCCGTGCAGGCGGGCGGGCCGCCGCTCCTCTCGGGCTCGATGGGGCCGAAGGCGATGGCGCGCGCCGCGAAGTGGGCGGCCGGCGTCTACGGGTTCACGCTGAACGGCAACCCGGAGACCGCGAAGAACGGCTTCGCCATGGCCGACGCCGCGTGGAAGGCGGCCGGCCGCAGCGACGCGCCCTTCCGCGCGACGGGCTTCTGGTACTCGCTCTCGCCCGACGACGCGCAGGGCAAGCTCGTTCGCTACGTGCACGACTACATGAAGATCCAGGGCGACGCGGTCGCGAAGGCCGTCGCCGGCACGATGCGCACCTCGAGCGCCGACGCCGTGCGCAAGGCGCTCGACGACATCGAGGCCACGGGCTGCCAGGAGTGCTTCCTCGTCCCGGCGACGCTCGAGCTCGCCGAGGTCGAGCGCGCGGCCGAGATCGTCGCGAAGCGCTGAACGGCGCGGCGCGACGCCGGAGGAGGAGCCGGGATGAAGCGGATCGGAGGCGCCGTCGCGGGCGGGCTCGCGGGTGTCGTGGTCGGCGTCGCGATCGGCCTGCTCGCCGCGTCGACCGACGCGGGCCGCGGCGCGCAGCGCGCGCTCCGCGCGCGCGTCGCCGACGCGGTCGTCGCGCGCGCGGGCCTCGACGCGCGCGCGCGCCTCGCGATCGAGCACCCCGAGATCATGCAGGCGATCTCGCGCGGCGGCGCCTTCGGCGGGAAGACGTCGCCGTCGATCGCGCAGCACATGTTCGCGCGCGAAGGCGCGGGCATCGACGACGCCCGCGCGATGGCCGAGACCGTCGAGGTCGCGCCGCGCACGTGGCTGATCCGGCTCCCGATCGTGAACGCCGTGCTGTTCGAGACCGACGAGGGGCTCGTGCTCGTCGACACCGGCATGGGCCCGGCCGGCCCGGCCGTGCGCGAGCAGATGCGCAAGGTCTCGAGCGCGCCGCTGCACACCATCATCTACACGCACGGCCACGTCGACCACGCCTACGGAACGTGGGCGCTGATGGACGAGGGCGCGCCGGGCCGCCCGATCGAGGTGGTCGCGAACGAGAAGCTGCCCGCGCGCTTCGAGCGCTACATCCGGCTGCGCGGCTCGCTCGCGCACTACATGTCGCAGCCGGAGGACGAGCTGCCGCGCACGCGCGACGACCTCGTCTGGCCGACGCGCACGTTCTCCGACCGCCTCGAGCTCGAGATCGGCGGCGAGCGCTTCGTGCTCGTGCACCGCGAGGGCGAGACGGACGACCAGCTCTACGTGTGGGTGCCGTCGCGCGGCGCGCTCGCGAGCGCCGACTACTACCAGGGCTTCCTGCCGAACGCGGGCAACGGCAAGCGCGTGCAGCGCAACGTCGAGGAGTGGATCGTCGCGCTGCGCGAGATGGTCGCGCTCGAGCCGAAGATCCTGCTGCCCGCGCACAACGAGGCGATCACCGACCCGGCCGCGATCCGCGAGAACCTGGGCGTGCTCGCCGACGCGCTCGAGCACATCCTGGACCACACGCTCGACGGGTTGAACCGAGGCCTCCGGAAGGACCAGATCTTCCAGAGCGTCGAGCTCCCGCCCGAGCTCGCGAACCACCCGACGCTGCACGTGCAGTACGTGACGCCGAAGGACGTCTCGAAGATGATCCTCAAGCGCTACACGGGCTGGTGGGACGACGTCCCGAGCCACTGGAGCCCCGCGCCGCTCGAGGCGCAGGCCGAGGAGATCGCGTCGCTCGCCGGCGGCATCGACGCGCTCGTCGCGCGCGCCCACGCGCTCGTCGCGAGCGACGTCGTCATGGCGTGCCACCTCGCGGACTGGGCGTTCCTCGCCGCGCCCGGCGACCCCGGCGTCCAGCAGCTCGTGATCGACGCCTATCTCGCGCGCATCGTCGACCCGCGCTCGAACACGCAGGAGATGCTCGCCTACCTCGACGTCATGGCGCGCGCGCGCGAGCTGCAGCTCGCGGCGGGCCGCTGATCGCACCGTCGCCGGACGCTAGGCGCGCTCGCCCTCGAGCACCGTCAGCGAGCCCGGCGCGAGGCTCGCCGGCCCGCGCACGCGGATCCACGCGACGAGCGACACCGCGACGACGGCGAGGCCGAGCGCCATGCCCCACCAGATGCCCTCGAGCGAGTCGCGCTTCACGCCGAGCACCCACGCGATCGGGAGGGCGAGCAGCCAGTAGCCGATGCCGTTGATCACCGCGGCCGGCGTCGTCCGCCCCATGCCGCGCAGCACGCCGCAGCCGACGGCCTGCGTGCCGTCGAACACCTGGAAGGCCGCGGCGATCGGGAGGATGGCGGCGGCGAGCGCCACGACCTCGGCGTCGCGGGTGTAGAGGAGCGGGAGCACGTCGCGCAGCGCGACGAACGCGACGGCCGAGACGGTCATCACGCCCGCACCCATCGACATCGCGACGCGCGCCGATCGCTGCGCCTCCTGCGACCGGCCGGCGCCGAGCAGGTTGCCGACGCGCGTCGTCGCCGCCACCGCGACGCCGAGCGCGAGCATGAACGAGAGCGACGCCATGCCGATCGCGACGCCGTGCGCGGCCGCCGACGTCGCCCCCATCGTGCCCGCGAGCAGCATCGCCAGGTTGAAGGCCCACATCTCGGTGCCGACCTGGATCGCGATCGGCACGCCGATCGCGACGATCGCGCGCAGGCCCGCCGGGTCGAGCGCGCGGCGCGTCCAGGGCTCCCACGCGCCCGCGTGCAGGTCGAAGCCGCGGATCCACGCGACGAGCAGCAGCAACGTGAAGATGCGCGTCGTCGTCGTCGCGATGCCGGCGCCGAGGATGCCGAGCTCGGGGAAGCCGAGGTTCCCGTAGATCAGCACCCAGTTCGCGAGCGCGTTGACGAGGTTCGCGATCGCCGTCGCGTACATCGCCGGGCGCACGATCTCGCGCCCCTGCAGGAAGGAGCGCGCCACGCTCGCGAGCAGGAAGGCGGGAATGCCGGGAATCAGCGCGAGCGCGTACGTGTGCGCGAGCGGCGCGAGCCGCGGCTCCTGCCCGAGCAGCACGAACAGGTCGCCCATGAAGAGCCACGCGACGCCGATCGGAACCGACAGCACGAGCGAGAGCACCGCGCCGCGCTGCGCGGCGAGGCCCGCGCGCCACCCCTGCCCCGCGCCGTGCGCCTGCGCGATCAGCGGGTCGAGCCCGAACAGGACGCCGTTCGCGAACATGAGCGTGCCGAACACGATCGAGTTCGCGGTGACGGCGGCCGCCATCGCGTCCGTCGAGTAGTGGCCGAGCATCACCGTGTCGACGAAGCCCATCAGCATGCCGAGCAGCTGGGCGAGCGCGGTCGGCAGCGCGAGCTGCAGCAGGCGGCGCAGCTCCTCGCGGTTCGTGCGCGCGACGAACACGACGGGTTCGGGCGTCGGCATGGCGTGCGACTCGCCGCCCGCGCGGCGCGCGCGTGCGACTCCGGGGGCGCTTCAGGATCGCTTCAGGATCGAGAGGAGGCGCGCAGCATACTTGCGCGCGAGCGCCGGGCCCACCCCCTTCACCGCGAGCAGCTCGTCCTCGTCGGACGGCCGCGCCTCGGCGAGCGCGAGCAGCACGCTGTTGGGGAAGATCCGGAAGGCGGGAATCCGGCGCGCCTTCGCCTCCGCGAGCCGCCACTCGCGCAGCGCCTCGACGACGCGCGGATCGGCCGTCGAGTCGCCGTCGAGCTCGACGCCGCCGCGCGCGCCGCCCGACCCGCCGCGCGCCGCCCGCGTGCCGCCCGACCCGCCGCTCGACGCGCCGCTCCTGCGCCGGCGGGGCGCGGGCTTCGCCTCCTCGACGACGCGCAGGGCGCCGAGCTCGCCGCCCTGCGCGCCCGCGCCCTCCTCGGTGAGCGCGAGCCGGCGATAGCGGATCGTCTCGCCGCCCCGCTCGAAGCTCGCCTCCTCCTCCTCGACGAGCCCCGCGCGCGCGAGCGCGGCGACGAGCGCGTCGAAGTCGCGCCGCGGGAAGTCGCGCCCGAGCGACTCCTCGAGGAGCCGCCCGGCGGCGAGCCCGCGCGGCGCGGCCGCGAGCGCCTTCAGCACGCTCGCCATCGCGCCGCGCTCGCTCGCCGTCGCGTCGCGCAGCGGCAGCGCCGACGCGCTCTCTGCATCGCAGACGTCGCACGTCCCGCACGGCGCGCCGCCGTCGGACTGGTCGCCGAAGTGGCGCACGAGGTGGAGCATCCGGCAGCCGCGGCTCTCCGCATAACGAGACACGAGGTCGAGCTGCGCGCGCTTGTGGTCGCGCTGCTCGCGGTAGCGCTCGCGCCAGTCGGTCGCACCGCCGCGCGTCGCCTCCTCGCCCGGGTCGACGTTCGCGCCGCCGTGCACCCAGAGCTTCTCGAGCGCCTTCTCGAGCAGGTCGCCGTCGAGACCCGTGCGCGCCGCGAGCGCGGACGTCGACTGGGGCGCGTCGCCGAGCGCGGCGTGCACGCGCTCGAGCACGGATTCCTCGGGATAGTCGCGGTCGAGGAACCACTCGTGCGTGCGGCGGTCGTTCCAGCCGTGGAAGAGCACGGCGCGCGAAGGCCCGCCGTCGCGGCCCGCGCGGCCGATCTCCTGGTAGTAGCCCTCGATGCTCGCGGGCAGCGCCGTGTGCACGACGGTGCGGACGTCGGCCTTGTCGATGCCCATGCCGAACGCGATCGTCGCGACGATCACGTCGAGCTCGCCGCCGAGGAAGGCCTCCTGTACGGCGTCGCGCTTCGCCGCGGGGAGCCCCGCGTGGTAGACGGCCGCCGGCAGCCGCTTCGCGAGCGTCGCAGCGAGCGCCTCGGCCTTCTTGCGCGTCGGCGCGTAGACGATCGCCGGGCGCCGCTGCGGATCGGCGAGCAGCTTCGCCGCGGCCGCGTCGCGCGCGCCGGGGCGCAGCGGCACGAGCTCGATCGCGATGTTGGTGCGCCGGAAGCCGTGGATGTAGCGGTGCGCGTCCGGCATCCCGAGCTGCTCGACGATGTCGCGCTGCACGACGGGCGTCGCCGTCGCGGTGAGCGCGACGACGGGTGCGGGGCGCAGCCGCGGCAGGCGCTCGCCGAGCATGCGGTAGTCGGGCCGGAAGTCGTGTCCCCACTGCGAGATGCAGTGCGCCTCGTCGACCGCGACGAGCGCGGGCGCGCGCCGTGCGAGCTCGTCGACGAAGCCCGGCACGGCGAGCCGCTCGGGGGCGACGAACAGGAAGTCGAGCTCGCCCTCCGCGTACGCGCGCATCACGTCGCGCGTCTCGCCGCGCCGCCCCGAGTGCACGCGCTCGGCGCGCAGCCCGCGCGCGCGCAGCTGCGCGACCTGGTCCTCCATCAGCGCGATCAGCGGGCTCACGACGAGCGTCGTGCCCGCGCGCGCGAGCCCGGGCAGCTGGTAGCAGAGCGACTTGCCCGCGCCCGTCGGCATGACGAGCAGCGCGTCCTCGCCGCGCACGAGCGCGCGACACACCTCCTCCTGGTGCGGGCGGAACGCCGAGAACCCGAACGTGCGCTCGAGCAGCGCGCCGAGCGCGCGCTCGCCCGTCGGCGCGCGCGCGAAGCCCGTCCGCGCGTCGGGCGCGCGCGGCGCGGACGCGCCGCCCGGCGACGACGCGGATGCCGCGGCCCGCGGGCGCGGCCCGCGCGGCCTTCGGCGCGCGACGCGCGTCGCCGCTCGCCGCGGGCGCGGGCGCGGATGCGGGCGCGGATGCGGATGCGGATGCGGGCGCGGATGCGGGCGCGAGGTCGAAGAGCGGCAGCGTGTCGCCGCCGGACGGGCGCGCCGGCCCGCGGCCGGGCGCGCGCCGCCGCGCTCGTCCGGCGCGGGCGCGCGGCGCGCCTGCGGCGCCGGCTTCGGCGCGGGGCCGCGCCGCGGGCGGGAGGTCGTCGCCGAACACGGCGAAGCCCGCTTCGCCGGCGCCGGGGTCGTCGTCCGCGCGCGGCGCGTGCGCGTCGTCGGGCAGCGGCACGTCGTCGAAGGGATCGTCGGGCGGCGAGTTCGACGCGACGCCGATGCGCGCCGGCGCGGCGCGCCGCGGTGCCCCCGACGCGCGCGCCGCAGCGGTCGCCGTGGTCGCCGTGGCCGCCGGTGCACGCGAGGGCGCGCGGCCGTCGGCGCGCGAGCGCGCCGCGGCCGCGTGCGGGCGGGCGCCTCGGCGCGCGCGCCGCCCCGCCGCGAGCCGCACGTCGCGACAGCGCTCGGTCACGAACGCCTCGATGCCGCGCATGAAGTCGGCGAGCGCGAGCTCGCCGCGCTCGACCGCGGCGAGCTGCGACTCGAAGCGGCCCGTGAGCGCCGGGCTCTTCACGTCCTCGTGCACGGCGTCGACGAGCGCGAGCCCCTTCGGCGTGACGCGCAGCGCCTTCGCGTCGCGCTCGACGTAGCCGCGCTCGAGCAGCGTCTCGATGATGGCCGCGCGCGTCGCGGGAGTTCCGAGGCCGGACTCGCGCATCGCCTCCGCGAGCGCCTCGTCGTCGAGCGTGCGACCCGCCGTCTCCATCGCCGTGAGCAGCGTCGCCTCCGTGAAGCGGCGCGGCGGCTGCGTGCGCTTGCGCAGCGCCTCGACGTCGACGACGCGCTGCGCCTGGCCGCGCGTGAGCGCGGCCGGGATCCGCGGCGCCTCGTCCTCGGTCTCGCGCGCGCGACCGCGGCGCGCGGGCACGGGGTCGAGCCGCTTCCAGCCCTCGCGCAGCACGCGCGTGCCGCGGCTGCGGAAGCGGTCGACCGAAGCCGGCTCGCCCGTCCCGCCCGCGCCGTCGACACGCGTCACGACGACGGTCGACTCGAACACGTGGTCGTCGTGCCAGGCGGACAGCAGGCGGCGGCACACGAGGTCGTAGAGCTTCGCCTCGTCGGCGCCGAGCGACCGGCCCTCGGCCGACACGTCGGTCGGCAGGATCGCGTGGTGGTCGCGCACGCGCGCGTCGTCGACGAACCGCCGCCCGAGCGGGCGCTCGCCCGTTCCCGGCGCGACCGCGTCGCCGTAGGCGCCGGCGATGGCGCGCGCGATGCGCGGCAGCGTCTTCGCGACGTCGGCGGAGAGGTGGCGGCTGTCGGTGCGCGGATAGCTCAGCAGCTTGTGCCGCTCGTAGAGCGACTGCGCGGCCTCGAGCGTGCGCTTCGCGGAGAAGCCGAACAGGCGGTTCGCGTGTCGCTGCAGCTCGGTCAGGTCGTAGAGGAGCGGTGGCGCGAGGCGGCGCTCGCGCGACTCGATCGACTCGACGCGCGCCGCGCCGGCGCGCACGCGCGCCTCGATGCGCGCCGCCTCCTCGCCGTCCGCGGGCAGGCGCTGCGCGTCGCGCTGGCGCTCGTCCGCATCGGCGCCGTCGCCGGCCGCGGAGCGCGTCGACGGCGCATCGGGCGCGCCCGGCGCGTCGGGCCCGGAGCGGAACCACGTGCCGGCGTAGCGGAGCGCGGCGGCCGGCGTGCCGTCCGGCGGCGCGGCGGGCTCGAACGTCGCCTCGAGCTCGAGGTAGTCCTGCGGAACGAACGCCTCGATCTCGCGCTCGCGCGCCGCGAGCATCGCGAGCGTCGGCGTCTGCACGCGGCCCACCGAGAGCAGGTCGCCGTGCGCGACCGTGTAGGCGCGCGTCAGGTTCATGCCGACGAGCCAGTCGGCGCGGCTGCGCCCGCGCGCGGCGTCGGCGAGCGCGTCGTACGCGGCGCCGTCGCGCAGGCGCGCGAACCCCGCGCGGATCGCGTCCTCCGTGAGCGACGAGATCCACAGGCGCTGCACGGGCTTCGCGACGCCGAGATACTCGACGACGTAGCGGAAGATGAGCTCGCCCTCGCGGCCCGCGTCCGTCGCGCACACGATGCGCTCGACGTCGCGCTCGCGGAGCAGGCGCGCGACCGCGTCGAGCTGGTCGCGCGCGTTGCCGACGGGCTTGAGCTTCCAGCTCTCGGGGATCATCGGGAGCGACTCGGCGCGCCAGCGCTTCCAGTCCGCGCGCAGCTCGTGCGGCTCGCACAGGCCGACCAGGTGCCCGACGGCCCACGTGATCGCGAAGCCGCCGCCGCGCAGCACGCCGCGCTCGGCCGGCTTCGCGCCGAGCACGCGCGCGATGTCGCGCGCGACCGAGGGCTTCTCGGCGACGATCGCGACCGTCACGCCGCAGCCTCGGGCGGGCGGAGCGCGCGGCGGGGCCCGAGCGGGCCTGCGCGCCGCCGCGGGGCGCTCGCGCGCGGTCGACGGGCGGTGGGTGTGGCGGGCATGGAGCCCGCAAGGTACACGCAGGAGCGGCGCGGCGAGCCGTCGCGGCGCGATCGCTCGCGCGCGGGCGCGAACGCCGCGCGCGCGTCCCGAGCACGCGGGAAGCGAGCGAGCGGGCGGCGCGAGGTGTGCAGGAAGGTCGCGGCGGCGGAGCGCGAGCGCGCGGCGCGTGCGAGCGCGCGCGACCGGCGAACCGCAGCGGCTTCAGATCCATCCGAGAACGGGCGACACGGGAGGTCGCCGCGAAGCCCGCCGCGCCGCGCACCGCCCCGCATCCGAGCTCCGGAGGATCCGCGTGAGACGCAGCCGGCTCGCCGCCCCCGTCCGACCCCCTTCGCTGCGCGCGCCCTCGGCGCGCGCCCGCGTGGCGGCCGCGCTGCTCGCGGCCGCCGCCTGTGCACTCGCCTCCACGCCGGCCGCCGCCCGTGCCGCCGCGAGCCCGCCCGGTGTCGTCGGCGAGGGCGGCTTCGACGGCCAGGAGATGCGCGTCGAAGCGCGCCTCCTCGTCGACGCCGAGCGCGTCGCGCCGGGCGACGCACTGCGCGTCGGCGTGCTCTTCGACCTCGATCCCGGCTGGCACATCTACTGGCGCAGCCCCGGCGACGCCGGGCTCCCGACCGAGCTCGACTGGCGCGCGCCGGGCCTCGACGTCGGCCCGACGAAGTGGGTGACGCCGCGCGCGTTCTCCGAGTCCGACGGACTGATCACGACGTACGGCTACGAGGGCCGCGTGCTCCTGCACAGCGACGCGCGCGTCGCGCCCGACGCGGCGGGCGCGCTCCACATCGACGTCACCGCGACCTTCCTCGTCTGCGAGATCGCGTGCGTGCCGGGCGAGATCTCGCTCGCGCGCGACGTCGAGGTCGGCGCGGGGCGGACGCCCGCCGACGCGCGCACGCTCGCGCTCTTCGACGCGGCCGCGGCCGATGCGCCGCGCCCGCTCGCCGCGCTCGGGCTCGAGGCGCAGGCGCTGCTCTCGCAGAGCGCGATCCGCCCGCGCGACGCGTTCGAGGCCGCCGTCGCGATCGGCTGCCAGGGGCGCGCGGGCTGCACGCCGCCCGAGTCGGCGGCCGAGGAGCTCGGCTGGGGCTTCATTCCCGACCTCGTCGAGGGCGTCGAGCTGCGCGCGACGGGCGTGCGCGCCCATCCCTTCTCGCGCGGCGACCTGCTCGTCGAGCTCGAGGGGCTCGCGGGCGCGGCCGCGCCCGAGGGCCCGCAGCAGCTCGGCGGCGTCGCCGCGCTGCGCGACCCGTCGACCGGGCGCGCGATCGCCGTCGAGCTCGCGCTGCCCTTCCCGCGCGCCGAGGCCGGCGCCGCGGTCGCCGCGATCGGGACGCCGTGGCGCGATGCCGCCGCGAGCGACGCCGCGGCGACGGGCGTCGCGCCCGCGCGCGTGCCGCTCGGGCTCGCCATCCTCTACGCGCTGCTCGGCGGGCTCGTGCTGAACCTCATGCCCTGCGTGCTTCCCGTGCTCGCGATCAAGGTCTTCGCGGTCACCGAGCTCGCGCACCGCCACCACCGCGAGGTGCTCGCGCACGGCGCCGCCTACGCCGCCGGCGTCGTCGGCTCGATGGTCGCGCTCGCGCTCGCGGTGATCGCGCTGCGCGCGGGCGGCGAGACGATCGGCTGGGGCTTCCAGTTCCAGGAGCCCGTGTTCGTCGCCTCGATCAGCGTCGTGCTCGTCGCGTTCGCGCTGAACCTGTTCGGCGTGTTCGAGATCTTCGCGCCGACCGGCGCGCTCGCCGACGTCGGCACGCACGGAACCGCCACGCGGCGCAGCTTCTTCGAGGGGCTGCTCGCCGTCGTGCTCGCGACGCCGTGCTCGGCGCCCTTCCTCGGCACGGCCGTCGGCTTCGCGTTCGCCGCGAGCCCGCTCGTGATCGTCGCGATCTTCGCGTCGATCGGCATCGGGCTCGCGCTGCCGTTCGTGCTCGTCACGCTCGTGCCGACGTGGGCGCGCTTCCTGCCGCGGCCGGGCGCGTGGATGGTGACGCTGCGCAGCGCGCTCGGCTTCGCGGTGCTCGCGCCGGTCGTGTGGCTCGTGTCGATCGTCGGCCGCCTCGCGGGCGTCGACGCCGTCGTCGCGCTGCTCGCGCTGCTCGTCGCCGTCGCGTTCGTCGCGTGGGCGTTCGGGCGGCTGCAGGCCGCGGGGCGCGCGCTGCCCGCTCGCGCGCTCGCGATCGCGGGCGTGCTCGCCGCCGTCGTCGCGCTCCCGCGCATGCCGTTCGACGCGGCGCCCGCGGCCGCGAGCCCCGCCGACGCCGCGAGTGCGCACGGCGCCGAGGCGTGGTCGCGCGACGCGCTCGATCGCGCGCTCGCGAGCGGCCGCCCCGTCTTCGTCTACTTCACCGCGGACTGGTGCATCACGTGCAAGGTCAACGAGGCGGGCACACTCGAGAGCGGCGCCGTGCGCGACGCCGTGGCCGAGCTCGGCGTCGCCGTGCTCGAGGGCGACTGGACGCATCGCAGCACGGCGATCGCCGAGGAGCTCGCGCGCTTCGGGAAGGCGGGCGTCCCGATGTACCTCGTCTACGACCCGCGCAAGCCGCAGGCGCCCGTCCTGCTGCCCGAGCTGCTGACGCCGGGCCTCGTCGTCGACGCGCTCCGCGCCGCCGCTCCGCCGCGCGCGTAGCCGCCGGGGCGACCTCCGAAGCGCGGAGCGCGGCCGCGCTTCCCGCCGCTTCCCCCGGCTCACGTCCGAGATGCGGCTCGCGATTCCACCTCAAGACACGTCCGGCAAAGCACCGATAGGGCTCGCGAGCTCGCGCCCACCCCACCGAGAGAGCCGCTGCCCGGATGCCCCCCGTCGCCGACGACCCCGCGGCCCACGCGCCGAGCCCGACGTCCCGCCCGCGCGCGGGGCTGCGCCTCGCGGCGTCGACGCTGTGCATGATCGCGCTGACGGGTTGGGCGGGCGCGCTGCCGCGCGGCGAGGCGGCGGCGGTGTTCGTCGCCGCGGGGCTCGTCGGCATCGCGGCGTTCCCGGCGCTCGTTCCGCGCCGCGTCGCGCCGCACCCGCCGGCTACACGAGACCCATCTTCTCCGTGACCCCGATCGACTTGCCGGCCGTGTAGCCGCCGTCGACGGCGAGCGCCTGTCCCGTCACGAAGCTCGCGTCGTCGGACGCGAAGAAGAGCGCCGCACCGGCGATCTCCTCGGGCTTCCCGAAGCGACCGAGCTTGTGCTGGAAGCGCGTGCGCTCGCGCTGCTCGGCCATCGCCTCGAGATCGAAGATGCTGCGGAAGAGCGGCGTGTCGATGAAGCCGGGGCAGATGGCGTTCGCGCGGATGCCGATGCGGCCGTAGTCCATCGCCACGTTCTTCGTGAAGAGGACGACGCCTCCCTTCGAGGCGTTGTACGCGCTGCCGCCCTCCGCCGCCTCGAGCCCCTCGACGCTCGCGACCGTGACGATCGAGCCCGAGCGCTGGCGGATCATGTGCGGGAGCGCGGCCTTGCACGTGAGATAGGTGCCCTTCAGGTTGATCGCGAGCACGCGATCCCACTCGTCGCCGGGAATCAGGTGGGCGGGGCCGCCCGCCGCGACGCCGGCCGCGGTGACGACGACGTCGAGCGCGCCGTGCTCGGCGACGATCTCGTCGGCGGCGCGCCGCTGCGCGTCCTCGTCGCGCACGTCGGCGCACACGAGCTTCGCGGCGCCGTCGAAGCTGCGCTTCCAGTCCTCGGTCTCGTGGAGGTCGAGCCCGACGACGGTCGCGCCCTCGGCCGTGAAGCGCTGCGCGCACGCGAGCCCGATGCCCGAGGCCGCGCCCGTGACCCACGCGACCTTGCCCTCGAGCCGTCCCGTGCCTGCGTGAAGTGAAGCCGCCATGTCGCCCTCCGCGTCGCGCTGCCGGAGCAGCGGGCGCGCAGTCTACATGGAGGCCCGCGTCGCGTGTCAGCCCTTCGCGCCGCTCTCGATCCAGGCCTGGAAGACGCGCCCGACCTCGGCGGCGGTCTGGATGCGGTCGGCCGGATCCTTCGCCATGAGCGCGAGGATCGTCTCGGCGAAGGCGTCGGGGATGTCGGCGACGAGGCCGCGCGGATCGGGCGGTGCGGTGTGGCGGTGATGATAGGTGACGTCGCCCTTGGCGAACGGCACCGCGCCCGTGAGCAGCTGGAAGAGCGTGACGCCGAACGCGTAGAGGTCGGCGCGGTGGTCGACGTTCTCGCCCGTCGCCTGCTCGGGCGCCATGTAGTACGGCGTCCCGCCGATCACGGTCGCGCCGCGGCGCACCTCCTCGACCATCTTCGCCAGACCGAAGTCCATGATCTTCACGATCTTGTCCTTCGTGAAGAACAGGTTCGCGGTCTTGATGTCGCGGTGGATGATCTTGTTGCGGTGCGCGTAGTCGAGGCCCGCCGCGATCTGCGTCGCGAGGCGCGCGACGATCGCGGGCTTGATCGCGCCGTGCTTCTTGAGGATCGCGTCGAGCGGCGTCCCCTCCATGAACTCCATCGAGATGAAGTACGTGCCGTTCTCCTGGCCGGCGTCGTAGATCGTCACGATGTTGGGGTGGTTGAGCGCCGCGGCCGAGCGCGCCTCGCGCTCGAAGAACTGCACGGCCGTCGGGTGGTCCTTCAGGTTCTCGGTGAGCTGCTTCAGCGCGACGACGCGGCCGAGGTGCTTGTCGCGCGCCTTGAACACGACGCCCATGCCACCGCGACCGAGCTCCTGGATCACCTCGTAGCGGCTCTCGGCGACGGTCGGCGCCACGGCGGGCGCGGCCGCGGGTGCGGCGGCCGTCGCGAGCTGCGTGGCGGCGGCCGTCTCGATGCGCCCCTTCTCCTTGCGCAGCGCCTCGATGCGCGTGTTCGCCTCGGGCCGCGTGAGGTCGCGGCGCCGCACGGCTTCCCAGGCGGCGAGCGCCTCGTCGACGCGACCGAGCTCTTCGAGCATCTCCGCATAGCGCTGGTGCAGGTCGATCGGGCAGCTGTCCTCGCCGCCGAGCGCGATCGCCTCCTCGATCTTCGCCGCCGCGACGTCGAGCTCGCCCTTGTCGATCAGGACGCGCGCGAGCAGCCGGCACACCTCGGTGTAGTTGAGGTGGCGCTTGTCGCACTGCTGGAAGTCGTAGACGGCGCGGTCGAGCTGACCGGCGTCGTAGGCGACGCGTCCGGCCTCGAGGTAGTCCGACGTCTTCTCGAGCAGCTCGATCACCTTCTCGATCTCGCCGAGCTCGCGGTAGCACTCCATCGCGTTCTCGTAGTCGTACGCGGCCTCGTAGGCGCGGGCCGCGGCGGCCCGGTCGCCCGCGCGCTCGTACTGCTGGGCGGCCATCGCGAAGTCGCCGGCCTGCTCGTAGAGCTCGCCGGAGCCGGCCTCGTCGGGCGCGTGCGCGGCGCGCAGGCGCGCGGCCTCGTCGTGCTGGCCGGCCGCCTCGAGCTCGCGCGTCGCCTCGGCGACGCGACCGGTGCGCGTCAGCCAGCGCGCGCGGATCTCGTGCGCGATGCCCTCCTGGCCGGCGCGCTCGAGCGCGTCGGCCGCCGCGGCGTAGTCGCCCTCGAGGTAGTGCATGGCCGCCGGCGGACAGCCCGTGAAGTAGACCTCGTGCTCGCGCGACAGATCGACCTCGATCGTCTGCGGGTCGAAGCTCACGACGGTGATCGTGCGCTCGGCGACGCGGTTGCGGTCGCTGACGACGATCGTGTGCTCGCCCTCGCCGAGGTAGAGGAAGGCCGACTCCTCCTTCAGGTAGCGCGTCAGGTTCCGGCGGCCGGCGACCGTCACGATCGCCTGCTTCGCCCGCTCCTTCCCGTCGAAGACCGAGACCTGGATCGCGGCCTCGTTCGGCGCGAGGTCGAACTCGACCTCGGTCGTCCGCCCGCGCGTCACCACCACCTGCTGCGACTCGAGGAAGTTCCCGACGAGCTCGTCGGTCGCGTGGTCGAGGAGCGGCCCGCGCAGCGTCACGTAGAAGGCGCGGCGGCGCGCCGGGATCATGTTGAAGACGGTGGGCTTGTCGGGGTCGAGCGGCCGCTCGTAGCGGTTGAGGCTCTTGAGCGACTTCTCGATGCGGTAGCGCGCCGACCCGTTCGCGGGCTCCGTCACCTCCTTGAGCTTGCGCGGGGTCTTCGACAGCGAGATGGAGAAGAGCGCCTTCGTCTTCGGCGGGAGCTTCACCCGCACGACGACGCGGCCCCAGCCGCGCGCGAACGGGTAGACGACGAGCGCGACGAAGAGCGCGTAGATCGCGAGCGCGCGCAGGTTCAGCGACGCGTAGGCCGCCACGCCGTCCGGGATGCACGCGACGTTCGACAGCGCGGCCGCCTCGGCCTCGTCGCTGCCCTCGAGCAGGCGCACCTCGACCTCGTAGAAGTCGGTCGTCCCGCACACGGTCATGTCGCGCGTGCCGCGCTCGCGGCGCGCGATGCGCGCGACGAAGACGGCATCCGTGGCGAGGCCGATGTTGAGGTCGGCGATCGCGCCCGCCCGCAGCGAGGCGGGCGAGTCGAACTCGAGCGCGTCCTCGGCGAGCGGGACCAGGTAGTCCTCGATGCGCGGCGTCGCGACGACCCCGTGCGACGCGCCGATCGCGTCGAGCAGCTCGGCCTCGATCGCGTCGACGTCGGCGACGAAGGGCCAGAGCCACTGCCGCGCCTCGCCCATCGCGTCGCGCTCCTCTGCGACGCCGAGCAGCGCGACGCGCTCGCGCGGCCGGCCGAAGCTGTGGACGAGCGCGGCGAAGCGCTCCGAGATCGGACGCGAGGCGTCGAGGTCGGCCTCGTTGCGCACCGCGACCTCGCTCTTCGCGTCGATCCCGTCGAGCCAGTCCTGCTCGAGCGCGAGCGCGACGGCGCGCTGCTCGGAGGCCGCCTTCGCGTCGCCGGTGAGCTCGTAGGTCGTGGCCAGGTCGGTGCGGATCGCGGCGTCGACCGGGTCGAGATCGACCGCGCCCTCGAGCGTGAGTCGGGCCGCTTCGGGCTGGCCGAGCTCGCGCTGCACGGCCGCCATCTCGCGCAGGTCCTCCGGCTCGGCGCCCCCCAGCTCGACGGCGCGATCGAAGTACTCGAGCGACCGCTTCGCGTCGCCGCGCTGGTGGAGCAGCTTCGCGAGCGCGCGCGCCGCGCGCGGGTCGTCGGGCGAGAGCGCGGCCGCGTTCTCGATGTACGGCAGCGCGGAGTCGCTCCGCTGCGCGTCGGCGTAGAGCTCGCCGAGCTCGCGCAGCGTCACCGAGTCGCTGTCGTCGAGCCCGAGCGCCTCGTTGTAGCGTTGATAGGCGGCCTCGACCTCGCCGGCCACGCGGTGCGCCTTCGCGAGCGCACGCAGCCGCGGCGACGTCGCGCCGTCGACCTCGATCGAGCGCTCGAGCGCGGCGCGCGCGGCGAGGTGGTCGCCGACGATCGAGTGCGCACCGGCGGCGCGCTCGGCCGCGACGCCCTCCACGTTCGCGTCGGCCTCGACCGCGCTCTCGTAGTAGAGCTGCGCCGCGTCGACGTCGAGTCGCGCCGACGCGCGATCGCCCGCGTCGAGCAGGACGGCGGCCCGCTCGCCGGCGTCGGGCGTGAGGCGCGCGAGCTCGAGCTTCGCGTCGATGTCGTCGGGCTCCGCCTCGACGGCGCGTTCGAGCGCGCGCACGGCGTTCGCCGTGTCGCCGGCCTGCTCGAGCACCTTCGCGATGCCGCGCTGCGCGTCCGCGTCGGACGCGTCGAGACGCGTCGCCGTCTCGAAGAACGTGCGCGCGCTGTCGGCGTCGCCGAGCGCAGAGGCGACCTCGCCCGCCGCGACGAGCGTGTCGACGCGCGCGGGCTTCGCGCCGCTCACCTGCGCGCGCGCCTCGCCCTCGATCTGGTCCCACACCGCCGCGGCGTCGCCCGTCGCCGCGAGGATGCGCGCCTTCTCGTGCAGCGGCGCCTTCGGGTGCTGGACCGCCGCCTCGATGCGCTCGCGCAGACGGCGCGCGGGCGCGGACGCCGCATCGCCGAGCTCCCGCCACGCATCTGCGGCGCGGCCGCGGTCGAACGCGGCGAGCGACCGCGTCATGGCCGCGAGGTCGGAGATCGGCACCGCCGGCACCGACGACGACGGAGTGGTCTCGGCCCCGACCAGCGTCGCGACCTGCGCGAGCGCCGCGCCACTCGCCTGCGCGATCTCGGTGACGGGACCCGTCGCGCGGCGCGCGCCGAGAAGCGCGGCCGAGTCGACGTCGTGGAGGCGGAAGACGGCCTCGGCCGTCCCGTCGCGCAGCCGCAGGTCGACGAGCAGTGCGCGCTCCGCGCCGACGCGACCGAGCGCCTCGAGCAACGCCTTCGTCGACCGGTTCTGGGCGGGGTGTTCCGCATCGCGCGGCGGCAGCGCGCGGCGCACCTCGAGTCCCGATCGGACCGGAACGCCCGACGCGCCGAGCTGGTCGCGCACCCACTCCGCGAAGCCCTCGTGCGCGCCCGCGAGCTCGGGCGACGCATTGCCCGCCGCGACGGCGATCGGCTCGGGAGCGGGCGGCGCTCCGGAGGCGGCGTCCTCTGCGAACGCGGGCGAGACGAATCCGAGCACGGCGAGCAGGAGCGCCGTTCCGACACCTCGAAGCACGGGCCTTCCCCCTCCGGCCGGTCGGGACGAAGTCGATCGTCGATGGATCGGGGGCCCGATCGGACTCCCGCGGGCTTCGATTGAGGGGTTAGATGGAGTGGATGGGCGGAGAGGACCGGGCCGCGCGGCCGGGCACCTCGAGCACGGCCAGCGTCTCGACGTGCTCGGTGAACGGGAAGAGCGCGAACGGCTCGAGGCTCGTCAGCGCGAGCCGGCCGCTCTCGAGCAGCACGGCGAGGTCGCGTTCGAGGCTGGTCACGCTGCAGCTCACGTAGGCGATCGCGGGCACGTCGCTCGCGGCGAGCGCCGCCGCGAGCGACGGCTCGAGACCGCGGCGCGGCGGGTCGACGATCGCGAGCTCGGCGCCGTCGAGCAGGCCGGGCGCCGAGCCCGCCGGCCCCGAGACCGAGCCCGCCGCCTCGCCCGCCGGCCCCGCGAGCACGCGCGCTCGCGCGGCGCCGGGGCCCTCGGGCTGCGCGTCGGCGATGCCGCGCGCGAGCCCGGCGAGGCCTGCCGGGCTCTGCTCGTTGAAGGCGACGTGCGCGCCGCGCGCGAGCAGCCCGAGACCGATGGCCCCGCAGCCCGCGTGCGCCTCTGCGATGCGCCGCGCGCCGCGTCGCGCGGCGAGCGCGTGCACGCGCTCGACGATCGCATCGGCGAGCGCGAGGTGGCTCTGGCCGAACGCCCCGGGCGGGAACCAGACGCGCGCGCCGCCGATCCGCTCGCACACCCATCCCGCCTCGTCCGGCAGCGCGCCGGCACCCGCCCGCGCGGGCGCCCCGGGCGCCGCGACGAGCCGCCAGTGCGGCCCGAGGATCGTGTTCGTGCGCGCGGGATTCCCGTTCCACCAGAGGCTGTGGAGGAGCTCTGCGGAGGCGAGGTCGTCGGCGAGGGCTGCGAGCAGGTCGACCGCCCGCGGCGTCGCTTCCAGCGTCGCGTCGTTCGTCACGACGACGACCTGCGCGCGCTGCGACGCGCGCTCGACGACGACCTGCAGCGCGCGCACGCAGCCGCGGTGCGGCGCGTCGGCGTAGGGCGGACATCCCGTCGCGCGGATCGCGCGCGCGAGCGCCTCGGCGGCGCGGTTCACGACCGGATGGTGGACCGGACAGCGCGGAATGTGGACGACGCGGTGCGTGCCGCGCTCGAAGATCCCGATGCGCGGCGCGCGCGCGCGACCTCGCACCATGAGACGCGCGCGGTGCCGATGCCCGACCGCGCCCGCCTCGCGCACGGGCGCGAGCGCGGCCCCCGCCTCGCGGGCGATGCGCGCGAGCGCGAGCGCCGGGCCGGGTGCGATCCCGGGCTCGCCGAGGCGCGGGCAGCCCGGGCACGGCGGGCGGTGCGAGCAGTCGACGCGGTCGGCGGTCGAGGACACGCGCGCACGGTAGGCCGCCCCGCGCGCGATCTCGACGCCGAGCGCCGCGCCGCGCGCTTCGGATGCGACCGCGCAGCGCGGGAGTCGAGGCCGCCGCGGCGCGGCGCCGCGAGGCTAGGTGGCGTCTCGCGCCGCGTCGCCCGCGAGCTGCCAGAGCGCGACCGCGGCGTAGGCGCGATACGGCCGCCACGCGGTCGACCGCTGCTCGACCTCGCGCGCGGTCGGGAGGCGCCTCGCGCCGGGAGGCGCGAGCGCGCGGCGCAGACCGAGATCCGACGCGGGGAACGCGTCGGGCTCGGCGAGCGCGCGCATCGCGACGTACTGCGCCGTCCAGTCGCCGACGCCCGGGATCGCGCGCAGCGCCTCGAGCGTGCGCTCGGGCGCCGCCGTGCCGTCGAGTGCGAGCGCGCCGTTCGCGACCGCGTCCGCGAGCCGGCGGATCGCGTCCGCGCGCGCCGCCGGGATCCCGATCGCCGCGACGTCGGCCGCGGCCACCGCCTCGGGACGCGGGAAGAGCCGGTCGACGCGCGCAGCGGCGAGGTCGGCCTCGTCGACGTCCGCGGCGCGGGGTGCGCGAGGAGGCGGCGCGACGCCCCCTTCGATCGGCTCGCCGAGCGCGCGCGCGAGTCGCCCGGCGAGCGTCGTCGCGCCCTTCACGGTCACCTGCTGGCCGAGGATCGCGCGCACCGCGAGCTCGAACCCGCTCCACGCGCCCGGCACCCGCAGGCCGGGGTGCCGGCGCAGCGCGCGCCGCAGGAGCGCGTCGCGCCGGAGCCGCTCGGCGATCGAGGCAGGATCCGCGGCGAGATCGAAGAGCCTTCGGACGCGCTCCGCGAGGTCGAGCAGCGAGGGCGCGCGCGCCGTCGCCGCGGTCCGCAGCCGGACGGTCGCGACGAGCTGGCCGGCCGGGTCGTCGCACGCGACGTCGACGACGCCGACCGCGTCGCCGAGCGCGAAGCTCCGCGCATAGCATCCGCCGGCGACGCGCTCGACTCCGGGGGTCGCGCGCGCGGCCAGGTAGCCGAGCACGAACGGCCAGTCGTACGGGGCGCGGAAGCCGAGGCGGAGTGCGAACGGCGAGCCTTCGGCGCGCGGCTCGCCGGCGCGGCGCACGCGCGCGCGCAGCTCGCTCGGCGCGACGCCGTACGCGCGCCGCACCGCCTCGTTGAAGCGCCGCACGCTCGCATAGCCCGAGGCGTGCGCGACGTCGGTCATCGAGAGCCGCGTGCCGTCGATCAGGCGCTTCGCGAAGAGCAGGCGCCGCGCCTGCGCGACCGCGAGCGGCGAGGCGCCGACGTGCTCGAGGAACAGGCGCCGCAGGTGCCGCTCGCCGATGCCGAGCCGCGTCGCGAGCCCGCCGACGTTTCCCCGGTCGAGCGCCCCTTCCTCGATCAGCCGCAGCGCGCGGCGCACGGTCGACGACGTCCCGCACCACGCGGGGCTGCCGGGCGCCGCCTCCGGGCGACAGCGCAGGCACGGTCGGAGCCCGGCCTCGAACGCCGCGGCCGCGGTCGGGAAGAAGAGGCAGTTCTCGGGACGCGGACGCGCGGGGCAGACGGGCCGGCAGAAGATGCCCGTCGATCGGACGCCGACGAAGAAGCGGCCGTCGAAGCGCGCATCGCGCGCGCGCCACGCGCGAAGGCACGTCTCGCGGTCGAAGGGCATCGCCGCGGTCGTCGGGGCGCTCGCCGTCGCCATCGCCTGCGCACTCCGTCCGGGTCGCCGGGTCGCCACGCCGCCGCGGCGCCGCGGCGCACGCGGGCCTCGTCGCCGCGGCGCCGGCCGCGGTCTCGCGACGAGTAGCGCGCGCGGGCGGGCCCGACCGGTCGTTTCCGGACGTGATCGCGCACCGCCGCTCCGGCGGGCGCCGTCTCCCGGGCACCGGCGGCGACTAACGAACGCGCGAGGGAACGGCGCGGGGGTGGCGCGCGCGGCGGCGGCCGCGGTCGCGCATCGCGACGAGGGCGAGCCCGATCGAGACGAGCGCGCCCGTGCCGGGCTCGGGCACCGAGGGCAGCACGCCGCCGAGAGCCGTCGCGCTCGGGGCGAGCTCGACGTAGAGGCGCTCGATCTCCCAGCGATCGTCGTCGCGATCGATCGCGAACGGGAGCAGCGCAGAGGGCCGGAAGACGGCGTCGATCACGTTGAGCTCGCGAGCGGCGACGCCCGCGCGCTCGAACGCCGCCAGGCGTTCGGTGCGCTCGCGACGGAGCGCATCGAGGCGCGCGATCTCTCGCCGCACCTCGGGCGACACGTGGGATCGCGGCTCGTAGCCGCGGTAGCGGGGCTCGGCGTCGACGCGCACGGTGCGGATGGCGTTCGGCCCCTCGAGCGCATAGGGCGCGGGGACGGGCACGGTGATCGGCACGCGGTGCCGCGCGCCGTCGACGGTGCCCGCCGCGCCCGCCGCGTTCGCGACCGCGCGCCGCTCCGCCACCGCGCTGCGCGGCGGCGACGCGCCACCGGCCGCTCCGTCGTCGCCGAAGACCTCGACCGCGTTGCCACCGAGCAGCCCGGCCGCGACGAGCAGCGGGAAGAGCAGGAGGATCGCGGCGATGCGCCGGACGCGCCGGCGTCGCCAGCGCCTGCGGTTGCGTTCGCGCAGCGCCTCGGCCGGGCTCACGCGCGACGCTCCGCGCCGCGCGCGGCTGCGACGCGGGTGCCGGGCGAAGTCCCGATGGGCTGGCGCGATCGCTGCATCGCGGCCTCCGTGAAAAATCGGAGGCCCTATCGGGAGTCGTCTTGGTGGCCTTTACCAACGGCGCCTAACATCGCTGGCGTGGTGACGGACGCGTTCCGCCGTCGTTGGAATCGACGCGGCGCGCGGCGACCGGTGGACGGGAACGCGAAAAGACGGGAAAACGGGAAGGCGAGCGCGGACTCGGGCCGTGGGTCGCGCGCGGGCGGGCGCCGCGCTCAGCGCGCGGCGAGGTCGATCTCGCCGCGCTGCGCGAGGTCCAGGAACGCGCGCACGACGGCAGGGTCGAACTGACCGCCCATGCCGTCGCGCAGCTCCTGGAGCGCCTCGGGGACGGGGCGCGCGCGGCGGTGCGTGTCGTCGCGCGTCATGGCGTCGAACGCGTCGACCACGAGGATCACGCGCGACTCGATCGGGATCGCGTCGGCGACGAGCCCATTGGGATAGCCCGAGCCGTCGAAGTGCTCGTGGTGTGCGAGCACGATCGGCGCCGCTTCGCGCCACACGCGGATGCGGCTCAGCATCCGGGCCCCGTAGAGCGAGTGCTTGCGGAACCAGGCCGGGTCGCGCTGGTGATCGCGCGCGATCTTGAGCATGCCGACGTCGTGGAGGAGCGCGGCGAAGTGGAGGCGGCGGAGCGCCTCGTCGTCGAAGCCGAGCTCGCGCCCGACGCGGTGCGCCAGCTCCGCCACGTGCGGCGCATGGCCGTCGCGGCGGTCGACGTGCGCGTCGAGCGCCGTCACGAGCAGGTCGGTGACGTGGGCGAAGAAGTTGCGCTGCGTGTAGCGCAGGTCGGCGTTGTCGGTCGCCACGCCGCCGATGCCGCACAGCGTGTCGAGCGCATCGAGCGCGGCGCCGTCGAAGAGCGCGGCGCTCTCGCCGACGCGAACGACCGCGACGGCGATCCGCGCCGACTCGGCGCGCACGGGAACGACGACGGCCGTTCCGCGCGCGAGCCGCCCGTCGGTCGTCGCGCGATCGAAGCTCATGTGCGCGGCCGTGCGCTGCTCGAGCGCGCCCGCGGCGAGGTCGGCGAGCTCGTGCTCGAGCTCGCCGTAGATCGCGCCCGCGCTCGCGCCCGCACTTCCGACGAGCGCGAACTCGTCGCCGCGCTTCGCGTCGCGCTCGAGCACGAAGGCCGCGTCGGCCCCGCACAGCGCGAGCGCGCTGTCGGCGGTCGCGGCCGCGATCTCCTCCGTGTGCTCGCTCGTCGCGAGCGTGCGCGCGGTCGCGAGCAGCCGTGCGAGCCGCGCGTTGTCGGCGTCGCGCTGCGCGACGGCGCGGCGCGCGAGACGCCGCATCGCGAAGAAGCCCGACAGCGAGAGGAGCGCCGTTCCGGCCGCGAGGCCCGCGATCCGCGCCGCATCGAGGCCCTCGGCGCTCGACGCCGCCGGAGCGGCGAGCAGATAGGCCACGGCGAGGACGAGCACGGGGAGCACCGCCCCGACGAGGTAGCTGGTGACGAGCGCGCGATCGAGATCCTGGCGGAAGAGCGACTGCAGACCGCGGCCGTCCGTCATCCCGTGCTCCTCCGTCGCCCATCCGCGACGTGCGCGCGCCGCGGGCAGACCGCCCGCAGCCGATGCGCACGCCCCCATCGGCCGCGCGCAGCTCCGACTCAAGGAGCCGCGCGCCGCTCGCAGCGCGCGGGCGCGCTCGCCGGCGCGGGCGAACGGCCGAGATACGCTCGGGCCGCGGGCGGCGCGACCGCGCGGCCCCGCGCGCATCGAAGGCCCCGGTCGCGCCCGGCCGCGCGCCGAGCAGAGGAGCGCCGACGTGCGAAGGACGGACATCCCGAAGATCCCCGCCCGCGAAGTCACCGACCGCGCCGTGTGGCTGCGACGGCGCGAGCTGCTGCGCGCCGCGGCGGCGGGCGGCGCGCTCCTCGGCGCCGGCGCGCTCGGCTGCTCCGACGACTCCGGCCGCGCGCAGGCCGCGCCCGACGTCGCCGCGGCACCGGCCCGCGAGAAGCTCGACGGCGTCGTTCCCGCCCCGCCCCGGTTCCGCGTCGACGACGAGCCGACCGCGTACGACGACGCGACCAGCTACAACAACTTCTACGAGCTCGGGACGGACAAGGGCGACCCGAAGCGCAACGGCGCGTCGCTCCGCACCGAGCCGTGGTCGATCGTGGTCGAGGGCGAGGTCGCTCGGCCGGGGCGCGTCGGGCTCGAGGACCTGCTGCGTCCGCACGCGCTCGAGGAGCGCATCTACCGCCTGCGCTGCGTCGAGGCGTGGTCGATGGTGATCCCCTGGGTCGGCATCCCGCTCGGCGACGTCCTCGCGCGCTTCGCGCCGACGTCGAAGGCGAAGTACGTCGCGTTCGAGACGCTGCTCGATCCCGAGCAGCTGCCCGGACAGCGCCGCGCGATCCTCGACTGGCCCTACCGCGAGGGCCTCCGCATCGACGAGGCGACGCACCCGCTCGCGATCCTCGCGGTCGGGATGTACGGCGAGGTGCTGCTGCCGCAGAACGGCGCGCCGATCCGGCTCGTCGTCCCGTGGAAGTACGGCTTCAAGAGCATCAAGTCGATCGTGCGCATCCGCCTGCAGGAGGAGCAGCCGCGCACGACGTGGAGCGACAGCGCACCGCGCGAGTACGGCTTCTACGCGAACGTGAACCCGGCGGTGTCGCACCCGCGCTGGAGCCAGGCGCGCGAGCGGCGCATCGGCGAGCTCTTCAAGCGCCCGACGCTGATGTTCAACGGGTACGCGGAGCAGGTGGGCGGGCTCTACGCCGACATGGATCTGCGGCGGAACTACTGAGCGCGAGGATGCGGTCGACGCGGTCTCCGGCGACGACGCGGCGGCGCGCGGTGCGCGCCGCCGCGCTCGCGCTCGGCGTGCTCCCGCTCGGCGTGCTCGTCGCGCGCGCGTTCGCGGGCGACGGGCTCGGGGCGAACCCCGTCGAGGAGATCGAGCACGCGACGGGGATCTGGGCGCTGCGGTTCCTGCTCGCGTCGCTCGCCGTCACGCCCGCGCGGCGATTCCTCGGGCTCGCGTGGCTCGCGCCGGAGCGGCGGACGTTCGGCCTGCTCGCCTACGGCTGGGCCTGCGCGCACTTCGCGACCTATCTCGCCTTCGACCTCGGGTTCGCGCCGTCGCTGCTCGCCGAGGAGCTCGCCGAGCGTCCGTACGTCGCCGTCGGCTTCGCCGCCTTCGCGGCGCTGACGCCGCTCGCCGCGACGTCGACGCGCGCCGCCATGCGGCGCCTCGGACGCCGCTGGCCGCGCCTGCACCGGCTCGCCTACGCGGCCGCCGCGCTCGCCGCGCTCCACTTCCTCTGGGTCGCGAAGGCCGACCTGCGCGAGCCCGCGCTGTACGCCGCCGCCGTCGCCGCGCTGCTCGCGAGCCGCGCGCTCCCGGCGCGCCTCCTCGCGAACGCGCGACGCTAGGCGCGCCGCGCCGCTACGAGGGGTCGGGCGCCGGCGTGCTCGGCCCGCTCTCCGGGAGCTCGGGCATCGCGACGAGATCGGCGTCGACGTCGCCCGTCAGCGCGCGCAGGAACGCCGCGATGTCGGCGACCTGCGCGTCGTCGAGCTCCTTGCCGAGCTGGTGGTGCGCCATCAGACGGATCGCCTCGTCGAGCGTCGCGATGCTGCCGTCGTGGAAGTACGGGCCCGTCTCCGCGATGTTGCGAAGGCCCGGCACCTTGAAGACGTGCCGGTCGGACGCGTTGCCCGTGAGCTTCTCGCGCCCGAGGTCCGCGGTCTCGTACGGATGCACGAGGCCGAGCTTCTGGAAGCTCTTGCCGCCGATCGTCGGCCCGTTGTGGCAGGTGATGCAGCCCGTGTCCATGAACGTCGCGAGGCCGCGCTGCTGCTGCGCGTCGAGCGCGCCGGCGTCGCCGCGCAAGAAGGCGTCGAACGCGCCCGGCGTCACGAGCCGCCGTTCGAAGGCCGCGATCGCGAGCGCCATGTTGTCGAACGTGACGGGCTGGTCCTCCTCGGGGAAGGCCGCCTCGAACATCGGCGCGTAGCCCGGGATCGAGCGCAGCGTCGACTCGACGGCCTCGGCGCTCGGCATCGCCATCTCGACCGGGTTGAGCACGGGCCCCTTGGCCTGCGCCTCGACGTCGGCCGCGCGCCCGTCCCAGAACTGCGCGATGTGGAGCGCGGCGTTGAGCGACGTCGGCGAGTTGCGATCGCCGCGCTGGCCCTGGTGGCCGGGCGACGTCGGCTCGCCGTCGACGCCGAAGCGATCGAGCTGGTGGCAGCTGTTGCAGGCGACGTCGTGGTTCTTCGACAGGCGCTTGTCGTAGTAGAGCGCGCGCCCGAGCTCGACGCGCGCATCGCTGTCGACGTTGTTCGCGCTCTCGGCGACCGCGGGGAGGACGCCGAACACCGCGTTCGCGCGCTTCGCGAGCGCCTCCGCCGGCGACGGCGCCGCGGGCTCCGGAGCGGGTGCGGGCGCCGGCGCACTCGGCGCCGCAGCGGGCTGGGAAGCGGCCGACGACGCGGGCTCCTGCGCACCGCACGCGGCGAAGAGCGCGGCGGCGGCGAGGGATGCGAACGACGGCGCGACGGACGCGAGCGAACGATGCATGGCGAGCCCCCTCCTGGTCGTGCGCGCGCGACGCGGGAGCGCGCGGACGGCGCGCAGTATGCGTCCCCGCCCCGCAGCGCGCATCCGCGCGCACCGCATCGGACGACGTGGTCGCTTGCCCCGCCCCGGTCGAGGCGCGAAGCTCCGCCGCCATGTCCGAGACCCGGTCCGACGCCGCGGGCGGAGCCGACGACGACGCCGCGCGCTCGCACCGCGAGAGCCCGGACGTCGAGGTCGTCGCCGTCGACGGCCGCGAGTTCGTGCTCGTCGGCACCGCGCACATCTCGCGCGAATCCGTCGACCTCGTCCGCCGCGTGATCGAGGCCGAGGCGCCCGACTGCGTGTGCATCGAGCTCGACGCGCAGCGCCACGAGGCGCTCTCGCAGGAGCGCCGCTTCGAGGACCTCGACCTGCGCGAGGTGATCCGCAAGCAGCAGCTCGCCACGCTGCTCGCGAACCTCGTGCTCGCGTCGTACCAGAAGCGGCTCGGCGGGCGGCTCGGCGTGATGCCGGGCAGCGAGCTGCTCGAGGCGAGCCGCGTCGCGCGGGAGCTCGGCATTCCGGTGGCGCTGTGCGACCGCGACATCCGCATCACGCTGCGCCGCGCGTGGCACTCCCTGCCCTGGTACCGCAAGGCGGGCCTCCTCTCGACGATGCTCGCGAGCACGCTCGACGCGCCCGAGATCACCGAGGAGGGCCTGCGCGAGATCCGCGACAAGGACGTGCTGAACGAGCTGATGGGCGAGCTCGGCGCGGCGATGCCGACGCTCAAGCGCGTGCTGATCGACGAGCGCGACGCCTATCTCGCGCAGCGCATCCGCGAGGCGCGCGGCGACCGCGTCGTCGCGGTCGTCGGCGCGGGCCACGTCGCCGGCATGCGCGCGGCGCTCGCGGAGCGACGCCCCGTCGAGATGGACGAGATCGAGCGCATCCCTCCGGTCTCGGCGATCGCGAAGTGGGTGGGCTGGGGCGTGCCCGCGATCGTCGTCGGCGCGCTCGTCGCGATCGGGCTGACGAAGGGCGTCGCCGAGGCGGGCGACAACGCGCTCTACTGGTTCCTCGCCAACGCGATCCCGACGGCGCTCGGCGGCGCGCTCGCGCTCGCGCACCCGGTCACCATCGCCGCGGCCGGGCTCGCGGCGCCCTTCACGAGCCTCACCCCCGTCATCGGCGCCGGCTACGTCGCGGCCTTCGTCCAGGCCTGGCTCGTGCCGCCGCTCGTGCGCGAGTTCCAGAGCGTGGGCGACGACCTCGCGCACGCGCGGCGCTGGTGGCAGAGCCGGCTGCTGCGCGTCTTCCTCGTCTTCGTGCTGACGACGATCGGCAGCCTCGTCGGCACGGGCGTGGGCGGCGTCGAGATCCTCCGCAACCTGCTCTGAAGCGCGCGCGGCTACCTTCGCCGCGCATGACGCTCGACCCGGCATCGCTCGCGAACGCGAGCCCGCTGCTCGCCCTGGCGATCGTGATCGTCGCCGGCGTGGCGTTCGGCGAGCTGGCGCGCCGCGCCGGGCTCCCGCGCATCACGGGGCAGATCCTCGGCGGCGCGGCGATCGGCGGGAGCGGGCTCGGCTGGGTCGGCGACGACGCGCTCCACGGCATCCAGCCGCTCACGAACCTCGCGCTCGGGCTGATCGCGATCACGGTCGGTGCGCACCTGAACCTCCGCCGCCTGCGCAACGCGGGGCGCCGGCTGTTCGCGCTGCTCGCGACCGAGGCGACGATCACGCCGCTGCTCGTCTTCGCGCTGCTGCGCGGCGTCGCGGGCGTGCCGTTCGAGCTCGCGCTGCTGTTCGCGATGGTGTCGATCGACACGGCTCCCGCGACGGTCGTGAGCCTCGTGCGCGAGACGCGATCGAAGGGCGTCTTCGTGAAGACGCTGCTCGCGGCCGTCGCGCTCGACAACGTCGCGGGCATCGTGCTGTTCGAGCTCGCGCGCGCGTGGGTCGCCGCGCCCGACGCGACCGCGGCGACGGCGCTCGCGCCGCCGGTCACGCAGCTCGCCCTCGCCGCGCTCGTCGGCGGCGCGCTCGCCGTCGCGATGAACGTCGTCGCGCGCATCGGGGTCGGGCCCGAACGCCTCGCGACCGCCGCGGTCGCCTCGCTGCTCGTCGCGTGCGGGCTCGCCGCCGCGCTGCACGTCTCGCCGCTGCTCACGTGCCTCGCGCTCGGCTTCGTGCACACCAACATCGCGCGCGAGCGGCAGCACCTCGTCGACAGCGTCTTCGCCGACTTCGAGCCGGCGATCCTCGCGATCTTCTTCACGATGGCCGGCATGCACCTGGCGCTCGACCGGCTGCCGGTCGCGGGCCTCGCCGCGCTGCTCCTGTTCGCCGGCCGCTTCGCGGGCAAGCTCGCGTCGGCCGAGCTCGCGATGCGCTTCGCCGGCGCGCCCGACCGCGTGCGCCGCAACCTCGGCCTCGCACTCGTGCCGCAGGCGGGCGTCGCGGTCGGGCTCGTGCTCCTCATCCAGGAGGACGCGCGCTTCGCCGACGTCGCGGGCCTGTTCGCCGCCGTCGTGCTCGCGGTCGTGACGCTGAACGAGATCGTCGGCCCGCTGCTGACGCGCATGGCGCTCGGACGCGCGGGCGAGCTCGGGCGCGACCGGCTGCGGCTCATCGACTTCCTGCAGGAGGAGCACATCGCGACGGGCTTCCGCGCCGCGACGAAGGAGGAGGCGATCGAGAAGCTCGTCGATCGCATGGTGCGCACGCACCCGATGGGCGCGATGACGCGCGAGGCGCTGCTCGCCTCGGTGCTCGAGCGGGAGGAGCAGGCATCGACGTGCCTGGGCGGCGGGCTCGCGGTGCCGCACGGGCTGCTCGACGACGGGATGCCGATGGCCGGCGTGATGGCGCTGTCGCGCGAGGGGCTCGACTTCCCGACACCCGACGGCCGGCCCGTGCACTGCATGGTGCTGCTCGGCACGTCGCGGGCCGAGCGCGACCGCCACCTGCTCGTGCTCGCGAGCCTCGCGCGCACGATCGGGAGCGACGCCGCCTTCCAGGACCAGCTCTTCAACGCGACGAGCGCCGCGCACGCCTACGAGCTGCTGCACGGCGAGGAGAGCGAAGGCTTCAACTACTTCCTCGACGACGCGGACTGAACTAGTCTCCCGCGCCGTGCGCTCCTATCTCGATCTGATGGCGCAGGTGCTCGAACGCGGCGTCGACAAGAACGATCGCACGGGCACGGGCACGCGGAGCCTCTTCGGCCACCAGCTGCGCTTCGACCTCGCGCGCGGCTTCCCGCTCGTCACGACCAAGAAGGTCCACACGAAGTCGATCGTCCACGAGCTGCTGTGGTTCGTCGCGGGCGGAACGAACGTCGGGCCGCTCCAGCGCGAAGGCGTCTCGATCTGGGACGAGTGGGCGGACGACCAGGGCGAGCTCGGCCCGATCTACGGCCACCAGTGGCGCTCGTGGCCCGGAGCGACGGGCGATGCGATCGACCAGCTCGCGGGCGTCGTCGACGAGATCCGCCGCAACCCCGACTCGCGGCGGCTGATCGTCTCCGCCTGGAACGTCGCCGACCTGCCGCGCATGGCGCTCGCGCCGTGTCACGTGCTGTTCCAGTTCTACGTCGCCGAGGGGCGACTCTCGTGCCAGCTCTACCAGCGCAGCGCCGACCTCTTCCTCGGCGTCCCGTTCAACATCGCGTCGTACGCGCTGCTCACGATGATGGTCGCCCAGGTGTGCGACCTCGCGCCCGGCGACTTCGTCCACACGTTCGGCGACGTCCACCTCTACGCGAACCACCTCGACCAGGCGCGCCTGCAGCTCTCGCGCGATCCGCGCCCGCTGCCGACGATGAAGCTCGACCCGCAGGTGAAGCGGATCGACGACTTCCGCTTCGAGCACTTCCGGCTCGAAGGCTACGACCCGCACCCGCACATCGCCGCGCCCGTCGCGGTCTGAGCGCCGCCCGTTGGCGAAGGACGGTGCGCGCGACGAGCTCGGCCTGATCGTCGCGATGTCGCGCGGGCGCGTGATCGGACGCGACGGCCGGCTGCCGTGGCGGCTCTCGGCCGACCTCGCGCACTTCAAGGCGACGACGCTCGGCCACTGCCTGCTCGTGGGGCGCCGCACGTGGGAGTCGCTGCCCGGCCCGCTTCCCGGCCGCACGCTCGTCGTCCTCACGCGCGACGCGTCGTTCGCGCCCGAGGGCGTCGAGCGCGCGTCGAGCCTCGAGGCGGCGATCGCGCTCGCCCACGGGCTCGGCGACCGCGCGCCGATCGTCGCCGGGGGTGCGGCGATCTACGCGCTCGCGCTGCCTCTCGCGACGCGCGTCTGGCTCACGCGCGTCGACGCGGACGTCGCGGGCGACGTGCACTTCCCCGACTGGGACCCGCGCGCCGAGGGCTTCGAGCGCGTCGCCGTCGGCGCACACGCCGCCGACGCGCGCAACGAGCACGCGTTCGCGATCGAGGAGTGGGTGCGGCGCGGCGCGTGACCGGGGCTGTCACGAGCGCGCGCGAAGGTGGCGGAGGAGGAAGCGAATGGGCCAGCTCGCATCGCGGCTCGCGGCGGCGCTCGACGGCACGCATCCGCTCGGCGCGCTCGAGGCCGGGCTCGTGCTCCTCGCGCTGCTCGTCGGCGCGTGCGCAGCGCTGCTCGTCGTCGTCGCACTCCGGACGCGCGGCGATGCCGCGCGGCGCCTCGAAGCGCGGCTCGACGTGTTGGCGCAGCTGCAGACGCGCGTCGACCGCGGCGTCCGCGACGAGCTCGCCCGCAGCCGCGAGGAGGTCGCCACGCACACGCGCCACCTGCGCGAGGAGGTCGGCGGCGCGCTGCGCGGTGCGAGCGAGGGCATCCAGAAGCAGCTGAAGGACGTCCAGGACACGCTCCACCTGCAGCTCCACGCGCTGCGCGGCGAGAACGAGCGCAAGCTCGAGCAGATGCGCGCCACCGTGGACGAGAAGCTGCAGGGCACGCTCGAGAAGCGCCTCGGCGAGGCGTTCCAGCAGGTGAGCGAACGCCTCGAGGCGGTGCACAAGGGCCTCGGCGAGATGCAGTCGCTCGCCGTCGGCGTCGGCGACCTGAAGCGGGTCCTCACCAACGTGAAGACGCGCGGGACGTTCGGCGAGACGCGGCTCGAGGCGCTGCTCGACCAGACGCTCGCGCCCGCGCAGTGGGAGCGCGAGGTCCAGCTCCGGCGCGGAAGCGCCGAGCGCGTCGACTTCGCGATCCGCTTCCCGGGCGCCGAGGGCGACGGCGGCGAGCCCGTCTGGCTGCCGCTCGACGCGAAGTTCCCGCAGGAGGACTACGAGCGGCTCGTCGACGCGCAGGAGCGCGCGAGCACTCCGGAGCTCGAGGCCGCGGCGAGCGCGCTCGAGCAGCGCGTGCTGCAGCAGGCGCGGACGATTCGCGACAAGTACGTGTGCCCGCCCGCGACGACCGACTTCGCCGTGATGTTCCTTCCTACGGAAGGGCTCTACGCGGAGGTGCTGCGACGCCCCGGCCTGGCGGAACGCCTGCAGCGCGAGTGCCGCGTCGTGGTCGCCGGCCCGACGACGGTGCTCGCGCTGCTGAACAGCCTGCAGATGGGCTTCCGGACGCTCGCGATCCAGAAGCGGTCGGCCGAGGTCTGGCGCGTGCTCGGCGCCGTGAAGACCGAGTTCGGACGGTTCGGCGACCTGCTCGACAAGGTCGACAAGAAGCTGCAGGAGGCGTCGAACACGATCGGTGTCGCGTCGAGCAGGTCGCGCACGATCGAGCGGCGGCTGCGCGGGGTCGAGGAGCTGCCCGACGGCGAGGCCGCCCGCGTGCTCGAGGACGGAAGCGACGACGGCGACGACGGCTGATCGGGCGCCGCGCGTTTCTGGAGGTGGCCGGGCGGGCGCCACGCGCGAGCTATGGTGCGCCGCGATGTCGTCGAACGAGCCCGCGCTGCCGCCGCCCGTCGTCGACGTCCTCGTGCGGGCGAGCACGGCGGACGGGAGCGCGAGCGCGATGGCGCTGACCGCGACGGGGCTCGTCCGGACGGCGGTCGCGACCGCACCGACGTCGGCCGCGGCCGCCGGCGCACTCGGACGCGCGCTGATGGCCGCGCTCCTCATGGCCGCGAGCAAGAAGTCCGGCGAGAGCGTGCAGCTGCAGCTGCGCGGGAAGGGCCCGCTCGGAACGGTCACGGCGATCGCGACGGCCGAGCTCGACGTGCGCGGCACGGTCGCACACCGACGCGCCGAGGGACGCACGCGCGAGGACGGCCGGCCCGACCTGGCCGACGCCGTGGGCACGGGCATTCTCGCGGTCGTCCGCTTCCACCCGCGCTGGCGCGAGCCGTACTCCGGCTACGTCCCGATGACGATGCGCGATATCGCGAAGGACCTGACGCGCTACCTGCTCGAGAGCGAGCAGGCGCCTTCGGCGATGGGCCTCTCCGTCGAGCACGGGGAGGGCAGTGCGGTCGTCGGCGCTGCGGCCTTCCTGGTACAGGCGCTGCCGGGAGCCGACGACGGTGTCCTCGCCGAGCTCGAGGCCAACATCAAGGCGTTGCCCCACGCGGCGGCGCTCGTCGCGCGCGACGGGCTCGACGCGGATGCGCTGCTCGACCGGCTCGCGGGCGACGTCCAGCTCGGTGCGCGCACGCGCGCGACGCCGCGCTTCCACTGCCCGTGCGACGAGCAGCGCGCCATCGGCGCGCTGCGGCTCCTCGACCCCGAGGAGCTGCGCGAGATGGTGCGACGCGGCGAGGGGCAGGAGGTCGAGTGCCAGTTCTGCGGCGTCGCCTACCAGCTCGCGCCCGAGGCCGTCCGCGAAGCGGCGCGCGAGCGCGTGGGGGCTCGTTAGGCGCGCCCGGCGCTCACTCGAGCCCGTGCTCGCGCAGGGCGTCGAGCGCGCGCGGCGCGACACCGATCGACTTCGCGAGGCCGGCCGCTCCGCCCCAGCGCTCGTCGAGCGCGGTGAGCAGGCGGCGCATGGTGTCGGGATGCGCGTGCATCGTGTCGGGCGGGAGCTCCTTCCAGATGTCCTCGTACCCGCGCAAGGACTCGAGCCGCGCGATCACGTCGTCCATGCTCTCCTGCGAGAGCGCGTAGTCGGCGACGATGAGCTCGTCGTCGACGCCGAGCAGCGAGAGCAGGAGGGCGGAGAGGACGCCCGTGCGGTCCTTGCCCGCGGCGCAGTGGTACACGGCGGCGCGGTCGGGCGGGGTCTCGGCGAGCACGGAGATCGCGCGCGCGATCGGCGCACCCGCGCGCTCGATCATCCCGAGGTAGAGGTCGGCGAGCGTCTGCTCGGGGGGCGGGCGCTGGGCGGAGCGCGGCCCGTCGAAGAAGGGCACGTGGTGGAACCGCATGTCGGTCCCCGCGAGCCGGCCGCGACCGTCCTGCTCGAGCTCGGCCGTCGACCGGAGATCGACGATCGATGCGAGGCGCAGGTCGTCGCGGAGGTGCGCGACGTCCGCATCGGTGAGCAGCTGCAAGCCGTCGCTGCGGAAGAGGCGCCGCCATCGGACGCGACGCCCGTCGCGCGTCGGGTAGCCGCCGAGATCGCGGAAGTTGAAGCAGCCTTCGAGCGGGATCTTGCGTTGCACGGCGCGCATCGTACCAGCCGGGTCGGCGCGGCGGCGGCGCCGCCGCCGCGCGGTCGACTGCTACGTTGCAGCGCGCGAGCCGCGCGCCCACCGGAGGCGCACACCCACCCGAGCGAGAAGGAGCGCCCCGGAGATGGAATCGCTGCACGAACCCGCGCGGGAGACCACGAGCACCACCGCGGCCGACCGCGAGCGCGCGCACGACGGGGAAACCGCGACGGGCGCCGACGCCGCCGCCACGGCGAGAGGCGCGGCGTCCGCTGCCGCGCCCGCCCCCACCGCCGCGGGCGCGCCGGCCGACGCGGCGGCGACGACGCCCGCTGCGCTGACGAGCACCGGCCCGGCGCGCGCGCTTCCCGTCCCGGTGGGCGAGCGGCGCACCCGCACCTCCTTCTGGCGCCGGCTCGGCCTCGGCGGCCGCACACAGGACACGACTCCCGCCGCCGGCGCGCCCGACGTCGTCCGAGCCCGGCTCGACGGGATCACGCTGCGCCTCGAGTCGATCGAGAACGCGCTCGCGCGCAACGAGGAGCGACTCGACGAGCGGCTGGCCCGGCTCTGGGAGGTCGAGGAGCAGCTCGAGTCGCTGCAGGACCTCGGCGAGCGGACGACGGAGGCCCGCGATGCGGCCCTCGAGGCGGCCGCCGCGGCGCGCCGCGCCGCGCGGGTCGCGAGCTTCGCCGCGGTGCTCGGCGGGCTCGCGGTCGCAGCCGGCGCCGCGGCCGTGGCCGTCCAGCTCCTCGGCTGACCACCTCGCGGGGGCCGATCGCGGCCGCCGTCGGCCGGCCCACGGAGTCAGGGTCCGGTGTCGGGAGCGGACGTCCCCGATCGCTCTCGGACCGCGATCGCCCGCGTTCGGGCGCTTGACGCATTGCGGGCCGCGAGCTTTACTCCCGCGCTGTATCAGCCCATCCGGATATCCAGATATACGTCCGTCGACCCGATGCGCGCGGCGCTCGCCGGCCCGCGCGATGCCCCGACGACCGACTGAACTCGCCGCGCGTGCGCCGCGGCCGACCGGGCCCGGATCACGACCCGAACCCAACCGCGAAGGAAGGACGACCATGAGCGAACGACTGCCGTACAAGGTGAAGGATCTCGGCCTGGCCGCGTGGGGCCGCAAGGAGATCCGGCTGGCCGAGCACGAGATGCCCGGCCTCATGGCGATCCGCGAGCGCTACCGCGCGAGCCAGCCGCTCGCCGGCATCAAGGTCATGGGCAGCCTGCACATGACGATCCAGACTGCAGTGCTGATCGAGACGCTCACCGAGCTCGGCGCCGACGTGCGCTGGGTGTCGTGCAACATCTTCTCGACGCAGGACCACGCCGCGGCCGCCGTCGTGGTCGGGCCGCACGGAACGCCGGAGGATCCGCAGGGAACGCCGGTGTTCGCGTGGAAGGGCGAGACGCTCGAGGAGTACTGGTGGTGCACGAAGGAGGCGCTCGTCTGGCCCGACGGCAGCGGGCCCGACCAGATCGTCGACGACGGCGGCGACGCGACGCTGTGGATCCACAAGGCGCGCGAGTTCGAGCAGGCCGAGAAGGTGCCGGACTTCAACCCGGCGACCGACGCCGAGGAGTGGGGCGTGATCCTCGAGCTCGCGAAGAGCGAGTTCGAGGAGAACCGCAAGAAGTGGACGCCCATCAGCGAGAACGTGCGCGGCGTCTCCGAGGAGACGACGACGGGCGTGCATCGCCTCTACCAGATGGCGACGGCCGGCACGCTCCTGTTCCCCGCCATCAACGTCAACGACTCGGTCACGAAGTCGAAGTTCGACAACATCTACGGCTGCCGGCACTCGCTGCCCGACGGCCTGATGCGCGCCACCGACGTGATGCTGGGCGGAAAGGTCGCCGTGGTCTGCGGCTACGGCGAGGTCGGCAAGGGCTGCGCACAGGCGCTGCGCGGCCAGGGCTGCCGCGTCATCGTGACCGAGATCGACCCGATCTGCGCCCTCCAGGCCGCGATGGAAGGCTACGAGGTGAAGACGGTCGAGGACGTCGTCGAGACCGCGGACATCTTCGTCACCACGACGGGCAACTTCGACATCATCACCGCGAAGCACATGGCGCGCATGAAGGACAAGGCGATCGTCGGCAACATCGGCCACTTCGACAACGAGATCGACATGGCCGGGCTCAAGAAGATCGCCGGGATCCGCAAGGAGAACATCAAGGAGCAGTACGACGAGTGGATCTTCCCGGACGGTCACTCGGTGCTGATCCTGGCCGAGGGACGGCTGCTGAACCTCGGCTGCGCGACGGGCCACCCGAGCTTCGTGATGTCGGCCTCGTTCACGAACCAGGTGCTCGCGCAGATCGAGCTCGCGAAGAACCGCGACCAGTACGAGCGCAAGGTCTACATGCTGCCGAAGCAGCTCGATGAAGAGGTCGCGCGGCTGCACCTCGAGCAGCTCGGCGTGAAGCTCACGAAGCTCTCGAAGGCACAGGCCGACTACATCGGCGTGCCCATCGAGGGGCCCTACAAGCCCGATCACTACCGCTACTAGCGAGCGGTCGGATCGCCGGAACACGACGGGGCGGGCGCCGCACGGCGACCCGCCCCGTCTCGTACTCCGCTCGCGCGCACGCCGCGAGCGGCGTGGGCGCGGCGCGCGTCAGGCGCGCGCGATGCGGCGGCGCCGCGTCGCCGTGGCCGCGAACACCGAGCCGATTCCGAACACGAGCGCCGCGCTCGGTTCCGGCACCGCCGGCATCAGGCGACGCGTGCTCCCGAGCACCAGGTCGTCGATGCTCCAGTGGCTGTCGAGGCCGAGCGGCCCGATGCGCAGCGACGTGATGGGCGCGTCCGCGATCACGCCGAAGAAGCGCGAGCCTCCGTCGCCGGTCGGCTTCACCCAGTAGGAGTGGCCGTTCACGGTCACGACCGCCGGCATCAGGTCGAAGTCGATCAGCTCGAAGCCGACCGCGTTCACCGGGCCCGGAAAGGCCGAGACGCCGACCGACGCGGCGACGAAGCCGAGGTCGGTGTCGGCCGAGAGGTACTGGCTCCCGCCCGGCGTCGTGTTGTGGTTGCCGAACGCCGGCGCGCCGAGGATCTTCAGCGCCGGCTTGCTCGACGTGACGGTGAAGTCGCTCAGCACGAGGCTCGAGACGCCGCCCGAGTTCGGCGTGCCGACGAGCGCCTCGTCCTCGAAGTCCTCGACGACGTACGTGGAGAGCGCGCCGAGGAAGCTCGCCGAGCTGTGGAAGGTCGAGACCGCGAGCGCCGGGCTCGCCACCGAGAACGCGAAGAGCACCGAGAGCATCGAGAGCCGCATCCGCATCCGCCTGTCCTCACTGGATGGAGCCGGTGCGAAGCGCACCGAGCGAGGGGATAAAACCCCTCAAAACGCGCGCGAGCGTGGCACAGCGTCCCGACTATCTCAAGAGATAATGAAGGCTTCATGTAGAAATCCCGAACGCGCCCCCGCTCGAGGAGAGCCGCCACCCCGATGCCCGATCCGCTTCCGCACCTGCTGCGCTGGGCGTTCCCGCTCCTCGCGGCCGCCACCTGGCTGCTCGTTCCGCTCTACGCGGCCGTGCAGCGCGGGCGCAGCTTCGCGGTCTTCAGCACGGTCACGTTCGGGATCTCGCTCGCGGGCGCGCTCGCCGTCCACCTCCGCCTGCCCGGATGGGTCGGCCCCGCCGCCCTGCCGTGGGTCGACCTCGCCTCCGCCGCCGCGATCGCGGCCACCGGCGTCCACTACGCGCACCTCGTGCGGGCGCGCCTGCGCGGCGAGCTCTTCCGCCGCCTCGTGTCCGTGCCCGGCCAGGCCTTCGTCGCGGCGAGCTTTCTCGCGACGTTCTGGCTGCTCGCGCTGCTCGCCGTCCGCGGGCCGCTCTGGCTGCTCGGCCTCGGCGGCTTCGACACGGAGCCACTGCTCGCGGCCCTGCGCCCCCTCGACGTCGCGCCCTACGCGATCGGCCTCGTCGCGCTCGCGACGAGTGCGCGGCCCGTGCACGAGGTCGTGCGCGTGCGGCTCGGCGACGACGACCCGGAGCGGCTGACGCGCGTGCCCGTCGAGCGCCACCGCGGGCGCGCGCCGGCGCCGCTCGCGGAGCGCCCGCTCCGCATCGTGCAGATCACCGACCCGCATCTCGGCCCCTGGCAGCCCGTCTCGCGCCTCGCGGCGCTCGTCGACCGGCTCGTGGATCGCGACCCCGACCTCGTCCTGCTCACGGGCGACTTCCTCACGATGGAGAGCAACGCGACGCCCGGCGCGCTCGAACGCGCGCTCGCGCCCCTGCGCCGCGTGCCCGACCGTTGTTATGCCGTGTTCGGGAACCACGACCACGAAGCACCCGACGAGGTGCGCGCCGCGCTCGCGGCCAACGGCGTCGAGCTGCTGGTCGACGCGGCGACCGTCGCGGGCACGGAGGCCGGCCCCGTGCAGATCGTCGGCGCCGACTTCGTGCGGCGGGACCGCGACGCCCACCTGCGCGAGCTGCTGCGCGCGCACCCGCGCCTCGACGGGCACCTGCGCCTCCTGCTCCTCCACGATCCGAGCGCCTTCCACCACCTGCCCGACGACGACGTCGACCTCGTCCTGTCGGGGCACACGCACGGCGGACAGGTCGGGCTCGTGAGCCTCGGCCTCGACTGGACGGTGCTCTCGATGTTCGGAACGCGCATGCCCGACCACGGGCTGTTCGCGCGCGGACGCGCGCGGCTCTACGTCCACCGCGGCACGGGCTTCTACGGGTTCCCGCTGCGGGTGGGCGTGCCGGGCGAGGCCTCGGTGCTCGAGCTCATTCGTTAGTCGCGCGGCACCGCGCGCGGGCGTAGAGTCCGCGCGCCGCAGCCCGCGGCCCGGGAGGTCCAGATGATCGAGCGATCGCACTCCGCACGCGCGCGCAGCGCGCGCCGCACCGACGTGGCCGCGGCGCTGATCGTCGCGGCCGCCTTCGTCGCCGCCTGCGCGAACGAGCTGCCGCGCCGTTCGCCGCGCCCGCCCGCCGCGGACGCCGTCGCGGAGATCGTCGTCGTCGATGCGGCCGGCGCGGTCACGGCGGTGATCCAGTCGCCCGAGACGATCGCGCGCGTGCTCGGGAGCTGGGCGTTCTCGTCGTCGGACTGGCGCGCGCCGTGGCTCGTCGCGCCGCAGCCCGCGTACTGGGTCGAGCTCCACGCGGCGAACGCCGGCGTCGAGACGCCGCCCGTCGTGTACGGCCTCGGCGTCGCGGGGAGCGCGTGGTGGCTCTCGTTCGGTGCGGACGAGATCCGCTTCATGAAGGGGCTGCCCGCCGTCGAGCAGCGGGAGCTGCTCGCCGACCTGGAGATCCCGGTCGGCGCGCGCTGATGGGAGCATCGCCGCGCGCCGCACGCGCGGGCGCACGCGGTCGCGCCCGGGTGCGACGCGCCCGGTGCGTCACACGCCGATGCGTCATGCGTCAGTGCGTCGAGCGCCGGTGCGTCGCGCGGCGGGCGGATCGTCGTCGAGCACGAGCGCGTCTCCCGTCCAGCGCACGACGCGATCGGCGTCGCCCACGCGCTCCCACGCGAACCCGCCGACGAGCTCGCGCGCAGCGACCGGCGCCGCGGTCGGCCGAAGGCCGGCCGCGCGGGCGAGCCAGCCGACCAGCGCGTCCCCGCTCGGGTAGGCCCGCCGCAGCTCGCTCGCGCCGACGGCGCCGTGCAGCTTGGCGAGCTTCCCGCCGCCGGCGCGCTCGAGCAGCAGGAAGTGGTGGCGATACACGGGCTCGGGAAGGCCGAGCAGACGCTGGAGCGCGACCTGCGTCGCCGTGCTCGCAGCGAGGTCGCGGCCGCGGACGACGCGCGTCACGCCCTCGCGCGCGTCGTCGACGACGCTCGCGAGCTGGTAGGCGATCGACCCGTCGCGCCTGCGCACGACCGGGTCGCCCATCTCGGCCGCCGGGTCCTGCGCGAGCGAAGCGCCGCTCTCGTCGCGCAGCTCGATGCGGCCGTCCACGAGACGGGCGCGAAGCGGCTCGCCGCTCGCGCGCCAGCCGCCGGCCGGCAGCGTGCGAGTGCGACAGCGATTGTCGTAGGCGTAGCCGCCATCGGGCGCGCGCCGCGCGCCGGCGCGGATCGCGCTGCGCGAGCACGCACACGGGTAGAGCGCGCCGCCCGCCGCCAGTCGATCGAGCGCGCCTTCGTGCTCGGCGCGCGCATCGCTCTGGCGCAGGGTCGCATCCCACTCGAGCCCGAGCCACGCGAGGTCGCGCTCGAGCGCGCTCGCCTTCGCCGGGCTGCTGCGCTCGGGATCGAGATCCTCGAGGCGAAGGACGACGCGCATGCCGCGCGAACGCGCGTCGAGCCAGTCGAGGAGCGCGGCGAGGAACGTCCCGGGGTGGGCGTCGCCGGTCGTCGACGGGGCGAACCGCCCGCAACCGTGAGCGGACGTCGGCGCGGATTGCATCCGCGCAGTAAAGCGCAGCGATCCCGCGCCGATAAGGCGCGACATGCCTGCTCCTGAAGCCTCCTGGCGGCGCCGCCCGCTCATCGCCGTGCACACTGCTCCGACCTCGCTCGCCCCGTCGACGCGCAAGGCGCTCGGCGCGCTCGGCTACGAGCTCGTCGACGTCGGCCCCGCGCACGCGTCCCGCGGCGAACCCGCGGGCGCCTTCGACGCGCAGCTCGTCGACGCGCAGCTCGTCGACGTGCAGCTCGTCGACGCGGAGTGCGTCGACGCGGCCGCGCCGGGCGCGCCGGTCGTCGTGCTCGGCGCCGCGCGTGCGATCGCCGCGCGCGAGCGGCGGCCCGACGTCGCATTCGTCCGCCGCCCCGCGGCGCTCGCCGACCTCTTCCCCGTCCTGCAGACTCTGCTCGAGCGCGAGCCCCGCCGCGCGCCGCGAGCTCCGGTCCGCTTCCCCTTCCGCGGCGTGCACGGCGACCGACGCTTCGTCGGCCGCGTCGTCGAGCTCTCGGCCACCGGCTGCCTCGTCGAGCTCGATCCGGCGGCGGCGAGGCCCGCGCTGCTCGAGGGAGAGCGGCTCAACCTCGAGATCGCGCTCCCCGACCGCGTCGCCGTGCGCGCGCGCGCCGAGTGCCGGCGCGTCGCGCCGGGCCTCGCGGGGCTCGCGTTCCGCGACGTCGCGCCGACCGCGCGGGCCGACATCGCGCGCTTCGTCGCCCGCGCGCTGGCGGGCTGAGGCGCGAGCGCGGACCCTGGCGCCATGCTCGACGCGCTCCTCCGCACGGTCTACCGCGTCGGCTACCGCGTCATGCGCGCGTGGTGGTTCGTGCGGCGGCCGCGCGAGCGCGGCGCGTTCGTCGCCGTCTGGCACGAGGGCGCCCTCCTGCTCGTGCGCAACTCCTACCGGCGCGGCGAGACGCTGCCGTGCGGCCGCATCGGGCGCGGCGAGACGCCGCGCGCCGCCGCGCGACGCGAGCTGCACGAGGAGGTCGGCATCGACCTCGACGAGAGTGCGCTGCGCGACGCGATCGACTTCGCGATCGACCACGACCACAAGCGCGAGCACGCGTGGGTCTTCGAGTGGCACGCGCCCGAGCGCCCGGACGTGCGCGTCGACCGGCGCGAGGTCGTCTGGGGCGGGTTCGTCGCGGAGGACGAGCTCGACGGCCGCCCTCTCGTGCCGCACGTGCGCCGCTACCTCGCCTGGCGCCGGCAGTAGCAGCGAGCGAACCGCCGGCGCGCGGCCCGCGCGCTACCTCGCGCGCGGCGCGGCGTACTCCGCGCTCGCGCTCGCGTCGTCGAGCGCGACGCGTTGCCCGCGCGCGAAGACGGCGAGCGGTCGCGCGAGCGCGCCGAGGTCGACGAGCGGGTCGGCCTCGAGCACGAGCACGTCCGCGGCGAGTCCCGGCGCGAGCCGGCCCGTCTCGCACTCGAGCCCGAGAGCGCGCGCGGCCCCGCTCGTCGCCGCGCGCAGCGCCTGCGCGGGCGAGAGGCCCGCGTAGCGCGCGAGTGCGGCGAGCCCCTCCGCGAGCCGGTCGTGCGCGACGCCCGGGATTCCCGCGTCCGTCGACGCCGTGTCGAGATCGGCGCCGAAGCCGTCGGCGCCGGCGAACGAGCAGTGCTCGATCGTGGCGACGCCGCCGAGGGCCGCATTGCGGATGCCCGCGGTGCCGTGGCAGTGAGCGGCGACGCGCCGCCCGCTCGCCGCGGCGCGTGCGACGACGCGCGCGATCGACGCGGCGTCGAGCTGTGCGTCTGCCGGACGCGTTCCCGCGGTCGCGACGCCCCCGGTCGCCATCACCTTGATCCAGTCGGCGCCGCGCGCGAGCTGGCGGTCGACGACGCGCAGCGCGTCGGCATCCGTCGCCGCCTCGCCTCCCCAGAAGTGGCAGTGCCCGCCCGGTGTCGTGACCGGCTGCCCGGCGCACACGAGGCGCGGCCCGGCGAGCTCGCCTCGCGCGATCGCGTCGCGCAGCGCGAGCTCGAGCCCGTCGGGGCCGCCGAGGTCGCGCGCCGTCGTGATACCGGCCCGCAGCATGGCGCGCGCCCGCTGCGTCATGGCGAGCCAGCGCTCGTGGGCGGGCTGCCGTGCCTGGGCGGCCACCCCGCGCGCCGGATCGATCCCGATGTGGACGTGGGCGTCGATCAGCCCGGGGATCGCGAACCCGTTCGCAAGCTCGACGACCTCGGCGCCGTCGGCCGGGCCCTCGCCGCGCCCGACCGCGACGACCCGTCCCTCTTCGATCCGCACGAATCCGGGCTCGCGCTCGCAGGCGTGATCGCTCGAGGTGAGATCGGACCCGCCCGGGTCGCTCCCCGTCCAGATGCGGACGCCGCGGAGCAGCGTCGCGCTGGCGCCCGACCCGGGCGGAGCGGGGTCGGCGGCGCGACGCGGCGACATCGCGCGAGGCTAGCCGCATTGCGCCCTCGCGAGCCACGGGCCATTCTCCGGCGCGTCAACGGCGCACCCGGCGGGGGGTCGGGAGCGCGCATCTCCATCCGTGGAGACCTCGCGATCGGTCGGCTGTGAGAAGCGCGCCTCGTCCGGGCAACCGGCGCTCGGCGCTTCCGCAGCGGGAAGCGCGGGGCCGCACGCCACGGACGCGCCTCGGGCGGGTCCAGGGCCGGGCGGAGCTCGTGGATGGAGACGCGCGCGCAGGAGCTCGCCCCGTCGGGCGCCACCACGCGAGGGCACGCATCCATGGCTGACAACGAAGTTCTGGTCGTCGCTTCCAAGGTGAAGACGTACATCAAGGACCGAGGCGACATGAAGACCTCGGCGTCCGTCCTCACCGCGCTGTCGGACCGCATCCGCGCGATGTGCGACGCCGCCGTCGAGCGCGCCCGCCAGGACGGCCGCAAGACGGTTCTCGACCGCGACTTCTCCTGAGAGCATCTCGCCGGCGGCGGCGCGCGGAGCCATCTGCGCGGCCGCACCCGCGTCGGCTCGTCGTCGCCCCTTCGGGGTCGCGATGCCGGATGCGAGCGCGAGGGCCGAGGGGACGAACGCGCGAGCCGCGCTGCGCGGCCGCGCGTCGCCCCGCCCGTGGAGATTGCCTTCCCGATCTCGGCACGAGGTCGCGGGCCGCCGCGGCATCGGCTCGCGGCGCGACGCGATGCGCAGCATGCCGCGGCGGCGCGTCGCCCGGACTCGGCACCCCGTGACGACGGCCGGCGAGCCGCGGCCGCACCGGCCTGCGGCGCGCCGGCGGAGGCCACGCGCGACCGGATGGCGCCTCCCCCTCCCGAGCCCCGAGACCCTTCCCCGCCCGCGACCCTTCGCTACGAGCTCGCGTCGCGCACCGACGTCGGGCGCGCGCGGCCGCACAACGAGGACGCCTGCGGCGTGTTCGAGGCGCCCGACGGCTCGTTCCTGCTCGTCGTCGCCGACGGCATGGGCGGCCACCGCGGCGGCGCCACGGCGAGCCGGATCGCCGTCGACGCCGTCGGCGAGGCGCTCGACGCGGACGCGGGGCGCCGACCCGCCGACGCCCTCGCCGAAGCGCTCGTCCTCGCGGTTCGCGCGGCCAACGCGCGCGTCCACGCGGAATCCCTCCGCGACCCGACGCTCCAGGGCATGGGCACGACCCTCGTCGCACTCCTCGCGCGTCCGGACGGGCGTGCCGCGGTCGCGCACGTGGGCGACAGCCGCGCCTACCGGCTGCGCGCGGGAGCGGCCGCAATCGAGCGCGTGACGGAGGACCACTCGGTCGTCGGCGAGCTGCAGCGGCGCGGGCTCCTGACGGCCGAGGAGGCCGAGACCCATCCGCGACGCAACGAGATCCTGCGCTCGGTCGGCGTCGACGCCGAGGTCGAGGTCGACGCGCTCGAGCTCGCGCTCGCACCGGGCGACCGCGTGCTCCTCTGCTCGGACGGCCTCTGCGGTGTCATCAGCGACGCGGAGATCGAGGTGCTCGCGGCGCGCGCGCCGGCATCGCAGGCGGTCGACGCGCTGGTCGCCGCCGCGAACGCCGCGGGCGGGCCCGACAACGTGACGGTGCAGATCGCCGTCGCGCACGCCGCGAGCGCCGGGATGGGCGACGCAGCGGCGATCGCCCGCACCGACGGCGAGCGCGCGCTGACGGGTGCAGGCGCGGACGCAGGCGCCGACCCGACCGGGCGCGCCTCGCGCGCGAGCGCGCCCGCGAGCGTCGCGGCGACGGTCGCGCTCGTCGCGCTCGTGGCCGCGCTACTCGCCTTCGCGTGGGCGCTCTGGCACTGACCGCGCGGGCGGCTCGCGCGCAGCGCGCGCCGCGGTCACTCGAACGGAATGCGGTGGGCGACCTCGGCCGGGCGCGCGTCCGGGTCGAACGCGATCGCGAGGAACTGCTCCGCGACGAACTCGGGCGAGTTGAACGCATCGTCGCGCTTCATCGCGAGGAAGCGCTCGAGCATCGGGAACGCCTCGGCGCTCGACGCGCGGATCTGCTCCTGCATCTGCGTGTCGACGACGCCCGGCGCCACCGAGTACGCGCGCAGCCCGTGCTCGGCCTCCTCGAGGGCGACGACCTCCGTCAGGCGCTCGACCGCGGCCTTGCCCGCACAGTAGGCGGCCCACCCGGCGTAGGCGCTCCACGCCGCGCCCGACGAGACGTTGATCAGAACGCCCTCGCCGCCGCGCGCGCGAACGTGGCGCACGAACGTGCGCGTCCCGAGGAAGACGCCGACGAGATTCGTGTCGATGTGCGCGCGAAACGCCTCGACCTCGACGTCGCGCGCGGGCGCGATCGGCTCGAGCACACCGGCATTGTTCACCCACAGATCGATCCGCCCGAAGCGCTCGACGACGTCGCGCGCGAACGTCTCGACGGCGCGCTCGTCGCGCACGTCGACGCGAGCGGCGACGACGCGATCGCCGCCGGGGAGCGCGGGCTCGCCGCGCGCGCACAGGCCGAGCCGCAGACCTCGCTGCGCGAACACCGAGGCGAGGGCCGCGCCGATGCCGCGGCTCGCACCCGTCACCACGGCCACTCGTCCCTCGAGGTTCGGCAGGGTCATGCGTCCGCTCCTGCGGGCGCCGGCGACGCGCCTGCGCGGGCCCGCTCGACGAGCCCGGCGACGTCCGCACCGGCGGGGCTCTGGAACGTGCGCAGCCCGAACTGCGGCACGATCGAGAGCACGTGGTCGAAGATGTCGGCCTGGATGCCTTCGTAGGCCGCCCACTCGGTCGTGTTCGTGAAGCAGTAGATCTCGATCGGGAGCCCGAGCTCCGTCGGCTGCTGGTGGCGGACGAGCAGCGTCATGTCCGCGTGCACGCCGGGGTGCGCGCGCAGGTAGCGCTCCACGTAGGCGCGGAACGTCCCGACGTTCGTGAGCCGGCGCGCGCCGCTCGTCGCGTCGCCCGAGCCGCCGACGCGGGCGTTGTGCTCGCCGAGCTCGCGCCGCTTGCGCGCGATGTAGTCGCCGAGCAGCTCCCAGCGCCCGAACGCGTCGATCTCGTCGTCCTCCAGGAAGCGCACGGTCGAGAGGTCGACGTGGATCGCGCGCTTGATGCGGCGACCGCCCGCGTCCTGCATTCCGCGCCAGTTCTTGAAGGACTCGGCGATCAGGGCGTGCGTCGGGATCGTCGTGATCGTCTTGTCCCAGTTCTGGACCTTGACGGTGTGCAGCGCGACGTCGATCACGTCGCCGTCGGCGCCGAACTTCGGCATCTCGATCCAGTCGCCGACGTGGATCATGTCGTTGCTCGTGAGCTGGACCGACGCGACGAGCGAGAGGATCGTGTCGCGGAAGACGAGCAGGAGGACGGCCGTCATCGCGCCGATGCCCGACAGGAAGAGCAGCGGAGAGCGGTCCATCAACGTCGCGACGATGAGCAGCCCGGCGATCAGGTAGAGCAGGATGCCCAGCACCTGCAGGTAGCCCTTGATCGGCTTCGTCCGGTTCTCCGGCACGCTCGCGTAGATCGAGTTCGCGGCGGAGAGGAAGGCCGTCGTCGCGAGCGTCGCGACGGCGATCAGGACGGAGAACGCGACGCGCTGGATCAGCAGCGCCAGCGTCGCGTGCAGGCCGGGGACGAACTGGACGCCGTAGTAGACGACGAGCGCGGGCGGGAGGTGCGCGATGCGACCGAAGACGCGCGCGTCGACGAGCGCGTCGTCCCACAGCGTCTCGCTCGCGGCGGCCCAGCTGCGGATGATCAGCGCCAGGATCGCGCGCGTGATCCAGTAGACCGCGACGGCCGCGAGCAGGAGCGACGCGACGTACACGAGCTGCGCGAGCGACGAGTGCGCGTCGAGCCACGTCTGCAGCGATTCGCTCATCGCGGGTCGCGGGCCTCCACCGGGGGCGGGCGAGGCTACCGCCATCGCCTCGCGACGCCATCCGGCGCGGGCCGGCGCGCGAGGGGGCGCGCAAACGAGAAGGGCGAGGCGACGCCGGAGCGTCGCCTCGCCCTTCGTTGCGGATCCTTCGGTGCTCCGCGCGCCGCCCGCCGCCGTGGCGGAGATCGGCGCGCGCGTCGATCAGTGCTTGCCGAGACCGTCCGCCCAGACGTAGCGGGCCGGCGCGATGACGAGGCCCTGGAGCGGCTTGCCGATCTCGTGAGGTCGCGTCACGAGCGTGATGGCGGCCGCGGGAACGAAGAGCGCGACGCCCATGACGAGCGCCGCGAGGCCGAGGGGGCGGAGGAAGAGGGCGTCGGCGGAGGGATCGGACGCGGCGACGTCGGCCGGCATCGCGGCCTCCCACTCCATGTCCGCGTCGTCCATGGCGAAGCTCGTGCTGGCGCCGACGCAGGTGACGAGAGCGATCGCGCAGAGCGCCGCCACGATCCGCCGCGCGCGGCCGGCGCTGCGAGGCTGGGTCTGACCGAACATCCCGGGGTCCCTCCTGCCCGTACGTTGAAGCCGGGCTCGACTCGAGGCGAGGCGCTACCGCGGGCCTCGCACCGCGCGACTATCGGCGACCGCATGGGGCGACTGAAGACGCGAGCGGCGCCCGCGCGGCAGCGACGCGTCTTCGCCGTAGTTTCGCCGGCCCGTTCGCTCGCGTAGACTCGCCCGCCGTCATGGAGCTCGACCACGTCCACATCAAGGGGGCCCGGGAGCACAACCTCAAGTCCGTCGAGGTGCGCATCCCGAAGCGGAAGCTCGTCGTGCTGACCGGCGTGTCGGGCTCGGGCAAGTCGTCGCTCGCATTCGACACGCTCTACGCCGAGGGGCAGCGTCGCTACGTCGAATCGCTCTCGGCCTACGCCCGGCAGTTCCTCGGGCAGATGGACAAGCCGAAGTACGACACGATCCGCGGCCTCTCTCCGACGATCTCGATCGAGCAGAAGACGACCGGCACGAACCCGCGCTCGACGGTCGGCACGATCACCGAGATCTCGGACTACCTGCGCGTGCTGTGGGCGCGCGTCGGCGAGCAGCACTGCACGCGCTGCGGCGAGCGCGTCGCGGGGCAGACGGCCGAGCAGATCGCGAACGAGCTGCTCGGGCTGCCCGACGGCGCGCGCCTCACGCTGCTCGCGCCGCTCCTCGTCAACCGCAAGGGCGAACACCGCGAGCTGCTCGAGGACGCGCGCCGCAGGGGCTTCGTGCGGCTGCGCGTCGACGGCGAGGTCGTGCTCGCCGAGGAGACGCAGGCGCTCGACAAACGCCGCAAGCACCACGTCGAGGCCGTCGTCGACCGGCTCGTCGTCGCGCGCGGCGCGCGCGCGCCGAAGGCGCGGCTCGTCGAGTCGGTGGAGACCGCGCTCGCCGTCGGAGCGGGCACGCTGATCGCCTCGGTCGGCGACGGCGCGCGCGCGGAGGATCGCACGTTCACCGAGTCGGCCGCGTGCGGCGCGTGCGGGCTCTCGTTCCCCGAGCTCACGCCGCAGGCCTTCTCGTTCAACAGTCCGCAGGGCATGTGCGCCGAGTGCAACGGGCTCGGCGTGCGCGTCGAGATCGACCCCGATCTCGTCGTGCCCGACCCGTCGCTCACGCTCGATCAGGGCGCCGTCAAGCCGTGGGGTGGCGAGCTCTCGACGAAGACGAGCTGGTCGGGGCTGCGCACGCAGATCCTCCGCCAGCTCGGCATTCCGTTCGACGTGCCGTTCGCGAAGCTCACGCGCAAGCAGCGCGAGACGCTGCTGCACGGCGCGGGCGAGCGGACCTTCCGCGTGAAGTGGCAGGGGAAGAAGGGCGACAAGGCCGAGTTCGTCCAGACGTGGGAGGGCGCGCTGCCGCGCCTCATGCGCCGCTTCCGCGAGACGACGAGCGAGCGGGCGAAGCGCTACTTCGCGCAGTTCCTCGCCGATCGGCCGTGCTCGGCGTGCGAGGGCACGCGGCTCCGCGTCGAGAGCCGCGCGGTGCGCGTCGACGCGCGCAGCATCGTCGACGTCTCCCGGCTCACGGTCGACGACGCGCTCGCGTTCTTCGACGGGCTCGCCCTCGCGGGTGCCGCGAAGCAGATCGCCGCCGAGCTCGTGAAGGAGATCCGCGCGCGGCTGCACTTCCTCGCGTCGGTCGGGCTCGGCTACCTCTCGCTCGACCGCGCCGGGCCGACGCTGTCGGGCGGCGAGGCGCAGCGCATCCGGCTCGCGAGCCAGGTGGGCTCCGACCTCACGGGCGTGATCTACATCCTCGACGAGCCCTCGATCGGCCTGCACCAGCGCGACAACGCGCGGCTGCTCGGAACGCTCGAGCGCATGCGCGACATCGGGAACACGGTCGTCGTCGTCGAGCACGACGAAGAGACGATCCGCGCCGCCGACCGAGTGATCGACTTCGGGCCCGGTGCGGGCGTCGCGGGCGGCGAGATCGTGTTCGACGGCACGCCGAAGCAGCTCGAGCGCGCGAAGCACTCGCTCACGGGCGCCTACCTGTCGGGGCGGATGCGCATCGAGACGCCGCGCGAGCGACGCCGGGCGAGTGGATCCATCAAGGTGGTCGGCGCGCGCGCCAACAACCTGCGCGACGTCGACGTCGAGCTCCCGCTCGGCGTGCTCACGGCCGTGACGGGCGTGTCGGGCGCCGGCAAGTCGACGCTCGTGAACGACATCCTCTTCCCCGCGCTCGCGCGGAAGCTCCACGACGCACAGCGGCCGGTCGGCGCGCACCGCGCGATCCACGGCCTCGCGCAGCTCGACAAGGTGATCGACATCGACCAGCGCCCGATCGGGCGCACGCCGCGCAGCAATCCCGCCACCTACATCAAGGTGTTCGACGAGATCCGCGGCTTCTTCGCGCAGCTGCCCGAGGCGCGCGTGCACGGCTACAAGCCCGGTCGCTTCTCGTTCAACGTGAAGGGCGGTCGCTGCGAGTCGTGCGAGGGCGATGGCGTCCGCCGCATCGAGATGCACTTCCTCCCGGACGTGTACGTGCGCTGCGAGGCCTGCCAGGGACGGCGCTTCAACGAGGCCACGCTGCAGGTCCGCTACAAGGGGCACTCGATCGCCGACGTGCTCGAGCTGACCGTCGCGGAGGCGCTCGTGCACTTCGCCGCCCATCCGCGGATCGCGCCGCCGCTCGAGCTGCTGCAGCAGGTCGGGCTCGACTACCTCCATCTGGGCCAGCCGTCGCCGACGCTGTCGGGCGGCGAGGCGCAGCGCATCAAGCTCGCGCGCGAGCTCGCGAAGCGCGCCACGGGCCGCACCCTCTACATCCTCGACGAGCCGACGACGGGCCTGCACTTCGACGACGTCCGCAAGCTGCTCGCCGTGCTGCAGCAGCTCGTCGACGCGGGCAACAGCGTCGTCGTGATCGAGCACAACCTCGACGTGATCCGCTGCGCGGACTGGGTCGTCGACCTCGGGCCCGAGGGCGGCCCGGAAGGCGGACGGATCGTGGCGCAGGGAACGCCCGAGGACGTCGCTCGCGCGGCCGGCTCGCACACGGGCCGCTACCTGCGCGCGGCTCTCGCCGATGCGCGCGGGCGCGCCACACCGCGCCGCACACGCCGCTGACGGCGCACACCGGACGGCATCCGAGCCCGGCCGCGCGCGAGCGCGCCCCACGTCCGTTGGTATGCTCGCGCGCCTTCGCGTCCCGCGACGCCCACGGAGGGAATCGATGATCCCGCGCCCGCTCGTTGCCGTGCTCGCACTCGCCCTCGGATCGTTCGTCGCAGCCGCGTCGTTCGCCGCCGATGGCCCGCCGAAGACCGACGAGGAGAAGACGCTCTACTTCCTCGGCACGCTCGCCGCGCGCAACCTCGCGCCGTTCGCGCTCAGCGCCGACGAGCTCGCGGTGGTGCAGCGCGGCATGCGCGACGCCCTGGCGGGGAATGCGATGGACCTCGACGGGCAGACGTACGGCCCGCGCATCCGGGAGCTGATGCAGTCGCGCGCGAGCGCGGCGGCCGCCGTCGAGAAGCAGGCTTCGCAGGCCTTCCTCGACGCCGAGGCGCGCAAGCCCGGCGTGCGCAGGCTCGAGAGCGGCGTGCTCGTCGACGAGCTCCGCGCCGGAACCGGCGACCAGCCGACCGTGAGCGACACCGTGGTCGTCCACTACCACGGCACGCTGCGCGACGGCAGCGTCTTCGATTCGTCGGTCGAGCGCGGCCAGCCGTTCCGCACGCCGCTCGCGGGCGTCGTGAAGTGCTGGCAGGACGGCGTCACCACGATGCGCGTCGGCGGGAAGAGCCGCCTGCTGTGCCCGTCGGACGTCGCCTACGGCGACGCCGGCGCCCCTCCCGCCATCAAGGGCGGCGCCGCGCTCGTGTTCGAGGTCGAGCTGCTCGAGATCGTGAAGTAGCGCGGCGCATCGCGCGAACGGCGCCGCGCGTCGCTCGCTAGTACGCCGCGTCGAGAAGCGCGGCGTCGAGGTCGTCGCCGCCGGCGACCTGCGGCGGCAGGAACGGCGCGAGGGCGTCGTCTTCCTCTCCGAACGACAGCCGCTCGCCCGGCACCTCGACGCGCGGGACGTAGCGCCGGTCGAGCACGGACTCGAGCTCGTGCGGGCCCGAGACGCGCTCGCTCTCGGCGAAGCCGCGATCGGGGAGCCGTGCTCCCTGCGACGGCGTCGGCACCGCGACCTCGACGATCTTGATCGTTCCCATCGAGAGCACGGCGAGCAGCGCGAGGAGACCGAACGGGGCGATCAACCGGGCGGCCCGTCGCGAGCGGCGGCGGCTGCGGCGCGCGCGACGCCGCGGCACGTGCGGGAAGGCGTCGGAGATCGGATCGCGCGGCGCGTGCATGGCGCGCCGTATCGGGCCCTGCACCGGGCCGCTTGACCGCGGTGCACGGCCCGGCCCGGCACCGCGCGCCCGGGAGCGGCGCCGGCGCGCGCCGCCCGGTCACACGCCCGTGTGGACCAGCACCTCGCGTGCGCCCCGCCTCCGGCGGTGCTCCCACAGGAACACGCCCTGCCACGTCCCGAGGCCGAGCCTCCCGCCTAACACCGGGATGGCCACGGAGGTTGCAGTGAGAGCGGACTTCACGTGGGCCGGCATGTCGTCCGCACCTTCGGCCGTATGCGTGAACAGGGCGTCGCCTTCCGGGACGAGGCGGTCGAGGAACGCTTCGAGGTCGCGGGCGGCCGACGGGTCGGCGTTCTCCTGGATCACGAGGCTCGCCGACGTGTGGCGCACGAAGACCGTGCAGAGCCCCTCCGCGACGCCCGCGCGCGCGACGGCGGCGCCGACCTCGCGCGTGATCTCCCGGAGGCCGCGGCCGGGCACCTCGATGCGCAGCCGCTCGACCGGCACCCCCGGCTATCCCTTGAGCAGGTCGAGCGCGATCGCGCGGATCTGCATCTCGTCGGTGCCGGCGTAGATCTGCAGCACCTTGGCATCGCGCGCGAGCTGCTCGACGCGGTACTCGGACATGTACCCGTTCCCGCCGAACACCTGCACGGCCTCCATCGACACCTCGACGGCGGCGCGCGCGGCGTAGAGCTTCATCGCCGACGCCTCGGCGAGCGTCATCGGCCGGCCGACGGCCGCCCCCTCGATCACGCGGAAGACGAGGTTCTGCAGGTTCACGCGCGCGACCTCCATGCGCGCGAGCTTGTCCTGGATGAGCTGGAACTGCCCGATCGGCTGCCCGAACTGGACGCGCTCCTTCGCGTACGCGACCGACAGCTCGAGGCACCGCTCGACGATGCCGAGCGCCATCGCGGCGACGCCGCTGCGCTCGGTCTGGAAGGTGTCCTTCGCGCTCGAGCGCCCCGACCCCTTCTCGAGTGCCTTCTCGCCACCGAGCAGGCGGTCCATTCCGACGCGCACGTCGTTCAGGAAGAGCTCGCCGGTCGGCGACGAGTGCATGCCCATCTTGCGGAGCGGCTTCGACTGCTCGAGGCCGGGCATGCCGCGGTCGAGCACGAAGTTCAGGATGCGGCGGTCGCGCGGGTCGACACCCGCCTCGTCGAGCTTGCAGATGAACACGATCGTGTCCGCGTGGGGCCCGTTCGTGATGAAGGTCTTCGAGCCGTTCAGCACGAACTCGTCGCCTTCGCGCCGGGCGCTCGCCTTCATGCCGCCGAACGCGTCGGAGCCGGAGCCGGGCTCGGTGATCGCCCAGGCGCCCACCTTCGCGAACGTGAGCAGGTCGAGCCCCCAGCGCTCCTTCTGCTCGATCGTGCCCTTCGACATCACCGCGCTGCCCGTGAGCCCGACCGAGACGCCCATCGCCGTCACCATGCCCGGGCAGTAGCGACAGAGCTCGATGATCGGGATGAGCTGCATCGCGGCGCCGTCGCTGCGATCGCCGCGCTCCTCGTCGCTGCGCGGCGCCGCGTCGGCGCCGCCCGACTTCGCCTTCTCGATCATCTTCGCGAAGCGCGCGCGGTTGAGCTCGTCGATGCCGAACGTCGCGTAGAGCTTGCGCAGGATGTCGTAGGGCGGCAGGTCGCCGTGCTCGAGCTCGTCGAGGTTCGGGACGATCTCCGCCTCGATGAAGCGACGCACGGCGTCGCGGATCAGGAGGTGCTGCTCGCTCCATTCGATCATCGCGGTCTCCTCTCTCTTCCCGCTCGCGCGCTCCGGCGCGGCGCGTCAGTTTCCTGCGGCGCGCGCGCCGCTGCCAGCGGCGGGCGCGCGCAGCACGAGCTCCGTGATCTCCGCCGGGGCGCCGAGCCGCATCGGCGGCCCCCAGAAGCCCGTCCCCCGGCTCACGTACAGCTGCGCCGCGCCGCGCCGGTGGACGCCCTCGACGAAGGGCACGGCGAGGCGCACGAGCCAGCGGAACGGCCAGATCTGCCCGCCGTGCGTGTGGCCCGAGAGCTGGAGGTCGACGCCCATCGCGTGCGCGCGCGCGAACGTCGACGGGTCGTGCGCGAGCAGCACGAGCGCGTCGGACGGAGACACGCCCTCGAGCGCGCGGTCGAGGTCCTCGCCGCCCTCGCCCGGGAGCATCGCGGCGCGGTGGTCGTCGACGCCCGCGAGCGCGAAGCGCGCACCCGCGCGCTCGACCAGGACGGCCTCGTTGCGGAGCGCGCGCATGCCCAGCTCCTCGACGCGCCGCGACCAGACGTCGGCGCCCGAGTAGAAGTCGTGGTTCCCGGTGACGAAGAAGACGCCGTCGCGCGCGCGCAAGGCGGCGAGCGGCGCGACCTCGTCGGCGAGGTGGTCGGCGCGGCCATCGACGAGGTCGCCCGTCACCGCGACGAGGTCGGGCGCGAGCGCGTTCACGCGCCGCGCGATCTCGCGAGCGAAGCGCGCGCCGAGCATCGGGCCGATGTGGACGTCGCTCACCTGGACGATGCGGTAGCCGTCGAGCTCGCGCGGCCAGCGCGCGAGCACGAGCTCGACGCGCACGTCGCGCGGCCCGCGCAGCGCGTTGCGCACCCCGAGGGCCGCGGCCGCGAGCACGACGGTGGCGACGACCGCCGCGCGCTCGGCGCCGACCGCGGGCGTCGCGGTCGCGACGGCGCCGGCCGCGTGCGCCGCGCGCACGCCGAGCGCGAGCACCGCGTCCGACGCGGCGAGCGCGACGATCAGCAGGAACAGCACGCCCATCCACAGGTAGGCGGGAACGGCGACGGCGCGCCCGACGGCGCGCGGCGCGAGACGCTCGGCGAGCGGCTGCGCGACGATCAGCGCGAGCCCGAACCACACGCCCGCCCCGAGCCACGTGGCGAGCGGCTCGGCGAGGCCGGCCTCGCGCACCATGCGCTCGACGACGTAGCCGTGCGTCAGGAAGGCGAGCGCGCCGAAGACCGCGATCGCCGGAACGAGCCAGAGCCAACGAAGCATGCGCTCTCCGCCCGGCCGGGCGAGCGCGGGCCGACGCAGGGTGGCACCTCGTCCGCGCGCCGCAAGCGGCGCGCGCCAGCGCCTACTCCTTCACGAGCGGCTCGAAGCGCGCCTTGTCCGTCGCCTTCATGTAGGCGTCGTGCGGCGTGATGCGCCCCTGCTGGCAGTAGTCCCAGAGCACGTCGTCCATCGCCTGCATGCCCTGCGTCTTCCCGCTCTGGATGATCGAGTAGAGCATCTGGCCGTTGTTCTCGCGGATCACGTTCGGCAGCCCGGGCGTGCGCAGCAGGATCTCGTTCGCGGCGACGCGTCCCTTGCCGTCGGCCGTCGGGAGCAGCAGCTGCGAGACGATGCCCGCGAGCGACTCGGAGAGCGAGAGCCGCACCATGTTCTGCTCGTCGGCCGGGAACGCGTCGATGATGCGGTCGATCGTCTTCGCGGCGTTGTTGGTGTGCAGCGTCCCGAACACGAGCATGCCCATCTCGGCCGCCGTGATGGCGAGCGAGATCGTCTCGCGCTCGCGCATCTCGCCCACGAGGATGACGTCCGCGTCCTGGCGGATCGCCGCGCGCAGCGCCGGGCCGAACCCGAGCGTGTGCAGCCCGACCTCGCGGTGCGAGAAGACGGCCTTGCGGTTCTGGTGCACGAACTCGACCGGGTCCTCGATCGTGACGATGTGCCGGCTCTTGTTCGCGTTGATCTCGTTGATGATCGCGGCGAGCGTCGTCGACTTGCCCGAGCCGGTCGGCCCCGTCACGAGCACGAGCCCCTCGCGCAGGTTCGCGAGCCCGCGGATCGCCTCCGGCAGCTTCAGCTTGTCGATCGGGACGATCTCTTCGGGGATGATGCGGAAGACGGCGCCTGCGCCGTTCTCCTGCACGAAGTAGTTGGCGCGGAAGCGCGCGACGCCCTCGAGTCCGTAGGCGAAGTCGACGTCGTTGGTCGCGACGTACTCGTTCCAGTGCTTCGGGGTGGCGAGCTCCTCGAGCAGCCCGCGGAGCTCGGCGTCGGCGAGCCGGTCGCGCCCCTCGATCGCGCGGATGCGCCCCTTCGCGCGGATTCGCGGCTCGAGCCCCGCGGCGAGGTGCAGGTCCGAGCCGTCGTTGTCCTTGAGGTAGACGAGCATCTCGTCGAGTCGTGCCACGCGTCGTTCCTTCGTCGGCCCAGCTCGCTAGGCGGTGATGAGCTTCTTGTCCTCGGCGATGTACAGCGCCGTCTCCTTGTCGATGGTGCCGGCGCGGACGAGCTCGTTCAGCGACTGCTCGAGCAGGCACATGCCGTGCGACGAGCCGGTCTGGATCGACGAGCGGATCTGCACCGTCTTCTCGTCGCGGATCAGATTCGCGATGGCCTTGTTGATGACGAGCAGCTCGAGCGCCGGCACGCGTCGCGAGCCGTCGACCGTCGGCACGAGGCGCTGCGAGATGACGGCGCGCAGCGACTCCGAGAGCATCGTGCGCACCTGGTCCTGCCGGTTCGACGGGAAGGCGCCGATCATGCGGTTGATGGTGCGGACGGCGTTCGCCGTGTGCAGCGTCGCGAGCACGAAGTGACCCGTCTCGGCGGCCGTCATCGCGAGCGAGATGGTCTCGAGGTCGCGCAGCTCGCCGATCACGATCACGTCGGGGTCCTCGCGCAACGCGGCGCGAAGGGCGCGCGCGAAGCTCCCCGTGTGGCGTCCCGCGTGGCGCTGGTTCACGAGGCAGCGCTTCGGCGCGTGCAGGTACTCGATCGGGTCCTCGACCGTGAGGATGTGCTCGTCGCGCTCCTCGTTGATCAGGTTCACGAGCGCGGCCATGGTCGACGACTTGCCACAGCCCGCCGGCCCGGTGACGAGCACCATGCCCTGGTGGTAGTTGGTGAACTTCGCGAGCGCGTTCGGGAGCCCGAGCGATTCGAGCGTCGGCGGCTTCGCGGGGATCGCGCGGAAGACGGCGTCGAAGCCGCGCTGCTGACGATAGGCGTTCATGCGGAAGCGCCCGACGCCGGGGAGCGAGAGGCAGCTGTCGATCTCGCCCGCGCGCGCGAGCTCGCGCTGCTCGGCCGGCGTGAGCGCGGCGAGCACGAGCTGCGTCGCGGCGTCCGCGGAGAGCGGCTCGGCGCCCGTGTCCGCGAGCGCGCCGTTGACGCGCAGCTTGAGCGGCGCGCCCGCGTGCACGTGCACGTCGCTCGCGCCGCCGGCGACGGCGTCGCCGAGCAGCGTCGCGAGCCGCTCGCGCTCGCCGCTGCCGAACGACAGCGCGAGATCGAGCGAGTCGCCGTGCTCGCCGCCCGCGACCTCGGCGCCCTCGGCAGCCACCGGCGGACGCGCGGCCGCGACGGCCTCCGCCGGCGAAGGGCGGATCGGCGGCGGATCGGTCGCAGCTACCGACGCGGCGGCGGGTGCGGGCTCGGGGGCGGACGCGTGGCCGGGGCCGGAGGCGAGCTCGAGCTCGGGCGCCGGTCCGGCGTCGTCGCCGATCGCGACGTACGGGACGTCGTCGCCGATCGCGAAGTCGAGCTCGCTCGCGTCGCCGCTCGCCGCCTCTGCGGGCGCCGCGGACGGAGTCGGCGGCGCGGCGGTCGGCGCCTTGCGGGAGGGATTCGGCGCGCCGGCATCGGCATCGCTCGGCGGCAGCGCGGCCTTGCGCGCGCGATCGGCCGCGGTGGGCGCCGGCGCCGCCTCGACCTTCTCGGCGTCCGCGAGCGGGCTCGCACCCGCCGCGCGCTTGGCGCGGTGCTTGGCGACGACGTCGCGCTGCACCTTCTCGAGCTTGTCGAGCGCCGCCCGGTCGAGATGGCCGAGCTCGAGCAGGATCTCGCCGAGGCGCTTCTCGGGGTGGCGGCCCTGGGCAGCCGTCGCGTCGCGAAGCTGCTCCATCGTGATCATCTCGAGCTTGACCGCGAGGCGGCCCAGCAACGACGGCGTCTTGGTGGATGCGGCGCTCATGACAGGCGCGCCTATCGGCAGCCGCCGCGCTGCCGTTGAGGTGCGCATGCGCCCGCGTGCGCGCGCGGCGGCGCGCCCCTACCCTGCCGCCCGTCCGTCGCCGCGGCGCCCCAGGCCAGCGCCCGACGCAGCGCTCGCCGACTCGCCGTATTGCCGTATTGCCGTATTGCCGCGCACCGCCTCCCGGCGCCGCGCGCCGAGGCCGCACGTGCCGACCGCCCCCGACGATCCGACGAAGCGCCTCGCCGGCTTCCAGCGCCGCTACCTGCGCGGCCTCGCGAACCCGCGCAAGGCGCTCGTGCAGGTCGGCGAGGGAGGCGTGAGCGACGGCGTCGCGCGCGCGATCGACCGCGCGCTCGAGGACCACGAGCTCGTGAAGGTCCGCCTCCACGCGCCCGACGACAAGAAGGGCCTCGCGCGCGAGCTCGCCCTGCGCGCGCGCGCCGAGCTGTGCGGCCTCGTCGGCCACACGGTGATCCTCTACCGCGCACATCCCGACGACCCGCGCATCGCGCTTCCCGCGCGCCCCGCGCCGGGCGACCGCGATGTGCGCGACGACGACCGCGACGCCGGAGCGAGGCGCGCGCGCTAGGCGCCGCACGCGGCGGCCCGCCCGGCCCGTCCACCGCGACGCGCGCGCGCAGCGCGGCGCTCACCAGCCGCGCAGGTCCACCTCGAACCGGTCGAGCACGCGCTCGCCGTCGACGAGCCACAGCGCCTCGTGATAGGCGACCGTCGGGTCGACGTGCGCGGGAACGAGCCGCACGCGCTCGCCGATCGCGAACGCGGGCTCGCGCCCGTCGCCGGCGAGCGTCGTGTGCTCGTCCGAGCAGAACCAGACCTTCGCGCCTGCCACCTGCGGATTTCCGTGATCCATCCCGAGCCCCTTGAGCCCGAAGTCGAGCACCGCCCAGGCGTCGCCCGGCGCGACGGACACGACGGTCGCGAGCCCGAAGAGCGCCTGACGGAACGGCAGGTCGAGCTTCCCGTACGCCGTGTCCATCAGCGCGTACGAGCCCGCCTGGATCTCGGTCGCGACGCCGTTGCAGTCGAACGTGCCCGTGCCTCCCGCGGACACGAGCTCGCCGCCGACGTCGGCGTGCGCGGCCGCGAGCAGCGCCATCGACGCGGCGCACAGCTCCTCGCGGCGCGCGCGCTCGTCGATGCCGACCGCGTGGCCCTCGTAGCCCATCACGCCGCGCACCGAGAGCCCGGCGCGGCGCGCGGCGTCCGCGAGCGCGCCCGCCGCCCCGGGCGCGCACCCGCAGCGCGGCATGCCGACGTTCACGTCGACGACGGCCTCGCGCACGCCGCCGCGAACGGCCGCGTCGATCGTCTGCGGCGAGTCGATCGCGACGGTGACGCGCGCCCCCGCCTCGACCAGTGCACCGAGGCGCCGCATCTGCCGCGCGTCGACGACCTCGTTGGCGAGCAGCAGGTCGTCGCCGAGGCCCGCGCGCGCGAGGCCCTCCATCTCGCGCACCGTCGCGCACGTGAAGCCCGCGTGGCCGCGCGCGCGCTGGAGGGCCGCGATCGCCGTGCACTTGTGCGCCTTCACGTGCGGACGCAGCCGCGCGCCCGGGAGCGCGCGCGCCATGGCGTCGAGGTTGTGCTCGAGCGCTTCGCGCTCGACGACGAGCGCGGGCGTCGGGAGGTCGTGCACGCTGCGGATCGCGTCCATGCCGGCAGCGTCGCGCGCGGCCGCCCGGATCGCAACGCGCGCGCGCCGGCCTAACGACGCGGTCGGATGCCGACGGCGTGCGCGGCGGCGCGCTCGTACAGGTCGTCGATCGCCTTGCGCTGCACCTCGTCGACGTCGACGAAGCGCACGCCCATCCCGCGCCGCCGCCCCTGCAGGTCGGCGCCGGTGTCGTGCGAGGCGACCTCGGCGCGCGCGCGGAAGGCGACCACGGGCCCCGTGCGACCGCCGTCGTCGACGACGACGTCGAGCAGGAGGCGCTCGCCGATCGGCAGCGGGCTCGTCGTCGCGATGAAGAGCCCGCCGCGCGAGAGGTTGGTCATCAGGCTCCCGCCGAGCTCGTCGAAGCGCTCGAAGTGCAGGGCGAGCCGCACGGGAACGCGCACGGAGCCGCGGGCATCGGCGTGGTGGGAGGGGAGATCGGGCTGGAAGTGCACGTTGAGCCGGCGCTTGAGGACGGCCCACCGCTCGTGCTCGGCGATCGAGAGCGCCTCGCCCTGCCGCTTGCGGTCGAGCCGGATGTACTCGCGGAACACGTGCTGGACGTCGGCGCTCACCGGCCCTCCCCCGAATGGCCGAGCCCTTCGGCGGTGCAGCCCCGAGAGTTGATCGGGCGATCCTCCCGGTGCCGCGCGCGCGCCGCGAGCCGCGACCCGGCGTGCCGACGCGCGCCCGGCGCCGGGCACGATCGAGGGCATCGCCCTATGTTCGCCGCCCGCCCGCGGACGCCGGCCCGATGTCCGCGCGGCCCGACCCGGACTGGAGGAATCCGCATGCGCCCCACGACGTCCGCGCTCGCCACCTGCCTCGCCCTCGCGAGCGCCCTCGCCTGTGAGACCTCGTCGACCGGCCGTCACCAGCTGATCCTCGTCTCGGACGCCGAGCTCGAGATGCAGGCCAACGCCGCCTACGACCAGATGCGCGCCGAGCTCCCCATCTCGAAGGACGCGGCGAAGACGAACTACGTGCTCTGCGTGTCGAACGCCGTGACGGCCGTGCTGCCGTCGAGCGCGCCCGTGCGCTGGGACGTGACGCTCTTCGAGAACGAGGCCGCGAACGCGTTCGCACTCCCGGGCGCGAAGATCGGCGTCTACACCGGGCTGCTCGACGTCGCCGCCAACCAGCACCAGCTCGCGGCGGTGATCGGGCACGAGATCGCGCACGTGCTCGAGCGCCACGCGAACGAGCGCGCCTCGGGCAACATCGCGGCCGGCACGGCGGTGCTGATCGGGACCGAGGTGCTCGCGGGCGGGAAGTCGGCCGAGACGAAGGACGCGACGCAGCAGGTGCTCGGCGCCGGCATCCAGGTGGTGGGCATCCTCCCGTACAGCCGCGCGCACGAATCCGAGGCGGACGTGCTCGGACTCGACCTCATGGCGCGCGCCGGGTTCGACCCGCGCGAGGCGCCGAAGCTGTGGGAGAACATGGCGGCCGCGAGCCAGGGCGCACCGCCGGAGTTCCTGTCGACGCACCCCTCGCACGGCACGCGCATCGCCGACCTGCAGAAGCGCCTCGCGACCGCGATGCCGCTCTACGAGCAGGCGCGCGCTGCGGGCCGCCGCCCCGCGTGCAAGAAGCCCTGAGCCGGGCGTCGCGTCCGCAGTCCGCTCCGCTCGGCCACCGCGCCGGGGTGCCGGTTCCCGGCGCGCGCTCCTCGCTCGCCGCGGGGCGGCGACCGCAGCGGTCGACGCGCCCGGCGGTCCGAGGACGAGGCCTACTCCCCGTCCTCGTCGCCCTCGGCGCCGCTCTCGTCGGGGATGCTGGGCGGAAGCGCCTCGGCGGAGCCCGTCTCGCCGTGGGCGCCGACGTCGGCGCCCTCGACCCCGGCCTCCTCCTCGGCACCGAACTCACCCGCGTCCGCGCGCGCGATGGGGGCGGCGACGACGACGGACGCGAGCGCCAGTGCGCCCGCAGCGGCCCACTTCCCTGCCGCGCTTCGCGCGCGGAGGCCCCGCTGCCCTGCTCCGTCGGATCGCTCGCTGCGCACGCAGCCCTCCCCGGCTTCCGATCGCCGCTGCGTCGACCGCGCGGCAGCATTCCGCGTCCTGCGCGCGCGCGCGGTGACTCCGCTCACGCCGCGGGCGACGCTGCGGCCCGCCGCCGCGCCGCGGGCGCGGTGTTCGCGCGGCAGCGAAGGGATACCCTCCGCCGCCCACCGCGAGGCCCCGCTTGAGCAACGCGCCCGAGGACACGCCCGCCGATCGCCGAGCCCGGCGCTGGCTCGCTCTCGGGGCCACCGCGGGGCTCGCGCTCGCCGCGGCCAGCATCGTGGGCGAGCGCCCCGATGCGGGCGACCTCCCGCCCGGCGCGGTCGCGCGCGTCGGCGACGCGGTGATCCGCACCGAGGAGTACCAGCGGCTCGTGGCCGGGCTCGAGAGCGACCGGCGCGAGCCCGTCGACGGCGCGCTGCGCCGCCACGTGCTCGACCGCATGATCGACGAGGAGCTGCTCGTGCAGCGCGCCGTCGAGCTCGGCCTCGTCGACGTCGACCGCCGCGTGCGGGCGGACCTCACGACCTCGATGATCCAGTCGATCGTCGACGACGCGGAGGAGCACGACGCGACCGCCCGCGAGCTCGAGCGCTTCTACGAGGCGAATCGCGAGTTCTTCGCGTCGGCCGGGCGGCTGCACGTGCGCCAGGTCTTCTTCCGCCGCGGCGCGGCGACCGGGCCCGGCGGCGCGAGCGCGGACGACGGGGCGAGCCCGGACGCGCGCGCCGCGCGCGCCGCCGAGCGCCTCGCGGCCGGCGAGCCCTTCGAGCGCGTGCGCGACGAGCTCGGCGATGCCGAGATCTCGCCGCTCCCCGACGTGCTCCTGCCGCCGCTCAAGCTCCGCGAGTACGTCGGCCCGACGGCGCTGCGCGCGGCGATGGAGCTCGCGCCGGGCGGAGTGAGCGCGCCGGTGCGCTCGGGCACGGGCGTGCACGTTCTCGTGCTCGTCGAGCGCGAGGACGCGCACGTGCCGCCCTTCGACGAGATCGAGGAGCAGGTGCGCGCGGAGTGGCGGCGGCGGCGCGGCGACGACGCGCTCCGCGCCTACCTCGACGGCCTGCGCGAGGACGTCGACGTGATCGCACGCGACGTCGAGGACGACGCGACGTGGCTCGAGCTCGCCCACGGCTCGAGCGGAGGTACAGGACGGTGAGCGAGCGACCCTATCTCTTCCACGCGGCCGACATCTCGTACTTCTCGGGCAAGGTGAGGCCCGCGCTCCGCTACAAGGGCATCCGCTACGCCGAGGTGCTCCCCGACTTCGCCGACATCCGGAAGCGCACCGGGCTCCATTTCATTCCCGTCGTCGTGACGCCCGACGACGATACGTGGCAGGACACGAGCGACATCCTCGACCGCCTCGAAGCCGCGCACCCGCAGCCGCCGCTCTATCCGACGACGCCCGTGCAGCGCGTCGTGTCCTTCCTCTTCGAGCTCTACGCCGACGAGTTCCTCGTGCTGCCGGCGATGCACTACCGCTGGAACTTCGAGGAGAGCGAGCTCAAGGCGCGCGGCGACTTCGCGGCCATCCAGGACGACGCCGCGCGCGCGGACGCGTTCGCCGACACGATGAAGGGGTCGCTCCCGTTCCTCGGCGTCAGCGACGCGACGATCGTGCCGATCGAGACGCACCTCGACGACCTGCTCACCGCGCTCGAGAACCACTTCGGCGAGCATCGCTACCTGCTCGGCGACCGCCCGTCGCTCGCCGACTGCGCGCTGATGGGCCCGATGTACGCGCACCTCTACCTCGATGCGGTGCCCGGGCGCATCGTGCGCGAGTACCACCGCGTCGCGAACTGGGTCGAGCGCATGAACCACCCGGTGCCCGGCGACGCGGGCAAGTGGTGCGCGCGCGACGCGCTCCCGAAGACGCTGCGCCCGGTGCTCGAGCTGATCGGCCACGACGCCGTGCCGTGGGTGGCCGACGGCGTCGCGGCGATCGAGGCGTTCGCGAAGAAGGAGCTGCCCGACGGCGGCGCGCCGCCGCGCATCGTCGGCCGCGTCGAGTCGACGCTCCGCGGCCGCACGACCGAGCGCGCCGTGCAGGCCTACACGCTCTACATGGCGCAGCGCCCGATCGACGCCTACCGCGCGCTCGCGAAGGCCGAGCGCGCGAAGGTGGACGCGGCGCTCCGGGGCACGGGCTGCGGCGCGCTCTTCGAGCTGCACCTCCCGCGCCGCATGGGCAAGGACGGCTTCGAGCTCGTGCTGTCGTGAGCGGGGCGACGGCCGACCCGCGTCGCGCCTAACGTCGGGCGAGCAGCAGCGCTCCGCCGAGCGGGCCGCCGCCCGCGGCCGCGACCGCGATGCGCGGATCGCCCGGCACCTGGCGCTCTCCGCCCTCGCCCCACAGCTGCACGCACGCCTCGTGCAGGAAGCCGTAGCCGTGCAGGCGCCCGGCCGAGAGCTGGCCGCCGTGCGTGTTGAGCGGGATCTCCCCGTCGAGCGCGATCCGCGCGCCACCCTCGACGAACGCACCGCCCTCGCCGCGCCCGCAGAACCCGAGCTCCTCGAGCCACGAGAGCGCGATGAAGCTGAAGCCGTCGTAGCACTCGGCGACGTCGACGTCGGAGGGCCGCAGGTCGGTGCGCTCCCACAGCATCGCGGCCGCGTCGCGCGTCGCCATGGTCGTCAGGTCGTCGAACTGGTCCCACGACGGCCGCCCGCGCAGCGCACAGCCGACGGATTCGATCCCGAGCGCCGGCTTGCGCAGGTCGCGCTCCGTCTCGACGTGCGACACGACGACTGCCGTCGCGCCGTCGCACGGGACGTCGCAGTCGTAGAGGCCGAACGGCTCGCTGATCATGCGCGCGCCGAGATAGTCCTCGAGCGTGAGCGGCTCGCGGAAGATCGCCTTCGGGTTGCGCGCGGCGTTGCGGCGCGCGTTGAGCGCGATCTGCGCGAGCTGCTCGCGCGTCGTGCCGTACTCGTGGAAGTGACGCTGCGCGAACATCGCGATCCAGCACGCCGCGGATGCGGCGCCGAACGGGAGCGTCCACTGCAGCGCGCCCGACGCGCGGAAGCCGCCGCCCCCGCTCGCGCCGATGCCCGCGCGCCGGCCCGCTCCCTGCGCCGTCGACTCCCACACCGTGCGGAAGCACAGCACGTGCCGCGCGAGCCCGGTCGCGACGGCCGCGGCCGCATCGATCACGCTGCCGAGCTGCCCGGGCTGCTCGGGCCCGCCGTTGAACCACGAGAGGCGCAGGCGCAGCATGTCCTGCACCTCGGTGACGCCCGCGCCCGAGAAGCCCGGCCCGCCCGCGGTCATCATTCCCGGATAGGTCGACAGGCCGTCGATGTCCTCGCGCCGCAGACCCGCGTCCTCGATCGCCGCGAGGCACGCGTCGGCCGTGAGCGCGAGCGGGTCGCGATCGAGACGGCGGCCGACGTCCGACTGGCCGATGCCGCTGATCACCGCGCGCGACTCGAGCTTCTCCACGTCAGCCGCGCGCCTCCGCGCGAGCGGTGGCGTCCGGAGCTTCGTCGGGCTCGAAGAGCGGCAGGTACACGTCGCCCGCGCGCCGCTCGAACACGACGCGCAGCGCCATGCCGATGCGCACGTCGGCCGGCTCGACGCCGACGAGGTTCGTCGTGAGCCGCAGCCCCGTCTGCTCGACGAGCTCGACGATCGCGACCACGTAGGGCGGCTCGAAGCCCGGGATCCACGGATGGTGGTTCACCGTGTAGGTGAGCAGGTGCGCGCGCCCCGAGACCGCCTCGACCGCGAGCGCGCGCCCGAGGCATGCGCCGCACACGGGCGCCGGCGGGTGCACGAAGGCGCGACACGCTTCGCAGCGCAGCAGGTGCAGACGGCCGTCGGCGCCGCCGCGCCAGAAGTGCTCGTTCTCGGGCCCGACGGCGGGAAGGATCCGGAAGGGCTCGGACGTCTCGGCGGCGGGGTCGGGGCGGCGGAGCGGCACGGGCGCGCAGCGTAGCGCGCGCGCGCACGCCCGGCGCTCGCGCGGAACTCGCTGCGCGGAGCGTGCTCGCGCCGCGGGTGCTAGGCGCGCGCGTCCTCGACGCGGTCGATCGCGACGCGCACGCACGTCGAGCGCGTGTAGCCCCCGAAGAGCTTCGAGAGGCGCGCGCCGAGATAGCGGCGCACGAACCGATCGCGGATCGCCTCCTGCTCTGCCGCGTCGTCGACGACGCGCGCGCGCCCGACGAGCCGCACGCCCGCGATCTCGAGCACCGCGTCGGAGCGCGCGGCGAGGTTGCGCACCCAGTGCGGTCCCTCCGGCCCGCCGGTCAGCACGACGTCGTCGCCGTCGAGCGCGAACCAGATCGTGACGCGGCGCGGCGCGCCGCTGCGGCGCCCCACGGTCGTGAGCCCGCAGTTCCACGCGCGCTCGAGGCGCCGCCTCACCCGGTCGAGCTTCATCGCGCATCCTCCGTGAGCGCGCCCGCGCGCGCGTCCACGCCGAGCTCGCGCAGCCGCGCGAGCAGGCGATCGGGCCAGTCGATCGTCATGCCGTTCGCTCCGACGGCGATCGCGTGCTCCATGTCGGCCGTCGAGCGCACGCCCCAGGCCCGCACCTCGAGCCCGCGCTCGACGCGCGCGTAGTCGACGATCTCGCGCGAGAGCGCGCCGGCGCGCAGCCCGACCTGCGCGAAGCCGCTCGCGGCCGCCTCGTCGACGCGCGCGCGCTGGTCGGCGAGCAGCGCGCGCCGCTCGCGCTCGCTCGCGCCGGGCAGGTTCGTCCCGTCGTCGCGCACGAGCCAGCAGAGCGGGGCCTCGGGCGCGATCGCGCGCACGCGGTCGAGCTGCGCGCGATCGAACGACGTGACGGTGACGACGTCCGCGAGCCCGCGCGCGCGCACCGCGGCGACGAGCTCGGCGGGGATCGCCGGGTCGTCGCTCTTGATCTCGAGGTGATAGGCGAGCGCGCGGCCGTTCGCGTCGAGCACGTCGCCGAGCGCGGCGAGCGGCTCGCCCGCGTGGCGGCGCGGCGCGTCGGGATGCGTCGCGTCGAACCAGGTGCCGATGTCCGCGGCGAGCAGTGCGGCGAGATCGTGCTCGGCGACGCGTCCGCGAAGCGGCGTCTTCGCGTCGAGCGTCGCGTCGTGGAAGAGCACGAGCGCGCCGTCGCGACTCCGCTGCACGTCGAGCTCGACGGCGGGCGCGCCGAGCGCGCGCGCGGCCGCGACGCCCGCGCGCGTGTTCTCGGGAGCGTAGGCGGCGGCGCCGCGGTGACCGATGACGTGGAAGGGCGTGGCGACCTCCGTCGCGCGGGGCGGCGCCGGTTGCGGCGAGGCCGCGCAGGCGAGTGCGGCCACCGCCGCCGCGAGCGGCGCGGATGCGAGCGCGCGGCGCGCTCGCGTCGCGCGCTCGCTCCCCGCTCCGCCTCGCATCGCCATGGTGCCGGCGTCGAGTACCGAAGGCGCGCGACGCGGGCAACCGGGGCGCCGGAACAGGCTCCGGCGCGCGCGCCGGTGCGTTCCCGGGGCGCGCTAGCCTGTGCGCCGTGCTCGACGCCGTCCGCTCCTTCTTCGCGCCGCCGATCTCGGCCGACCTCGACCAGGGGACGCAGAAGCTCGCCTGGCTCGTGCGTCTGCGCTGGATCGCGCTGCTCGCGCAGGTCGGCACGATCCAGCCCGCGCTGCACTTCGGCCTGCTCGAGCCCGCCAAGCTTCCGGCCTTCGTCGCCGTGATCGGCGTGCTCGCGACGCTCAACGTGACGACGTGGGGATGGCTGCGCCGCGGCGGCAGCGCGACGCAGCCCCACGTGATGTTCCAGCTCGCGATCGACGCGGCCGCGCTGTCGCTCCTGCTCGCGCTGACGGGCGGCGCGTGGAACCCGCTCGCTCCCATCCTGTTCGTGCACGCGGTGCTCGGCTCGCTGCTGCTCGAGGGTCGCACGAGCCTCTACTTCTTCGGGCTGCTGATCGGCTGTCTGCTCTTCATCCAGGGCTTCGCGTTCATCCCGGCGGGCCTGCGCGGGCGGCTCGTTCCCGGCGAGATCCTGCTGCCCGCACAGATGCTGTTCGCGGTCGTGTTCTGGATCCTCACGGCGTGGCTCTCGCGCACGCTCTCCGCCATGCAGGGGCGCTTCTCGGCCTTCCGCGAACGCAAGACGCGCATCGACCGGCTGCGCGCCGTCGGCGCGCTCGCCGCCGGCCTGTCGCACGAGTTCGCGACGCCGCTCAACACCGCACAGGTGAAGCTGCGGCGCCTCGCGCGCGTGCACGGCCTCGAGGGCGACGCCGACCTCGCGACCGCCACCGAGGCGCTCGAGCGCTGCGGCGAAGTGCTGCGGCACATGGCGGGCTCGCAGCTGCGGCCCGAGGGGCTCTCGCTCGACGAGATCGACATCGACCGCCTCGTCGAGCGCGTGTGCCGCAGCTTCGCGGGCGCGAACGAGGGCGCGTCGGTGCGCTTCCTCGCGACCGGCCGCTCGCCGCGGCGCGCGCTCGTCCCGGCCGTCGCGTTCTCGCAGGCCGTGCTCAACCTGATCGACAACGCCGTGCAGGCGGGCGGTGCGGACGGCGGCGTCGAGGTGGTCGTCGGGCGGCGCGGCAACACGGTCGAGGTCTCCGTGCTCGATCGCGGCGCCGGCTGGCCCGACGTCGTGCGCCGCCACCTCGGCGAGCCCTTCGTCACGACGAAGCCGCACGGCGTCGGCCTCGGCCTCTACTACGTCCACACGCTCGCGCAGGCGCTCGGCGCCGAGCTCGTCCTCGAGGACCGCAGCTCGGGCGGCGCCATCGCGCGCATCACGCTGCCCGCCGCCGAGCCGAGCGCGCCCGTCGCCGCGGCTCCCGGCGTCGAGGCCGCCGAGGTCGCGACGTGAGCGACGACGCGCCGCACGTACTGCTCGTCGAGGACGACGACCGCTTCGCCGAGACGCTCGCCGCCGAGTTCCACGACCGCGGCTACGCCGTCTCGCGCGCCGCGAGCCTCGAGGAGCTCGCCCGCCTCGACGTGTCGGGCGTCGGCTATGCCGTCGTCGACCTGCGCCTGCGCAGCGACTCGGGGCTCGACGCCGTGGCGACGATCAAGGAGCACTCGCCGCACGCGCGCATCGTGATGCTGACGGGCTACGGGAGCATCGCGACCGCCGTCGCGGCGACGAAGCGCGGCGCGACGCAGTACCTGACGAAGCCGGTCGAGATCGAGGAGCTCGAGCGCGCGCTCCTGTCCGACGACGAGGACGCGGCCGAGATCCCCGACCAGTTCCAGAGCCTCGACCGCCACGAGCGCGAGTACATCGAGTGGGTGCTCGCGCAGTGCGGCGGCAACATCAGCCAGGCGGCGCGGCGTCTCGGCCTCCACCGGCAGAGCCTGCAGCGCAAGCTGCGCAAGTTCACACCGCTCGCCTAGCGTCGCTCGTCGCGAGCGCCGCCCGCTCAGCCGACGGCGCCCGCCTCTCGGAGCGCGTCGATCTCGTCCCGGCCGAACCCCCACGCGGCGAGCGCCTCGTCCGTGTGCGCGCCCGGCGCGCACGAGATCGTGCGCAGCTCGCCCGGCGTGCGGCTGAAGCGCGGGCCGGGCGCCGGCGCCTGCGCGCCGTGGAACTCGACGAACGTGCCGCGCGCCGCGTTGTGCGGGTGCGCGGGCGCCTCGCGCATCGCGAGCACGGGCGCCGCGCACACCTCGCGCCCCTCGAACACCGCGCACCACTCGTCGCGCGTGCGCGTGCGGAAGATCGCCGCGAAGCGCTCCTTCATCGCCGGCCACGCGGCGGCGTCCATCTGCGCGGGCAGCTCCTCGCCCTCGAGCCCGAGGCAGCGCAGCAGCTCCGCGTAGAACTGCGGCTCGATCGAGCCGATGGACATCCACTTCCCGTCCTTCGTCGCGTAGACGTTGTAGAAGTGCGAGCCGCCGTCGAGCATGTTGGTGCCGCGCTCCTCGCTCCAGAAGCCCGTCTGCGCGGCGCCGTGGATCGAGGCCATGAGCGTCGTCGCTCCGTCGATCATCGCCGCGTCGACCACCTGCCCCTTCCCCGACGTGGCGCGCTCGACGAAGGCCGCGCACATGCCGTACGCGAGCCACAGGCCGCCGCCGCCGAAGTCGCCGACGAGGTTGAGCGGCGGCACGGGCGGCCCGCCCGCCGTGCCGATCGCGTGGAGCGCCCCGGTGAGCGCGATGTAGTTGAGGTCGTGGCCGACCGCGTTCGCCCAGGGGCCCGTCTGCCCCCAGCCCGTCATGCGTCCGTACACGAGGCGCGGATTGCGCGCGAGGCAGACGTCGGGCCCGATGCCGAGCCGCTCGGCGACGCCCGGGCGGAAGCCTTCGACGAGGCCGTCCGCGCCGTCGACGAGCCGCAGCACCGTCTCGACGCCCTTCGGATGCTTGAGGTCGACGGCGACGCTCCGGCGGTTGCGGCCGAGGAAGTCGAACGGCGACCCGTCGCCACGCAGGAACGCCGTGCCCTTCGCGCGATCGACACGCAGCACCTCGGCGCCGAGATCGGCGAGCAGCATCGACGCGAACGGCGCCGGCCCGATGCCGACGATCTCGATCAGCTTGAGCCCGTGCAGCGGCCCGGCCATCCTTCCACTCCCTTCGTCGCAGCGCGCGCGGCGCGCGCGGTCTAGGATGCGCAGACTACACGCGCGAGCGCGCGCAGGACGAGGGCCCGCGATGCAGGCGATGCGACGCTTCGAGGACAAGGCCGTGATCGTGACGGGAGCCGCGTCGGGCATCGGGCTCGCGACGGCGCTCCGGCTCGCCGACGAGGGCGCGTCGCTCGCGCTCCTCGACGTGAGCGGCGCCGGGCTCGAGAGCGCAGCGAAGGAGTGCGAGGCGCGCGGCGCCGCGGTGTGGACGCGCGTCGTCGACCTCGCGGACGCGGCCGGTGCGCGCGCCGCCGTCGGCGAGGCCATCGCGCGGCTCGGCCGGCTCGACGTGCTGTGCAACGTCGCCGGCGTGCTGCACGCGCACCACAGCCACGAGCTCCCGCTCGAGGAGTGGCATCGCATCCTCGCCGTCAACCTGACGGGTGCCTTCGTCGCCACGCAGGCCGCGCTGCCCGCGCTGCTCGAAGCGCGCGGCAACATCGTCAACGTCTCGTCGACGGCCGCGCTGGCGGGCCACCCGTACATGCTCGCCTACGCCGCGTCGAAGGGCGGCCTCCTCGCGATGACGACGACGCTGGCCATCGAATACGGGAAGAAGGGCCTGCGCGTGAACGCCATCTGTCCGGGCGGGATCCTCACGCCGATCCGCAACGTGCGCATTCCCAAGGACGCCGACTTCTCGCTGATGGCGCGCATCTCGCCGCTCGACGAAGCGCGCCCGCCCGAGACCTGCGCGAGCGTGATCGCGTTCCTCGCGTCCGACGACGCGGCGCACATCAACGGCGAACACGTGCGCGTCGACGGCGCGACGCTGAGCTGATCGGGAGGACGAGCGATGTCGAAGTTCTCGCGCGGTGAAGTCGAGGAGGCGTGGCGCAACTTCGTCGCCGTCGGCGACAGCGGCGACTGGAACGCCTGGGCCGACCTGCACAGTATCGACGGCCGCTGGGTCGAGCACCACCTCGGCACGTTCGTCGGGCGCGAGGCGATCCGCAAGGCGATCGTCGACGTGATGAAGCCCGTCCCGATGATGGAGTTCCCGGTCGGCTGGCACGTGATCGAAGGCTCGCGCGTCGTCTACTACCCGTGGCAGGTGCTGCCCGACCCGAACGACCGCGGCGACGACTACCGCTTCGGCTGCGTCACGATCCTCGAGTACGCGGGCGACGGGCTGTGGTCCTACCAGGAGGATCTGTACAACCCGCGCGAGGCGGAAGAGGTGATGAAGCGCTGGATGGCCGCGGGCGGGAAGCTCGCGACGCCGGCCGCGTGACCTCGCGCCTGCGGCGGGCCGGTGCGCGGCGGGGCGTCGCGACCGCCCTCGCCGTGCTCGTCGCGTCGGCCGCGCCCGCGGCCGCGCGCGCGTCGGACGCGTCCGACGCGTCGTCGGCGGCGCGCGCCGCCGCCGCCGACGACGACGACGACGACGGGCTCCTGCTCCCCGACGTGCGGCTCGACTACGCGCCGACCGACGGCGTGCTGCGCCGCACGCTCCGCCGCACGGCGAACGAGTCCTACGGCCTGCTCAACGCCACGCTGTCGGACGGCGCCGCGCTCGTCGCGTCGCCGCTCGACTGGCGCGCGCGCGAGTGGCTCGTGCTGCTCGGCGTCGCGGGCGCCGCGACGGGCCTCGTGTTCCTCGCCGACGACGAGATCCGCGACGCCGCGCAGGGGAGCCGCGGCTTCCGCAACTTCGGCGACGACGTGCGCTTCCTCGGCAACGGCCCGGGCTTCCTCGCGCTGACGGGCGGATTCCTGGCGAGCGGCGTGCTCTTCCGCGACGACGAGATCGAGACGGCGAGCATGCTGATCGAGGCGTCGGCACTCGGCTACGGCAGCTCGCTCGCGCTCAAGTGGACCGCGGGCCGCGAGCGCCCCGGCCCGCTCGTCGACGCGCGCGAGTTCCACCCGTTCAGCGGCGACTTCTCGATGCCGAGCGGCGAGGCGACGCACGCGTTCGCGCTCGCGACGATCGTGAGCCAGCGCTACCGGCACTGGCCCGTCTGGGTGCTCTCGTACGGCGCCGCGACGACCGTCGCGCTCGGCCGCATCTCGAGCGACGGGCACTGGGCGAGCGACGTGCTCGTCGGCGCGGCGATCGGCACGTTCGTCGGGCGGACGGTCGCGCGCCTGCACGCGGAGCGCGCCGAGCGCGCCGCCGAGCGCGAGCGGCTCGGCCTCGCCCCCGCGCGCGACGAGCCGACGTGGTCGCTCGCCGCATCGCGGCGCGGCGTGCTGTGGACGGTGCGCTTCTGACGGGCGGGGCGAGCGCGCCGCCCGTCCCCGCCTAGCGTCGCAGCGGCTGGTCGGGGAAGCGGCCGGTCACGACGAGCGTCTCGACGACGCGCTCCTCGCCGTCCTCGACGACGACCACGAGCAGCTCGTGGCGGAACGGCCCGCCGAAGCGCGTCTTCACGGTGACCGGGATCGCGCCGGTCGCGCCGGGCGCCACGGGCTCGCGCGGCCAGTCGAACTCCGTGTTGGGGCTCGTCGTGCGCACCTTCGCGATCGTGACGGGCGCGTCGCCCGTGTTCGTGAACGCGAACTCGACCGTCGGCGAGGGCGCTCCCGCGAGCTCGCCGAAGTCGCGCCGCGTCTCGGGGAACGCGAGATCGGCGCGCGCGGCACCCGCCACACCGAGCGCCGCCGCGAGCAGCGCGGCCGCGCGCGCGCGCGCCGTCGCCCGCGCGCGCGGCGCCTTCCTCGACCCTGTGGCCATCGACGTCCTCCCGTGCGATCGCGCGCCGCGCAGCGCGCACTACTCGTCGGTCACGCAGCCTTCCGACGCGCTCTTCACGCAGCGGATGTACTTGTACAGCGTGCCCTTCGTCGCGCGCAGCGGCGGCGCCGTCCACGCGGCGCGCCGCTTCGCGAGCTCGCCCGCGTCGACCTCGACGTCGAGCACGCGCTTCTTCGCGTCGATCGTGATGCGGTCGCCATCGCGGACGAGTGCGATCGGTCCGCCGTCCTGCGCCTCGGGCGTCACGTGCCCGATGATGAAGCCGTGCGAGCCGCCGCTGAAGCGCCCGTCGGTGAGCAGCGCGACGTGCTCGCCGAGCCCGGCGCCCATGATCGCGCTCGTCGGCGTCAGCATCTCCGGCATGCCCGGCCCGCCCTTCGGCCCCTCGTAGCGGATGACGATCACGCTGCCCTTGCGGATCTCGCCGCGCTCGAGCGCAGCGAGCATCGCCTCTTCCTGGTCGAACACCTGCGCGGGGCCCGCGAACGCGAGGCCCTCCTTGCCGGTGATCTTCGCGACCGCGCCGTCCGGCGCGAGCGATCCGCGCAGGATCTGGATGTGGCCGCTGTCCTTGATCGGGTCGTTCCAGGGGCGGATCACGTCCTGACCCGGCGCGAGGCCCGGGAGGTCGGCCACGTTCTCGGCGAGCGTCCGCCCCGTCACCGTCATGCAGTCGCCCGTCATCGCGCCGTGCTCGAGCAGGAAGCGGACGACCGCGGGCGTGCCGCCGACGCGGTGGAGATCCTCCATCACATAACGACCCGAGGGCTTGAGGTCGGCGAGGAAGGGCACGCGGTCGCTCACGCCCTGGAAGTCGTCGATCGAGAGCGGAACGCCGACCGCGCGCGCCATCGCGATCAGGTGCAGCACCGCGTTCGTCGAGCCGCCGAGCGCGCTCACGATCACCATCGCGTTCTCGAACGCTTCGCGCGTCATGATGTCCGACGGCTTCAGGTCGAGCTCGAGCAGGTTCCGGATCGCCGCGCCCGCGCGGAAGCACTCGTCGAGCTTGCCCGGGTCGACGGCCGGGATCGACGAGCTGTAGGGCAGCGACATGCCCATCGCCTCGATCGCGCTCGCCATCGTGTTCGCCGTGTACATGCCGCCGCACGCGCCCGGGCCCGGGCACGCGTGGCGCACGATGTCGAAGCGCGTGTCCTCGTCGATGCGGCCGGCGACGAACTCGCCGTAGCACTGGAACGCGGAGACGATGTCGAGCACGTCGCCCTTGCGGCCGTGGCCGGGCTTGATGGTGCCGCCGTAGACCATGAGTGCCGGGCGATCGACGCGCGCCATCGCCATCAGGCAGCCCGGCATGTTCTTGTCGCAGCCCGGGATCGAGACGTTGCCGTCGTACCACTGCGCGTGCATGACCGTCTCGATCGAGTCCGCGATCAGGTCGCGCGACTGGAGCGAGTAGCTCATGCCCTCGGTCCCCATCGACATGCCGTCGGAGACGCCGATCGTGTTGAAGCGCATGCCGATGAGGCCCGCCGCCTCGACGCCTTCCTTCACCTTCGCGGCGAGGTCGTTCAGGTGCATGTTGCAGCTGTTGCCCTCGTACCAGACGCTCGCGATGCCGACCTGGGCCTTGTCCATGTCGGACTCGTCGAGGCCCGTCGCGTAGAGCTGCGCCTGCGACGCGCCCTGCGACTTGCGCTGGGTGAGGCGCGCGCTCGTCTTGTTCAGCTTGCCTGCCATGCCGCGCTCCGTTCAGGATGGGTGGGCGCACCCGGCCCGCGGGCCGGGACGGCCGGCCAGTCTAGCAGCGGGAAAGCGGCCGCTCGCGCGCGCGCCGTCGATCGCTGCGACCCTCGCGCGCGCCGTCGCCGGCCGCGCGATCGGAGGAGCCGTGACCGAGCCGCTCGCGTTCAACCCTCTCGACCCCGCCTTCCGGCGCGACCCCTACGACGTCTACGCGCGCGGCCGCGCCGCGCGCGTCGTCGCGCACGAAGGCCTCCCGCTGCCGCTGCGCTCCGTCTTCCGCTACGAGGACATCCAGCGCGTCCTGCGCGACCACGAGACGTTCTCGAACGAGATCGTGCCGCCGGCGCTCCGCACCGAGGACACGGAAGGCCCGCCGCCGCAGAGCATGCTCGGCAGCGACCCGCCCCGGCACACGCGCCTGCGCGCGCTCGTCTCGTCGGCATTCACGCCGCGCATCGTCGCGCGCCTCGAGCCGCGCATGCACGAGGTGGCCGACGAGCTCGTCGATGCGGCGCTCGACAAGGGCGAGGTCGACCTCGTCGAGGCGCTCACGTATCCGCTGCCCGTCGTCGTGATCGCCGAGATCATCGGCGTCCCGCCCGAGGACCGCGCGCAGTTCAAGGAGTGGTCCGACCGCATCGTGAGCACGCTCGGCCTCGGGCTCCTCGACGGCGGCGACCCCGACCGCATGCGCCGCCAGATGGCGCTCCTCACCGAGATGCGCGCCTACTTCGTGCCGCTCGCCGACGAGCGCCGGCGCGCGCCCAAGGACGACCTGCTCACCGGGCTCGTGCAGGCGCGCCACGAGGGCTCGAAGCTCGACGAGGACGAGATGCTCACGATGCTCGTGTTGCTGCTCGTCGCCGGCAACGAGACGACGACGACGCTGATCGGGAACGCGGCCATCGAGCTGATGGCGCGGCCGGACGACGCCGACGCGCTGCGCGCCGACCCGTCGCTCCTGCCGGGCGCGATCGACGAAGTGCTCCGCTTCAGCGCGCCCGTGCAGTTCGACCCGCGCCGCGTCGTGCGCGACGTCGAGGTCGGCGACGCGACGCTGCGCGCGGGCGACCTCGTGTTGTGCTGGCTCGCCTCCGGCAACCGCGACGAGCGCGTCTTCGAGCGCCCCGACGCGTTCGACCTCCGGCGCGCGCGCAACGCGCACCTGTCGTTCGGCTACGGCACGCACTACTGCATCGGCGCCAACCTCGCGCGCCTCGAAGCGCGCGTCGCGATCGGCGCGCTGCTGCGCGGGACGCGTCGCATCGAGCGCGTGAACGACGACCCTCTCCCCCTGCACGGGAGCCCGGTGTTCCGCGCGTTCACCGAGATCCCCGTGCGGCTCGCGCGGCGCTGACGACGCGTGGCGGAGCCCGACGCGCTCTTCGTCCGCCGCGGTGACCTCTACGAGCCGACGCCGCTCGCGCACGGCCCGTGGGCCGCGGGCTTCCTGCACGGCGGCCCGGTGCTCGGGCTGCTCGCGCACGGCGCGGAGCGCCACCGCCCGAGCGGCGACGTCGTCGCCGCGCGCCTCACCGTCGACCTCCACCGCCCGGTTCCGATGGCGCCGCTCGAGCTCGCGACGCGCGTCGTGCGCGAGGCGCGCCGCATCGCGCTCGTCGACGTCGCGCTGCGCGCCGCGGGCCGCGAGGTCGCGCGCGCGAGCGCGCTGTTCGCGCGCGCGAGCGACGCGCCCGCGCGCGAGCCGTTCGGCGGCGCCACCGTCCCGCCGCCCGGGCCCGAGGGCCTGCCGACGACGGCGATCGTGCCGAAGGGCACGAGCCCGAGCGTCCCGCCCGGGTTCCACCGCGAGGCCTGGGTGCGCTGGGCGGGCGCGCCCGACTCGGACGCGCCCGCGGCCTGGATGCGGCTCCCGATGGCGCTCGTCGCGGACGCCGCGTGCACGCCGTTCGAGCGCGCGGCGACGCTCGCCGACCTCGGCAACGCGATCGCCGGCGTCGTGCGACGGCGCGGGCCGGGCGCGCACGCGCCCTACATCAACCCGGACGCGACGCTCTACCTCGAGCGCGAGCCGCGCAGCGAGTGGATCGCGCTCGCGCCCGTCGCGCTGTCGGAGACGGACGGGGTCGGCCTCGTCGCGCTCGCGCTCTTCGACGAGCACGGCGCGATCGGACGCGCGGCGTCGACGCGCCTCCACAACCCGGTTCCCGCCTAGCAAGCACGGCGCGCGCGCAGCGCGCGCTCAGAGCTCGTAGACGAGCATGCCCGCGCGGTCGCGGTGGACGTCGGCCTCGCCGGCGAGCCGCAGGTGCTCGAGGTGCGCGTACGTCTCGCTCTCGGCCATCGGGCCCCAGCTGCGCGGCTTGAAGAGCTTCTGCGAGAAGGCGGCGACGGTCGCCGGCCCGAGCTCGCCCGCGATGCGCTTCACCTCGAGCAGCCGCTCGTCGTGATGCTCCTGGATGGCGCGGCAGCGGTCGGCGAGGTCTGCGAACGGATGCCCGTGCGCGGGCAGCACCTGCCTCACGTGCGGGATCGCCGCGACGAGATCGAGCGACTCGTAGAACGTCCGCAGCGGGTCGAGCGAGCGCGCGATGCCGCCGATGTGCGGCGTGATCGTCGGCAGCACGTGGTCGCCCGACAGGAAGATCTCCTCCTCCGGGCAGTGCAGGCAGATGTGGTCCTCGGTGTGCCCGGGCGTGTGCACGACGAAGTACTCGCGCTTCGCGAGCCGCAGCACCTGCAGGTTCGCGACGGGCGCGGTGATGGTCGGGACGAACTGGATGCCGCGCAGCTTGCGCATCGCGAGGAAGACCCAGCGCGCGAGCCGCGACGGCCCGGGCCGCTTGCCGCCCCACGGCGTGCGGCGGCCGCGGTAGCGCGCGGGCTGCGGCGGGGGCGGCGTCGGCGCGGGACGGCCGTCGGCGCGCGGCTCGTCCTCCTCCTCGGCCTGGCGCTCCGCCGCCTCCTGGTCCTCGACCGACATCTTCGCGTCGTCCTCGGGCGAAGGCACTCCGAAGTAGAACGAGTCGTGCGCGACGACCTTCGCCCCCGCCTCGCGCGCGAGCCGCACCGCGCCGCCGAAGTGGTCGGGATGCGAGTGCGTCACGATCACCGTGTGCACGTCCTTCACGCCGAAGCCCGCGCGGCGGAGCCGGTCCTCGAGCGCCGAGAAGCTCCCGGGGCCGGGCAGGCCCGGGTCGACGACCGCGCACCCGTCGTCGTCGACGAGCGCGTAGCAGTTCACGTGGCCGAGGCCGGGGAGGCGGATCGGCAGCTCCATCCGCAGCACGTTCGGCGCGAGCTCGGTGATCTCCTCGCGCGCCTTCTCCTGCTCCTGGCGGCGCGGCTTCCCGGGCGCGCCGCCGCTCGCGGGCTCGGGCGCGTCGAGGTGCGCGTGGGCGTGCCCGTGTGCGTGGGAGTGCGCGTGGCCGTGCGCGTCCGGCCCGGGATCGACGGGTTCGTTCGACATGGCGCGAGCCTATCAATTCCGGCCGAGCGAGCGCGAGCCCTCCGCGTGCGTGATGGGGACGTGGCGCGGCTGCGCGCGCACGCGCTCGTGCCACGCGAGCACGTGCGGGAAGCGCGCGAGCTCGAAGTCGCCCTCGTCGGCGACGTGGGTGTAGGCGTAGAGCGCGATGTCGGCGAGCGTGTACGCCGACGCGACGAGCCACGCGCGGTCGGCGAGCGCCGCGTCGAGGATGCCGAGCGCGCGGTGCCCGCCGTCGAGCTTCTCGCGATAGCGCTCCTCGCCGATCGCGGCCGGGCTGCGTCCGAGCGAGTGCCGCCAGTAGCGCAGCGTCCCGATGAACGGCTCGAGGCTGTACTGCTCGAAGCACATCCACTGCCACATCTGCGCGCGCTCGTACGCGTCGACCGGCACGAACGACGTGCCCTCGCCGAAGTACTGGAGGATGGCGTGCGACTCGGCGAGCGCGCGCCCGTCGCCGAGCTCGACCGCCGGGATCTTGCCGTTCGGGTTGAGCGCGAGGAACGCGGCGGTGTGCGTCTCCCCGGCCGCGATGTCGAGCTCGACCACCTCGTGCTCGATGCCGAGCTGCGCGAGCAGGAGCCGCACCTTGTAGCCGTTGCCGGAGGGCAGGTAGTCGTACAGCCGGATCACGTCAGGTCTCCCCGCCGCACCGCGAGCACTCCCTCCGTCACGGGTACGCACGCGCCGCCGACGAACACGCCGCGCGGCGCGCCGGCGTCGTCGACGTCGAGGCGCACCTCGATCCGGCTCGGACGCCCCATCTCGATGCCCTGCTCGACGGCGAAGCCCGCGCGCGCGACGGCCGGCGCGACGAGGCCGTAGCGGACGAGATAGGCGCCGAGCGGGCCGGCCGCGCCGCCCGTCGCCGGGTCCTCCGCGATGCCGAGGCGCGGCGCGAAGACGCGCGCGTGTGCGAGCGCGCCGGGCGTCGCGCACTCGGTCGAGAAGCACAGCACCTCCTGCGCCTCGAAGTCGCGCAGCGCGCGCTCGCTCGCCGCCGCGTCGAGCCGCGCACGCGCGGCCGCGCCGGACGAGCGCAGCGGCACGATCAGGAACGGAACGCCGCACGACACCGCCTGGACGGGCGACGGAGCGAGATCGTCCGCGGCGAGGCCGAGCAGCGCCGCGATCCCGGAGCGGTCCTCGCGCACGGTGCCGAAGAGCGCGAGCGGCTGCTGCATCGTCGCGCGCGCGACCGCGCCGTCGCGGCACTCGATCGCGACCGGCACCGGCCCGACGCCGAGCTCGAAGCGCAGCTCGCTCCGCGGGCGCGAGAGGTCGACCGCGCCGCGCGTCGCGAGGACGTGGGCCGTCCCGACGGTCGGATGCCCGGCCATCGGGAGCTCCGCGGCGGGCGTGAAGATGCGCACGCAGAAGTCGTTCGCGGCGTCGGCCGGCGGCAGCACGAACGTGGTCTCCGAGAGGTTCATCTCGCGCGCGATGCGCTGCATGGCCGCGTCGGAGAGCCCGCGCGCATCGGGGAACACGGCGAGCGGGTTGCCGCCGAACGCGCGCTCGGTGAACACGTCGACCGTCGCGAAGCGAAGCTCCACGCGCTCGTCGCCGTTCGTCACGCGCGCGCCTCCTTCCCGCCCGCGAGCGTCGCGATCACCACGACCTCCTCGCCCACGCCTTCGCCGCGGCGCACGCGCGCGTGCTCGCGGAGCCAGAACGCGATCGACGCGAGGCGCACGCCGACGGGCACGGCGCCGAGGTCGAGGCCGGGGAGGCGGCCGTCGCGCTCGAGCCGCGCGCTCGCCGCGTAGGCGAAGTGCGCCGAGCCCGCCGACGTGAACGAACGCAGCACGCGGAGCCCCGCGGCCTCGACGAGCGCGCGCAGCCCGCGCTCGCCGAAGAGCCGCAGGTGGCGCGGCGGATCCCAGTGGAGCCAGCTCGCGCCGAAGCGCGCGCACGCCGCGCTCGCCGGGTTCGGCGTGCGCGCGACGAGCCGGCCCTCCGGCGCGAGCGCGCGCCGGCACGCGGCGAGCAGCGCCTCGGGATCGGCCGCGTGCTCGACCACGTGCGAGAGGGTCACCGCATCCGCGCGCTCGCCCGCGGCCACCGCCTCCTCCGCGCTCGCGTAGACGGGCGCGCCGCCGAGCCGCTGCGCCGCCACGGCGCGCGCGCGCGCGTCGGGCTCGACGCCCGCCACGCTCCAGCCGAGCTCGCGCAGGTGCGCGAGCAGCTCGCCGTCGCCACAGCCCACGTCGAGCACGCGCCCGCCGCCCGCGTCGCGCAGCCGCGCGGGGAGCCACATCGCGCGCGCCTCGCCGATCGCGCGCAGCGGCCCGATCGCGAGCGGCGCCGTCGCGCGCTCGAACGCGCTCGCGCTGCGCGCGTAGCCGAGCGAGCGCGCTGCCGTCGCGCGCGCCACCCAGCGCTCGAAGCCGGAGGGCGCCGCACCGCCGTGCCCGTGCGTGTAGTAGTCGCGGTAGAGGTCGTCGAGCGCGTCGGGCGACGGCCGCGGCAGCAGCACCCAGCGGTCGCACGTCGCGCACGCGGCGATCGCGAAGCCCGATGCGGGCGCTTCCGTGTCGAAGTGGCGATCGCGAAGCCCGGCGTGCAGCGTCTCGAGCGGCGCGCCGCAGCGTTCGCACGCGCGGTCCGCGGACGCGGCGTCGGGTGCGGCGCGACGCGGTGCGCGCTCGCCTTCGCTCTGCCATCGCACGGAAATCGGCTCCTCGTGGGCGCGCGCGGGCGCGCAGCATACACCTGCGCCGAGTTGCCTTCGAGCTGCGCGTCGCGCGCGCACTCGCCCCGGCGCGTCGCACGCGCACGCGCGACGAGCGGCGCGACTGCGTGTGTTAGCCTCCGCACCCGTCACCGAGCTTCGCCGCGCGCACGCGCGCGGCGCTCGATCGCGGCCCGAGGCCCGATCGCTTGTGGAGCGCGGAGAGTCGGCCGGGGGCCAGCGCGTGATTGCCGTCGTCATCCCCTGCTACCGCGTTTCGAAGCACGTGCTCGACGTCATCGCCGCCATCGGACCGGAGTGCGGCGCGATCTTCGTCGTCGACGACGCCTGCCCCGAGTCCACGGGCGACGTCGTCGAGCGCGAGTGTCGCGACCCGCGCGTGCGCGTGCTGCGCAACGCGCGCAACGAAGGCGTCGGCGGCGCGACGCTCGCCGGCTACCGTGCCGCGCTCGAGGCCGGCGCCGACGTGATCGTGAAGCTCGACGGCGACGGGCAGATGGACCCGCGCCTCGTCCCGCGCCTCGTGCGGCCGCTGCTCGAGGGCGAGGCCGACTACGCGAAGGGCAACCGCTTCTTCGATCTCGAGGGCCTCTCCGCGATGCCGCGGCTGCGCCTCGTCGGCAACTCGCTGCTCTCGTTCGCGTGCAAGCTCTCGAGCGGGTACTGGAACGTCTTCGACCCGAACAACGGCTTCACGGCGATCCACGCGGCCGTCGCGCGCGCGCTCCCGCTCGACCGCATCGCACGCGGCTACTTCTTCGAGTCGGACGTGCTGTTCCGGCTCGGCGTGCTGCGCGCCGTCGTGTGCGACGTCCCGATGCCCGCGCGCTACGGCGAGGAGCCGAGCAGCCTGCGCATCCGCCGCGCCGTCTTCGAGTTCGCGGCCGGCCACGCGCGCAACACCGTGAAGCGCGTCTTCTACAACTACTATCTGCGCAACTTCAACGTGGCGTCGATCGAGCTCGCGCTCGGCCCGGTGCTGATGGCGTGCGGCGGCTGGTTCGGAGCGCGGCGCTGGCTCGAGGGCATCGAGAGCAACGTCGCGCAGACGAGCGGCACGGTGATGCTCGCCGCGCTGCCCGTGATCCTCGGCTTCCAGCTCGTGCTCGCGGCGCTCGGCTACGACCTGCAGAACGTCCCGCGCGAGGTGCTCCACCGCAGGCTCACCGCCGGCCCCGAGGCGCCGTGACCGCGCGGCGCGGCGCGCTCCTCGCGCTCCGGCTCGTCGTCGCGCTCGCGCTGCTCGGGCTCGCATTCCGGATGGCCGCGGCGAGCGCGCCGCCGGGCACGGGCCTCGTCGCGGCACTGCGTTCGGCGTGGGTGCGCCCCGCCCTCCTCCCGTGGGCCGCCGCGCTCGCCTGCTTCGGCGCGAGCTTCGCGGTCGGCGCGCTCCGCTTCCGGCTCCTGCTTCGCGCGGCCGGCCTGGCGGGACGCTATGCGGCGGTGCTGCGCGCCTACCTCGTCGCGAGCTTCTTCAACCTCGTGCTGCCCGGGATGATCCTCGGCGACGTCTACCGGCTCGACGACGCGCGGCGCGACGCTGGGAGCACGGCGGCCGTCGCCGGGCTCGTCGCGCTCGAGCGCCTGCTCGGCATGAGCGCACTCGGCGCGATGGCGCTCGGCGCCGCGCTCCTGCTGCCGGAAGCGGCGATCGAGCCGCGCGCGCGGGCCGTCGTCGCACTCGCCGCCGCGGCGGTCGCACTCGCGCCGCTCGCCGTCGCCCACGCGACGCTCGCGCGGCTCGCCGAGCGCGCGCTGCGCCGGCTCGCCGCGCCATGGCCGCGCGCCGCCGACGCGCTCGTCCACGCCGTCGCCGCGGCGACGCGCGCCGCGCGCGATCGCCGCGTGCTCGTGCGCACGTTCGCGCTCTCGCTCGCGAACCAGGGGCTCCCCGTGCTCGCCGTCGCGGCGCTCGCCGTGCCTCTCGACCAGTCCGTCGGGCCGGCGTGGTTCGCCGTGATCGTCCCGTTCGTGACGCTCGCGAGCCTGCTGCCGATCTCGATCGGCGGCACCGGCGTGCGCGAGGCGCTCTTCGTCGCGCTCTTCGGCGCCGTCGGCATGCGCGCCGAGGTCGCGCTCGCGCTCTCGCTGTCGACGCTCGCGGCCGCGCTCGCGTGGGGGCTCGTCGGCCTCGCGCTCTTCGCGGCGGGCCGCGGCGCGGCGCGGCCGGTCGCCGCGAGCCCCGATGGAACGCGCGCGCGATGAGCGAGCTCGCGATCGCCATTCCCTACCACCGCGGCCGCGATCTGCTCGCACACGCCGTGCGGAGCGTGCTCGCGCAGACGGATGCCGCGTGGTCGCTGCTCGTCTGCGACGACGGCGAGCGGGGCGAAGCGCGCGCCGTCGTCGCGGAGCTCGGGCTCGATGGCGACACGCGCGTCCGCTGCGTCGAGAACGCGCGCAACCTCGGCATGGCCGCGAACTGGAACCGCTGCCTCGACCTGGCGGACGCGCCGCTCGTCGCGCTCCTCCACGCGGACGATGCGCTCCTCCCCGGCTACGTCGCGTGCATGCGCGACCTCGCCGCGCGCCATCCGGGCGCGACGGCGCTCTACTGCGACGCGCGCGTCGTCGACGCGGCGGGTGCGCCCGTCTTCTCGCTCGCCGACCGCGTGAAGCCGCTCTTCCTCCCGCCGCAGGCGCGCGGCGCGCGCGAGTACGAGCTCGCCGGGGAGCGCTCGCTGCGCGCCCTCATGGCCGGCAACTTCATCATGTGTCCGACGCTCTGCTACCGCGCCGCGCTGCTGCGCGGCCGTCGCTTCGACCCGCGCTGGAAGCAGGTGCAGGACCTCGCCCTCACGTCGGGGCTGCTGATGGACGGCGACGTGCTCGTCGGGACGCGGCGCGTCGAGTACGCCTATCGACGCCACGAGGGCGGCGCGACGTGGCGGCAGTCGGAGAGCCTGCTCCGCTTCGAGGAGGAGATGGCGCTCTTCGATCGCGTCGCCGAGCGCGCCGCGGCGCTCGGCTGGGAGGGCGCCGCGCGAACGGCGCGCGCGAAGCGCATCGTGCGCGCGCATCTCGCGCTGCGCGCGCTCGCCGACGCCGCCGCGCTCCGCCTCTCTCGCGCGCGCGCCGAGCTCGCGCTCGCGCTGCGACGTTAGGCGACGGCCGCTGCGTCGCTCCCGGCGGCGGGGGACGACGGCTCGTCCTCCGCGTCCTCGATCCGCTTCCAGCCGCGCGCGCGCAGCACGGCGACCGCGTCGTCGCCGTCGGGGACGTGGAGCGCGACGCCGACCCGGTCGCCGACGGCCGGCGCCCAGCCGCGCGAGACGGGCTGCGCGGCCGCGCCGCCTCGATGCACCGCGAGCATCACGCAGCGCTCGGCGATCGGCGGCGGGCTCGCGGCCTCGCCGGTCTTCGCCACCCCCTTCGCCGCGCTCTTCGCCGACGTCGCTCCCGACGCGTCCGCGGCCCCCTCGTCGGCCGGCGCGGGAGCGCCCTCGAACTCGAAGTGCGCGACCTCGACGCCGCCGTGGCGCAGCCGCACGTCCCAGCGCTCGACGTCGTGCGGCCCCTCGAAGACGAGCTTCGCGTGCCCGTCGCGCACGAGCTCGGCGGCGAAGCCCGTGCCCTGTCCGTGGACGGCGATGTAGGCGCGCGGCACGTGGAAGAGATCGCGCGCGCGGTTCGCGAAGACCGCGTTCACCGTCTGGTTCGGCGTGAGGCCCACCACCGACTCGAACGCCTCGAGCCGGGCGCGCTGGAGCGTGCGCTCCTCGAGCGCGTTGCCGAAGACGACGGCGAAGCCGTCGTCCTCGGCCTGCCGACAGGCCTGCGGATTCGAGTCGAGGAACACGACCGGCACGCCCGTCGCGCGCAGCTCGCGCGCGAGCAGCAGACCGAGCCCCTGCGCGCCGAGGATCGCGACGCCCTCGCGACGCGGCAGGCGCACGCCGAGCCACTGCGCGACGAACCCGGCCGTGAGGCCCGCCTGCACGACCGTGCCCGCGATGGTGAGGAACACGAGCGCGCGCACCTGCGCGCCGCCGCCTAGCCCGCTCTCCTCCATCGCACCCGCGACGAGCGACGCGACCGCCGCCGCGACGATCCCGCGCGGCGCCACCCACGCGACGAACGCGCGCTCGCGCCAGGTGAGGTCCGACCCCGCGGTCGCGAGCGCGACGACCGCGGGGCGCACGACGAGCACGAGCGCCGCGACGACGCGCACGCCCGACCATCCGAGCGCCGCGACGTCCGCGAACCGCACGTCCGCCGCGAGCAGCACGAACAGGAGCCCGATCAGCAGGACGGTGAGCTGATCCTTGAACTCGCGCAGGTCGCGATCGACGAGCGTCTTCGAGTTGCCGACGACGACGCCCGCGATCGTGACCGCGAGGATGCCGCTGTGCGACGACAGCGCGTCCGCGACCTCGAACACGAGCAGCACGGCCGCGAGCACGAGGATGTTCTCGTGGCCCTCGGGCACGAGCCGGCGGATCCGCAGCAGCTGCGCGAGCGCGACGCCCGCGACCGCGCCGAGCGCGGCGCCCGTCCCGACGCGCAGGAGCAGGCCCGTCGCGCCGCTCACCGCGTGCTCGGGCGCGAGCACGAGCTCGAGCACGAGCACGGCGAGGATGGCGCCCACCGGGTCGATCAGGACGCCCTCGGCGTTGAGCACCGTCGCGACGCGTTGCCGCAGCCGCAGCTCGGAGACGAGCGGGCCGACGACGGTCGGCCCCGTCACGACGACGAGGCTGCCGAAGAGCACCGCGCGCTCCCAGCCCGCGTCGAGCTCCCACCACGCGACGAGCGACGCGCCGGCGAGCGTCGCGACCGCGCCGAGCAGCACGAGCCGGCGGATCGCCACCTGCGCGCGGCGCAGTCGCGAGATCTCGAGGTTGAGCCCGCCTTCGAAGAGGATGACCGCCACCGCGAGATCGACGATCGAGTGGAAGCCGTCGCCGAGCGCGCGCGGCTCGACCCAGCCGATGCCGTCCGGGCCGAGCGCGACGCCCGCGATCAGCAGGACGACGATGCCCGGGAGCCGCAGATGCCGCGCGAGCGACTGGCTGACGACGCCGGCGGCGAGCGCGAGCGCGAGGGTCAGCGCGGGGTTGGACGCGAGCACCGCCGGAACGTACCCCGCTCGCGCCGGCCCGGGCGAGACCTCGCGTAGACTCGCGCACGTGTCGCATCGGATCGGCGCCCGCCGCGGGCACGCACGATGACGCTCACGCGCGCGCACGTCGTGGTGCGGGGCCGCGTGCAGGGCGTGTGGTTCCGCGCGTCGACGCGCCGTCGCGCGCAGGAGCTCGGCCTGCACGGCTGGGTGCGCAACCGCGCGGACGGCAGCGTGGAGGCCGTCTTCGAGGGCCCGACCGGGGCCGTCGATCTCGCGCTCGCCTTCGTGCGCCGCGGGCCCGAGAACGCGCGCGTCGACGACGTCGAGGTGCTCGCGCACGAGGCGATCGACGCCCCGCGCGAGGCGGGCTTCCGCGTTCGTTAGTCATTCCGCGTGACGCTCCGCACGGGCTCGCGTAGAGTGCGAGCGCCGGGGCCAGGAGGACGCATGGACGCAGACCGCCATCGGTCGCGCGGAGCGCGGAGCCGCGCGCTCCGGCTCCTGCGAGTCACCGCGCTCGCCGCACTCGCCGCGGCGGCGGCCGCGACCGCGGCCTGCAAGGCGCCACCGCCGCCCCTCGTGCTGCCCGACGTCGCGATCGTCGCGCCCGTGAACTTCGACTCCACGAGCCCGCCGCAGATCCGCGCGGGCGAGGAGCACGTCCAGGCGCTCGTCGAGGCCTATCTCGAGCGCAGCGGCGTGCGCGTGCAGCCCGTCGAGCCGCCCGCGTTCATCGAGGCCTGGGAGGCCGAGCTCGGCGACACCGCACGCGCGAAGCTCACGAACGAGGGCTTCGCGGCCATCCTCGGCCGCGTGCTCGAGCGCCTCGCCGAGCCCGGAACGGACACGGTGCTCGTCGTTCCGCACGTCCTCTACCGGCAGGCGAAGCTCGTCGGCACGAAGGGCCGGTGGGACGGCGTCGGCCGCAAGGTGGTGATCGAAGGGCTCTGGGAGATCGAAGGCATCGAGTTCCATGGGCAGTTCAGCGGCGACATCGTCGCGACCTCCGCCCGCATCCGCGTCGTCGACCGCCAGGCAACGGTCGTTCACGAGGGATTCGGCGGGATCGACCTCGCCCAGAAGCTCTCGGGGGGAACGCGGGGCAGCGTCTATCGGTACCAGTGGACGGACCGCACGGGCGGGGAGATCTTCGAGGACAAGTCGAACATCGCGAGCGCGATCGTGACGGCCTTCGATCCGTTCATTCCGAAGTCGCGCTGAGGCCTGGCGCGCTTCGCCGCTCGGGTACTCTCCGCCGGCCGTGCACGCGCTCCTGCTCGCATTCCTCTCCGGCGCGCCCGCGCTCGTCTACCAGGTGGTGTGGACGCGCGAGGTCGCGCTGCTCGCGGGCGTGCAGATCGACGCGATCGCGACCGTGGTCGCGGCCTTCTTCGGCGGGCTCGCGCTCGGGTCGCGCGCGCTCGGCGCGCGGGTCGACGCGAGCGCGCGGCCGCTCCGCTTCTACGGGCTGCTCGAGATCACAGCGGCGGCGCTCGCCGTCGCGGCGACGGCCGCGCTGCGCGCGCTCGACGCGCACGGGCCGGCGAGCGCGAGCGCCATGCTCGCGGCGTGCGCGGCCGCGATCTTCCCGGTCACGTTCCTGCTCGGCGGCACGCAGCCCGCGCTGCTTCGCAGCACGGGCGCGCTCGCGGCGCGCGCGGCCGCGCCGGCCGGCGCGATCCAGGGCATCAACACCGCGGGCGCCGTGCTCGGCGTCGCCGCCGCCGCGTTCGCGATCCCGACGTCCGGCCTGTGGGCGACGCTCGTCGCGGGCGCGCTTTGCGCGGCGGGCGTCGGCGCACTCGCCGTCGCACTCGATCGGGCGCCGCGCGCCCGAGCGGCGACGAGCGGCGCGGTCGGTGCAGACGACGCCGCCGCGGTCGATGCGCGCACGCCGGGCGCCGAGCCCGCGGCGGACGCGGCGGAGCGCCCTGCGCTGCCCGCGCCGCGGGCGCCGCTCCCCCTCGGCACGCTCTCGCTCGCCGCCGCGGCCGGCTTCGCGACGCTCGGCTTCGAGGTGCTGTCGGCGCGCATGGCCGCGCTCCACCTCGGCTCGTCGCTCTTCGCGTGGGCACTCGTGCTCGCGACCTTCCTCGCCGGGCTCGCGGCCGGGAACCTCGCGCTCGCGCGGCGCGCCGCCTCCACGTCGACGCCGCGCGCGCTGCTCGCGCGCGTCGAGGTCGCGTGCGCGATCGCGATCGCGGCGGGCCTCGCCGTGCTCGCGCCGCCGCTCGCGCGCGGCGCATCGGGCATCTCCGCGGCCTCGCTCGCCGCCGTCGCGCTCGGGACGCTCCCGCCCGCCTTCTGCATGGGCGCCGCATTCCCGCTGTTCGCGCGCCTCGTGCTCGACACGGCGCCCGGCCGCTCCTTCGGCGCACTCGCCGCGTGGAACACGGCCGGCGGCATCGCGGGCTCGCTCGCCGCGCCGCTCGCACTGCTGCCCGCGTTCGGTCTCGTCGGCGGCGCGCTCGCGTGCGCGGGCGCGAACCTCGCGATCGGCCTCGCGCTGCTCGCGCGCGCGCACGACCGCGAGCCCGCGCGCATGCCGCTCGCGCGCGCCGCCGCGCGCGCCGTCGGCGCCACGGCGGTCGCGACGGCGCTCGGGACGTGGGGCGCCGCACAGCGACAGCCGCCGGGCGCGATCCACGTCGAGCACGGGCGCCACGCGACGGCCGTCGTCGTCGATCGCGACGGCGAGCGCGAGCTCGTCGTCGACGGCGACTCCGAGGCGTTCACCGGCGGCGACGCGCGCCGCACGGAAGAGCTGCTCGCCGCGCTCCCGCTCGCGATCCATCCCGCGCCACGGCGCTTCCTCGAGGTCGGCTTCGGCGCCGGCATCACGCTCGGCGCGGCCGCGCGCTTCCCGCTCGACGCGATCGAGTGCGTCGAGATCGCGGACGAGGTGCTGCGCGCCGGGCGCTACCTCGAGCCCGCGAACCGCGGCGTGCTGCGCGACCGCGCGCTCGTGCTCCACCACCGCGACGCGCGCGCATGGCTCCGCCGCGTCGACGCGCCGTTCGACGTCGTCGTCGCGAACACGCTCCACCCGTGGTCGCTCGGCGCCACGGGGCTCTACTCGCGCGAGTACTTCGAGCGGCTCGCGCGCGCCGTCGCGCCGAGCGGGATCGCCACGCAGTGGATTCCGGCCGAGCGCATCGCCGCCGCGAGCTTCCGATCGATCGCGCGCACGTTCTTCGACGTGTTCGAGCACGGCGTCGTGCTCTGGGGAGCGCGCAACGCGATCCTGCTCGGAGCGCACGAGCCGTTCGCACTCCCCGACGACGCGACCCTCGCCGCGAGGCTCGCCGCGGCGGGCTTCGCGCTCGACGACCTCGGCCTCGCGCGGCCGGGCGGCGACCCGCTCGCGGCGCGGCGCATCGCGAGCGCCGACGACGTGCGCGCCGCGTTCGGCGCCGGCGAAGTGCTCCGCGACGACGTCCCGCGACTCGAGATGCACGCGGCGCGCGGGAGCGGCGGCGACGACGCCGCGATCTTCGAGGCACTCGTCGCGCTCGCGCGCACCGCGCGCGGAGACGCGGACGCGCCCTCGCCGCTCGAGACCTGGCTCGAGGCGCGCCGCCTGCGCGAGCGCGGCGATCGCGACGCCGCGGACGCGCTCGAAGCCGAAGCGGAGAGCGCGAATCTCGCGCTCGCGCGACGCGCGCGCGCCGACCGCCTGGCGGAGCGCGCGAGCGAGGCCCATCGCGGCGGCGACGCGGCGCGCGCCGAGGAGCTCTTCCGCGAGGCGGCGAGCACCGATCCGGGAAGCCGCGGTGCCGCCCTCGGGCTCGCGGGCCTCGCGCAGGAGCGCGGCGACGCGGGCGAGGCGATCGCGCGGCTGCGCGCGTGGGTCGAGCGGGAGCCCGCCGACGCCGGCGCGTGGAACCACCTCGCGAGCGTGCTCGCCGAACGGCGCGACCTCGACGGCGCGCGGCGCGCGCTCGACGCCGCGCTCGGCGCGAACCCGTTCTTCCCGAAGGCGATCGCGAACGCCGGGCTCCTCGCGGCCGCGCGCGGCGACGTGCGCGCCGCGCGCGCCGAGCTCGAGCGCCTGCGCGCCCTCGGCGCGCGCGCGCAGGCCGCGACGCTCGAGGCCGCGGTCGACCTCGCCGGCTCCGCACAGTAGGCGCGGCGCGCGGGGCGGAGCGGCGCACGGCGCGAGCCGGCGCGCAGCGCGCTAGGCGGGGTCGCGCGCGAGCCGGAGCCCGCTGAACTGCCAGCGCGCCGCGGCCGGGAAGAAGTTCCGGTACGTCGTGCGGACGTGCTCGGCGGGCGTCGCGCACGAGCCGCCGCGCAGCACCCACTGGTCGGCCATGAACTTGCCGTTGTACTCGCCGAGCGCGCCCGCAGCGGGCCGGAAGCGCGGGTAGGCGACGTACGGACTGCGCGTCCACTCCCAGACGTGGCCGAGCAGGTGTCGCACTGCGGGAGCGCCGGCGTGCGCGCCGAGGGTCGGCGACGCGTCGTCCGCGTCGCCCGCGCAGCCGAGCGGGCGCAGCGCGCCGCCCTCCGCGAAGCCCGCGCGCCGGCCGGCGTCGGGCGCGGGCGCGAACCGCTCCGCCGTGCGCTCCCACTCGGCCTCGGTCGGGAGGCGCGCGCCGGCCCAGGTCGCGAACGCGTCGGCCTCGTAGTAGCTCACGTGGCAGACGGGCTCGTCGGCGTGCGCGGGGACGAGCCCGCCGAGCGTGAAGCGCTCCCACGGCGCGCCGGCCTCGGCGCGCTGCCAGTAGAGCGGCGCCTCCCAGCCTTCGGCGCAGCGGCGCGTCCAGCCGTCCGAGAGCCACAGCGACGGCGTCGCATAGCCCCCGTCCTCGACGAACGCGATCCACTCGCCGTTCGTGACGGCGCGCGACGCGATCTCGAAGGCCTCGACGAACACGCGGTGGCGCGGGCGCTCGTTGTCGAACGCGAAGCCCGCGCCCGCGTCGCCGATCTCGCAGAGCGCTTCGTCGAACGCCGCCCACGCGAGCGGCGTGGGCACGCCCTCCGCGGGGCGCTGCGGACGGGGCGCGTAGGCGGGGAGGAGCGGGTTCTGCGCGAGCGCGTGCTGGAGGTCGGTGAGCACGAGCTCCTGATGCTGCTGCTCGTGCTCGAGCCCGAGCTCGACGAGGTCGCAGAGCGCGTCGTGCGGCGCGTCGAGCAGCCGCTCGACCCGCGAGTCGACCGCCGCGCGGTACGCGAGCACCTCGGCGAGACCCGGGCGCGTGACGAGCCCGCGGAGCGGCCGGGGATGCTGCTCGCCGATGCTGTTGTAGTAGGAGTTGAAGAGCACGCGATAGGCGGGGTCGTGCGGCGCGAACGCGGGCTCGAAGCGCTCGAGCGCGAACGTCTCGAAGAACCAGGTCGTGTGCGCGAGGTGCCACTTCGTCGGGCTCGCATCGGGCATCGACTGCACGCTCGCGTCGGCCTCGGAGAGCGGGCGCGCGAGCGCGACGGTCGCGGCGCGCACGCGCGCGAAGCGCTCGCGCAGTGTGCGCACGCGCGCGGGGGCGGCGCCGTCCGCGCGCGCGCTAGCGCTCGCCATCGCGCTCGAAGACGAGGAACGACTGCCGCTCGAGGAAGTCGTGCCGGGCGACGCGCCGGTAGCCGGCGGCCGTCATCTCGCGCTCGATCTCCTCCTCGCTCGTCGCGTGGTGGCCGCCCACCCAGCTCGGGCTCTCCCGGAACTCGACGATCGCGACGCGCCCGCCCGGCGCGAGCGCCGCCGCGAGCCGCTCGAAGTACGCGACGCGGTCCTGCAGGTGGTGATAGGTGTTGCTCGTGAACACGAGATCGACGCTCGCCGGCGCGAGGCGCGCGTCGTCGGGCGCCGCGTGCACGACCTCGACCTGCGCGACGCCGCGCTCGCCGGCGTCGCGCGCGAGCGCGCTCAGCATGCCGTCGTCGACGTCGACGGCGAGGACGCGCCCGCCGGGCCCGACCGCGTCCGCGAGCCGGAACGTGAAGTAGCCGCCGCCCGCGCCGAGGTCGGCCACGCGGTCGCCGGGCGCGAGCGCGAGCGCCTCGACGACGCGCGCGGGCTGCTGCCACGCGTCGCGATCGGCGGGTGCGTAGGCGCGGCGCTTGAGCGCCGTGCACGCCGGCCCGGCGACGAGGAGCGCGAGCGCCATGGCCGCGAAGGCCGCCGCGAGGGCGCGCGCGCGGCCGCGGCGGCCGGCGCGCCGGGGTCGGCCGTGGGACGTCTGCATCGGATCCTCCTCCGGGGGTGCGGCGTGACGGGCGCGCGGCCGACCGCCGATGCTAGGCGTCGCCGAGGAGCCCCTTGCCCGGCACGTGGTTCGCCTCGAGCCGGATGCCGTCCGGGTCCTCGAAGAGCAGCGAGTAGTAGCCGGGTGCCCAGGCGTCCTCCTGCGGCGCGTGCACGATCGTCGCGCCGAGGTCGACGAGCAGTGCGTGCAGCGCGTCGACCTGCTCGCGGCTGCGCATGCGGAAGCAGACGTGGTGGAGGCCCGGCCGCCCCTGGTCGAAGCGCGCCCCCTCGTGGTCGGTCGAGGGCGCGCGCACGCCGAACGCGGTGCGACCGCCGACGCAGTAGTAGAAGCCCGGCCCGTCGAGGACGGGCTTCATGCCGAAGCGCGGGAGCAGCTCGCCGTAGAAGGCGCGGGATCGGGCGAAGTCGCCCGCCGTCACGAACACGTGTGCGATGCCGTTGATCTCGAGGTCCACGAAGGCTCCGTCATCCCGGGCGCGTCGGGTGCGTGGTCGGTCGGGCGCGTGCGACGTCGGCGGCGCTCACTCCTCGTCGCGCGAGAGGCGCGCGTGCTCGCGCCACAGGCTCGCGGCGTAGAGCCCGAGCGCGACGAGCGTGACGCCGTAGGCGGCGACGACGTAGCTCACGTCTCCTCCCCCGCCGCGCGCAGCGCGGCGCGCGCGCGCAGCGTCTCGACCTCGAAGCGCAGCACGAGCAGGTACAGGAAGGCCGCGAACAGCGCGAGGTTGCCGAGCAGGAACGGCATGCCCATGCCGGCGCCGAGGCTCCCGCGCTCGAGGTTCTCGGGGTGCATCGCGCGCTCGTCGAAGATCTCGATCACGAAGTAGTTGAGCGGGATCAGCAGCACGCCCACGATGCCGTAGACCGCTGCGAAGCGCGCCGTTCGCGCGCCGCCCTCCGTGAACGCGCGCAGGAACAGATAGGCGAGGTAGATGAAGAAGAGCAGGAGCGTCACGGTGAGCCGCGGATCCCAGCTCCACCACTTGCCCCACGTCCCCTTCGCCCAGATCGGGCCGGTGATCATCATCAGCGCGCAGAAGAGCGTCCCCACCTCGGCGCCCGCGATCGCGAGCCGGTCCCAGGCCTCGCGGTCGGTGCGGAGGTAGAGCGCGCCCGCGATCGCGGTGACGATGAAGCCGAGATACGCGCCGTAGGCGAGCGGCGGGTGGACGTAGAGGATCTTCTGGATCACGCCCTGCACCGAGTCGATCGGTGCGTTCGCGACGTACCAGGCCCAGACGACGAGGAGCGCGGCCGTCGCCGCGCCGAGCGGCCGGCGCGCGCGCGCGCTCGTGCGCTCGAGGGAGTGCGAGGACGCAGTGACCTTCATCGCGCGCCGCGCCGGGTGCGCGACGTCAGAACGACGTCAGCTGGCCGAGCGGCCGGCGCCACGTGTACTCCCACGGATCGAGCACCGTCTGCTGCCACGCCTGCGCGAGGTCGCCGTTGTTCCAGTACCACTCGCCGTCGATCGCGAGGTTGACCAGGGATTCGACGGCCGTGGGCACGGCGACCGTCGCGCCCGTCACGCCGAACAGCGAGAGCCCGACGGCCGAATCGAGGAACGCGAGCGGACGCAGGAGCAGGATGTCGACGGGCACCTCGAAGCCCCAGTGATAGGGGCCGGACGGCGGCGCCTCCTCCTCGGCGGTCTCGAGGAAGTCCTCGCTGAGGAAGTCGTCCGATTCGGTGCCGCGGTCGAGGAAGTCGTCGCGCAGGAAGTCGTCCTGCCCGCCGCCGGCGTCGGGCACCGCTTCCTCGTCGGCGCTCGGCGCGTCGGCGTCGTCCTGCGCGCGCGCCGCGGTGCCGGCACCGACGAGCACGATCGCGACGGCGAGCGCGAGGAGCGACACGAAGGACGGGAGGCCGCGCCGGGCGAGCGAGCGGACGAGTCGGAGTGCGCGCATGACGGTCGGGTGCTCCAGGACAGGGGGGTGGCGAAGCGGCGCGCATCCTAGCACGCGGTGCCCCGCCGACGGCGCGGCGGAGCTACGGCTGGCGATCGCCAGCGAGCCCGCTCGCGAGCGGCAGCTCGAGCAGGAACCGCGAGCCCTTGCCGGCCTCGCTCTCGACGCGCAGGTCGCCGCCGTGATCGAGCGCGACGCCGTGCGCGATGCTGAGCCCGAGCCCCGTGCCGCCCTCGCGCAGCCGCGTGGTGAAGAATGGGTCGAAGACGTGCGCGAGCGCACCGTCGTCGATGCCCGGGCCGTCGTCGCTCACCGCGATGCGAACGAGGTCGCCGATCGGCGCGACGGTCACGCGCACGTGCACGCCGCGCTCGCGCGACTCGATCGCGTTGCGCACGACGTTGAGCAGCGCCTGCTCGAGCTCGAACGCGCCCGCGATCACGGTGACGGGCGTGCGCTCGGAGCCGCCCGCGACGCTGAGCTCGATCGAGCCGCTGCGTGACATCGCATAGCCTTCGCACTGCCTGCACACGCGCGCCGCGAGCGCGACGACGTCCTCCGGCGCCTTCTCCGTGCGCTCGTTGCGCGCGAACTGGAGCATGCTGCGCACGATGCGCGCGCAGCGGTGGGCTTCGTCGGCGACGTCGCGGAGCGCCTTGACGTACACGTCCTTCCCGTCCGTCGCGTCCATTCCGCTCGTGCTCGCGAGCGCGTACTGTGCACTCGCCAGGATGGCCGCGAGCGGGTTGTTGACCTGGTGCGCGATGCCGGCCGCGAGCGTGCCGATGGAGGCGAGGCGCTCGCTCCGCTGCAGCTCGCGCAGCGACGTCGCGAGCTCGGCCGTGCGCTCCTCGATCTTCTCCTCGAGCGACGCGCGGTACTGCTCGAGCGCGCGCTCCTCCGCGGCGCGGCGCGTGACGTCGCGCGAGATCGTCAGGATGCGCCGCTCGCCGCTCGCGAGCCGGTGGGAGCGCACGTGCGCCTCGACCGCGCGCGGCGTCCCGTCGCTCGCGACCATCTCGAAGACGCGCCCGACCGAGGTGCCCGCGTCGAGCGCATCGCCGAGCGCTTCGAAGTCGCCCGCCTCGAGATCCTGCACGAGGAAGTCGCCGACGAAGCGACCGACGAGCTCCTCCGGCCGACGGCCGAGGACCGACTCGTGGGCGGGGTTCGCGTAGAGGACGCGCCCCCGATCGTCGAGCTCGGCGATCAGGTCGGTCGCGTGCTCGGTCATGTAGCGGAACCGTTCGAGCGCGCGGTCGCGGGCGGCGAGGCCCTGCCGCGCCTTCGCCTGCAGCGCGTCGAGGCGCGCCAGGTAGCGCGAGCGGAACACGCGGACGACCGACGCGAGCGCGAGCACGGACGCCAGCGCGATGGCCGGCTCGCTCCAGGCGGCGAGCGGCGCGCCCGACGCGTACACGCCGAACGCCCAGACCGCGACGCACGCCGCCATCAGCGCGAAGCACGAGGCCGAGCGGAAGGCCAGCAGTCCGAGCGCGAGGGCGACGAGGTAGAGACCGTAGGCGTGCTGCGGCTTCGCGGTCACGCCGAGGAAGAGGGCCTCGTTCGCGAGCACGACGACGGTGAGCGCCGCGACCAACACCTGCGCGGCGACCGCACCGACCGGCCAGCCGCGGAGCGCCGCCGCGACGACGAGGAACACCGCGCCGCTCGCCGCCGCCACCCTGCCGATCACGGCGGGGTGCGGGTCGGTGTGCAGGTGCACGACGCCGATCAGCACGTAGGCGATGCCGACGAGCGCGAAGCTCGGAACGACCGCGTCGCGCATCGCGCGGTCGGCGGCCGCCGCCAGCCGGACCGGGCGCGAACGGCGCGCGGACGCGTCGCCCCCGCGACTCACGCCGCCGGCGCGGCCCCGCGCTCGCGGCCCGGCGCACGCGCCACGCGCGCGGCGATCCGCACGCCGACCGCTGCGACGAGCACGGCGACGAGCGGCGCATAGCCGGCCTGGCCCGCGATCACGCGCGAGGCATAGCTGTTCAGGAAGATCACCCAGAGCACCCAGCTCCCCGTCAGGTGCAGCCGGCGCCAGCTCGCGCGCGAGAGCCACGCGGCCGTGCGATCGGTCGACGTCAGCACCATCAGCGCGAGCAGGAGGTAGGCGACGCCACCGCCGACGAGCGTCACCGGGTCGAGCTGCGCGACGAACGGGTCGGGAAACGCGAGCGCGATGCCGGCGAGCGCGGCGAGGTGGCTGAAGTGCGCGACCGCGAAGCCGAGGCCGAGGTAGCGGCGGTTGCGGAGCGACCACGCCGTCGCGGGCGTCGCCCACAGCTGACGCAGCGGGCGCGCGGCGAAGGCGAGCGCGAAGAGCACGACGCCGACGCGCGCGGAGACGCGCACGACGACGCGCAGCGCCTCCTCGGTCGCGCCGTACAGCGCGAACGACGCGGCCGTCGCCGCGAACATCGCGACCGCCGACGCCGCGACGAGCCGCGGCCCGCCGAACGCGTCGCGACGCGCGCGCCGCGCTCGCGCGCCCGCTTCCGCCGGCGCGGCGTTCGCGGCCGGCGCGCCGGCACCGTGGGTCGGCGCGCGATCCTCGCGTTCCGGCATCCCGCGTTCCTCCCCTCCGTTCCGAGCCGAGCCGAGCCGAGCCGAGGCGTTCGGGAGCGGCCCGGAGCCCGCGCGGCGCGACCCTCCACACCGACGGACGGGCGGGCAGAACATGCCACTTCGCTCCGCCCCGCGCGCGTTCGATCGCGCATAATGCCGGGCCGCGCGCACGCGAGCGCGCGCAGCGGGAGATCGCGATGCGGCTCGTCCGTGCTGTCGCCCCCGGTCTCGACGAACGGGGTGCGGAAGCGCCGCCGACGCTCGGCGCCGTCGTCGGCGACCACGTCGTCGATCTCTCGGCCGCCGACCCCGGCCTCCCGCGCGACGTCGGCGCCCTTCTCGCCCTCGGCCCGGCCGGGCTCGAGGCCGCGCGGCGCGCCGCCGCCGACCCCGCCGCGCCGCGCACACCCCTCGCGCGCACCCGGCTCCTCGCGCCGATCGCGCGTCCGCCCAAGATCCTCGCCGTCGGCCTGAACTACCGCGATCACATCGCCGAGTCCGGGCTCGAGACCCCGACCGTCCCGATGATCTTCAACAAGCAGTCGACGTCGGCGAACGGACCGTTCGCGCCCGTCCACCGCCCGCGCGCGAGCGACAAGCTCGACTACGAAGGCGAGCTCGGCTTCGTGATCGGCGCGCGCTGCCGCCACGTGCCGCGCGAGGACGCGCACCGCGTCATCGCGGGCTACTGCGTCGTGAACGACGTCAGCGTGCGCGACTGGCAGATGCGCTCGGCGACCTTCACGATGGGCAAGTCGTGGGACACGCACTGTCCGTTCGGCCCGTGGATCACGACGGCCGACGAGGTGCCGCACCCCGACGCGCTCGAGCTGCGCACGTGGGTCGACGGCGAGCTGCGGCAGCACTCGAACACGAAGCACCTGCTGTTCGACTGCGCTTCGCTCGTCGCACACCTCTCGACCGCGTTCACGCTCGAGCCCGGCGACCTGGTCGCGACCGGCACGCCGAGCGGCGTCGGCTCGGGCATGAAGCCGCGCCGCTACCTCGCTCCCGGGCAGGTCGTGCGCGTGGAGATCGAGGGGCTCGGAGCGATCGAGAACGCGGTCGTCGACGAGCCGGACGACACCGTCGCCTACTGAAGTCGCAACGATCGGAGGATGCCATGCCGCGCCACGTGCTCGTCGTGCTCACCAACGCCGTCGACGGCCGCCACGACGAGTTCAACACCTGGTACGAGGACGTCCACCTCGGCGACGTGCTCGGCGTCGAGGGCTTCACGGCCGCGCAGCGCTTCCGCCTCGCCGAGCGACAGATGGTCGAGGACCGCAGCTACGAGTACCTCGCCATCTACGAGATCGACGAGGAGGATCTCGGCACCGCGCTCGACGCGCTGCGCGGGAGCTCGGGCTCGATGGTGATCAGCGACGCGCTCGCGGACGGCGCGAAGGCGCTCGCGTTCACCGCCATCGGGCCGCGCCACACGGGCTGAAGCGCTCCGTCAGCGCTGCGTGCGGAAGACGCCGCCGTCGACCGACAGCTCGGCGCCCGTCACGTAGCGCGCCTCGTCCGACATCAGGAAGCGCACGACGGTCGCGATCTCGCGCGGTTCGCCCAGGCGCCCGAGCGGGATCTGCCTCTCGAAGTAGGCGCGCTGCTCGGGGGTGGACAGCGGCCCGGCCATCATCGGCGTCTCGATGTAGCCCGGGCAGACGCAGTTCGCGCGCACGCCGTCGTCGGCGAACCGGTCGGCGACGGAGCGCACGAGCCCGAGCAGCCCCGCCTTCGAGGCACAGTAGGCGGGGATCGCCGCGTTGCCGACGAGCGCGTCGAGCGATGCGATCGCGACGATCGCCGAGCCCGCGTTCGCGCGCAGATCGGACGCCATGGCGCGCACGAGGAGCGCACACGCGGTGAGGTTGACGTCGACGACGGCGTGCCACGACGCGGCGTCGAGCTCGTCGACCGGCACCGTCTGCACGACGCCCGCCGAGTGCACGAGCCCGCCGAGCGTCCCGAGCGCCGCGCGCGAGGCGTCGAGCGCGGCGGGGAAGCGCTCGGGCGCGCGCACGTCGACCGCGAGCCCGATCGCCGCGACGCCCGTCGCCTCGGCGATCTCGCGCGCCGCGCGCTCCGTCGTCGCCGCGTCGAGATCCCAGAGCGCGACGCCGCGCCCGGCCTCCGCGAGCGCGCGCGCGCACGCGAGCCCGATCCCCGACGCGCCTCCGGTCACGACGACGCCCGTCGTCGGCGAGAGCTCGATGCCTGCCATGGATCCTCCGCTCCTCCGCGCCCGGCCGCCGAGGCCGCGCGCGGCGTTCGTTCGCGCGCGGCCGGCGCGCGCGGTGGCTCAGCCGTCCGCGCGCGGGCGCCGGCCCGCGCTCGCCGCACCGCGACCCACCGCGCGCGGGTCGGGGCTCGACGCCGCATAACGTCGCAGCTCGTCGAGGCGCACGTCGGCGCGATCGCAGGGTTCGCCGCGCACGCGCTGCACGAGCTCGAGCAGCAGGTCGGCCGACATGCCGACGACCTCGCCCCAGTCGCCCGCGAGCTTCCACGTCACGTAGCGCTCGCCTTCCCACTCGTGCTCGATGCCGACCGCCGCCTCCGGCGCGAGCAACGGCTCGACGTCCGCGACGAGCAGACGCGCGACCTCGCGCGGGTTCGCGACGAAGCGCGGCGGGCGCTCGAGCCAGCCCACGAACGCCGCGACGTGGTGGCCGGCGCCGCTCCACGCGTCGTCGAGCCTCGCGACGATGCGCACCGCGCGCGGGTCGAGGCCCACCTCCTCGCGCGCCTCGCGCAGCGCGGCCGCCTCGAGCGAGGCGTCGCTCGCGTCGACGCGTCCGCCCGGGAACGCGACCTGGCCCGAGTGCGCGCGCAGCGACGCCGCGCGCTCGGTCAGCAGGAGACGCACGCCGTCGCCTTCGCGCCAGAACGGAAGGAGCACGGCTGCGGGGAGGAACGACGGCGGGAGCGCGTCCGCCGGGAGAGCGCGCGCGGCGCGCCCGCCGAGCGAGCGCAGCCGCGCTTCGAAGTCGTCGGCGAACGCCCGGCTCACAGCCACGCGACGAGTGCGCCGATGCCACCCCCGATCGCGAGGATCGCGTTGCACAGCACGGTGACGAGCACGCCCGGCGCGCGCTTCGGCGCGTCCTCCACGTAGCCGCGGAAGTAGACGAAGCGGCCGACGATCCACACGACGCCGACGAGCGCGGCGAGGGCCGGGCTCACGTAGACGCCGAAGATCGCGATCGCGGGCACGAAGACGACGAGGTTCTCGAGCGTGTTCTGGTGCGCGCGCATCGTGCGCTCGAACGCCGGATGACCCGTGATCGCAGGCGCGGCCACGCCGTACTCCGCGCGCGCGCGACCGACCGCGATGCCGAACAGCATGTACTCGATCAGGGCGCAGACGATGACGAACGCGACCCACTCCATGCGGACCTCCGCGCGAAGGGCGCGGCGGCGAGCCTATCACGCGCGCGGGTCGGCGCGGCGCGCCGGGCGGCAGAGGCGGCGCCGCGCGCTCGTTCGCGGAGCGCGAACGCGTCAGTCGAGCGGGCGGTGGATGAGCTGGACGCGCTTGCGCTTCGCGAGCGCGAGGAGGTCGGCGTCGGGCTCGCCGGGGCTCGCGTAGACGATGACCAGCCCGGGAAGCGCGACGCCCTCGTGGTAGCTGAGCGCGTTCCAGACGACCTGGCGGTTCAGGTCCGCGTACGGCCCGCCCACGATCATGTGGAGCCGGCGCGTCTTCGCGACCGCGAACTGCTGCGCGAGGTCGAGCGACTCGCGCTCGCGCGACTCGGTGCGCGCGTCCGCGAGGAGCGTGTAGGCCTCCATGCGCGTCGCGGCGTAGAGCGGGAAGACGTGCGGCGCCCGCAGCCCGCGCACCTCGCGACCGGCCGCGCGGAGCCGCCCGTCGAGCTCGTCGGCCGTCATCGACGTCGCGCAGCCCGCGCCGACGGCGGCCAGCGCGAGGAGCGCCGCGACGACGGCGACGGTCGCGCGACGAGCGCCGCGCGGCTGCGCGAGCGGCGAGGCGTGGGTGCCGGACATGCGGCGCGGATCGGCCCGCGCATCGCGGGGCTTGAGGCGCTGCGCGGCGTCGGGCCTAGCCCGCGCCGCGGTAGCCGCGCACGCGCAAGCGCTGCCACGCGAGCGCGACCCGCCGGGCGGCGCGCTCGATCGCGCCCGCGCGCGTCGCGCGCACGAGCGCGCCGTCGCGCCACTCCTCGACGCGGTCGCCGCGCACGCGCAGCTCGCTGCCGTCGGGGCGGAGGATGCGCGAGGGGAGACCGCGGTCGAGCGCGTCGGCCGCCGCCGTGATGCGCACGGGCATCGAGGCGCGAAAGCGCGCCGCGATCGCCTGGAGGCGCGGCGACGCGTCGAACGCACCGCGGCGCGCCTCGACGATCGCGAGCACCGGCGCGCCGCCCGGCGCGACGAGATCGACGGTCGCGCCGAGCCGGTCGGGGCGGTCGGCCAGGTCGAGCTGGCCCTTCAGCCACGCGCAGCGATACGCGCCGCAGAGCGCCGGCCGCTCCGCGCGGCCGTGGATCGCGCAGCCGGCCTCGCCGCCGCGCTGGTGCACGCAGTCGACGCCGCCGAGCTTGCGCAGCGGGTCGACGCGCAGGACCGTGCAGCAGAGCGAGCACGTTCCGCAGACGCGCCCGGGCGCCGCGTCCGATGCCGGCTCGGGCCGGCCGCGCACGGCGCTGCTCGTCGCCGGACGTCGCGTGTCGTCTCCGCTCATCGCTGCCGGGGAATAGCGAGCGCGCGACACGTGCGCTGCCGGCCGGGGCCCGAAGGCGCGCCGGGGTCGCTCCCCGCCCGACCGCGGCGCGCGCGGCCCCGGCCTTCAGCCTGCGCGCGACCCATCCGATGGGGGGCGCCATGCACGGCGCCTCGACCCGCCACCGCTCCCGTCCGACGGCGCGCGGCCTCGCCGGCGCGGCCCTCCTGGCCGCGCTCCTCCTCCCCGGCTGCGGCGCGTTCGAGGAGCTCGACAAGGCGAGCGCCATGCTCGACAAGGGCAAGAAGACCGAGGCGAAGGCGGAGGAGGCCCCGGCCGACCCGCGCCGCCGCCTCGAGTGGAGCAACGTGAAGTCGATCCACGGCGGCGACCTCGAGGGCCGCATCGTCCGCTGCACGGTCGACGGTGCGGTGAAGTTCTCGAGCCCGGCCGACTGCCGCGCGCAGGGCGGAACGATCGACGCCGTCTGACGCGCGACGCGCGCGCGTCGCACACCTAACGAGCGACCAGCTCGTAGATCCAGCGATCCTCGTCGAATCCCGCGAGCTCGCCCGGCCGACCGGCGAGCACGGCGCGCATCGCGTACACGCGCCCGTCGATGCGCACGCGCACGAGCGGGCTCGCGCGCAGGTGCTCGAGCCAGCGCCGGCCGTCGGCGGGGTCGACGTAGAGGCGGCCGTCGCGCACGACGTAGTTCACCTGCACCGAGTAGGGATCGCCCGGGCGCGTCTCGAGCTCGAGCACGCCGGTGTGCGACGCGCCCCACGAGGCGGGCACGGCCGCCGGCTCGCCCGCGAGCGCGCCGCCCGGAATCGCGAGCAGCGGGCCGCCGCAGCCCGCGAGCAGAGTGGCGAGAGGTGCGGCGAGCAGAGTGGCGAGCAGCGCCGCGGCGACGCGCATCCGAGATCGCTCCATTGCCGTCCTCCCCTCGCGGCCCGTCGCGCCGCGCACCGGGATCATCCGTCGAGCGGGAACACGAGCGGCCAGACGATCGCGTCGAGCACGGCCGTCTGCAGTGCGAACGGGACGGCGCCCGCGATCGCGAGCGCGCGCGACGCGCGGCCCGGGTGCGGCTCCATGCGCGCGACGAACGCGAGCACGCCGAGCGCCGCGACACCGACCGTCGCGAGGCACGCGAGGATCGCGAGCCACAGCGCGCGCGAGGGCGTCGCCAGCATCGCGTAGGTGAGCGGGAGCCAGAGCGCCGACGGGAAGACGATCGCGCCGAACAGCGGCGCGAGCGCGCCGAACCCGAGCTCGCGCCCGGCGATGCGCGCGCGAGCGCGCGCGGGGTCCGCGCGCAGCAGGTGCTGCGCGAACGCGAAGAAGCCCGCGGCCGCGAGCAGCATGTTCAGGGTGTAGGCCGGCTTCCAGGCGTCGGGCACGCCGCCCCAGAGGCCGCTCGTGCCCTCGGGCGGCGGCACGAGTGCGCCATACACGTAGCTCGCGACGACGAGCGGACCGCCGACGAGCGTGGTCGCGATCCATCGCGCGCGCGCGTCCATCACCGCGCTCCGGCACCACCGCGCGGCGCGCGCTCCGCGCGCCGGCGGTCGAAGCGACCGTGGTCGAGGAAGTGGATCGCCTGCGCAGCGACGTCCCGCGCGTAGGGCAGCGCCGTGTGCGCGGCGGGCAGCACGACGAAGTCGCGCATTCCGTCGACGCGCGCGCTCGCGACCGCGACGGCGCCGTCGTCCGGCCCCTCGAGCATCCACGAGCCGATCGGGTTCCAGCTGCGATCGCCCGCGATGACGCCGAGCTCGAACGGCACGGGGCCCGCGCGCGCGAGCCGCCCCGGAAGCGCGTCCTCGCCCGTTCCGAGCTCGCGTCCGGTCGGGCCGAGCACCGCGCGGAGCGCACCGAGGCGATCGACGATCGCGCTCCCGGCGCTCGGCGGGCCGAGCATCACGACGCGGCCGATGCGCGCGTCGTTCGCGCGCGCGGCCCACGCGCGCAGCACGAGCCCGCCGAGCGAGTGCGTCACGAAGTGCACGCGCTCGGCGTCCGCACAGCAGCGCGCGATCTCGCGATCGACGTCGTCGACGATGGCGTCGAAGGGGCGCGTCACCGACGCATAGCCGACCGCGTGCGTCGCATAGCCCGCGCGCGCGAGGCGCCGCTCGAGCCACGCCATCGCGCGTGCGCTGCGACCGAGCCCGTGCAGCAGGACGACCGCGCCGCGCGAGGCCGGCTCGCGCGCGACCGCATGCGCGGACACGGTGCGCGGCGCCGGGGCGCCGGACGCGGGAGCCGCGACCGAGGCGACGAAGCCGTGCAACGCGGCGACGGCGAGCGCGCAGTGACGCGCCGCGGATCCGAGATCCATCACCATGGGGGCTCTCCCGGGCCGGTGGAGCGCGCATCTCGACCCGGCGCGCGAGTGTAGGAGGCCGATCGCGCGCGTCACGCGCGCGCGGACCGCGGCACGCGCTCAGTCGGCGCAGCGGAGCCGGTCCCACTCGCCGTCGAGCGGATGCGGCACCCACGGATAGGTGTCCTCGCCGGGCCGCGCCCAGACGAGCGCGCCCGCGCGGCGCCAGCCGTCGAGGACGAGCCCCCGCTCGACGGCGGCGCCGCGCGGCGCGAGCAGCGGGCTGTTGTGCTCGCGCAGCCGGCTCCCGCGATGGGCGACGACCCAGTGCACGTCGAGCGTGCGGAGGTCGAGCGCGCGCAGCCGCGCGGCCATGTCCTCGGCCCAGTGGCAGCACAGTCCGCGCTCGCGCAGGCCCGAGTTCACGAGCGCGTTGTGGAGCTGCGGGGGCCACGTCATGCGATAGACGTCCGCGAGCTCGCGCGTCGCCGCGAGCGCGGTCTGCGCGGCGAGCCGCGCCTCGCCCGCGTCGACCGCGGCGTCGAGCCCGGCGAGGGCGCCCGCGAGCGCCACCACTTCGGCGTCCGGCTCCGCCCCGCCTCCGCCCTGCGTCCCGCCCGAATGCGCGCACGCCGTCGCGAGCCACGCGAGCGCCGCGAGCGCGAGCGCCGCTCGATCAGCGGACACGGACCGACGCGCCGCGCTCGTCGGGGCGCATGCGCGCGAGGAACTCGCCGAGCGGCGCGGGCGGGGCGACGTCCCGACCCGGGTCGTAGTCGCTCGCCCAGAACTCGCGCCAGGACGGGAAGAAGTCGTGGTAGCCGCCCTCGTACGGCTCGCGATCCGGCCAGCGCATCTTGTTCGCGCCGATCGGCGGCGCGTTCTGGTCCGCCGCGTACCAGTAGAGCGGGAGGCGGCGGCGGAAGAGCCAGCGGCCGTCGATGCGCTCGTAGCGGTCCCAGTAGAGCATCGTCATCACGACCCACTCGTCGCCCGTCTCGTGCTCGTTGCGGCTGTAGACGAGGCCGCGCGCGGTGTCGCGCGACTCGAGCTCGACGATGTGGTTGCCCGTGACGTGCGCGGTGCCCGTGAACTGCAGCCGCAGCGTGTCGTCGAACCAGCGCTTGAGCGCGGCGCGTCCGCGCTCGCCCCCGCCGACGCGCACGTCCTCGGGAAACAGGCCGACGAGCGCGTCGAGGTCGCGCATGTCGAGCGCGAGACAGTACTTCGCGACGAGCTGTCGGATCTCGTCGATCGATTCGAGACGGTCGAGCCGCTCGTCGCTCGTCACGCGCGCTCCTCTCCGGGCGAAGCCGCGCGCTCGAGCGAGAGCCACAGTCGCAGCAGGTGCCGGCGCTCGCGCGGCGCGTCTCCGTCCCGATAGGCGGTGCGCGCGTGCACGACCGTGTGGTTCGACAGGAGCTGCACGTCGCCCGGAGCGAGCTGCATGTCGAGCCGGAACGCGGGCGAGCCGGCGATCTCCTCGAACAGGTCGAGCAGCGCGAGCTCGTCGGCGGTGAACGGCGCGACGCCCGCGTGTCGCGTCGCGGAGCGGAAGTAGTCGGAGTGGTAGAACGTGCGCAGCCGGCCGCGTGCGTGGCGACACGGCGCAACGGGCAGGTACGGCGCGCGCCCGTCGCCCTGCTCGCCGCGCGAGTCGAGGGCGAAGGGCTCGTAGAGGCGCGCGAGCAGGTCGGGCCGGCGCGCGAGGATCTCGTCGTGCACGGCGACCGAGCTCGCGATGCGACTCGCTCCGCCGGCCGGCGACGCGCGCAGGCAGAGCAGCCCGACGACGTCCGCGAGATCGCAGTGGAACGCGATGTCGCCCGACGTGCGATAGCGCCGGACGAACGGGTCGCGCGCGTCGTCGCCCGTGTCGGTGACGTGGCCGAGCACGTCGCCCTGCGGATTCTGCGCGCCCGGCGTCCCGAGGTGCAGCCCCATCCCGAAGAACGCGAGGCCCGCGAGCTCGTCGCCCCAGCGCTCGACGGGCAGGCCGCGCAGCAGGACGAAGCCGCGGCCGGCGTCGAGCTCGCGCGCCCAGCCCGCGATGCGGGGCGCGAGGCGCGGGAGCGGGAACGCGTCGCGCGTGAGCGCACCCGGCGCGGCGCCGCTCGCGAGCACGCCGCGCGCCGCGCCCTCGAGCTCGGCGACCTCGTGCGGGGCGAGCGGCGTCGCGAGCGCGTCGAGCCCGCGAGCGGCGAGCTCGGCGCCGCGCCACGAAGCAGGCCCGCCGACCGGCGCGCGCGCGACGCCCTCGTGCTCGCGCGCGAAGTAGTGGAGCGCCTGGGAGCCGAAGCTGCGCAGCGCCGGGGCGGGGGTCGCGGTCATCGCGCGGGAGGGTGCCAGAGCCGCGCTCGCGCGGGAAGACCGGCGCACCCGCACCGCGTTCCCGCGCCCACCTAACGACCGTCGAAGAGCAGCCCGAGGTCCTGCGACGATTCGAGCGACACGAGCTGCCAGGACGCATCGGCGCGATAGAAGACGAGCTGCCAGACGACGGCGCCCTCGTCGAAGCGCTCGAGATACACGAGGCGGACGACGCGCTTCGCCGCCTCGTCGCGCCGCACGCGCTCCCAGCCGAGCGAGAGCCCGATGGTCGCGCGCAGCCGCTTGCGCTCCGCCTCGGCGCCCGCGATCTGTGCCGCGAGCTCGCTCCCGCCCTCGGACCAGTACCGACCGACGCTGCGATACGCCTCGGCGATCTCGTTCGCGACCATTGCCGAGAGGAACGCTTCGGCGACGTCGCGCAGGTCTTCGTCGCTGCGGAGGCTCTGCGGCAGCGCCGTCGCGGGCGATGCGGCGAAGCCGATCGAGGCCGCGCATGCGAGCGCGAGCGCCGCGCGCGCCGCAGTCCGGATGCCGTCCATCGCTCCCTCCCTGTGCGCGCGGGAACGTATCACGCGAGATCGAACGAGCCCTCGAGCGGGCCGAACGCGCGCTCGAGCTCGCGCGTGTCGACGCCGCGCAGGTCGTCGGCGCGCGCGTGGCGGAGCGGGAGCAGACGCTCGACGGTGGTCCCGAGCGCGGCGGCGAGCCGCTCGAGCTCGCGGCGGGCGAGCCTCGGGAGCTGCGGGTTGAGACACGCCTCGACGCCGCCCGCGAAGACGCCGATCGCGTCGCGCCCCACGCGATAGCCGACGCGCGCCTCGCCCTCGCGCGGCTCGATGCGCAGCGCGACCGTCGGGTTCGCCAGACGCGCGGCGTCCGCGAGCTCGAGCACCGGGAAGAGCGGCGGTCGCCCACAGTAGTCGTAGCGCGCGATCTCGGCGGCGAGCCGCTCGGGAGCGACGCCCCAGCCGAGGATGCGCTCGCGGTCGGTCGACTCGCGGAAGTCGGCCCACAAAGGGTGCGCGCGCAGGTCGGCCTCGGCGATCACCTCCACCATGCGGAAGTCCGCGGCGCCGATCACGGCCGACGCGTCCGCCCGCGCGGCTCGCGCCGCATCGGCCACAGCGGCGGCCCGCCGTCGATCGCGATCTCGTCGATCACCGCGAAGCCGTGCCGCTCGTAGAAGGGGATGTTGCTGCGCTTCGACGACTCGAGATACGCGACGACGCCCTCGGCGTCGCAGTCGTCGAGGACGGGGCGCATCAGCGCCGAGCCGAGCCCCATTCCCTGGTGCGCGGGCGCGGCGCCGAGGATGCCGAGGTACCAGTGCCGCTCGCGCACGCGCGCGCGCTCGAGCGCGGCGGCGAGCGCGAGCCCCGCGCGCACGCGGCTGCGCAGCACGACGCCGAGACGGAGCAGCGTCGCGACGCCGCTCGCATGGCTCGTGTGCGACGGGTCGGGCCCCTGCCAGACGGAGGCGGCCCGATGCTCGTCGTCGGTGAGCAACCGCCCCTCCGCGACGAGCCGCGGGATCAGGACGTCGTAGAGCCGCTCGAGGCGGGCGACGCGCGTGCGCGCGCGCGGGAACAGGAAGGCGGTGACCGGGTCGTCCTCGAACGCGAGCGCGAGCGAGCGGTAGACGGCGCGCCACTCGTCGCGCCGGGCGTCGTGCACGCCGGGCGCGCGCGGGCCGCTCACGGCGTCGCGCTCGTCCGCGACGCGCGGCGCCCGCCCGCGCCGTCGCCGTCGTCGCCACCGCCGCCGCCGTGGCGCGCGCGGAACGCGGCCACCTCGGCGCGCCAGTGGCCCGGGTCGGGGCAGCGGTTGTGCGTCAGGCTCACGCCGTCGGCGATGCCCTGCATGCGCGCGAAGAGCTTGTCCGGGATCGCCTCGCGCTCGCCCACGACGGCGATCGTCTCGAGCATCTCGTCGCTCACGAGCGCCGCCATGTCGTCCCAGCGCCCTTCCTTCGACAGCCGGTTCAGCCGCACGTGCACGTCGCCCCAGCCGTGGCAGTCGAGCACCGGACGATAGGCGGGCGTCGACCCGTAGAACGCGAGCTGCTTGCGCGCCGCGAGCTTCGCGCGCTCGAAGCCCTGCTCGTCGTCGGCCGTGACGACGAGGGCGACGGCGATGACGTCGAGGTCGGCGCGCGTGCGGCCCGAGCGCGCGAGCCCGCGCTCGAGCGCGGGCAGCGTCACCTGCTCGAGCGATGCGCGCGAGTGGAAGGGATGCGCGAGGAAGCCGTCGGCGACCTCTCCCGCCACCTCGGTCATGCGCGGGCCATAGCCCGCCGTGTAGATCGGCGGCGGTCCGAACGGGTTCGGCCCGGGATCGAACGCGGGGATCATGATCGTGTGCGTGTAGTAGCGGCCGCGATGGTCGAGCGGCGCCCCGCCCTCCCACGCGCGCCAGATCGCGCGAATCGCGAGCACGAGCTCGCGCATGCGCTCGACCGGCTGGCCCCACCCCGAGCTGAAGCGCTTCTCGACGTGCGGCCGCACCTGCGACCCGAGGCCCAGCACGAAGCGACCGCCGAGCAGCGTCTGCAGGTCCCAGCCGAGGTTCGCGAGGTTCATCGGGTTGCGCGCGAAGCCGATCGCGATCGCCGTTCCGAGCCGGATGCGCGTCGTGTGCTCGCCCGCGACCGCGAGCGGGAGGAACGGGTCGTGCTTCGCCTCGAACGAGAACGCGCCGTCGTAGCCGATCTCCTCGAGCTCGCGGTAGAGCGTGCGCGCGGCGCGCGGATCCTCGAGCGGTGCGGTGGTGTAGATCTTCACGTGCCGTCCGCCTCCGCCTCGCGTTCCGCCGGGTCGGCGGGCGCGGGCCCGCGCAGAGCGTCGCTCAGGTACAGGTGCACGAGCCACATCTGGAAGAGCAGGACGGCGTCGATCGCGCCGAACACGGTCGCGGCCAGCGCGCCGTACCCACCGACGACCGCGAGCACGCCGGCCAGCGCCAGGTGTGCGAAGGCCAGCAGCTGCCCGACCCAGAAGTCGCGCAGGCCGGAGAGCCTGCCGCCCTCCATCACCCCGCCCGATTCGCGGCTCGCGAACACGAACACGTCGTTGGTCGCGAACGAGGTGACGGAGAAGATCACGCCCATCACGGCGAGCCACGCCGGCGCGTGATCGGGGCCGAGCAGCTCGATCGAGAGGAACTCGAGCAGGCCGATCGCGAACGGGAACAGCGAGTCGCGCGTGCGCGGCACCCAGGCGAACCGCAGCACGAGGCCCACGTACACGAGCCAGATCAGCACGATGCCGAGCACGATCGCGCCGACCTGGAGCCAGCCCGCGAGCAGCCCGGCGAACGCGACGCCCTCCACACCGCCGGGCGGCAGCAGGTGCGGCGCGTTCGCGACGCGATCCCACAGGAGCTCGAGTGCGAGCGCCTGCACGATGCTCTGCAGCGTGAGCAACACCTGCGGAAGGAGCTCGCGCGCTCGCGCCTGCACCGGAGCCTCCTCGTCCTCGCCGCCGCCCGGAACGGCGCCGCGCGGTGCGCGCACCGCGCGAGCACGCACTGCGCGCGGCGCGCGAGGCTATCACGGCGGGGAGCGCGCCGGAGGCCGGACCCGGCTTGCGACGCGGACTAGCAAGGGCGATGCTGCGTCGCCCGACCCACGAGGAGCCCGACATGCACTCGCGCCCGACCGTTTCCGCTGCGCTCGCCATCGCGCGCGCCGCGTCCGCCGCGCTCGGCGTCGCTCTCGCGCTCGCGGCGCCGTCCGCACGCGCCGACGAAGCCGTCTCCGAGCCCCACGCCGTCCTGCGCTTCGGCGCCGACTTCCTCGGCTTCGCCCACTACGACCGACAGGCGTTCACGGGCGGCGGCACGTACTACTGGCCCGTCGCGCGCGAGGTCGGTGTCGCGGCCGGCGCCGACGTCGGGTTCGCGTCGGGCAACGGCGACGTGCGCGAGGCGCTCGGCGCGCGGGGCGCCGTCTTCTGGCGCCGGCCCGAGGAAGGCTTCGGCGGTGCGCTCGTCCGCTACTTCCACTACGGCACGCTCGACCGCGTCGAGGCGAGCGCGATCGGCGGCGTCTACCTCGGCGACGTCGACCTGCTCGCGAGCGCGGGCTTCGAGGGGGGCGACGGCGGCGAGCTCGGGCTCGGCTCGCTCGAGGTCGGCTGGTATGCGACGCCGCAGGTGCGCCTCGGCGCCGGCCTCGAGGCCGGCAGCGGGCCGACGGTCGCGGCCGTCGGCGACCTCTACTTCCAGCCCGGCCGCGAGTCGCCCGTCGCACTGCGCATCTACGCCGGCGGCGGCGAGCGCGACGACGACGGCTTCTACACCGCAGGCGTCGGCCTCGTCGTGACCTTCGCGCAGGACAAGCCGCTGCTCCGCCAGCTGCGCGCCGACCGGCTGCTCCACTTCGACTGACGCGCCGCGGGACGCGAAAGAGGGCACGATGTCCGCGCACGACGACGCGCGCCGCGAGGGCGACGCCGCCTGGACCGCCGACGACATGCGCGAGCTCGGCCACCGCCACGCCGCGCTCGAGAGCGAGGACATCGGCTCGCTCGAGCCGCTGCTCGCGACGCTCGTCGACGACCCGGTCTACGAGTTCCACCCGTGCGGGCGCGTGCTGCGCGGCGCGGCGCTCGCACGGCGCTACTACGCGTACTTCTTCGAGCACTTCCAGCCGATGCGCGCGGGCTTCGCGTTCATCGAGGAGTGGGCGAGCGCCGACTCGCTCGCGCAGGAGTACGACGTGTCGCTGCGCGTCGACGGCGGCGTCGAGACGCACCGCGTCCTCGGCATCCTCGTCCGCGGCGACCACCGCCTCGCGGGCGAGCGCATCTTCGCGAGCGACCGGTTCTTCCGGCTGCTGATGGGCGACCTGTTCGACGAGCTTCCGCGCCTCCGCGGCGACGACTGAGCCGCGCGCGCCGCGCGCCGTCCGATCAGAGCCGCGCGATCCCGTGCACGACGCACGCGAAGAAGAGCGCGCGCGGAGCGATCGACACGGCCGCACACGCGAGGTGCCGCGCGAGCGGAACGCCGCACATCCCCGCCGCCGCGTTCACGACGTGCGAGCCGCCGGGCACCCAGCGCGCGACGATCAGGAAGGCCGGGTGGCCGACGGGGAGGTCGCGCACCGCGCGCGGGAGGCGCGCGCGGAACGCGTCGAGCCGAAGGTCGAACGCCGCGCGCCGCGCGAGCGCGTACTGCAGGCCGGCTGCGACCCACCACCCGAGCCAGACGAGCGCCGCTCCCGCGCCGAAGCCGAACCACGCGAGGGTGGGCAGCGCGACGACCTGGCTCGGGAACGGGGTCAGCGCGAGCAGCGCCTGGAGTGGCACGAGCACGAACGCCGCCGCGAGCCCGTAGCGACGCGCGAGGCCCTCCGCACCGCCCGCGCGCCCGAGCGCCCACCACGCGACGAAGGCGACGAGCAGCGCCGCGCCGAACACGCGCAGCGCGGGCGACGCGACGGCGAGCCGCGTCGCGGCGCGGGCCGCGCGGAGGACGCGGCCCGCGCGCGCGGCCGTCGCGCCGCGCGCCTGCGAGGCGCCGGGTTCCCGGGCTCCGGGAGCGCCGACGCCTCCCCGGCCCGCGGCCGCACGCGCCACGGTCGCGCCGCCTAACATGGATGCCGCGACGCCGGGAGCCGCCGGACGAGCGCGAACACGAGCGCCAGCGCCGCCGCGGCGAATGCGCCGTCGACCGCCGCGTAGAGCCCGTGACCGATCGAGAGCACCTTCGCCGCGCCGAGCGCATCGAGCGCGCGCCACGGCGACACCGCGTGCGCGGACGACACCATCGCGAGCGCACCGATCGCGTCGCCGGCCGCGAGTCCGAGTGCGGCGACGACGGTCGCCGTCGCGGCGTCGCGAGCACCGCCCGCGCCCGCACTCCGCGCGGCGATCACGACGCCCGCGGCGACGAAGAGCGCGAAGACGCCGCTCTGCGCGACGAGCGCGGCGCACGCGAGCGCCCACGCGACGACACCCACCGCCGCGCCGGCGGCCGCCGCACGCGCTACGAGCAGCATCCCGGGCCGCGCACGGCGCGACATCCGCCCACGGCGAGCACGCCTCCCGCCACCGGCGCGAGCAGGTAGATCCACAGCCCCGCGAGCCGACCGGCGACCAGCGCGGGCGCGAGCGAGCGCGCGGGGTTCATCGACGCCCCGCAGAACGGCCCCGCCACGAGCGCGCACAGGAACACGGTGCCGCCGATCGCGAGCCCCGCGACCGAGGGCGTCGCGTCCGGTCTCCGCGTCACGCCGAGGATCACGAAGACGAGCAGGAACGTGATCGCGACCTCGATCGCGAAGCTCGCTCCGGGCCCGGCGAGCGGCTCGGTCGCGCCGAGCGTCGCGTGATCGGCTGCGAGCGCGCGGACGAGGACGCTCGCGGCGAGCGCACCCGCGACCTGCGCGGCGACGAACGGCGCGACGTCGCGCGCGGGCGAGCGGCGCGCGAGCCAGGCCGCGATCGTCACCGCCGGGTTGAGGTGGGCGCCCGAGACGTCGCCCACCGCGTAGATCATCGCGGCGACGACACCGCCGAAGGCGAGCGCGACGCCGACGTGCGTGACGAGCCCTCCGCTCAGGTCGTTCGCGACGATCGCGCCGGTTCCGATCAGGACGAGCGCGAACGTCCCGATGCCCTCGGCCAGCCACGCGCGCGGCGAGCTCGGCGGCACGGCGTCAGCGCCCGACGCGCGCGAGGTGCGTCTCGATCGGAACGGACGTCCCCTCGAGCAGGCTTCGATAGGCGGCGAGATCCTCCTCGCTCGCGTCCTCCACCGTCACGCGCACCGGGCCGTCGAACTCGCCGAGCCGGCTCGGCAGCACGACGCGGATGCGCCCGACGTAGGTGACGCGGCGCGGATCGGCGTCGAACGCGAGCGCGAGCGGGACGTCGGCGCCGTGCGCGCGCGAGAGCAGCCCCGCGAACCACGCCCCCGGCCCGTCGTACACGGTGATGCCGAGCTCGTCGATGCGGTTGCGTCCGGGCAGGAGCGAGAGCGCGAAGGGCTGCGGGCCGCCGGTCGTCTGGACGTACGGCGTCGGTCGGTTCCACGCCTGGCGATCGTTGTCGAGCTCGAACGTGTACGTGAGCCCGCTGCGCACGAGGTTCACGCCCGTCGGCGAGCCCGCACTGCGTTGGAGCTGGACCTGCACGGAGCCGACGACGAGGCCGTAGGCGCGCGTCTGCACGATGCCGGTCGCGGGCATGCGGCACGCCGTGACGAGCGCGCCGGCCACGGCGGCCGCGCACGCGAGCGCGCGCAGTCGTCGACGGAGAGCGGAGCCGCGAACGTGCATGCGGTCCATCCTCGAACGGCGGCGATGGAGTTGGCAAGGGCTCGCTCGGAGCGAGCCCGTGCAGCTAACGGGAGGTCGCGAACGGCGCCCGTGCGATGGCGGGCGGCGGCAGCGGCGCCGCCTTCCGGAATCGATCGTCGGGCGCCGCGGCTCGGGGGCCGCGGAGCGCGTGTGCGCGGCGCCGCGTGCGAGCGGCTCGCCGTCGCGGCGCTCGCTCCGGCGACGCACACGCTCCGGGCGACATCGCGGGCGTCCGCGGGCGCCTAGCGCGCCACGCGGAGGTGCAGCTTCGAGCCGACGGTCCACACCTCGAGGTTGTTCCACTGCTCGAGCAGTCGGCAGCGCGTCACCTGCGCGCTTCCCGGCGAGCCCATGTTCACGCTCATGGTGCCCGTCTTGCTGCTGTTGAGCTTGTCGATGATCGCATCCCAGTCACGTCGCTTCGCCATGTTCGTCTCCTGCGGCTCGGAAACCCGACTACCGTCCTCGGCTGCGGGAGCGGGGTCTTAGCACAGCCTTCGACACGCGCTCAAGCAGTGCGCTCGTTCGAGCATGCACCGGCGTGCGCGTTTGGCCCGTCGAATCCTGCGAGGAAGCCCACTCGGGCTCGACTCCACTTCCCTCTCGCGCCGAATAATGACACGCACGCCGGGAACCGCACGCGGTGGAGCCGACATTTGTTCGATAGGCGAGCGTCGGACCGGCCGGTCGCGGCGCATCCCCGTGGGCGGAGCACTTCCGACGCCGGCGCGCTCGATGGATTGTTAGGTACGCCGGCGCGCGACGCGCTGCGCGACGCGCATCCCGCTGCGCGCGACCGCGACGCCGGTGCGCATGCGGACGCACGTGATGCGCCTCACCGACGCCCCGTGCCGGATTGCACCCATCCCGCACCTGCACGCTGTTAGGCGCGCGCCGCCGCGTGCACGAGCGCGCGCACTTGGGCCCGTCGCGCGCGGAGCGGGGCGGAGCGGGACGCCACGGGCGCACCGGCCCGCGGGCCCAAGTAGCGTCCGATGTCAGGGTTCGTACGCTGTGGGCGGATCTGCCGCGGGAGGGGGCGCATGCGGAGACCCGGCCCCCGCCGTCGGGTCGAGCTCGATCGGCGGCGGGCTCGGCAGCGCCATGCCGTCGCCCAGGAGGTCGGGGCGCTTCGCGATCGGAAGATAGGGAGCGGGCGCCGGCGGTCCGTCGGCGCGCGGTTCCAGGATGGGCGGATACGGCTCCTCGGACTCGACGGCCGCGGCCCGGGGCGACGCGGGAGGCGGTGCGGGCGGCGTCGCGACGTCCGTGAGCGCGGGTGCGGCGCGTTCGGCGCCGGCCGACGGCGTGGGACCCGCCTGCTCGTCCTCGCGCGCACAGCCACCCGCCGCACCGAGCGCGAGCGCGGAGACGACGAGGACGGCGGTCGCGATGGGCACGGGGCGGATCGACATCGGAGGAGGCTCTCGCAGACGCGGCGCGAACGCTAGGCGAGGCCCGTCGTGAACGCCAATACGAGCTGCGAGGCGAAGTAGAGCGGCAGCCCCCACGCGGCGTTCGCGAACCCCGGCGCGACGAAGCGCGCGCGCGCCACCGACACGTCGGACGCCGCGAACGCGACCGCGCCGACGGCGACCAGCCACGAGCCCGACGCCGCGTGCGTCGCACAGGCGGCGACGACCATCGCGGAGATGACCACGACGTAGGCGACGACCGGGATCCGGAAGTCCGCGGGGACGTGAGGACGCAGCCAGGCGAGGATGCGCGCTGCGCCGATGCCGACGAGCGCGGCCGCCGCGAGCGCCGCGCCCGCCCCGACGCCCTCGCGCACGAAGGCCGCCGCGTAGGCGACGTGGGCGAGCAGGAACGCGCCGATCCCGAGGCGGAACCAGATGCCGTTGCCGGGCGGCACGAGCAACGCGTCGCCGAGCCACGAGAGCGCGAGACCCGCGAGCACGAGCTGCCCGTAGCCCGTGTCGAGCGCGCCGAAGGCGACCGCCGCCCAGACGAAGCACGTCGACGCCGCGAGCTTCGTCGCCGCCACCGCGGCGACGCGCTGCGCGCGCTCGGCGACGAGCAGCGCGGCCACGCACCCGGCGCACAGTGCGACCGGGAGGAGCGAGGACGACGCGATCGACGGGAGCGCGGACGAGGCGGCGGGGTCGGGCACGCGCGCACGCTAGGTCAATCGCGCTCCGGAGCCCAGTAGTCGCGCATCAGCTCGCTCGCCCAGGCCGGCTGCCGCACCTCGCCGCGCGGCAGGAACTCGCGCATCACGGGCTTGATGTCGAGCACCGGCGTGCCGTCGACGGCGTCGAGCTCCGCGACCCGCAGCGCGCGGCCCGCGCGCGAGACGACGCGGCATGCGGTCGACCCGATGCGGTTCGGCCGGTTCTTGCCGCGCTGCGCGAAGATCCCGACGGCCGGCCACGCCCGCTGGTTGCGCGGGTGCCGCGCGCCGACCTCGATCTTCGCCGGGTCGACGCGGTCGAAGAAGAAGAGCACCTCGACGTGCGAGAACGTCTCGATCCCGTCGAGGGCCGCGGGATCGAGGTCGTCGCGAAGGACGATCTCGACCTCGGAGCCGCCCCAGTCGTCGTCGCGCACCGCGCTCCGCCCGCCGCGCACGAACGCGACGGGCACCATCTCGATCCGCTCTTCCACATCCCCTCCCCTGCGGTTCCGCACGCTTCAGCGCGAAGCCGCGAACGCCGCCGCCAGTGCCGCGAGGCGCGGCGCGAAGACGAGCACGCCGACCGACGCGGCGCCGAGCGCCGACAGCAGGACGGCACCGGCCGCGACGTCCTTCGCGCGCGCGACGCGCGGGTCGCGTGCGGGCGACGCGACGTCGCAGAGCGCCTCGAAGGCGGTGTTGATCGCCTCCGCCGTCCACACGAGTGCGATCGCGAGAGCGATCGCGATCCAGTCGCCGCGATCGATGCCCAACGCGACTCCCGCCGCGACGACCGCGATCGTCGCCAGCGCGTGGATCCGCGCGTTCGGCTCGCTCGCGACCATCGCGGCGATGCCGCGGGCCGCGTAGCGGAAGCTGCGCGCGCGCGCGGCGAGGCGGCCCGTCACGATCGACGCCGTCGCGCGCGAGTGCGCGCGTCCCGCCGTGCGACGCCGCCACGACGCGTGCCTAACGCCGCAACGAAATGCGGCGCCTGCGCCGCTCCGCGCACGCTGCGCGCGACGCGCCGCGCGCTAGGTTTCGCCGACGTTGCGCTCGTAGTCGCGCTCGGGAGGGATTCCATGTCGATGCGCATCGCTCTCGCCGCCGTCGCCCTGCTCGCCGCCATCCAGCTCGTCCCCGTCGATCGCAGCAACCCGCCCGTCACGTCCGAGGTCCCGGCCGACCCTGCGACGCGCGAGATCCTGCGCCGCGCCTGCTACGACTGCCACTCGAACGAGACGCGCTGGCCGTGGTACGCGCGCGTCGCCCCCGTGAGCTGGCTCGTCGCGCACGACGTCGAGGAAGGGCGCGAGCACGTCAACTTCTCGACGTGGAACGAGTACACCGCGAAGAAGCAGCGCAAGAAGCTCGACGAAGTCTGGGAGGAGGTCGAGGAGGGCGAGATGCCGCTGTGGTTCTACGTTCCCCTCCACCCCGATGCGAAGCTCGGCGAGGCCGACCTGCGCGCGATCGAGGCCTGGGCGAAGGCCCGCTGACGAGGCTCACCGGGGCGCGTCGCCTGCCAGCGCGGCGCGGAGCCCGGCCGCCAGCTCGTCCTCGGCCCACGCCGCCGGCCGCAGCTGGAACGGCCCGCCCGACGTGCGGCGCACGCGACGGTCGAGCCACACGGCGCCGTCGCGCGTGCGCAGCATGCGCACGCGGAAGTCGGCTTCGGTCGTGCCGACCCACAGGATGGGCAGGGACAGCGTCACGGCGACGCGCGGCCCGAGCTCTTCGACGCGCACGAGCAGGGCGGTGTCGACGCCCTCGGCGGCGAGCGCGGCCGCGAGCGCCGCATCGCCCTGCGCCGACCACGGCGCGAGTGCGCGCACACCACCCGGCGGCGCGAGCGATCCGCAGCCGAGCCCCTCGAGCGCGCGCTCGATCGCGCGCAGCGCCATCGCCTCGCGCTCCGCGCGATCCTTCTGGTCCTCGCGCCAGGCCGTCTCCGGGAGCACCGCGACCGTGCCCAGTGCCGCGCTCGCGCACGGCGCTGGCGCGCCGACCGCGTCCCACGACTCGACGTGCCCCGACATGCAGCCCGCTGCGATCGAGGCGATCGCGGCGAGCTCAGCGGCCGCGACGAGCGGGCCCGCGCGCGGCGTCACCGCGGCGCGGCGTCCGCGACGTCGGCCTCGACGTCGATGCGGTCGACGTAGAACGCGACGTGCCCGGCGATCGCGGCGACTGCGTCGATCGGCGTCTCGTAGCTCCAGGCCGCGTCGCCCTCGGTGCGATCGCCCGCGACGACCGACCAGTACGAGGCCGTTCCCTTGAACGGGCAGCGGGAGCTGCGCGCACTGGCGAGCAGCGCGCCCTCGCGCACGTCGGCGCGCGGGAAGTAGACGACGGGCGCGAGGCCCGTCTCGCGCAGCACGAGCGCGCGCTCGCTGCGCGCGATCTCGACGCCGTGCAGCGACGCGCGCGCGGACACGCCGCGCGCGTCGATGTCGACGCGATGCGCGCTCCCGGACGCGCGGCGAGCGTCGTGTCCCATCGCTCCTCCCTTCGGTGTTCCGTTCGCGCGCAGCGTGGCGCCGCGGGAGTGCCGGTCGCGGCGTCTCGCGGCGCGCGCGACGCCGAGGCTAGGCCGCGCGCGCGAGCGCCGCGAGCGCGAGCAGCGCGAGCCCCCCGGACTGGCCGGGAATCGCGCGCAGCACGGCCGTCGCGCCGACGCGCACGCGGCCCGCTCCGGCGCTCCCGCGCGGCGGTACGGGCAGCCAGCGCCCTACGCGCTCCGCGTAGGCCGCATAGGCGTCGGCGTAGCGCTCGCGCAGCCGCTCCTCCTCGCGCCGCACGACGACGGCGAACACGGCGATCGCCCACGCGAACGAGGCGGGCGCGAACGCCGGGCGCGCCGCGAGTGCGACCGCGCCGGCGACGATCGCGGCGTTGGCCAGGTAGAGCGGGTTGCGCACCCACGCGTAGGGGCCATCGACCGCGAGGGTCTTGGGGCGGCCGCCTCCGTATGCGTTGTGGCACGCGGCCCAGGCGCGCAGCACGACACCACCGGTCGCGAGGAGCGCGCCCGCGACCCACGGCGCGGCGCCGACCGGCGTCGCGCCGCGCGCGAACGCGAACGCGATCGCGGCGGCCGCGGGCAGGCCGGCGAGCACGTTGCGCAGCAGGAACACGGTGCGAGCGACGTTCACGGGGGCCTCGTGCGCGGCGGCCGCGCTAGCGCGCGACGAGGAAGAGGAGCGCCACGAACTGCACGCCCGCCACCGCGAGCAGCATCCACAGGCCGCCGAGGAAGAGCGCGAGCGACGGGCCGCCGAGCACACCGGCGAGGTTCGCGACCTCGAGCGCGTGCGCGAGCATCGCACCCGACCAGACGGCGGCGTTCAGCGCACCGGTGAACAGGAGCTCCCCCGAGCTCGCGAGCCGCCGCTGCTGGCGCACCGAGAGAAGCCCGAAGAAGAGCGCGACCGCGAGATAGACGCCACTGCAGAGCCGCCACGCGACGGGCTCGGGCACGCCGCCGGCGAGCACGACGATCGCGAGCAGCGACAGGAGCGCCGGGCCGATCGCGTTCACGACCATGAAGCGCACGACGTAGAACGCGCCGGGCGGCAGGGCGCCGCCGCGTTCGACGAGCACGAGCGCGATGGCCGCGAAGCCCGCGAGCGCGAGCGAGAACTCCGCGAACGTGCCGAGCGCTTCCATCACGGGCTCCGGTGCGCGCGCCGGGCGCGGCGCGCACGCTACACGGCGCGCTGCGCGCGCGGCAAGCCGCCCTGCGTCGGTTCGCCGCCGTCGCTAGCCTAAGCGAGCACGCGCCGCTCGCGCTCACGCGGTCGCGCGACGAGGCCTCCGCATGACGCGCTCCTCCGCCGACGTCGACCGCGCGCTCGCGCGCCTCGCCACCCACGACTTCGGCGGCCACAACCCGACCGAGGCGCAGCTGCGCGAGCTCGTCGCCGCGGACCGCAGCGGCCCGCTCCACTTCGTCAACCTGCTCGCCTACCGCGAGCGCGCCGCGTACCCCGCCGGCCACGAGCTCGCCGCGCGCGGCCTGAGCGGTGCCGAGGCCTACCAACGCTACGGCGCCGTCGCGGTCCGCCACGTCGTCCAGCGCGGCGGGCGGCTCGTCGCGCTGAACGACGTCGCGCAGACCGTGATCGGCGGCGACGACGGCTGGAGCCAGGTCGCGATCATGGAGTACCCGGACACCGAGGCGTTCCTCGACATGCTCGCCGACCCGGAATACGCGAGCGCCCTCGTCCACCGCGACGCCGGTCTCGCGCGCACGAGCGTCCTCGTCACGCGTCCGCTGCTTCCGGACTCTCGTTAGGCGCGCGAAGCGCCGGCACCCTGCACGGCCGCGGGGCGCCGCGGGGCTAGTCGCCGGAGATCAGCACCCAGACTCCCACGGCGACGAAGCCCGCGCCCGCGAGCCAGCGCACGACCGACGGGCTCACGTACTGCCCCACGATGCTGCCGGCGAGCACGCCGAGCGCCGACGACAGCACGAGCGCACCGGCCGAGGCCGCGAACACGGTGAGCCGCGGGTGCGACGCGTCCGACGCGTAGAGCATCGTGGCGAGCTGCGTCTTGTCGCCGAGCTCGGCGACGAAGACGGTGGCGAACACGGTGAGGAAGAGCTTCGGGTCCATGGGAAATCTCCGTTCGCGGCGCGCCGGCGCCGCGCTCGTGTCAGCGCCGCGCGCGCTCGTCTCCGAGCAGCAGCACCGCGACGTCACCCCGAGCGGCGAGGCTCGCCCAGAGCAGATAGGCGGACAGGAAGAGCGAGCCGCCGAAGAACCCGAGCGCGCCGAGCGCGAAGCCACCGGGCGTGAAGCGGTGACGCCACGCGAGCCAGAGCGCGGACAGGGACAGGAAGCCCGTGAAGTCGAGGTCGAACTGTCCGGGCCACTCCATCTTCGCGATGTCGCCGAAGAACACCGGGAGCAGACCCAGACCGTGCGCGTCGACGACGACCGCGGTGTAGACGGCCAGGACGCCGAACACGAGAGCGAGATGGACGCGGAACGCGAGCATGCGGAGCTCCTCTTCGATCGGGCGCGCTTCGCGCCCGGTCAGGACGCGGGCGCCGCGACGTAGCAGAGCACGTCGCTCGCGACGCCGGGCGAGAGATTCGGGAACTCCGTGTGCGCGCGCAGCCTCGCCTCGAGCGCGAACCCGCGCTTCTCGAGCACGCGCGCGGACGCGCGGTGGTCGGGGTGGCAGAAGGCGTGAAGCCGCTCGACGCCCTCGCGCGCGGCCCACGCCACCATCGCCGCGAGCATCTCCGTCGCGAGTCCGCGGCCCCACGCGTCGCGCGCGAGCACGTAGCCCGTCGCGGCGCGCGTCGGCGCCTCGAACGCGAGCCCCGTGCTCCCGAGCAGGGCACCGTCCTCGCGCGCGAAGGCGAGCAGCGGGCCGGCCGGCCCGCGCGCCCACTCGGCCTCGCTCCACGCGACGAACGCGCGACTGGCCGCGACGTCCGCGTGGCGCGGCCACGAGAGGTACCGCACGACCTCGACATCGCTCGCATAGCGTTCGAAGATCGCGGGCGCGTCGGCCGCGCGCGGCGCGCGCAGCCACAGGCGCTCGGTCTCGAGCTCGAACGGCGGCGAGGTCATCGGGGCCCCCTCGCGGACCGGCGCGTCCGGCGCCTCACTCCGCGTGGTCGAACGACGCGAGCACGCGCATCCCGCGCTCGGTCCGCCGCACTGCATAGGATTCGCGCCATCGGAGCTCCGCGGCGCCGTCCGCGCGCAGGAGCTCCCAGGTCGCCGACACGAGCGCGGCTTGCGCACCGATCGCGACCGCTTCGAGCGCGACGTACCGACACGAGCGGCACCCTCGCGCGCGGTAGTCGTCGAGCACGCCCTGGAAGTGGTGCGCGACGTCGGCTTCGGTGGCGAAGGCCGTGGCACGGCCGCGCGCGTCGACCGCGAGGAAGGGGGGCGCATAGCGCCGCGCGACCTCCTCGCCGCGGAACGTCGCGAACGCGGCGACGAAGCCGTCGAGGAACGCGACGGCCTCGACGCGCAGCGACTCGTCCATGGCGGGTCTCCGGATCCCGAAGGAGGCGCGGCGGGAGCATACCGGCCGCCGCCCGCGCATCGCGTCAGCGCGGCACGCCGCCCGGGAACACGTGGATCGCGCGGTTGAAGGGCGCCGCGTGCTCGGGGTCGTAGCCCGAGGCCGCGGCCGGGTCGTCGTCCCACAGCACGGAGCCGCCGGGCTCGGGGAGGTGCGCGCGCAGGCGCGTCTGCGTCGCGGCGTCGAGCGCGCGCCAGTGCCGGCGCAGCTCCTCGAGACACCAGACGCGATAGCGCGACACGGGCAGCCCCTCGTACCGACAGCCCTGCACGACCTGCGCGAACCGGCTCGCGCCGGCGGCGAACGCGCGCGCGTTCTCGCGCAGCTGCACGAGGTGCGTCTCGCACGCTTCGCGCAGCAGCGCCGCGAGCGGCGCGTCGACGTCGGCGACGAGCGGCGCGTCGTCGGGCTGCGGCGCGGCCTCCCACATGCGCGCGACCCACGTGTAGACGCGCGGCGCGCACTCGCGCATGAGCGAGGCCGGCGTCGGGTCCTGCCCGAAGTGGCGCAGCATCGGGCCGGCGAAGCCGAAGTCGGCGATCGTCGGTCGCGCGCCGAGCACGAAGGGACGCACCGCGAACGTCGCCTCGAGCAGGTCGAACGCCGTCCGCGTCGTCCGCTCGACGTGCTCGACCGTCGCCGCGCACACGCCGTCGCGCTCGACGAAGCCGCCGCGCTGACGGCGCACGAGCGCGAGGCGCTTCAGGAAGCGCGGCCGGTTCAGGAAGGGCAGCTGCTCGTCGGCGAGCACGCCACTCGCGTGCTCGCGATCCTCGCGATGGCTCCAGCGGTAGTGCATCGCGGGACGCCACAGCCACTCGTCCGCGTGGTCCTCGAGCAGGAGCGCCAGGAAGCGCAGGCCCGCGTCCTCGGGGTAGATCGACGCCTTCGCGCGCTGCGACTCGAGCCACGCGATCGTCGGCGTCGAGTCCGACATCCAGCGCCCGTCGTCGAGCCGCACCACGGGGCTCTGCACGACGCCCGCGCCCGCGCGGATTTCGCGCGCGTGCGGCGTCATGGCGAGCAGCTCGTAGGGGATGCCGCGGTAGCGCAGGTACGTCTCGAGCTTCCCCGCGTAGTACGAGATCCGGGATCCGTAGACACGCATCATCGCGACTGTCTCCCTGCGAGCGGCACGTCGCTAGGCGTCGCGCGGCGCGGACGCGTGCCGCGCCATGCCGTCGATCGCGTGGCGCCGCAGCTTCGGGTCGCGCTCGGCCGCGGCGAGCTCGGCGAGGAACGCGTGGATGCGCGCGTCGGGCGGGCGCGTCCACGCGAGCGCGACGACCGCGCTGCGGCGCACGCGCAGGCTCGCGTCCGATCGCGCGGCCTCGACGAGCGCGGGCACCGGGTCGAGCGCGAGATCCGCGCCGCCCTTGCAGCGGTCGCACCCGAGCGCGTGCGCCGCCCACTTGCGCACCTCGGGCGACGGGTCGCCGCGCAGGAGCTCGATCGCGATCGCCTCCGACTCGGGGTCGACGTGGTGGTCGAGGAAGCGCAGGCAGTCGCGACGCACGCGCCAGTCGTCGTCGCGCAGCCCCCGACGCACCGCGCTCGTCGCGTCGACGCCGAGCCGGAGGAACGCCTCGAAGCGCTTGCGGTCGGGAGATGCGGCGAGGGCGCGGAGCATCTCGTCGACGTCGGTCGGCTCGAAGGTCATCGGCGCTCCCGTGCTCTGGACTTCGAAGCCCCCGAGCCACCGAGCGCAGACGGCGCTCGCGACGCCGGACTATGCGACGCGCCAGCGATGTCCGCACGCCGCGCATCGCCGTCGCCCCGGAGAGGCGGAGAACGGAACGCCGACGAGCAGCGAGAGCGCGCGGAAGCGTCGTCGCGTGCGCGACGGCGGCCCCGCGTCGGCACCGCAGCGCGGGCACGCATCGCCTTCGTCGCGCGCATCCGCGACCGTCGCAGGGGCGCTCGCCGGCCCGACCGCGCGGAGGACGGCCGCCGCTTCCTCCGCCTCCGACGCGGCGACGGTGACGCGCACTCCGCCGATCGCGGAAGCGTAGAGCCACTGGATGCCCGCGAGATGTTCGTTCTCGACGGCCGCGGGGATTCCCGCCGCCTCGAGCGAGGCCCTCGCGAGATGCGCCTCGACGGGCGTCGGGAACGTCGCGACGACGATGCGATCGACCCAGTCGACGGGCGGGCGAGTCGGTGGCGCGGGCCCTGCGACGAGCCGACTCCCGCAGGCGGGGCAGACCGCGATCTCGTCGCGGAACTCGCCGTGGCGACGGTCGCGGAGGAGGTCGGGACAGTCGCCGTCCGCGCAGTGCTTCACGCGAGCTCCACGTCGCGAGCGCGACGCCCTTCCCGGCGCGGAACGTCGGGTGCATTCGCGCCGGGGACGTCGTGCACGACGGGCTCGGACATGGACGCGCCTCCGCACGCATCGTGCGATCAGGAGTTCAGGTACCAGAGCCCCGCGTTCAGGTACGTCGCGAACGCGACCCACGCGGCATACGGCGCGAGCAGCCAGCCCGCGAGCGCGCGCACGCGATGGAGTGCGACGGCCGCCGCGACGACCGCGGCGAGCAGCGCGACGATGTCGACGAGCGCCACGCCCTTCGCGTGGAGACCGAAGAAGAGCCACGACCACGCCGCGTTGAGCGCGAGCTGCAGGGCCCACAGCCCGAGCGCGCGATGCGACGCGGGCCGCGCGCGCCACGCGAGCCAGCCCGCGACCGCGATCGCGGCGTAGAGCACCGACCAGACCGGTGCGAACACGACGGGCGGCGGCGTGAGCGGCGGCTTGCGCAGTGCCGCATACCACGCGCCCGGCTCGAACCGAGCACCGAACGCCGCGGCGGCGCCGACCAGCGCGAGGAACGCGACGAGCGAGACGGCGTCGCGCACGGCCCGCCTACTCGCCGCCCGCGAGCGCGACCAGCGCGCAGAGGCTCAGCAGCAACGGGACGAGCGAGCACCCGAGCAGGTTCACGAGCCGCATCCGATGGAGCGGCGTGAGATGTCCGAGCCCGGGCCGCGACACCGCGCTCACGATGCCCGCGAAGCCCGCGAGCGCGAGGTCGGCCTCGACCATGAGCTGGAGGGAGTCGACGGGATCCAACGGGCCCCCGGTTCGCGCGCGGATTGCGACGCCGCGCACGCGCGGGCCGCAGCCTAACCGATGCCGATGCCCGCACCCGCGCGAGCGGGCCCTCGCGCGCGGCTCAGGACCGGCGCGCGACGCCCGCCTTCTCGAGCATCGTCTCCATCGGGCACCAGCGCGTGAACGCCGACTGCAGCAGGTTCGCACCGACGAACGCGGTGAACAGGTGCCAGTACGGGCTGTGCACGTAGCCGAGCCCGAGCGAGACCAGCACGAAGCTCCCCGCGATCGCGCGGATGTACTGCTCCATCTTCATGTCAGGCCCTCGTTGCAGGGTCGCGCACATCGACGCGCCGCCCGGATTGAAGCCGATCCGGGCGCACGGGCGCCAGACGCCCGGATCGACGTCGCGCCTCTCTCGTCGCACCGCGCATGGGGATCGACCGGAACCGCGACGCCCGCGCAAGCGCGGTCCGACGCCACGCGCCACCCGTCACTGGGACAGGCCGGGCCACCCGGCATCCGCGAGCAGTGCGTTCACCACGAGGACCGAGACGAGCACGGCGGCGGAGACCAGCAGGACGTCGAGGAGCCCGGCGCGCCCGCGCCGCACGTCGCGCGCCAGCAACGACGCGATCTCCGCCGTGACCGCCGCCACCACGAGCGTCCCGGTCTCGAGCCAGCCGCCGAAGTAGGCGCGCGCGAGGAGCACCGGCCCGACCAGCGCGGCCAGGACGAGAGCCACGATCGCCGCGTACGGCAGCAGCGCCCCCGTCGAATCCGCCACGAGCAGGAAGAGGGCGACGTCGTCGCGTCGATCGTGTCGCCGTTGCGTCTCGGACATGGCAGTCCCTCCGGCGCAGCCGCGCCGATCGGATCGTCCGCGCTCGCTAGTCGGGCGTCGCGCGCCCGCGCCTCCGGCCGAGCTGCCAGGCGGGAGGCGAGTCGCTCTCGACCGCGCGGGCCACTGCGACCACGAGCGTGCTGGCCGAGACGTTGAGCGAGGCGAGGAGGGTCCGCACGAGGATGCCCGGGGAGAACGGGACGACGAGACCCGTCCCGGAGAGCACGCTCGCGAGGCTCGGTCCGGCCAGGATCGCGACGGAGGGCCAGCGCACGCCGGGGAACGACCGGCGGACCGTTCCCCGCGTGATGGCGCGAACGATCACCACGACGAGCGCGAGAGGGGAGAGGCCAGCGAGCACGACCGGAGCGGACCCGACGAGCGCCGTGCCCGGAGCGAGCGACGAGAGGGCGAACGGGAGCACGCCGCACACGGTCGCGATCAGGCACGCGACGATCGCGCCCGCGACGCGGAGCAGCGGATCGGGTGCCAGGTGTCGCGGCTTCCCGGGCGCACCGGACACGATCGGGCCGGAGAAGCCTGCGAGCGTGATCGCCATCTCCGCAAGGCTCGGCCGCACGTCCTCCGGAACCACGTCACTGCGCCTCGGATGTCGGACGCGCGCGGCGCGAAGAGCGCGAGGACACCCGATCCGGCGCGGCGTGCGAGCCGAAGCGTCGACCGGCTCGTCAGGTCGGCCGCGCCCTCGGACCGCCGGCGCCGCTTCGACGCGGCGGCTCAGGCCGCCGCCTGCCAGAGGCCCCGCGCTCGCGCGAGTGCGAGCAGCACCGCCGCCGTCCCGACGACCGAGCTCACGACGCCCAGGTAGAGGACACAGGCGAAGACCGCCTCGGCCGCCGCCGACGCTTCGTGCCCGGCGCCGGAGATGGGCGCCGCGCGGCCCGCGCCGAGCGCGGCACCGAGGACGAAGGCCAGCCAGAGTGCGTAGGCGCCCGCGACGTTGACGACGTACGTGAGCCGGGCCGCGACGCCGGCGACGCGGAGCTTCGGCCACAACACGCCGAAGGCGATCAGCACGAGCGCGCACTGGATGCCCGTCGTGTGCGCCGCGAGGCCCATGCGCGGATTGACGAGGTGCGGCACGGCGCCGCCCGTCAGCAGCGCGAGGAAGAGGAGCAGCACGCCCGCGAGCGAGAGCCGATACGAGATGTCGAGCGACGTCATCCGACGATCCTCCCTTTCTCCCCTTCTCCCCTTCGGCGCGGCATCGCACGCCTTCCACGCCCGCTCGGGGCGCGGCGCGCCCCGTCCCGCCGGGCTTCGCGGCGAACCTCGTCACGGCGCCGGCGGGCGTTCGACGGGCGACTCGATCCTCCCCGAGAGCGCGAGCCGCACGCTCACGACCGCGCACCAGGCGAAGAGCGCGGTGAGGAGCAGCCGCTGCCACAGCCCCGTGAACTCGCGGCTCTCGAGCGTGCTCGCGAGCCCGGCGAGGAACGCGACGCCGAGCGCGCCGGAGACGACCGAGTACACCCAGAGCGCGCGCAGCGACGCAAGGCTGCGAAAGCGCAGACCGAGACAGACGGCGCCGAGGCTGCCCGCGAGGAACGTCGGGGGAGCGATCCGGTCGTGCACGAGGTTCGCGATCGATCCGCCCGATTGCGGGCAGCCGACGTCGCACGAGAAGAAGCCCGCGAGCAGGATCCCGCCGCCGAAGAGGCCGACGAGCGAGGCGCCGACGGTGGTCCACCGATGCCGCGGGAGGCGCGCCGCGAGCGCGACGCCGAAGCCCATCAGCAGCAGGCCGGTGGGCGCGAAGCCCGCGTAGTTCATGAGCTGCGCGTGCGACGTGCCGGTCGCGCCGAGCTCGCTGATGAAGTGGTGCAGGTGGCTGTAGTCGGGCCGCAGCGCCGCGCAGCAGACGGTGACCGCCGCGAACAGGAGCGGGCCGGCCAGACCTCCGAGCGCGAGGACGCGCGACATCATCCCCTCCGATCGCACCGCGCCGACGACGCGACCAGGATGCGCGCCGGGCAGCCGCCTAGCCGAGCGCAGCCGCGTAGATGAGATCCACGCCGGCCTCGGACAGCGCATTGCGCACGCCGGCGCCGCTGAGGTCGCCTCCTGCGATCGCGGCGGCGATCGCCGCTGCGTGCGGCGCCTGCCAGACCTGATCGCTCGGGTACCACGTCGCGCTCTCGCACCACCGCGGGTGCCCGGACTTCGCCTCGTTGGGCACGAGCTCGCGCCCGGGCCCCGGCGCCGAGAAGAGCGGCACCCAGTTCCCCGACCGCTCGTCCGACGCGATGCAGACGAAGAAGTGCGAGCCCTGCACGCGACCGGCGCCGCTCGCCGAGCACCGCCCGCCGCCGGCCTCGAGCTCGTCGGGGTCGAGGTGCAGCACGATCCCGTCGGCGATGTCGGTGGCCTTGATCATTGCGCGCTCCGCTCGCCCTGTGGCCGCCGGGCTCGGGACCGCCACCCGAGGCGGAGCGAGCCATTGCGATCGGCGCGCGAGGCTACCGGATTCGAACGCGCGGCGCGGCGCGCCGCGTCGGGCCCGCTCACGGCCCGCTCGCGGCCCGCTGGGCCGCTACTTCGAATAGCTCGGCTGGTAGAGCTCGACGAGGACGCCACCCGGCATCCGGAAGTGGGTCGCCAGGCCGTAGCCGACGTCCGCGATGTCGTCGGTGAACTCGACGCCGCGCGCCGACAGCTCGGCGCGCGTGCTCCGCACGTCGTCGCAGTAGAAGGAGACGTAGTGCGTTCCCGGTGTCGCCCCCTCTGCGTCCGACGCCGGGTGACAACCCATGTCCGCTTCCGGCAGATCGAAGATCAGCCAGCCTCCGCCCACGTCCGTCGCGGGAAGCCCGAGCTTCTCGCCGAGGAACGCGCGGAGCGCTGTGGGCTCCGCCGAGTAGAACATCGTATGGACCCCTCGGATCATCGCGTCCTCCCCCGGTGGTGCGCGCGGTGCGGTCCGATCGCGAGCTCGGCGCGCGCGCGGACAAGCTCGCGAACACCGACCCCGAACGCTCGCGCGGTCGAAGCGCTCCCCCGTCTTTTGCGATCCACGAAAGTCACCGAGCGAGCCGTGGTGCAACGCCACCACATCGCGACGTCGCGCGCGCATGCGAGCCGTCGTCGGCCCGCGCGGCCCTCGGCTTCCGCGATCGAGCCGCTCACACGAAGCCAAACCGGAATCGAAGCGCAAACACCACGCTGATCTTCGCCCACGCATCGCGCCGAGCCCACGTCGCGTCGCGCCGCGGCGAGCCCACTCGATCCGATGTGAGGCGCGCGTTCGCACGCGCGTCGCGCGGCGCTTTGCGCTTGAAGATGCGACTAACGAGCGGTTAGGGTGAGCGCGGTCACATCGAATCCCCCACCAGCGTGTCGCACTTGGGCATCCCCGTCCGAGGGTGGCGATGGCTGAGCGATTGGACCGGGCTCCGATGATCGATGCGCTTCGGCGATCGCGCGCGCGCGACCGCCGCACTTCGCATTCCGCCGGTGGCACGTGGCTCGCGCGCGGCGCGATGATCGCCGCGTTGCTCGTGTCGCTCGGCGCGCTCGACTGGAATCGCGACACCGTGTTCATCGACGTCGAGCTCGAGCACTTCGAGCTCCGCGCGACGGCCGACGGCATCACGACTCCGGTCTACCGCGTCGCGACGGGAACGCCCGCGCATCCGACGCCGACCGGGCGCTTCGACCTGCGACACTGGATCGGCAACCCGGGCTACACGCCCGGGCCGGCCGCGCGCGCGAACGGCGCGGTGGCGACGCGGCCTTCGCGGAGCGGTCCGCTCGGCTACGCGAAGATCCCGTTCTTCCGCAGCTTCCAGGTCCACGGGGGTGCGCACCGGTACGCGCTCGGCGCGCCGGTGACGCTCGGCTGCGTGCAGCTCACCGACGACGCGATGCGCCGTCTCGAAGCCTGGCTCGCCGCGCGCGGCGCGCTCGAGGCGGGCATCGAGACGCCGCACGGCGAGGTGCGCCACCTCTTCCGGCGCCCGACCACGCTCGTCATTCGCTAGGCGTCCCGGCCAGCCACCGCTCGGCCGCCACCGGATCGACGAACACGACGTCGAGCGACGGGAGGGCCGATGCGCCCGCGAAGCGGCGCGCGCCCTCGCGCAGCTCGAACGAGTCCACCAGCACGCCGATCTCCGAGAACCGCTCGAGCACGCGCGGGATGTCGCGTTCGATGATCGCCGCGGCCTGCGCGGGAGTCGGCGGATCGACGTCCGAGCCGCGCCCGTCGACGAGCAGGCGCACTCCGTCGGCGCCGTCGGCCGCGGCGAGCAGCTCGCGCACGGCGTCGCGATAGGCGTAGCGGCCGGAGAGCCGCAGGCGCACTCCGCCCGGCTCGAAGCGAACGTCGATCGGCACCCGGCTGGCCCTCCGCACGCACAATGCCCGCGGTCGGGCGGAGGGTACGCGGCCCGCGCCGGGAGGGTTACGCCTTTGCGTCGGCTCCGAGCGGCAGGTCGGCGCGCGTGAACAGCGGCTCGAGCGCGACGCCGCGCGCGGCGAAGGCGTCGGCCGCGCCCTCGCCGCGGTCCACCAGGCACAGCACGCGCGCCACCTTCCCGCCCGCGGCCTCGACGATGTCGAGCGCGTCGAGCGTCGAGCCGCCGGTGGTCGTCGTGTCCTCGACGAGTGCGACGCTCTGCCCCGCGGCGAAGGCTCCTTCGATCTGCCGAGCGAGCCCGTGGCTCTTCGCCTGCTTGCGCACGAAGAAGCCGACGAGCGCCGTGGCCGGGTCGCGCTCGGCGGCGGCGGCGAGCACGGCCGCGACGAGCGGCACGGCGCCGACGGCCATGCCGCCCACCGCGTCGACGCGCGGCCCCGACGCGAGGCGCTCGCAGAGCAGGTGTCCGGCGAGCCGCACGCCGCGCGGGCGCATCAGCGTCTGGCGCAGGTCGAGGTAGAAGTCGCTCTCGCGCCCGCTCGAGAGCACGACCTTCCGGCGCTCGAACGAGACGTCGAGGATGAGGTCGAGCAGCTCGCGTCGCTCGTCGGCCACGTCGCTCCCTTCGCGCGCCGTCGCGCGCTCAGCCCTTGCGCATGCCGAGCATCGTCTCGGCGATGATCTTCGTGTGCAGCTCGCTCGTGCCCTCGCCGAACTCGAGGCTCTTCGCCTCGAGCAGCAGGCGCCCGATCTCGTACTCCGCCGTGCACGAGTAGCCGCCGAAGATCTGCATCCCGTCGAGCGCGTTCTGCACGGCGGCCTGGCTCGCGAGCAGCTTCGCCATCGAGCTCTCCATGCTCGCGCGCGCGACGCCCGCGTCCTTCATGCGCCCGAGCTGGTGGACGACGAGCCGCGCCTGCTGCACGCGGCACACCATGCTGGCGATCTTCTGCTGGACGAGCTGGAACTCGCCGATCCGCTGGTCGAATGCGGTGCGCTCGTTCGCATAGGGAACGGCGAGGTCGACGCAGCGCTGCGCCTGCCCGACGCAGCGCGCCGCGACCGAATAACGTCCGAGGTCGAGCGCGGCACCCAGGATGGGGAAGCCGCCGTACTCCTCGCCGAGCAGCGCGTCGTCGGGCACGAACGCGTCCTCGAAGTGCACCTCGGCCAGGTTGTCGCGCTTGAGCGTGCGCATCGGGAAGTCGCCGAGCCGGATGCCCTTCGCCGTCTCGGGCGCGCGCGGGTCGAACGCGAACACGGTGACGCCCTTGTGCCTGCGCGCGCGGTCGAGCGTCGCGACCGCGAAGAACAGGCCCGCGTGTGCGGCGTGCGAGATGAACACCTTGGTGCCGTTCAGCAGGTAGCCGCCGTCGACCTTCGTCGCCGTCGTGCGCAGGTTGCCGAGGTCGGTGCCGCCGCCGGGCTCGGTGAGACAGGCCGAGCAGAGCGTGCGGCCCGCCGCGATGCCGGGCAGCCAGCGCTGCTTCTGTTCGTCGGTGCCGAAGCGCAGGATCGACGACGCACACAGCGAGTTGCTGACGGAGACGACCGACGCCGTCACCCAGTCGACGCGCGCGAGCTCCTCGCACAGGATCCCGTACGTCACGACGTCGCTGAACGAACCGCCGTACTCCTCGGGGATCATCGGCCCCAGGAACCCGAGCGGCGGGAGCTTCGCGATCAGCTCGAGCGGGTAGCGCTCCTCGCGCTCGTACTGCTCGACCCAGGGCAGGATCTCCGCCTCGGCGAAGGCGCGGACGTGCTGGCGCACGGCGCGCTGCTCTTCGGTGAGATCGAAGTCCATCATCCGGTCGAGCGGGCTGGTCACGGGGCGGCTCCCAGGGTCGCGCGGCCGGCGCACCCGCGCGGCGCGCGCCGTGGGCGGCGGGCCGGCGCCGGCGGCCTTCGGCCAGTGGCGAGGGCGGCCCATACTAGCTTGCGGGCGGGCGCGCGCGGCCGCGCGCGAGGCTGGCGCGGAGCGCGCGATCCCCTACCCTGCGGCGCCCCGCAGCGCCCTCCCGTCGTTCCCGTCGGGCGCCGCGCGAACCCCGTTCCTCCCGGAGCCGCGAGTCGTCATGAAGAAGGTGAAGGGCCTCGCCCACCGCAGCCGCAGCAAGCGCAGCAGCCGCCACCGCGCGAAGCGCAAGGCCAAGCTCGCGCGCGCCCGCCGCCGCATGTCGCGCGGCGCGCGCAGCACCTACCGCTAGCCCGCCGCCCCCGCACCCCGGCGCGCGACCGCGTCGCCGAGCTCGTCGATCGCACGCGCGAGCGCATCGTCGACCGCGCGCTCCCAGCCCGCGGCGGACGCGCTCGCGCCCGCCGACGGGAACGCGATCGCGCGCGACGAGGCGACGACGCCGCCCTCGAGCACGCCCGACGGCCCGCGCACGAACCCGCGCACCGCGTCGCGCGCGCTCGCGCCCTGCGCGCCGTAGCCCGGCACGAGGAAGAGCGCGCGCGGGAGCTGCTTGCGGATCGCCTCGTGCTGCTCGGGATGCGTCGCGCCGGCGACCACGCCGAGCGACGACCAGCCCGTCGCCGGCCCCGCCATCGCGTCGCAGGCGGGCGCGAGCGCGGACGCGAGCCGCACGAAGACGGGCTCGCCCGCGACCGCGAGGTCCTGCACGTCGCCCGAGCCCGGGTTGCTCGTCTTGACCAGCACGAAGACGCCCGCTCCGCTCGCGCGCGCCGCATCGAGGAAGGGCGCGAGCGTGTCGAGCCCGAGGTAGGGGCTCACGGTGAGCGCATCGGCGCGGACGGGCGCGCGGGCGCCGAAGTAGGCGGCCGCATAGCCCTCGGCGGTCGATCCGATGTCGCCGCGCTTCGCGTCGACGAGCACGAGGAGCCCCGCCGCGCGCGCGCGCGCGACGACGCGCTCGAGCGCGCGCACACCGCGCCAGCCGAGCTGCTCGAAGAACGCGACCTGCGGCTTCACGACGGCGACACGCCCGGCCACGCGGTCGACGAGTGCGTTGCACAGGACCTCGACGGCGTCGGCCGTCGCCGGGTCGTCGGGCGACATCGCGCCGCGCCGGAAGGGCTCGGGAACGAGCGCGAGATGCGGATCGATGCCGACGCACAGCGGGTGCCCGAGCGCGCGCACGCGCTCGACGAGCGCGTCGCCGAAGTGCGCGGGGCGCGGCGGCGAAGGCAGTGCGGTGGCGTCCGGCACGGCGCGCAGCGTAGCACCGCTATGCTGCGGCCGATGTCGACGACGGACACCGCGAGCCGCGACGGCGGCGCGCGCGAAGGAGCGCGCGGAGGGTCGCACGACGCCGGCGCTCCGCTCGCGTTCGCGCTCGAAGCGACGAGCGGCGACGCGCGCACCGGCGTCGTCACGACGCCGCACGGCCGCTTCGCGACGCCCGCCTTCATGCCCGTCGGCACGCACGGCGCCGTGAAGGCGATGACGCCCGCGCAGGTGCGCGCGACGGGCGCCGAGGTGGTGCTCGCGAACACCTATCATCTCGCGCTCCGCCCCGGCGAGGGCCTCGTCGAGAAGCTCGGCGGTCTGCACGGCTTCATGCGCTGGGACGGGCCGATCCTCACCGACAGCGGCGGCTTCCAGGTCTTCTCGCTCCCGAAGGTCGCGATCGACGACCGCGGCGTGCGCTTCCAGAACGAGGTGACGGGCGAGCGCATGGAGCTCACGCCCGAGCGCTCGATCGAGATCCAGAACGCGCTCGGCGCCGACATCATCATGGCGTTCGACGAGTGCACGCCCTACCCGGCCGCGCGCGAGCTCGCCGCGACCGGCGTGCGCCGCACGCTCGCGTGGATGGAGCGCTGCATGCGCGCACACGCACGCCCGGGCGCGCAGGCGCTCTTCGCGATCGTGCAGGGCAGCGTCTACCCCGACCTGCGCAGCGCGTGCGCGCAGTCGCTCGCCGCGCTCGACTGCCCCGGCTACGCGATCGGCGGCGTCTCGGTCGGCGAAGGGCACGAGCTCCTGTGCCAGATCACGTCGCACACCGCGCCGCTGCTGCCGGCGCACAAGCCCCGCTACCTGATGGGCGTCGGGCTCCCGCACGACCTGCTCGCCGCCATCGGCTACGGCATCGACATGTTCGACTGCGTGATCCCGACGCGGTACGCGCGCTCCGCCACCGTCTTCACCGCGCGCGGGCGCATCCGCCTCACGAACCGCCGCTACCGGCGCGACGGCTTCCCGATCGACCCGACCTGCGACTGCGAGGCCTGCGCCGGCGGCTTCTCGCGCGCCTACCTCCACCACCTGTTCGCCGCGAACGAGGTGCTGTCGGCCATCCTCTGCTCGCTCCACAACGTGCGCTTCTACGAGCGGCTCATGGCGCGCGCGCGCGAGGCCATCGCGCAAGACGCCTACGCCGCGTTCCGCAGCGAGTTCCTCGCCGAGTACGACCGCAACGACGGGCGCAGCGGCGACTGACCGTCGTCGCCCGCCGGCCGGAGCGCTAGCGTCCGCCCCCCGAGCGAGGCCGCGCGGGCGCGACGAAGAGCGCGACGCAGAACGCTTGGAAGTCTGGAGCTCCCCGTCCCATGGCCCTGCAGTGCGGCATCGTCGGCCTTCCCAACGTCGGCAAGAGCACGCTCTTCAACGCGCTCACCGCCGCCGGCATCGCCGCCGAGAACTATCCCTTCTGCACGATCGAGCCGAACTCCGGCGTCGTCGTCGTTCCCGACGCGCGGCTCGCCGCGCTCGACGCGATCGTGCACAGCAAGCAGGTCGTCCCCGCGACCGTCGAGTTCGTCGACATCGCCGGGCTCGTGCGCGGCGCGTCCGAGGGCGAAGGGCTCGGCAACCAGTTCCTCGGCCACATCCGCGAGACGGACGCGATCGCGCACGTCGTGCGCTGCTTCGACGACGAGAACGTGACGCACGTCGACGGCGCACCCGACCCGCTGCGCGACGTCGAGACGATCGAGACGGAGCTCGGCCTCGCCGACATCGCCACCGTCGAGAAGCGGCTCGACCGCGCGCAGCGCACGGCCAAGAGCGGCGACAAGGACGGCAAGGCGCAGTCGGCCATGTTCACCGAGCTGCTCGCGCACCTCTCGGAGGGCCGGCCCGCGCGCACGTTCGCCGTCGCCGAGGCCCTCCGCCCCGCGCTGCGCGACTGCCACCTGCTCACCGCGAAGCCCGTCCTCTACGTCGCGAACGTCGACGAGGCGTCGCTCGCCGAGGGCAACGCGTTCAGCGCGGCGCTCGAGCGCCGCGCGGCCGAGGCGGGCGCGGGCGTCGTGCGCGTGTGCGGCAAGGTCGAGGCCGAGCTCTCCGAGCTCGACGACGCGGAGAAGGTCGAGTTCCTGCGCGAGCTCGGCGTCGACGAGCCCGGGCTCGACCGCCTGATCCGCGCCGCCTACGCACTGCTCGACCTCATCACCTTCTTCACCGCGGGCGAGAAGGAGGTGCGCGCCTGGACGATCCGGCGCGGCACGCTCGCACCGCAGGCGGCAGGCACCATCCACACCGACTTCGAGCGCGGCTTCATCCGCGCCGAGGTGATCGCCTTCGACGACTACGTCGCGGCCGGCGGCGAGGCCGGCGCCAAGGCGGGCGGCACGATGCGCGTCGAAGGCAAGGAGTACGCGATGCGCGACGGCGACGTCGTGCACTTCCGCGTGGGTGTCTGAGCCGGTCGCGCGCGGCGCGCGGCGCCTGCGAGGGACGGAGGCAACGAGATGGAACGGATCGCGAGAACGACCTGGCTGGCCGCGGCCGCGCTCTTCGCCGCACTCGCGCTCGCCTGCGCACACGACGCACCGCAGGAGGCCTCCGAGCCCTGCCCGCACGCGCACCACCGCGCACATCACCATGCCCATGGCGACGCGGCCGCGTGCCCGATGCACGAGGGCGGCGAGTGCCCGATGAAGGCGGGCGGCGAGTGCCCGATGCACGCGGACGGCGAAGCGTGCCCGATGCACGAGGGCGACGAGTGCCCGATGCACGCGCACGGCGAGGCGTGCCCGATGCACGCGGACGGTGAAGCGTGTCCGATGCATCCGGACGGCGAGCCCTGCCGGTGCGCGGAGCACGCGTGCGACGGCGTGCCCTCGGAGGCGGAGTAGGCGTGCCGCGCGGAGCGCAGGAGCTGCTGTCGCCCGAGGAGGTGCTCGCGCGTCACTCGGGCGGCCCGTCGACGGGCGTCTTCACGGACGGCTCGTGCGAGGGCAACCCCGGCCCCGGAGGCTATGGCTGGGTCTGGGTCGAGGACGGCGCGATCGTCGACAGCGGCCACGGCTACGAGCCGCGCACGACGAACAACCGCATGGAGCTCAGCGCGGTGATCGCCGCGCTGCGCACCGTGCCGCGCGACGCCGAGCTCACGCTCTACTCCGACTCGCGCCTGTGCGTCGACACGCTGAACGAGTGGGCGGCGGGCTGGGAGAAGCGCGGCTGGAAGCGCAAGACCGGCCCGATCGCGAACCTCGAGCTCGTGAAGGAGGCGTACGCGCTCGCGCGCGCGCATCCGAAGGTCGCGATCCGCTGGATCAAGGCGCACGACGGCTCGCTGTGGAACGAGTACGCCGACGCGCTCGCGACGACCTACATGCGCGACGGCGCGCGGCGCTGAGGCGCCGCGCCGACGACGCTAGGCGCTCCCTTCGCCGCCGCGAAGCGCGAGCCCCATCGCGACGCGCTTCGCCGGGTCGAGCCCGCTCGCGGCCTCGGCGGCGAGCACGGCGCGGAGCGCCGGCCCCTGCCGCGCGCGCGGAATCTCGGCGAAGCCGAGCTTCGCGTAGAACGGCGCATTCCAGCGCAGGTGCCGGAAGGTCGTGAGGACGACGCGCTCGCGGCCCGCGCCGCGCGCCCACGCGACCGCGGCCTCGACGAGCGCGCGCCCGACGCCGCGGCCCCCGTGGCGCGGCGCGACCGCGACCTCCATCAGGTGCGCGTCGCCGTCGAGCTCGCCCGCGACCGCGAACCCGACGGGCCCGCCCGTCGCCGCCTCGCGCGCCACGAAGAGCCGCCCCTCGCGCCGCGCGGCCTCGAGCCCGTCGCGCGGGAACGTGTCCGCGCGGTGCGCGGGCGGGAGATCCTCGTCCGGGAAGAGCGCGGCCGCCGCGAGCTCGATCGCCGCGAGCGCGTCGAGCTCGTCGGACGCGACGGCGGCGTCCTCGGAGGCCGCGCCGATCGCGTAGCCGGACGGCGCCTCCATGCTAGTCGCCGTCCGCGGGTGCGTATCGCTCCCAGTGGAGCGACTCGTCGACGGGGCGCCGCGGCGGCCGCCCGTAGCGCCCGATCGGCCAGCCGATCGGGATCAGCGCGACGGTGGGCGTCTTCTCGGGGTCGAGGCCGAGGTAGCGGTCGATCTCCTCGCCGTGCACGCGGTGGAGCTGCGTGAGCGAGGCGCCGAGCCCGACGGCGCGACACGCGAGGAGCACGTTCTGCGCGCACGGGTAGAGCGCCTGTCCCTGGTCGATGCCGCGCCGCACGCGCCCCGCGATGAAGAGGTGCACGGGCACCTCGTGCAGCCGCTCGGCCAGGTGTCGCGCCGAGCGCACGTTGCGGCGCGCCGCCTCCGACACCCCCGTCTCACCGGCCGCCGCTCGCTCGAAGTTCGCGAGATAGCCGGCGAAGGCGCTCGCATAGCGTTCGGCGACCCACGCGCGGCGTGCGGGCTCGGTGACCGCGACGAAGATCCACGGCTGCCGGTTCCCGCCGGAGGGCGCGAACGTCCCGGCCTCGCACACCTTGCGCACGAGCGCGCGCGGCACCGGGTCGGGCCGCAGTCGCCGGATCGAGCGCGTCGTGCGCAGCCCCTCGAGGAGCGGCACGTCCTCGCCGATCGTCGCGACGTCGATCTCGTCCGGCGGCGACGTCGGCACGCGCGCGCCCCTGCCGACCCGTCGCCTAACGACCGGTCGAGATCGGCAGGTTCACGTAGCCGCGCACGTGCGCCTGATAGGTGCGCGTCATCCCCGCCTCGTCCACCTCGTAGTGCGGGAAACGCGCGCGGATCTCCTCGAGCGCGATGCGCGTCTCGAGGCGCGCGAGGCTCTTCCCGATGCACACGTGGTGACCGTGCCCGAAGTAGACCTCGCGGTCGTGCGGGCGGCGCGTGTCGAAGCGGTCGGGGTCGGGGTACTCGCGCTCGTCGCGACAGGCCGAGCCCGTCACGAGCGCGACGCGCGCGCCAGCGGGGATCGTCACGCCGTGCCAGGTCGAGTCGCGCAGCGCGACGCGCCCCTGGAACTGCGACGGCGCCTCGAAGCGCAGCGTCTCCTCGATCGCGTTCGGGATGCGCGAGGCGTCGTCCCACAGCGCCTGGCGCTGGTCGGGGTGGCGCCAGAGCTGGTACACGCAGTGGCCGAGCAGCTTCGCCGTCGTCTCGGCACCGGCCGCCGCGAGCAGCGTCGTGAACCCCTGCACCTCGTCGTCCGTGAGCGTGCGTCGCTCGCCGTCGAGGTCCTCGTACTCCGCCTTCACGAGGATCGAGATCAGGTCGTCCTGCGGGTCGGCGCGCCGCCTTGCGATCAGGTCCGCGATGTACTGGCGCGCGGTTCCCATTCCGATGATCGCGTCCGTCGCGAGCCCGCCGTCCGGGTCGCGCTGCAGCCCCTTGTCGACCCAGCCGCGGTACCGGTCGCGGTCCTCGACCGGGATGCCGAGCAGCACGCTGATCACGTCCATCGGGAACTTCACCGCGAACTCCTGCTCGAAGTCGAACGCGGGCAGCGCCGCGAGCGGGTCGAGGTAGTGCTTCGCGATGCCGCGGATCTCCTCCTCCATCGCCGCGATGCGGCGCGGCGTGAAGCCGCGGCTGATGATGTTGCGCACGCGCGTGTGGCGCGGCGGATCCATCCCGATGATCGAGAACACCTCGCCCGGCATCTGGCCGCGGTTCTCGAGCGTCGGCCCGAGCGAGCTGCTCATCGTCTCCCAGTCGAGCGTCGCCTCCCACACGTCCTCGAAGCGGAACAGCGCGTAGAAGTCCATCGCCTCGTTGTACGTGCACGGCTCCTCGTCGCGGAACCGCCGGTAGAGCGGGTACGGATCCTCCTGGAAGGGGCGCGAGTACGGGTCGTAGACGAGGTCCATGGCGTTGCCTCCGTTTCAGCTCCCGAGAGCGCTCGCGCGCCCGCGCTTCGCGCGACTCGCGCCGTTCGCCGTCTTCGGGAGCCGCGTTGCGCCGAGCGCGAGCACGCGCTCGAACTCGGCCTTCTCGACGGGCACGACGGACAGGCGCGAGCGGCGCAGGAGCTGCATGCCCGCGAGCGCCGGGTCCTTCTTGATCGCCGCGAGCGCGACCGGCTTCGCGAGCGCGACGAGCGGCTCGACGTCGACGACGACCCACTGCGGGTCGTCGCTCGTCGGGTCCGGGTACGACTCGCGGCACACGCGCGCGACGCCGACGACCTCCTTGCCCTCGTTCGAGTGGTAGTAGAGGGCGAGGTCGCCGACCTCCATCGCGGCGAGGTTGTTGCGCGCCTCGTAGTTGCGCACGCCGTCCCAGTGCGTGCGCCCGTCGCGGACGAGCGCGTCCCACGCGTACTTGAACGGCTCGGACTTCACGAGCCAGTGCCGCCGCGCCATCGATTCCTCCGGCCTCCCGCGAGCGCGCGTATCCTACTCGACATGGAAGGCGGGGGCGGAATCGGGGACGTCGAGGAGGTGCGCTTCGGGCCCGCGATCGCGCTCGTCGCACCCGCGCGCGGACGCTACCCGGACGGCCGCTCGCTCCTCGTGCGAGGACGCAGCGAGACGGTGCTCGTCGACCCGTCGCTCGGCGTACGACCGCAGGGCGACGTCCTCCGCGGCGAGGTCGACTGGTGCCTCCTGAGTCACGGCCACGAGGATCACGTCGCCGCGCTCGACCTGTTCGCCGACCGCCCCGTGCGGCTCCACGAAGCCGACGCGCCGGCACTCGCGTCGCTCGACGCGTTCATGGCGCTCTACGGCTTCCCGCCCGACGTCGAGGGCCCGTGGCGCCGCGCCGTCGTCGAGCGCTTCCACTTCGCGCCGCGCCCCGACGCGCAGCCGCTTCGCGACGGCGCGCGCTTCGACCTCGGCGGGCGCTCGATCACGGCGGTGCACACGCCGGGCCACACGCGCGGCCACTGCTGCCTGCTCGTCGAGGGGGCGGGCGAGCCGCCGCTCCTCTACCTCGGCGACATCGATCTCTCGAGCTTCGGCCCGTACTACGGCGACGCCTGGAGCTCGCTCGACGACTTCGAGCGCAGCCTCGACGCAGTGCGCCGGATCGACGCGCGCTGGTACGCGACCTTCCACCACGTCGGCGTCGTCGAGCGCGCGGAGTTCCTCGAGCGGCTCGAGCGCTTCGCGCGCGTGATCGCGACGCGCGACGAGCGCCTGCTCGCCTTCCTCGCGCAGCCGCGCACGCTCGACGAGATCGTCGCCCACCGCTTCGTCTACCGGCCGGGCGACGCCGTGCCGTTCGCCGACGCCGTCGAGCGCCGCAGCATGGGCCAGCACCTCGCGCGCGCCCTCGCCGACGGGCGCGCGCGCGAGGTCGAGCCCGGGAGGTTCGCGCGCCGCGACTGAGCGCCGCCGCGGGGCGCCGCCGCGCGCGTGCGGAACGCGCGCACGCCGCCCGGTGTCCCGTGGGCCGGTTGAAGCGGGGAGCGCCCGGGCGATACTCCCGCGCCCCGTCCGCCCTTCCCGTTCCGCGAACCCACCCGCCGCGGCCGCCGCGCCGCGACGGCCTCCGGAGGACACCGATGAGCGAGAGCGATCGCGCCGGGCTCGAGCAGCACGCGCGCGTCTGCAACGACCTGCTGGCCGAGGTCGGCAAGGTGGTCGTCGGCCAGGAGACGATGATGTCGCGCCTCCTGCTCGGCCTCCTCACCGGCGGCCACGTGCTGCTCGAGGGCGTGCCGGGCCTCGCGAAGACGCTCGCCGTCCGCAGCCTCGCGAAGGCGATCGACACCGGCTTCTCGCGCATCCAGTTCACGCCCGACATGCTGCCGGCCGACGTGATCGGAACCGAGGTCTTCCATCCCAAGGACGGCACGTACAGCGTCAAGAAGGGGCCGCTCTTCTCGAACCTCGTGCTCGCGGACGAGATCAACCGCGCGCCCGCCAAGGTGCAGGCCGCGCTGCTCGAGGCGATGCAGGAGCGGCAGGTCACGATCGGCGACACGACCTTCGCGTTCGACGAGCCGTTCCTCGTGCTCGCGACGCAGAACCCGATCGAGCAGGAGGGCACGTACCCGCTGCCCGAGGCGCAGGTCGATCGCTTCATGCTGAAGGTGAAGGTCGGCTACCCGAGCAAGGAGGACGAACGCAAGATCGTCGACCGCATGGCGAGCGCGCAGCCCGTGCCCGACGTCGCGAAGGTCGCGTCGCCCGCGCAGCTGCTCGCGGCGCGGCGGGTGGTCGACCAGGTCTTCGTCGACGACAAGGTGAAGGCCTACGTGGTCGACCTCGTGCACGCGACGCGCGACCCCGAACAGGCGGGCATCAAGGATCTCGCGGGCATGATCGAGATGGGCGCGTCGCCGCGCGCGTCGCTCTACCTGACGAAGGCCGCGAAGGCGCACGCCTTCCTCCAGGGCCGGACGTACGCGACGCCGCACGACGTGAAGAACCTCGCACCCGACGTGCTGCGCCACCGCATCGCCGTCACCTACGAGGCGGAGGCGCAGGGCCGCAGCAGCGAGGACGTGATCGAGCGCATCCTCGCCGGGGTGCTGGTCCCGTAGCGCCCGCGCGCGCGTCGTCGCCATGCTCCCTTCCGAGGTCCTCCGTCGCGTCCGCGAGATCCAGGTGCGCACCGGCCGCCAGGTGGCCGACGTGCTCGCGGGCGAGTACGTCTCGGTGTTCAAGGGCCGCGGCATCGAGTTCGACGAGGTGCGCCCCTACATCCCGGGCGACGACGTCCGCACCATCGACTGGAACGTCACCGCGCGCACCGGCGCGCCGTACGTCAAGCGCTACGTCGAGGAGCGCCAGCTCACGCTGATGCTGATGGCCGACGTGTCCGCCTCGCAGGACTTCGGCTCGGGCGCGCGCAGCAAGCGCGAAGCGACGGCCGAGCTGTGCGCGCTGCTCGCGTTCTCGGCGACGCGCAACGACGACAAGGTCGGGCTCGCGCTCTTCCACGGCGACATCGAGCAGTACATCCCGCCGCGCAAGGGGCAGAAGCACGCGCTGCGCGTCGTGCGCGAGGTGCTCGCGCACGGCGCCGTCGACGCGCCGGGCGACGCGCCCGCCGGCGAGCCGCGCGAAGGCGCGTTGCGCGCGCTCGCGCGCGCGGCCTGGGACCGCTTCCGCGATCCGGCCGGGCGCTCGCGCCGACCGCGCGCGCCGCGCCAGGCGACCGACGTCGCGCACGCGCTCGAGTTCCTCATGCAGGTCACGTCGCGCCGCACGATCTGCTTCGTCGTCTCGGACTTCCTCGACGAAGGCTTCGAGACGGCGATGGTCGCCGCGAACCGCAAGCACGACGTGATCGCCGTGCTCGTGACCGACCCGCGCGAGCTCGCGCTCCCCGACGTCGGCCTCGTCGCGCTGCGCGACGCCGAGACGGGAGAGACGCGGCTCGTCGACACGGGCTCGAGCGTGTTCCGCGAGCGCGCGGCCGCCGAGGCCGCCGCGCGCGTCGACGCGCTCGAGCACCGCTTCCGCTCGCTCGGCATCGACTTCGTCCACGTCGACGCGGCCGGCGACGTCGTCGACCCGCTCGTACGCTTCTTCCGCATGCGCGAGCGCAGGACGCGGCGATGACGGACGCCCGCCTCCGCCGCCGCGCGATGGCGCTCGCCCGTACCCTCGCCGTCGCGATCGCGCTCTGCGCGGGCGCGCCCGCGAACGCGGCGCCCGACGACGCCGCACCCGCCGCGAGCGCGCCCGACGACGACGCGCGGACCACGACGGCCGAGCGCGGCCCCGTCGTCGCCGTCGTGCGCGTGTCGCCGCGCGCGCCCGTGATCGGCGACGTCGTCACGCTCGAGCTCGAGGTGCGCGCGGAGCCCGACGTCGAGCTCCTCATGCCCGCGTTCGGCGAGGCGCTCGGGCGCTTCGACATCGTCGACTTCGCGCCGCGCGAGGAGATCGACGCGAGCGGAGCGACGATCGCGCGACAGACGTACCGCCTGCAGCCCGCGCGCTCGGGCACGCAGACGATCCCGCCGCTACTCGTCGAGTTCGTCGATCGCCGCGCGGGACGTGCGCCGGCGCCCGAGGGCGAGGACGCGTACGAGCTGCTCACCGATCGCATCGATCTCGAGGTCGGCTCCGTGCTGCCCGAGGGCGCGCCGCTCGCGCTGCGCCCGGCGATCGGCGCGCTCCCCGCGCGCGGCGAGCCGCTCGCGCCGTGGTGGGCGTGGGCACTCGGCGCACTCGCGCTCGCCGGCGCGGCGGCGCCCTTCGCGTGGCGCGCCTGGCAGGGCGCGCTCGCGCGCGGGCGGCGGCGCAGCGCCTACGAGGTCGCGCGCGCCGAGCTCGATGCGCTCCTCTACGCCGGGCGCCCCACCGCGACGACGATGGACGCGTTCTTCGTGCGGCTCTCGCTGATCGTCCGCACCTACCTCGAGGATCGCTTCGGCCTGCGCTCGCCCGAGCTCACGACCGAGGAGTTCCTCCAGGTCATGGGACGCTCGCCCGACCTCGCGCGCTCGCACCAGCTCCTGCTGCGCGAGTTCCTCGTGCTCGCCGACCTCGTGAAGTTCGCCGGACACCTTCCCGCCGACGAGGACGTGACGCGCTCGATCCAGGCGGCGGAGCGGTTCCTCGAGGAGACGCGCCACCAGGCGCAGGGCGGCGAGGAGGCGGCGCATGCCTAGCATCGCCGACGTCGTGGCCGTCCTGCGCCACCCGGGCTTCGGCTTCGCGGAGCCGTGGGCGCTCGCGCTCGTCGCGGTCGCGCCGCTCGTGTACGCGCTCGCGAGCGGTCTCCCGTCCTCGGTCGCCTACTCGAGCCTCTCGCTCGTCGGCGCGCGCGGCGAGCGCTCGCTGCGCGTGCGCCTCGCGTGGGTCCCGGCCGCGCTGCTCGCGCTCGCGACGGCGCTGCTCGCCGTCGCGCTCGCCGGTCCGCGCACGGGCGACGCCGTCACGCGCGTCGAGCGCGAGGGCATCGCGATCGCGATGGTCGTCGACCGCTCGGGCTCGATGGAGGCGCGCGACTTCGTCCGGGGCGATGCGAGCGCGAGCCGGCTCGACGTCGTGAAGCAGATCTTCCGCGACTTCGTGACGGGCGGCGACGGCGGCGCTCCGCGCGACGACGACCTGATCGGCCTCGTCGCCTTCGCCCGCTATGCGGACGGGCTCTGCCCGCTCACGCTCGACCACGGCAACCTGCTGGCGATCCTGGGCGACGTCGCGACGCCGACCGAGCCGAGCGAGGACGGCACGGCGATCGGCGAGGGCCTCGCGCTCGCCGTCGAGCGCCTGCGCCGCCAGGAGACCGCCAGCAAGGTCGCCATCCTGCTGACCGACGGCGTCAGCAACGCGGGCGAGATCGACCCGCTCCAGGCGGCCGACCTCGCCGCGCAGTACGGCATCAAGGTCTACGCGATCGGCGCCGGCCGCTCGGGCTTCGCGCCGTTCCCCGTGCGTCGGCCGGACGGCCGCACGACGCTCCAGCGCGCGCGCGTCGAGATGGACGAGCTCACGCTGCAGCGCATCGCGCAGCGCACCGGCGGACGTTATTTCCACGCCACCGACGCCGACGGCCTGCGGCAGGTCGTCGACGAGATCGGTCGGCTCGAGCGCAGCGAGGTCGCCGAAGTGCGGTACCTCGAGTACGAGCACCACTTCGCCCCGGTCGTCGCCGCCGCGCTCGCGTGCGCGGCCGTCGCGGCGCTGCTCGGCGCCACGTGGCTCAGGAGGCTGCCCGCGTGAGCGACCTCCACCTCGCGCATCCCGCGCTCCTGCACCTCGCGTGGCCGTGGCTCGCGCTGGTCGCGCTGCTGGTCGCGCTCGAGCGGCGGCGCGGCCGGTCGATCGAGCAGCTCGTCGGCCCGTCGCTCCGCGCGCGCCTCGTCGCGATGCCGGCGGCGTGGCGGCGCACCGCGCGCACGCTGCTGCTCGGCCTCGCCGGCCTCGCGATGATCGCGGCCCTCGCGCGCCCGCAGTGGGGGCTGCGACACGTGGCGACGCCGCGCGTCGGCGCCGAGATCATGATCGCGCTCGACGTGTCGCGCTCGATGATCGCCGACGACGCCAAGCCCTCGCGGCTCGAGCGCGCGAAGGCCGACCTCGCGGACCTCCTCTCCTACCTCGAGAACGACCACGTCGGCCTGATCGCGTTCGCCGGGCGCGCGAGCGTGATCTCGCCGATGACGCCGGACAAGAGCTTCCTGCGGCTCGTGCTCGACGAGGTCGGCCCGCAGAGCGCGGGCCGCGGCGGCACGAAGCTCGCCGCCCCGATCCGCGCCGCGATCGCGGGCATGGGCGAGGCCGGCCCCGCGCAGCGCGCGCTCATCCTCATCACCGACGGCGAGGACCACGACTCGTTCGCGCTCGACGCGGCGAAGGACGCCGCCGCGGCGGGCATCAAGATCATCGCGATCGGCTTCGGCGACGAGGCGGGCAGCGAGATCTCGATCACCGATCCGAAGACCGGCGCGCGCACGCTCCTGCGCGACGCCGAGGGCCGCCCGGTCGTGAGCCGCCTCGACGGCGAGCTGCTGCGCGCGATCGCGCTCGCGACCGACGGCGCCTACGTCCCGGCCGGAACGGGCGTGCTCGACCTCGCGTCGATCTACGACCGGCACATCGCGGGCCTCACGCGCGGCCAGCTCGACGAGCGCGGGAGGACGATCCGCGACGAGCTGTATCCGTGGTGCGTGCTCGCCGCGCTCGCCGCGCTCGTCGCGAGCGCGGCCGTCGCCGCGGGCGGCGCCGGCGCCGCCGGTGCGCGGCGCGGCGCGGCGCGACGACGCGCGGGCCGGCCTGCTCGCCGCTGCACTCCTGCCCGCGGCCGCCGTCGCACCGGCCGCGCGCGCCCAGGCGGCGACGCCCTCCTCCAGCGACGCGCTCCTCCCTTCGGCCGACGCGAAGGACGCGAACGACGCGAGCGACGCGAGCGCGGCGGACGAGGGCGGCGGATCCGAGGCCGATGCCGGCCGCGCGCCATCCGCCGGCGCGACGCCCGCCGACGCACCGACGCCGCGCGAGCGCTACAACCGCGCGGTCGCGCTCCTCGCCGACGGCGACTTCGCGGCGGCCGAGCCGCTCCTGCGCGAGGCGCGGCGCGACGCGACCGACGACCTCGAGCTGCGCTTCGCCGCGACGTACGACCTCGGCATCGCCGCCGCGGCGCGCGCCGAAGCCGTCGAGCCCAGCGCTCCGGCGCAGGCGCTCGACGCCCTGCACGAGGCGGCCGACTGGTTCCGCGAGGCGAGCGCCCAGCGCCCCGACGACGAAGACGCGCGCCACAACCTCGAAGTCGCCCTGCGCAAGGCGCTCATCCTCGCCGACTGGATCGAGAAGCAGTCCGATCGCGGACTCGAGTCCGAGCTCGACGCGCTCCTCGCCGCGCAGCGCGAACGCACCGAGGCGGCGGCGCAGCTGCTCGAAGCCGCCGCGCAGGAGACGCGCGGCGACGCGAGCGCCCCCTCCGACGCGCTCCGACAGGCCGCGCGCGACGCCGCCACCGCGCAGCGCACGCTGCTCGCCGACGCGAGCGCACTCGGCGAGCGCATCGCGCGCGAGCGCGACGCGATCGCCGCGCGCACCGACGACGAGCGCACGCCCGACGACGCCGTGCGCAGCGCGCAGCTCGACGCCGTCCTGCGCCCGCTCGATGCGAGCGTCGAGCGCATGGGACAGGCGCGCCAGCAGCTGCGGCTCGCTCGTCCCGAGCGCGCCTATCGCCGCAGCGCGGCCGCGCTCGCCGAGCTCTCTCGCGCGCGCGACGTGCTGCGCGGCCCGGTCGAGCAGCTCGACGTGCTGCGCGGCGAGGTCGCCTCGCTCGCGCAGCAGACGGCCGCACTCGGGGCGAAGGAGTCGGGGGCGAGGCTCCCCGGAAGCGACGAGCCCGTCGAGCTGCCCGCGTTCCTCACGCGCGAGTCCGTCGCCGAACGCGCGGCGAGCGCGTCGGAGCGCATGCGCGAGCTCGCCTCGCGGTTCGCGATCGCGCGCGAGCGCGCCGACGCGGAGCGGGAGCGCGGCGCGTCGGGCGACGACGACGGCGACGCGCCGAACGGAGCCGCTTCCCCGAGCGCATCGCCCGAAGCGGACGCCGAGGCGGAAGCGCTCGCCACGATGGCCGCCGCGGCGCCCGACGTCGACGAAGCCGCGCGCGCGCTCGAAGCGACGCCCGCGCTCGTCGAGGCCGGACGCCATGCCGAGGCGCTCGACGCGACGGCGCGCGCCGCGGCCGCGATCGGCGCGGCGCGCGAGCGCTTCTTCCGGCTGCGCGAGCTCGTCGAAGCCGCGTACGCGGACGAGCGGCGCATCGCGTCCGCGGCGCGCGCCGACGACGCCGAGCTCGCGCGCGCGCGCGACGAGCTCGCCGACACTCTCCGCGACCTCCAGGCGCACAACGTCGAGCGCGCCGCGCGCATCGCGGCCGAGGTCGAGCGCGAGGATGCCGCGCTCGACGCAGCGGCCGAGCGCGCGGCGGCGCAGGCCGCGGCACCCGACGACGACGCGCACGGCGGGGGCGCGGGCCCGGGCGACGCGGCTGCCGATGCGCCGAGCCCCGAGCAGATCGACGCCGAGCGCGCGCGGCTCGCCGCGGCGCGCGAGCTCGCCGCGCAGGCGCGCGCCGCGATGGACCTCGCCGCGCAGGCGCTCGCGGCGTCGCCCCCGACGTGGCCGGCCGCGGGCGAGCACGCGACGCGCGCGGCCGACGACCTCTCGCGCCTTCGCGCGCTCTTCTTCTCGATCGCCGAGCACGTGCGCGAGGCGCTGCGCGCACAGCAGGCGCTCGCCGACCGCACGCTCGACGCGGTCGCCCTCGCCGCCGACGACGGCGCGCGCGCGCGGCGAGCGCGGCGACGGCCGGCGCCGACGATGCGACGAGCGCGGCGACGGCCGACGCCGACGATGCGGCGGGCGCGGCGACGGCCGACGCCGAAGCCCTCCCGGCGCCGCCGCGCGAGGCGAGGCGGCGCCCGGCGGCGCGCCGCGCAGCGATGCGACGCGCGAGCGGGCGGGCGCGCTCGCCGCCGCGCAGACCGCGCTCGCCGAACGCGCGGGCGAGATCGGCGACGCACTCGCGTCGCAGGCGGAGCAGGCGCGCGAGCGCGCGGCCGCCGGCGAGCCCGCGACGCCGGCCTCGCCTCCGGCGCCGGGTACGGACTCCGAGGCCGAGCCCGACCCCGCGGCGCTCGACGAGCCGACGCGTCTGCGGCTCGCGGGCGAGCGCGTCGTCGCCGCGCAGCTCGCGATGCGCGAGTCGGCCGCCGTGCTCGGGGACGATGCGCAGCCGCTCGCTCCCGCGCGCGCACCGCAGGCGGCGGCGATGGACGCGCTCGAGCGCGCGCTCGCCCTGCTCGCGCCGCCGCCGCCTCCTCCCGGCGCGCAGCAGCAGCAACAGCCGGACCGCCAGCCCGAGCGCGGGGAAGGCGCCGGTCCAGACGAGCCCCAGCCGAGCGCTCCGCAGCCCGGCGGCGGCGACGAGAACGACCGGGCGCGCGAGAATCGCGAGCCGGCGGGACGCGATCCCGCACAGCTCCTGCAGGGCGTGCGCGACCGCGAGGCGCAGCGCCGCCGCGATCGCGCGCGCGGCCCGACCCGGGACGCGCCGGTGGACAAGGACTGGTGATCCGAGACGACCCGCACGCAACCCGATCGCGATCCCCGTTCGCAGCGCGCGCGCGCGGAGCGCGGCGCCGTGCGCGCGCCGTCGCGCTCGGCGCGATGCGCGCCGTCGCGCTCGTCGGCGTGCTCGCGGCCGTGGTCGCGCCCGCGAGCGAGGCCGCCGCACAGCAGGTGCAGGTGCAGGTCGCGCGCGGGCCGCACTACCTCGGTGAGCCGATCGAGATCGACGTCGTCGCCGAAGGCTTCGACGAGGAGCCCGAGCCCTCGATCGCCGCGCCGGCCGTCGCCGGGGGAACGCTCGAGCTGCTCGGCGTCTCGCCGAACGTGTCGCGCTCCTTCTCGATCGTGAACGGACGCATGACGAGCTCGCACAGCGTCACGTTCGTCTACCAGTTCCGCTTCCTGCCGACGACGGCGGGCGCGGCGCACGTCGGCGCCTTCGTCGTCGAGCAGGGCGCGGAGAAGCGCGCGACCGCGGCCCTCGAGCTCGACGTGCGCAGCGTGCCGACGAGCGATGCGCTCGCGCTCGAGGTCGCGCTGCCGGAGGGCCCGGTGGTCGTGGGCCAGAAGGTTCCGATCGCACTCGAGCTGTGGATCGACCGCGAGCTGCAGCGCGACCTCGTCTCCTACGCCATCGACGTCCCGCTCTTCGCCCGGCCCGAGCTGCGCTTCCTCGACGATCCGCCCGCCGACGCGAACACCGAGCTCCAGGTCCAGACGGCGACGGGGACGCTGCTGATCCCCGCGCGATCGCGCGAGGCGACGCGCGACGGCCGGCGCTTCCTCGTGGTGCGCGCGCCGCGCACGATGATCGCGCTCGCTCCGGGCGCGGTCGCGGCGCCGCCCGCGACGGTCGTCGTCGACCAGGGCACGCAGTTCCGGCGCGACCTCTTCCGTCAGCGCCGCGCGACCGCGTCGCGCAAGATCATGGCGAGCAGCGCGCCCGCATCGGTCACCGCGCGCGAGGTGCCCGCGGAGGGCCGGCCCGCGACGTTCGCCGGCGCGATCGGGCGCGGCTTCGCGCTCGAGGTGAGCGCCGACCGCAGCGTCGTCCAGGTGGGCGAACCGATCGCGCTCTCGTTCACGCTCCGCGGCGACGGCGACCTGTCGACCGCCGGCCTCCCGCCGCTCGACGCGCCGGGCCTGCTCGACGCCGCCGACTTCCGCGTTCCCGACGACGCGCCGACGGGCGTCGTCGACGAAGCCGGCAAGCACTTCGAGGTGATGGTGCGCGTGCTCGACGGCGCGGTGCGCGAGATCCCGTCGCTCGAGTACACGTGGTTCGACCCGGAGAGCGGGCGCTTCGAGACGACGCGCTCGCGGCCGATCGCGCTCTCGGTGACCGAGGCCGAGATCGTGGGTGCCGACGCCGTCGAGCGGCGCGACGACGACGCGCGCGCGGCGGGTGCGGACGAGGCCGGCGCGCGAGACGAGGATGCGCGCACGTCCGACGAGCCCCGCGACGCCCGAGCGACCGGCGCCGCCGGTGCGGCATGGCCGGTGGCCGGCGCGAACCTCGCCGTCGAACGCGACGTCGCTCGACTCGCGCGCGACGAGCGCCCGGGCGGCCGCAGCTCGCTGCCGGCGCTCGCGTCGCTGTACGCGCTCGGCGCCGGGCTCGTCGGCGTCGCCTGGATCGACCGGCGCCGGCGCGGCGTCGCGCCCGAAGTGCTCGAGCGGCGGCGCGCGAGCGCGCACGCCGAGCGCGACGTCGCGCGGGCGCTCGACCTGCCCGAGCGCGAAGCGGCCGAGCGGATCGCGCGCGCGCTGCGCGCGATGCTCGCGCAGACGCCGAGCGCGGCGACGCCCGAGCTCGACGCGCTGCTCGGCGAGCTCGATGCGCGAAGCTATGCGCCGCCCACGACCGCGCGCGACCCGCTTCCCGAGGCGCTCCGCGAGCGCGCGCGCGCCTGCGCGGCCGCGCTCGCCGAGGCCGCGCGATGACGCCGCGAGCCCGCCCGCTGCGCGAGGGCGCGCGGCTCGCGACGCGGGTCGTCCTCGCCGCCGTCGCCGCCGCGGCGTTCGCGTCGGCACCGGTGCGCGCGCAGGACGCCACGACGGCCGACGCCGCTCCGCCGCGCACGGAAGCGATCGAGCGCGCCTCGGGAGACCGCGCCGGCGCGGCGACGTCGCAGGAGGGCGCGGTGGGGGATCGCGACGGTGCGGTCGCGCCGCGCGAGACCGCGATCGCGGGCGCGCTCGACGACTACGCGCGCGCGCTCGAGGAGCGCGAGCGCGGCGCCCGGATCGCCGGCTTCGCGCGCGCCGAGCGGGGCTTCGCCCGCGCGGCCGCGGAGGGCGCGCACAACCCCTCCCTCTACACGAACCTCGGCAACGCCGCCCTCCAGGCCGGACACCTCGGACCCGCGGTGCTCGCCTATCGACGCGCGCTCGCGCTCGACCGCGCCTTCCCCGACGCCCTGCAGAACCTCGACCACGCGCGCGCGCAGCTTCCCGCATGGGTTCCGCGGCCCGCGCCGGCCGGCCTGCTCGACACGCTCGCCTTCCACCGCCGCATCTCGCCGAGCGCGCGCGCCCTCGCGGGCGCCGGCGCCTTCGCAATCGCCGGTGCGATGCTCGCGCTCGGACTGCGCACGGGACACGCGGCGTTCCGCGCGGGCGCGGCCGTCGCCGCCACGGCGTGGCTCCTCCTGACCGGGTCGCTCGCGCTCGACGCGCGCCGCGGCGACGCGCGCCCGGCCGTCGTCACGCTCGACGAGACGCTCGCGCGCGCGGCGGACTCCTCGCTCGCGCCGCGCGCGCTCCCCGAGCCGCTCCCGGCCGGCACGGAGGTGACGCTGCTCGAGGACCGGAGCCCGTGGGTGCGCGTGCGCCTCGCGAACGGACGCGAGGTGTGGGTCGCCGCCTCGGGCGTCACGCCGGTCGAGCCGCTCTGACGCGGACGGCGCGCCGCCCGCGCCGCGCCTAACGAAGACGTTCGGGTGTCTGCCCGCGCACGACGTCGCGCGCGATGTAGAGGAGCTGCGTGCGCGACAGGATGCGGGGCGGAAGCGTCGCGCGCAGATAGTTGAACCATCCCGAGACCACGGACGGCTGGCGCCCGAGCGCGTCGAGGGCCGTCGCGACGACGCGGTCGGCCGGCTCGCCCTCGTGCGGGAGCTCGCCCGCGATGTCGTGGAACTCGCTCACCGTCGAGCCCGGCTCGAGCGAGAGCACGTCGATGCCCGTCCCGCGCGTTTCGACGTACAGCGCCTCGGCGAGCAGGTTGTCGAAGCTCTTGCTCGCGCTGTACGCAGCGTGGAGCGGGAGCGGCTGGCGCCCGGCGACCGAGCCCGTGAAGACGACCGCGCCGCGCCCGCGCTCGCGCATGCCCGGCAGGAGCCGACACGCGAGCTCGGCGGGCGCGGTGCAGTTCGTCTGCACGAGCGCGCGGATGCGCGACGCGTCCTGCGCGTCGAAGCGACCCGCATAGCCGACGCCCGCGTTGTTCACGAGCACCGCGACGGGAAGCGACTCGACCTCGCGCGCGAGGCGCTCGGCGCCGTCGGGCGTCGCGAGATCCGCGGCGACGACGCGCGTCTCGACGCCGAAGCGGGCCTCGATCTCCGTCGCGAGCTCGCGCAGCCGATCCTCGCGGCGCGCCGAGAGCGCGACGTTCATCCCGTCGCGAGCGAGCGCGCGCGCGAACTCGGCGCCGATCCCGGCCGAGGCCCCCGTGACGAGCGCCCAGTCGCCGTAGCGGTCGCGCAGGCTCGGGCGCGGCGTCTGGAAGGCGGTCGAGGTCCAGAACGCGACCGCGAGCAGGACGAAGGGAACCGCGCCGAACGTCCCGAGGAAGAGCGGCAGCAGCACGCCCTCGAGCTCGCGGAAGTTCCACACGAACATGCCGAACGCGATCTGCGCGCTGTAGAGCGCGGCGAGCGTTCCCGCCCAGGGCCGCATGCGGCGGAGTCCGTAGGCGAGCGCGCCGTACACGAACCAGTGCGGGATCTCGAGCACCTTCGCCGCGTGGCCGCGGAAGAGGAGCCCGAACCAGACCTCCTCGTCGCACGCCACCGGCTTGAGGAAGAGATCCCAGGGCACGTACACGAACGCCATGTACGCGCAGAAGACGAGAGCGACGTTCATCCAGCGCGGGCGATCGCGGAAGACGTCGTCGAGCCAATCGCGCAGGGCGTCGGGCATGGCCGGTCCTCCCGCCGACGGCGCCGCGGAGCGCGACGCACGGCGAGGGAGGCTACCGGAACGGCGCGACGGCCTACAGAGGCGCGGCGTTCGAGACGCTGCGCGCGCGTGCGCTCCGCGCGACGCGCGGTGTCGGGAGCCAGATGCGGAAGAGCGCGCCGCAGCCGGGCGCGCTCTCGACCTCGATCGCACCCTGCGCCTCCTCGACGATCGCGGCGACCGTGACGAGCCCGATGCCGCTCCCGCCCGCACCCGCGCGCGTCGTGAACCACGGCTCGAACAGGCGCTCGCGCGTGGTCGCATCCATGCCGGCTCCCGTGTCGGCGACCTCGAGCACGACGTAGTCGCCGGGCGCGAGGGCGAGGCGGCGCGCGGTGCGCGCATCGAGCGCGCATGCGCGCGTCGAGATCGCGAGACGCCCGCCGTCGGGCATCGCATGGCGCGCGTTCGAGACGAGGTTGACGAGGAGCTGGTCGAAGGCCGGCGGTGCGAGCGCGATGCGCGCGCCGCCGTCGTGCGTGTCGACCGCCACCGCGACGCGCTCCCCGGCCACGCTCGCGAGCAGCCGCTCGAGCGACGCGAGCGCCTCGGCGGGGCGCGTAGAGGCGCGGCTCGCGCCCGCGGCTCCGACCGGCCGGCGCGCGAAGCGCACGAGCTGATCGACGATCGCGGCGGCGTGCTCGGCCGCCACCCGCACCTCGGCGACGTCGGCGCGCGCGTCGTCCGCGACCTGCTTCTCGAGGAGGTCGCAGTAGCAGCGGATCGCCGTCAGGACGTTGTTGACGTCGTGCGCGACGCCGGCGGTCGCGCGGCCGAGCGCGGCCATCCGCTCGGCGTCGCGCGCGCGCAGCTCGTCGCGCTCGCGGCGGAGCGCCGACTGGAAGAGCCGCGCGGCGATCGCGAGCAGCGACGCGTCCTCGTCCTCGAAGCCGGTTCCGACGGAGTGGGAGACGAGCTCGAGCGCGCCGACGAGGCGGCCGCACTCGAGCAGCGGGACGAGCGCCCAGGCGACGATGCGCTGCTCGCACAGGAAGGCGCGCTCTGCGGCGGCGTTCTCGGGGAGCCCGCCGCCGACGCGGACGCGGACGAGAGCACCGCTCGCGAGCTGCGCGCGGGCCCAGTCGAGGGAATCGAGGGGGAGGCGCGGGGCGCGGCGCGCTCGGCGCGGCGCGCCGTCGGACCAGGCCGCGAAGCGCTCCGCACTCGCGCCGGCGCCGCACGTCCACAGCGCGACCGCATCCGCGTGCGTCGCGCGACCGAGTACGGCGAGTGCCCGGCCGATCGCCGGCGCGACCCGCGCGCCGGGCGCGTCGCCGAGCTCGGTCGAGATCCGTTCGAGTGCACCGTGGAGCACGACTCCCCCCCGTTTCGCGGCACCTGCGCGGCGCGCTCCGCGGACTCCACCGGACGGCGGTGCGGAGGACGCTGCAGACCGCCTCCTTTCGACTCGGGAGGGAGATCGCTTTAGGAATACTGGAGCGTTCGCATGGGGTCGAAGCCGGAAGCGATGCGCAACGCAGACGGCCGCTGCTCGGGTGGAGCAGCGGCCGTCGTTCGCCGTCGGTCGCGCGATCGGGCGCGCGCCGCGCGCTACGGCTCGACGAGACCCGCGCGGATCGCGAACCGCACGAGACCCGAGACCTTGTGGATGTCGAGCTTCTCCATGAGGTTCGAGCGGTGCGAGTCGACCGTCTTGAGCGAGACGCCGAGCACGCCGGCGATCTCCTTGCTCGAGAGCCCCTCGGCGATCAGCTGGAGCACCTCGCGCTCGCGATCCGTCAGCATCGAGACGCCGGAGGGCGCGGACGAATCGGGATTCGCGATCGCGTCGACGACCTGCTGCGTGATCGAGGGAGAGAGATAGGACTGCCCCGTGTTCACGGCATCGATCGCCTGGAGCAGGTCCGAGGTCGCCGAGCTCTTCACGACGTAGCCGGCGGCGCCCGCGCGGAGCACCTCCTCCACGTACGAGCGGCTCTCGTGCATCGACAGCACGAGCACCTTGGCCTCCGACCCGCGCTTCCCGATGCGCCGCGTCGCGTCGATGCCCGACAGGCGCGGCATCCAGATGTCCATCAGCACGACGTCCGGCTGCTTCTCGAGCACCATGTTGACGGCTTCCTCGCCGTCGGACGCCTCGCCCACCACCTCGAGGTCGCCCCGCGACTCGAGCAGCTTCACCAGCCCCTCGCGAACGATCTTGTGGTCGTCCGCGACGACGATCGTCGTCATTCCTCTCCACCCCCCGTTTGGCTCGCGCCGTGCGACCGGCGCGCGCGTTCGATCCCCATCGCCCCCAGCCTTACGGGTACCCCTCGTTCGATCCATTGGGGCATTCCCGTAGAGGTCGAGGTATTACACCGAGGCTGCAATTCGCCATCGGTTATCGGCAGACGACCCGCCTAGCTTCAGCGCCGGCGCACGAATTCCACTTCGGACGCAATCCGTGGCGCCGAACGCGCGCGGCACGGGGCCATTGCACGGCCCGATCGGCGTCGATCGGCGCCGTGCGGGGTTCCCGTCCGGGCGCGTGAGAAGCCCCGAGCAGCGCTCGGGCGCGCATGTCTCAGTGGAAATCCGGATGCCGCGCGGCCGCAGCGACCGCGCGCGCACCTGCGCGACCCGTCAGGCCATGCCCCCGTTCACGCCGACGACCTGGCCGGTGACGTACGAGGCGCCCTCCGAGAACAGGAACGCGACGACCGCCGCGACCTCCTCGGGGCGGCCGAGCCGCTGCATGGGGATGCCGGCGAGGAGCGCGTCGACCGGCGCGCCCTCGATCATGTCGGTCTCGATCAGCCCCGGCGCGACGCTGTTCACCGTGATCGCGCGCTTCGCGAGCTCGAATGCGAGCGAGCGGGTGGCCGCGATGATGCCCGCCTTCGCGGCCGCGTAGTTCGTCTGGCCGCGGTTGCCGACGACGCCCGACACGGACGAGAGCGTCACGATGCGGCCGCCCGCCCGCGCGCGCACCATCGGCATCACGACGGGATGCAGCACGTTGTAGAAGCCGTCGAGGTTCGTGCGGAGCACGGCGTCCCACTGCGCGGGCTTCATCGCCGGGAAGGCGGCGTCCGCCGTGATGCCGGCGTTGCAGACGACGCCCCAGTACGGTCCGTGCGCCGCGATGTCGGACTCGAGCGCGGCCGCACAGCCGTCGCGATCGGCGACGTCGAGCGCGAGCGCGCGCGCGCGGCCGCCGCCCGCCGCGATCTGCGCGCACACCTCGTCGGCCGCGTCGGCGCGCGCGCGGTAGGCGACCGCGACGTCGAAGCCCGCACCGCCGAGGGCGAGCGCGATGGCGCGACCGATGCCGCGGCTCCCGCCCGTGACGAGCGCGCGCCGCGGCGCGTCTCCGCTGGCCGATGCCGGGCCGCTCCGCTCGCTGCTCATCCGCCGCTCCCCCGCGCTTCGCGCGGCGCCGCCGGGTGCCCGGCGCGCTCGCTCCGCCCGCCCCGCGCAGGCGCCGTGGGCGCCGCGTCCGCGAACGCGCGCCACGCGCCGCGCGCGAGCAGCAGCGGCGCGCGCGGCAGCATGCCGAACACGAGCTGCGAGTGCGCGCGCGCGATGCGCAGCGTATCCGCGACGGGCTCGAAGTGGGAGAGCCCACCCGGGCGGTAGACGACGCGCGTCGCGACGTTCACGACCGGCACGCCGCGCCAGACGAGCCGGACGGCGACCTCCGGGTCGAAGTCCATCCGGTCGCCGAGCGGGTGTCGGTCGAGCAGCTCGAGCGTCGGCGCGAGCGGGAAGCAGCGGAAGCCGCAGAGCGGGTCGCGGATCGCGAACGACAGCGTCTCGAGCCACACGAACACCTGCGACACCTTGCGCCCGTAGAGGCGGCTCTTCGGCGCGCTCGCGTCGAAGAGCGGCCGGCCGAGCACGAGCGCATCGGGGTGCGCGTTCGCGGCGTCGAGCATGCGCGGGACGTCGCCCGCGTCGTGCTGTCCGTCGGCGTCGAGCTGCAGCGCGTGCGTGAACCCGAGCCGACCCGCGAGCGCATAGCCATCGCGCAGCGCGGCGCCGCGACCGCCGTTGCGCGCGCGTCGGTGGAGGCGCACCCAGGGAAGCGCGGCCGCGAGCGCATCGAGCCGTTCGCGCGTCGCTTCGCCACTCCCGTCGTCGACGACGAGGCAGTCGAGCCCGTAGCGCGCGAGCCCCTCGAGCACGTCGCCGATCTCCGCGCCGTGGTCGTAGATCGGGATCAGCAGGCAGGGGCGGATGCGCGGCCAGCGATGCGTCGGAGCGTCGGCCGCGGGACCGAGGTAGACGCGGCCGCTCGCGAGCTCGCGCGCGCCGTCTGCGCCCGCGGCACCGTCCGCGCCCGCGGCGCCGAGCCCGCCCGCGCTCTCGGGCGCCGGCTCCTCGACGATCCGGAACGCGACGCGCCAAGGCGCATCGCCCGCGGCGCGCGGCGCCGCCCCGTTCGCACGCCTGCGCTCGACGCGCAGCCGCACGCGCGCCGGCGGCTCGATCGGGCTCGCGAGCTTGAGCGCCTCGACCCGCTCGACCGCGAGCACCTCGCCTCCGGTCGCGCCGCCGCCGAGCAGGTCGGCCGCGGCGTCCGCCGCCCACGCGAGCGCGGCGACGCCCGGGACGAGCGGCGCACCGGGAAAGTGCCCGTCGACGACGGCGACCCGCGCGTCGAGCGCGAGCGTGCGCTCGAGCCAGTCGACGCCTGCGTCCTCACCCCGCCGCTCGTCCTCGACCCGCGGCGCGGCGTCGCCACCCCGAGCCGCGGCGCTGTCCGCCGCGCGCGCCGCGACGGCGGGCGCGAGCGCGAGCACGGACTCGACGTCCTCGGGTCGCTGCTCGAAGAGCGCGCGCAGCGCCGCGGCCGGCGTCTTGCCCTGCGCGTCCTCCGGCAGCGCGCGCACGTAGCGGAAGACGCGCGGCACGAGCACGCGGTCGAAGTCGCGCGCGAGGTGGTCGGCGAGCTCGCGGCCGAGCGCCGCGCGCCCGCCCGCCGCGATGCGCCGCTCGCCCTCCGCGCTCGGAACGATCACCGCACCGACGCGCTCCTGCCCCGCCTGCTCGACGCCCGCGAGCGCCGCGCGCGCGACCGCCGGATGCGCGCGCAGCCGCTCCTCCATCTCGGGGAGGGCGAGCCGCTTGGCGCCGATCTTCAGCACGCGATCGGCGCGGCCGAGCACGTGGAAGCGGCCGTCGGCGTCGATGCGCGCGCGGTCGCCCATCCGGAAGCCCGTGGGCCCGCCCTCGCTCACCGCGGGCGAGCGCACGCACAGCTGCTCGGTCGCCGCGTCGACGGCGAGCTCGACGCCGGGAAACGGCGTCCACGCGACGCCGCCTGCGGCGGCCGCGGCGCGCGCGCGCTGGCGGCGATGGCCGACCCCGCCCGTCTCGGTCGAGCCGAACACCTCGATCGGCGCATCGCCGAGTGCGGCCTCGAACGCGCGCGCCGTCTCGGCGCCGAGCGGGCCGCCCGACGAGAACACGATGCAGTCGACGGCCGCGAAGCGCTCGGCGCGCAGCGCGCTCTCGAGCCGCGCGAGGTGCGCGGGCACGCTCGCGAGCACGCTCTTCGGCTCCGCGGCGAGTCGCGGCAGCACCTCTTCCGCGTGCAGGAGCCGCTCGCGCGAGAACGCCCGACCCGCCGCGAGCGGCCAGAGCACGCGAAAGAGGAGCCCGTAGAGGTGCTGGTGCGACGCCGTCGCGTACACGCGCGCGCCCGCGACCGCGGCGCCGAAGGCCCGCTCGAGCGCGGCGACCTCGTCGTCGAGATGGCGAAGCCGCTTCGTCGCCGCCTTGCCTTCCCCCGTCGTTCCCGAGGTGGTGAGCTCGAGCGCGGGCGCCTCGCGGTCGAGCGGCGCGAGGCGCGAGAGCTCCGCGCCGGCGGCCGCGCGCCGCGCGGACGGCGCAGGCGACGCCGGCAGCGCGACGTGCGCGACGCCGTCGCCGGCGAGCTCGTTCGCTCCCATCGTCGCGGCGACGCGCGCGCGCAGGCGCTCGCGCGCCCCGGGCTGCGCGTTCGGCGGCACGACGACGACGCAGCCGCGATGCCAGGCGCCGAACAGGCCCGTCGCGAACGCGTACGGGTCGTCCTCGAAGAGCGCGACGCGCGCGCCGGGCGCGACGCCCGCGGCCTCGAGCGCGTGCGCCGCGAGGCCGACGTCGCGCGCGAAGTCGCCGAACGTCGCGTCGCCGCCCGGCGTTCCCGCGCGCGCGAACGCGACCGGAGCGCTCGCCTCGCGGCCACTGCACGCGAGGTCGGCGAGGCTCGTGAAGCGCAGGCTCATGCGTCGCCGCGTTCGCGCGACGCGAGGCACTCGTCGATGCGCGCCACGATGTCGCCCACGCACTCGACGCGCTCGAAGACGTCGTCGGCGAACGCGATGTCGAGGACGTCCTCGAGGCGATGGGCGAGGTCGACGGCGTCGATGCTGTCGAAGTCGAGGTCGTCGGCGAGGCGCGCCGCCGGCACCACGAGATCGCGCGCGATGCCGAAGTCGCTCTCGAGCACGGTGCGCACGACCTCGAGCGCGCGCGTGCCGTCGGGTGCGCGATCGGGCGCGCGCGTCACGACGCGCTCTCCCCGAGCGCGCGCTGCAGCTCCTTCGCGAACAGCTCGTCGAGCGCGCGCGTCAGCATGCGCGCCGCGAGCGGCGTCGGGAGGTCGGCGCGCGCGTAGTCGGCGATCGGCACCGGGTCGAGCACGCGCAGCCGAAGCTCGAACGCGCGCGGCGGGATGCGCCACCAGCGCTGGCGCTTGCCGAGCACGGGCGGCGTGCAGGTGACGAGCACCGGCAGCACGTCGCGCCGCGCCTCGAGCGCGACGTGCGCGGCGCCGCGCCGGAACGGGTGCTTGCCGCCGGCCGGCGAGCGCGTGCCTTCCGGGAACAGCACCAGCGTCTCGCCGCCGCGGAGCGCCGCGACCGAGCGCGCGACGACGTCGCGCCCGCCCGTGTTCGGGATCATCTGCGACGCATCGAGCGCGATGCGCAGCGTCGGATTCCACCAGTCTTCCTTCTTCGTGACGCAGAGCGCCGAGGTCGTGCACGCCAGCACGGCCACCGCGTCGAGGGCCGTCGGATGGTTCGCGACGACGAGCGCGTTCGGCGCCCGCAGGCGCTCGGCGCCCTCGACGCGGTAGGTCATCACGCCGGCCGCCTCGATCGCGCGGAAGTAGAGCCGGTAGAAGGCGCAGAAGCGCGTCCGCAGCCAGATCGCCGCGAGCGCGCGGTTGCGGCGGAAGCGGAGCAGCGCGTACGGCGCGAGCGTGAGCCCGACGGCGAACGCGACCAGGTAGAACGCGGGAAGCCCGACGCCCGTCGCCGCGAAGCGCCACGCCCGCGACGCCGCGCGCGCGAGCGCGGAGCCCGGCCCACTGCGCGACGGCGCATCGGCGCGCTCGCGCGCGACGCCGTGCGCGGCCCCTCCCGATCGTCCCGTCCCGTTCGCCTTCACGTCGCGGATCCCAACCCCGGCGCGCCGCCCGCGGCGGCGTCGCGCATCCTACAGGAGCGGCTTCGGCCCCAGGAACGACGCGAGTGCGCGCGGCGGGCGCGACGCGGGCGCCCGCCCCTCGTCGTGGAGCGCCGCCGCGCGCGCGAAGACGCGCTGGAAGATCTCCTCGGTCAGCGCCAGCACGCGCGCCTCGTCGCGCGGCTGACCCACCTCGCCCATGAACCACAGGCAGTCGCGCCCGTTGTTCCACTCGCCCGCGTTGCGCGCGTGATAGGCGCCGCGGCGACGCACCTCCGCCTCGACCTTCGCGAACAGCGCCGCGAAGTTGTCGAGCGCGCGCAGCACGAAGGGCTGCTGCGCGAGCTGGCCGCGGAGCCACGCCTCGTCGAGGTGCAGATCGCGCATGTACGCGTCGACCCAGAGGTTGTAGTAGGCGCCGACGTCGTTGTCCCACTTGAGCTTGCACAGCTCGTAGGAGCCGAGCAGCCCGTACTGCCCGCGGTACAGGCGCAGCGCGGCCTCCTGTCGCATGCGCATGAACGCGTCGTACAGGTCGGCGCGCGCGCCGACGGCGTCGAGCGATTCGCCCGCGCGGTCGCGCTCGACGAGGTCGCAGAGCATGTCGTTCTCGAGCGCGATGAAGTCGGCGCCCGGGCTGTAGAACGGGTCGGTGAAGCAGGCGGACTCGCCCGTGCACCCCCAGCGGTCGCGCGAGAAGAAGCGCTTCGTGCGATACGCGAGCCGCGCGTACGCGCCCGTGTCGACGGCCTTCGCGTCCGCGAGCAGCTCGGCGAGCGCGCGCTGCTCGCGCAGCATGCCGAGGAGCCCCTCCGGCGTGCGCCACTCGGGCCGCCAGCGCGCGGCCTCGCACACGATGCCCACGCTCGTGACGCCGCCGCGCAGCGGGATGAGCCACACCCATGCACCCTCGCGCAGGAAGTGGAGCGTCGAGAGACGCCGCGTCGTGTGACGCACGCGCTCGCGGAAGGCGCCGTCGCCGAGCGCGTCGACGTCGGCCACGCCCTCGAAGCGACCCCACGCCGAGGCGTTCGCGAGCCCGGGCTCCGGCTCGTGGAGCCCGCGCAGCTTCGCGACGACGCGCGTGCGCCCGCTCGCGTCGAGCAGCCAGCGCGCCTCGAAGCGTTCCGCGCCGTCGCGCCCCGTCGCGGTGAAGCGGTGCGGCTCGCCCCCCTCTCCGAGCGCGACGTCGTGCACGCGCACGCCCGTGCGCACGCGCACGCCCGCGCGCGCGTTCATGGCGCGCAGGTCGGCGTCGAGCGTCGCGCGATCGATCTGGAAGGCCGGATGGAAGGGGAGCGCCTCGCTCCCGATCTCGCTCATCGCGGCGAGCGGCTGGTCGAGCGACGGCGAGTCGAAGAAGAAGCGCAGCCCGTTCTTCGGGTACTGGCGATCGTAGAGGTAGGACGAGAGCCCGAGCTTGCGCACGAAGTAGTTCGACGAGAGCTCGACCATCGACTCGCCGAGCTTGTGCGGCGCCTCGTCGGTGCGCTCGAAGACGCCGACGTGGAGGTCGGGCATGCGCAGCGCGAGCTGGCGCGCGAGCGTGCCGCCCGCCATCCCGCCTCCGATGATCGCCACGTCGAGTCGCGCCGCTTGCACGTCCGGATCGCCCATCCATCCTGAGGAGCGCGGGGAGTGGGGATCGCGCGGGTCCCGTCCCGAGCCCCGTACCGCGCGCCGCCGGAGCCGGGCTCCCGCCGCCTCGTTCCGTCCGCACGCGCTTCGGGGTAGTGTGAATGCGCCGCGCGCGATGCGCCACGATTCGCGGCGCGGCGGGCCCGGCTCCCGCGCTCGCGGAGACGAAGGGCCGCACGAGGAGGCGTACGACGCGATGCAGGACGGCTGTCGCCTCGAGGCGCTCGGCATCGTCAACGCGCTCGGCCGCGGCTGCGAGACCGTGTGGCGACGCGTCGCGGCCGGCGACGCGAGCGCGCTGCGGCGGCGCGACGACCTGCCGCGCACGCGACCGATGTTCGTCGCCTCGGTCGACGTCGACCTGCCGAAGATCCCGGCCGCCCTCGCCGACTACGACTGCCGCAACAACGCCTTCACGCTGGCGGCGCTCGAGGAGATCGAGACTCCGGTGCGCGACGCGATCGCCGCGTTCGGGAGCGAGCGCATCGCCGTCGTGATGGGGACGAGCACGTCGGGGAGCGCGGAGTGCGAGGAGGCGATCGCGCGCGCGGGGCCCGCGGGCGCGCTGCCGAAGCAGTTCCGCTACCCGCAGCTCGAGCTCGGCGGCACGGCGGGGTTCGTCGCCGAGTGGCTCGGGCTCGGCGGCCCCTCGCTCACGCTGTCGACCGCGTGCTCGTCGAGCGCGCGCGCCTTCGCGACCGCGCGCTCGCTCCTGCGCCTCGGCCTGTGCGACGCCGTCGTCGCCGGCGGCTCCGACTCGCTCTGCGGGCTCACGATGAACGGCTTCGCGTCGCTCCAGGCCATCTCCGACCGGCCGTGCAACCCGATGAGCCGCAACCGCAGCGGCCTCACCCTCGGCGAGGGCGCGGCCGTCTTCCTCGTGACGCGCGCGCGCGGCGGCATCCAGCTCGCGGGCGTGGGCGAGTCGAGCGAGGCGCACCACATGTCGGCGCCCGATCCCGACGGCGCGGGCGCGGCGGCCTCGATGCGCGGCGCGCTCGCCGACGCGGGCCTCACGCCGAGCGCGATCGCCTATCTCAACCTGCACGGCACGGCGACGCAGCTGAACGACGCGATGGAGAGCCGCGCGGTCGCCGACGTGCTCGGCGCCAGCGTGCCGTGCAGCTCGACGAAGTCGCTCGTCGGCCACACGCTCGGCGCCGCGGGCGCGACCGAGCTCGCCTTCTGCTGGCTCGCGCTCGCGCACCGCCGCGGCCGTTCGCTGCCGCTCCCGCCGCACGTCTTCGACGGCGAGCGCGATCCCGCGCTCGCGCCCATCCGGCTCGTCGACGCGCCGCCGCCGGGCGGCGAGGCGCGCGTCGACGCGAGCGCGCCCGCCGCGCTGATGACCAACTCCTTCGGCTTCGGCGGCAACAACTGCACGCTCGTCCTGCGCGAGGACGCGGCCGCGGGGAGCGCCTAGCATGCGCGCGCGCATCGACGGCTTCGCCGCGTGGTCGCCCGGGCTCGAGACGCGCGCGAGCTGGGAGGCGTGGGCGCGCGCGCCGCACCCGCTCGCGCACGAGGGCGCGCCCGAGATCCCGTTCATCCCCGCGGCGGTCCGCCGCCGCTGCACGCGCCTCACGAAGATGATGCTCCGCAGCGCCTTCGAGGCCTGCGGCGAGACGCTGCGCGCCGACGTCCGCACGGTGTTCGCGTCGCGGCACGGCGCGATCCACGTCGCCGTGCAGATCCTCGCGAGCATCACGGGCGGCGAGCCCGTGTCGCCGATGCAGTTCAGCCACTCGGTGCACAACGCGCAGGCCGGGCTCTACTCGATCGCCGCGGGCAACCGCGAGGCGTCGAGCTCGCTCGCGGGCGAAGCCGACACGTGCGCGTGCGCGTGGATCGAGGCGCTCGCCCACATGGAGCGCGCACCGGGCGCCGCCGTGCTCGTCACGATCGCCGACGAGCCGCTGCCGCCGCGCCTGCTGCCGCTCGTCGACGAGCCGGCCAGCGCCTACGCCGTCTCGTTCCTGCTGCGACGCGCCGACGACGCGGACCCCGACGCGATCGGCCTGCGCATCGCACCCGGTGGCGCGGCCGCGGCCCCCGAGCGCAGCGCACCGCTCGCCTGGCCGCAGGCCCTCGAGCTCGCGCGCTGGTGGCTCGCCGGCGCGAGCGAGCCGCTCGCCCTCGGCGCGCGGCGCCGCTACGTCTTCGAACGCGGCGGCGAGCCCGCGCCGCCGTCGCCCCAGTAGTCGTAGAAGTTGAACCACTGGAAGGGATCCTCGAGGCAGAGGCGCTCGAGGTGCGCGGCGAACGCGCGCGCGAGCGTCGCGACCGCGCGCTCGCGCTCGGCGCGCGGCACGGCGCGCCCGTCGTAGAACGGCTCGACGCCGACCTCGTAGGTCGCGTCGCCGACGCGGCGCGCGGTCGCGACGAGCAGCGGACAGCGCAGCAGGAGCGCGATCTCGAACGGCCCGCGCGGCAGGCGCACCGGCGCACCGAGGAAGTCGACGTCGACCGTGCGCTCGGCGTCGGCCGGGCCCGCGCGATCCGCGAGGATCGCGACGACCTCGCCGCGCTCGAGCCGCGCGCGGATCTCGAACGTCGCCTTCGGCGAGCCCGGCGCGACGGCGATCACGTTCATCGCGACGCCGGGCGCGAGCCGGTCCGTGACGGCCTGCATCACGGGCGCGTTCGCCGTGTACATCACGACGCTCACGGGCACGCGGAAGCGGTCGGCGAGCATGCGCAGCATGTCGAAGCTGCCGTAGTGCGAGCCGAGGAAGATCGCGCCGCGCCCGCGCGCCGACGCCTCCTCGAGCGCGCGCAGCGCGTCGGCGCCCGTGTGCGCGAAGTCGAGCTCGTCGAGCGCACCCATCCACAGACAGACGCGATCCATCACGTGCGTCGAGAACTCGTGCGAGTGGCGGAAGGCGTCGCGCCAGCCGGGCGGCCGGCCGAGCGACGGCGTCGCGTCGGGGTGCGCGGCGACGCGGCGCAGGAAGGCGAGCGACGCCTCGCGCGAGCGGCGCCCCGTCGCCAGGAAGTAGGCGGTCGTCGCGAGCAGCACCACCTGGAAGGCGCGCCGGCCGAGCAGCCGGTAGAGCGCGAGGCCGAAGCGCGCGGCCGCGAGCGTGCCGCGCTCCGCGCGCGCGACCCAGGCCGGCGCGGCCGACGCCGCGGCCACCCGGCTAGGCCTCGGCGACGCGCGCGAGCACGCAGCGCGCGAGCGCCTCGCTGCTCGCGAGGTTCTCGGGCGTCAGCACGCTCTCGTCGACCCACACGCCCGTGTGCTCCTCGATCGCGAGCAGGAGCTGCGTCGCCGCGAGCGAGTCGAGGCCCGCGTCGACGAGATCGCTCTGCGCCGTGAAGCCGTCGCTCGCGGCGAGCAGCTCGTCGCGCAGCGTCGCGAAGATGAAGCGCGTCAGCGCGTCGAGGTCGAGGCCGGGTGCGGGCATGCGGGAGCGCGTCCTCCGTTCGCGGCGCGGCGGGCCGCGCGCGCGACGTTAGCCCGGGACCGACGGCGCGAGCCCGCGCGCACCGGGCCGCACGCCCCGCGCCATTCCATTCAGGTGCGCGCGCGCGGCGCCGCGCGCTCGGCCATCAGGTTCCGTCGCGCGCGCGCGACGACGGCGCCGGTCGCGTCGGCGAGCTCCGCGTCGAACGCGACGAGGCCGCTCGTCGCAGCCGCGGCCGGGCGCGCGCGCGCGACGACGCGCTCGCCGGCCGCGAAGAAGGCGCGCTCGAGCGCGAGGAGGCGCGTGCCGAGCAGCAGCACGCGCGCGAAGGGCGCAGCCGGCGGAGCGGACGCCCCGCTCTCGGCCGGGGTCGCATCCGCGCCGCTCTCGGCCGGCGGCGTCGTACCGCGGGCCGCCGCCGCGCGCAGCGCGAGCGCCGCGTGCACGGCCGCGCACTGCGCCATCCACTCGATCGCCGCGACGCCGGGCACGCGCCCGCGCGCGTCGGCGAGCGGCGAGTCTGCGCGCACGATCGCCTCACAGGCCGTGCCGTCGCCGTCGTGGTGTGTGACGCGGTCGAGCCAGGCCATGCGGCCCGCGTGCGGGAGGAGCGCGGAGGGCGGCGGCCATGCGCGCGCGGGAGCCGCGCCGCCGGGGTCGCGGGAGAGGGAGGCGGGAACGCGGTCGCCGGGCACGGGCGCGCGCGGCCGGGGCTCAGGCGGCCCGGCTTCGCTCGACGAACTCCGCGAGCGCGCGCACGCTCGCGAAGATCTGCTGGTTCTGCTCGGCGTCCTCCTCGACGGTGACGCCGTACCGGCTCTCGAGCGCGAGCGCGAGCTCGAGCGCGTCGATCGAGTCGAGGGCGAGCCCTTCGCCGAAGAGCGGGTCGGTCGAGACGATCTCCTCGGGCGTCACGTCCTCGAGCATCAGGGTCTCGACGATCAGCTTCTTGATCTCGGCTTCGAGTGCCGCGAGCTCCACGCTGCCTCCTGGATCGCGCTCGGTCCGGTCGGACGCCGGCCCGTCCCGCCCGGGCGCCTCGGCGCTCGTGCGCCGCGGCGGGGCCGGCCCGCCGGCCCCGGCGGCTCGGGGCCGGAGCGCGGCGCGGCCGGCGACTATACCCCACGGCACCGATCGCGAGGGCGCGCGAGTCGCTCGCGCGGCCGGGGCCGTTATGATTGGGCGCTCGCATGACGAAGCGCGCCCGCCCCACGACGAGCCGTCCTGCCGAGCCCCGGGAAGAGCGCTCGAGCGTCGTGCTCGGCCGCGGCTCGCTGCGGGTCGAAGACGTGCTCGCGGTGGCCGCGGGCCGCGCGCGCGTCGAGCTCGACGCCGACTCGCGCGTGCGTGCGAGGCTCGACGCCTCGCACGCGGCGGTCGAGCGACTCCGGCGCTCGGGCAACCCGCTCTACGGCGTCACGACCGGCGTCGGGGCGTCGGTCGCGAACGCGATTCCCGAGGAGCTCCACGCCGAGCTCCCGCTCAACCTCGTCCGCTTCCACGGCTGCGGGACCGGCCGGCTCCTCGACGACGAGGAGGCCGCGGCCGTCCTCGTCGCGCGCGCGGCGTCGCTCGCACAGGGCTATTCGGGCGTGCGGCCCGTGCTCGTCGAGCGCCTGTGCGAGCTCGCGAGCCGGCGCATCCTGCCGTGCATTCCCGCCGAGGGCTCGGTCGGCGCGAGCGGCGACCTCACGCCGCTCTCCTACGTCGCGTCGCTGCTCGTCGGCGAGCGCGAGGCGCGCGTCGACGGCGCGGTCGTGCCCGCGGCCGCGGCGCTCGCGCGCGCCGGCCTCGCGCCGCTCGCGCTCGAGCCCAAGGAGAGCCTCGCGATCATGAACGGAACGAGCGTGATGACGGGCCTCGCCTGCATCGCGTTCGGCCGCGCGCAGCAGCTCGCGCGCGCGGCGTGCGCCATCACCGCCGTCGCGAGCGACGCGACGCGCGGCAACCCCGCGCACTTCGACGCGCGCATCGGCATCGCGAAGCCGCACCCCGGCCAGCAGCTCGCCGCGCGCTGGATCCGCGAAGACCTCGCGCCCGACCCGGCCGTCGCCTCGACGCGCCCCGCACCCGCGCGCGTGCAGGACCGCTACTCGATCCGCTGCGCGCCGCAGGTCGTCGGCGTGCTGCTCGACGCGCTGCGCTTCGCGCGCGAGCTCGTCGAGACGGAGCTCTGCGGCGCGAACGACAACCCGCTGATCGACCCGGACACGGGCGACGCCCTCCACGGGGGCAACTTCTACGGCGGACACGTGGGCTTCGCGATGGACGCGCTCAAGGCCGCCGTGGCGAGCGTCGCCGACCTCCTCGATCGCCAGCTCGTCCTGCTCTGCACGCCCGAGACGAGCGGCGGGCTGCCCGAGAACCTCGTCGCGCGCACGGGGCCCGACCGCGTCGTCCACCACGGGTTCAAGGCCATGCAGATCACGGCGTCCGCGCTCACGGCCGAGGCGCTCAAGCTGACGGCGCCCGCGAGCGCGTTCAGCCGCAGCACCGAGTCGCACAACCAGGACAAGGTGAGCATGGGGTCGATCGCGGTGCGCGAGTGCCTGCGCATCCTCGAGCTCACCGAGACGGTGGCGGCGATCGCGCTGCTCGCCGTGGTGCAGGCCGTCGACCTGCGCGGCGCCGAGGCCGTCGCCGTGCGCAGCCGCGATCTGCAGCGCGCGCTGCGCAAGGCCGTCGAGCCGAACACCGCCGATCGCCGCCAGGACCGCGACATCGAGACGGTGCTCGCGCTGCTGCGGCGCGGCGAGCTCCCCGTCGGCGACCCCGCGGACAGCGGCGAGCTCGCGGTGCGACGTTAGGCGGACGGCGTGGCAGACCTCCTCTTCGAGAAGCGCGACGGCATCGCGTTCATCACCTTCAACCGGCCGGAGGCGCACAACGCGCTCACCGCCGAGTCGTTCGTGCTGCTGAACGAGGCGTGGGACGAGCTCGCGAGCGACCGCGCACTGCGGGTCGCGATCCTGACGGGCGCGGGCGACCAGGCCTTCTGCTCGGGCGGCGACCTCGGAAAGCTCATCCCGCTCTGGACGGGCGCGCGCGAGCCCGAGACCGACGTCGAGCGCCGCTTCCTCGCGAACCCGTCGTACTCGAAGCAGCTCGTGCTGAAGCTGCGGCCGATCTACAAGCCCATCCTCGCGGCCGTGAACGGCCACGCGCTCGGCGGCGGCATGGAGATCCTGCAGTGCACGGACGTGCGCGTCGCGGCCGAGCACGCGACGTTCGGGCTCCCCGAGCCGCGCCGCGGCATCGTGCCCGCGGCGGGCTCGATGGTGCGCCTCCCGCGCCAGCTCGCCTGGGCGCACGCGATGGAGATGCTGCTCACCGGCGATCGCTTCTCCGCGCACGACGCCCACCGCATGGGCATCGTGAACCGCGTCGTCCCGCGCGAGCGGCTGATGGAGACGACGCTCGAGCTCGCGGAGCGCATCGCTGCGAACGCGCCGCTCTCGCTCGAGGCGATCAAGGAGACCGCGCTCCGCACGGCGACGCTCCCGTGGGACGAGGCGTTCGCCGTCGAGCAGGAGTGCGCGGCGCGCGTGACCCGCTCGCAGGACGCCGTCGAGGGTCCGCGCGCGTTCATGGAGAAGCGAGCCCCGCGCTTCGAAGGTCGATAGGCGCGCGCGATGGCGCGGGGCGCGCGGTCGCGGCCGACGGCACGGCGCGGGCGCGGGCGGCGCGCACGGCGCCGGCGCGGCGGGAGCGAGCGCGGCGACGCGCCGACGGACGCGCGCGGGCGGCGCGCGCCCGGGCGCCGTGCTCTCCCGCGTCGCATCGCTCGCGCGGCCGGCCTCGCCGCGCTCCTCGCGGCCCTCGCGCCGGGCTTCGCGGTCGCGCTGCTGCGCGTCGTGAACCCGCCGACGAGCGCCTTCATCCTGCGCGACGACGTCCGCCCGCGCGCGCCGCGGCGCTGGACGCCGATCGAGCGCATCGCGCCCGCGCTGCAGGTCGCCGTCATCGCTTCCGAGGACCAGAAGTTCCCCGAGCACCGCGGCTTCGACTTCGCGCAGATCGAGCGCGCGCTGCTGCACGAGCGGCGCGGCCGCGGCGCGAGCACGATCACGCAGCAGGTCGCGAAGAACCTGTTCCTGACGTCGGGGCGGAGCCTCGCGCGCAAGGGCCTCGAGGCCTACCTGACGGTCTGGATCGAGGCGCTCTGGCCGAAGCGGCGCATCCTCGAGGTGTACCTGAACGTCGCGGAGTTCGGGCCGGGCGTGTTCGGCGTCGCCGCCGCGAGCCGCCAGCTCTTCGGAACGGAGCCGGCTGCGCTCTCGACGCGCCAGGCCGCGCTGCTCGCCGCCGTGCTCCCGAGCCCGAAGCGACTCTCGGCGGGGCGTCCGTCGCCCTGGGTCGCCGAGCGCGCGAGCGAGATCGAGCGCTCGATGCGGCGGCTCGGCGGCGCGAGCGTGCTCGCGCGTCTCTGACGGGCGCGGCGCGGTCAGGCGGCGCGCCGCGGCGTCGGTCGGTGCGCCCGTTGCCCGACCGGTCCGCGACGCGCCGCCGCGCCCACCCGCGATCGATCCGCTCCTCCTCTCGCTCGTCGCCTTCCTCGATCTCCCGCGCGCGGGTCCGTCCGCCGGACCCGCGCATCACCTCGCGCGGGCGCGCGCCTGCGCGCCGCGCCCGCAGTGCGTCAGGCCGCGCGCCGCCGCGTGCGACCCGACGTGACGGGCACGTGCAGCGGCCCGTCCGCCGTCTGCGCGAGCGGCCCCTGCGCGCGCGCGACCGGCCGCAGGTGCTGCGCTTCGAGCGCCGTCCGCAGATCCTCGAGGCATCCCGTGCACAGGACGTGGCTCACGGTCGTCTGCCGGCCGATCGCACTCCCGAGCACCGATTCGCACCACGCGCACGTCCTGCCCATCGCTCTCACCTCCACCGCTCTTCCATCGAGCGGGTTCGTCGCGAGGCGAGTGCATCCGCGATGCCAACGCGTCGCACTGGGATGCGCGCGGCCCAGCTCGACGCGCGCCGGCTCATGCGTGACCGCGCGCGCGCGGAGCGCACGCGCGCGCTGCCCGCTTCGCGAGCGGCGCTGCCCGCGAAGTCGGCACGCGCGACGGGACGTCGCGCGCGCGCGTGCTAGGGGTCGAGCGGGCCGAGGTCGGGAGGCGGCTCGCCCTCGCGCGGGCCGCCGGGCCCGTAGCCGAGCTCGTGCATGCGCCGCACGTAGGCGAGCGAGCGTCGGCCGCGCTCCGTCGCCTCGGCGGGGAAGAGCGCGGCGAACGCGCGGTCGAGCGGTCCACCGGCGTAGTTGCGGAAGCGCGCCTTGCGCACGGCGAACTCGACGGCCGACAGCGCGGCGACGGCCGCGAAATAGCCGGTCGTCGCGACGGCCCGCCAGTGCTCGGGTGCGCGCACCGCGGCGAACGCGATCGCCACTGCGCTCGCCGCGAAGAACCCGACCCAGAGCGCCGTGACGGCGCGGCAGTAGGGCCGCGTGAACTTCGGCAGGTAGGGCTGCATGGCGCGCGCGCCGCGCTCGATCATCGACGACTCGGTCGCGAGCGTCGCCGCGAAGAGCACCGCGAGATAGGCGTTCACGAGCGCCGGGAAGAGCCGCAGCCAGGCCCGATCGTCGCTGACCGCGGCGAGCGCGAGCAGCGCGAACGCCCCCGCGAACTGCCCGGCGAGCGCGAGCGGGCGCCGCTCGAGCGCGAGCCGCGCCGCGAAGCTCGCCGCTCCGACGCCCAGCATCGCGGTGGCCACGGCGCGCGTGCCGAAGCGGTCGAGGAGCCACTCGGAGAGCGCCGGATAGCCGAAGGCTGCGAGCGCGAGCACGATCGCGGTGAGCGCCTGGCCGGGCGACGGGAGACGGCGCGGGAGCGGCACGCGCCGAGCCTAGCGAGCCGCGCGCCGCACCTTGCCGGTGGGCGTCATGGCGATCTCGGCGACGGGCGTGAACTCGCGCGGGATCTTGTAGGCGGCGAGCCGCGCGCGGCAGTGCGCGGTGAGCGCGCGGCGATCGGGCGCGTCGGCGGGCTCGACCGGCACGAACTCCGCGACCGGGATCTGCCCGAGCTGCGCGTGCTCCTTCGCGAACACGCGCGAGACGCGCACGCCGGGGTGCGCGTCGAGCACGGCCTCGACCTCCTCGGCGAAGAACTTCATACCCGCCATGTTGATGCGGTTCGCGCGGCGGCCGGCGAGGTGCAGGTCGCCGTCGGCGTCGAAGTAGCCCTGGTCGCCCGTGCGGAAGCCGTCGGGCTCGATCGCGCGCGCCGCGGGCAGCCACGGCCGCAGGTAGGCGTCGAACAGCCCGCTCCCGCGGATGCAGATCTCGCCCGTGTGCTCCGGCGACGACGCGCCGGGCTCGATGCGCGAGCCGTCCTCGGCGCGCAGCCACACGTCGTAGTCGGCGCCCGGGCGGCCGAGCGCCTCGGGCTTCGCCGCCGCGCTCGCCGCGTTCACGACGGGGAGCCCGACCTCGATGATCCCGAGCGCCTGCACGAGCGGGATGCCGAAGCGGAGCGCGAACGCGCGCGCGACCTCGGCGCGCAGGCCGTCGGCCGTCGACACCGCGAGGCGCACGCCGTCGAGCGCGACGCCCGAGTCGTCGCTCGCGAGCATCCGGTAGTGGTAGGGCGACGCGTAGAAGACGGTGGCGCGTGCGCGCGCGGCGAGCGCGAGCACGTCGCGCGGGAACGTGCTCGCCGGCAGCAGCACCGTCGCACCCGCGCGCAGGTAGAGCAGGATCGAGACGAGGAAGTGGTGCGCCATCGGCAGCAGCCACAGGATGCGGTCCTCGGGCCCGATGCCGAGCGCGCGATTCGCGTTCGCGAGCCGGGCCGCGACCGCCTCGTGGCCGACGACGACGCCCTTGCGCTCGTTCGTCGTCCCGGACGTGAAGCGGAGATAGGCGGGGTGGAGCGCGCGGAATGCGCGCTCGCCCTCGCCGTCGATCCCGGCCTCGCCGCACGCGCGCGCACCGTCGACGCGCCGGAGCGCGAACCCCTCCGACTCCTCGACGACGCCGTGGAGCGCGGACTCGCGCACGGCCTCGTCGAGCGCCGCGCCGGCCGTGCCATCGGGGATGGGCACGAAGCACGCATCGGCCGCGAGGATCGCGAGCGCGGCTTCGATGAAGCCCGCGCCCTGCCGCGCCACGAGACCGATGCGCTCGCCGCGCGTCACGCCCGCGCGCACGAGCGCGTCGGCGCGCGACTCGACGCGCGCGACGAGCGTCGCGTAGTCGATCGCGACGTCGCCCGCCGCGCGTGCGCCTTGCCCCGGCTCGGCGCGCGCGCCTTCGAGGATCGCCGGGTGGCGCGGGCGCGCGCGGGCGATGTCGCGGATGGCGTCGACGACGTTCACGGGAGCAGGGCCAGGTCGGCGCGCGCGGCGATGGCCTCGCGCACGCGCGCGGGCTCGACGCAGCCGAGGTCGCCGCGCGCGTTCGCGGCGAGCGCGGCCGCCGCGCCCGCGGCCTCGCCGGTCGCGAGCGCAGTGCCGATCACGCGCAGCGAGCCGAGCGCCTCGTGCGAGGCCGAGAGGCAGCGCCCCGCCATCGCGAGCCGCGGATGGTCGCGCGCGACGAGCGCGCCGAGCGGCACGGAGCACGCGCCGTCGACGTGCTCGAGCTGGGCGCGCTCGTGCCCGTGCCACAGCTCGATCGGCCAGCACGCGCGCGCGACCTCGTCGCGCGTGCGCACTGCGCGCAGCACGTGGGCGGCCTCGATGCGCGCGCAGCCGACCACGCGCCGCGCCTCGCGCACGCCGATGCGCGCGGCCGACTCGCCGAGCTCGGCCGCCTCGAAGCCCGCGCGCTCGCGCCGCAGGAAGGCGACGAGCGCCGCCGCGTCGGCGCGCGCGCGCGCGGCGAGGCGCTCGCGCTGCGCGGCGTCGAGCGGGTCGAACGGCGCGCCGTCGGGCTTGCGCAGGTTCACGGTGACGAAGGCCTCGCCGTCGCGCAGGCCGGGGCGGAAGAGGAGCGACTCGCAGCCACGCGGGAGCGCGCCGTGCCGCGCGGCGGCTCCGTCGCCGCGGCGAGCCGCATGCGCGCGAAGCCGCGCACGGCATCCGCCGCGACGCCGCGGAGCGCGAGGACGTACGACGGATTCTGCAGCGCGTCCGGGGGCTCGATCTCGGTCGCCGCACCGGCGAGTGCGGCGGCGTCGCCGTCGCCGCTCGCGTCGATGGCGATCCACGCGGCGACGGTGCGCGCGGCAGAAGGCGCGCCGCGCGCCGCGCGGCCCTCGCCGCCGGCGGATGCGCGCGCGCCCGGCGCGCCGAGCCCCACCTCGCGCGGCGCGCCGAGCGAGAGGCGGTGCGCCGCGCCGGGCGCGCCGAGCTCGAGCGCGACGAGCTCGGCCGGGAGCGCGCGCTCGATCGCCGGCTCGCGCGCGAGCGCGCGATCGAGCGCGCGCGCGAAGGCGCGCGGGTCCGTCGGCAGCACCCACACCCGGCCCGCGCGCTCGAGCTCGCCCGCCGCGCCCGCGCGAACGAGCGCAACCGCGACGCGCGAGGCGAGGCCCGGGCTCGCGAAGCGCGCCGGCCCGTCGTCGGCCAGCTCGTACAGGCCGCAGATCGTGTGCACGAAGGCGTTGCCGACGTTGCCGCCGAGCGCCGGGCCGCGATCGACGAGCAGCACGCGCGCGCCGAGCGAAGCGGCGGCGAGCGCGGCCGCGCAGCCGGCCGGCCCCGCGCCGATCACCGCGACGTCGAACTCCGCGGTGCGACCCGCGCGCGGGCGATCCGGCTCGCCGCACGCGCCCGCGCCGTCGCGCGCGGGAGACGGCCGCGCGCTCATCCGCCACCGCCGCTCGCGCGCGCGCCGTCGCCCTCCGCGCCGACGAGGTCGGCGCGCAGCGCGGCGCGGTAGAGCGCGAGCTCGTCGTCGCGGAAGACGCCGCGCTGGTGGACGTGCACGGCGTTGAGCCGGCCGGCGCGGCTGCAGAGGATGGCGCCGCTGCCGGGCGACGCGGGAACCGACGGCGTGTGGAAGGCGTTGCGCACCGGAGCGCCGCAGAGCGACGCGACACCCGGCGCGAACTCGCCCGTCCACGCGAAGAAGAACGAGCAGAGCTCGCCGCGGAACGCGCTCCGCGCGAGCGCGGAGTAGGCGCGCATCGGCGCGTGGCGCGCGAGATCCATCGCGGCCATCCCGTTCTCGACGGCGCCCGACTTGATGAGGGCGTGGCGCTGCTGCTTGAGCGCGTCGATCGCGCCGTCGAGCGTCGCGATCTGCTCGGGCAGGAGCTGGAACCACAGCATCGAGACGCGCGTGCGGAAGAGCGCGCCCTCGCTGCCGCGCGGACGCGCGTTCACCGGGAGCGGCACGACCCAGCTCGGCACGGCCGTTCCGCGCGCGCGCAGCACGGCGGCGTGCGCGCGCACCGCGGCGGCCAGGTAGAAGAGCATCGGCGTCAGGAAGCCGGCCTTCGCCTTCGCGCGCTCGAAGACGCGCGCGCTCTCGGCCTCGTCCATCCAGTCGTTCGCATAGCGAAGCTCCTGCGGAACGCGGCGCAGCGGGCCGGCCGGGGAGACGGGCCGCGCGCGCGCGAACGAGAGCAGGTGCGCGTGCCACGTCCGCGCGCGCTCGCCGCGCTCGCGCAGCGTCGCCGGGAGGGGCGCGATCTGCGGCGCCCACTCGTCGGCCGGGAGCGCATCGGGTGCGCGCGCTCCCGCGTCGACCGCGGCGAGGTGCGCGAGCACGTTCTCGCTCCCACTGCCGTCCATGAGCATGTGCGCCCACGTCATCGCGAGGTCGGTGCCCGCATCCGCGCCGTCGGGCGCGGCGTGGCGGACGACGTCGAAGCGCAGGAGCTCACCGCGGCGCAGCGCCATCGGCGCGTTCAGGCGCTCGAAGAACACCGCCGGGATCGGCTCGTCGCCCGCGAAGGCGGCGCGACCGCGCGGGAGCGCGGAGTGATGGACGGCGATGCGGGGCAGCGCCGCGCGCGGCGCGAGGTCGAGCCGGTACGCGGGCGGGCGGAACGCCGGGCGCCGGATCGGCGCGCGCACGATCGGGCACGCGAGCGCGACGCGTTCCACGACGCGCTCGAAGCGCGTCGGGTCGAAGCCCGGGCCGAGCCGCAGCACGAGCTGCGAGAGGTGACTCGCACCGCCCGTGCGGCGCGTCTCGGCGTCGAAGGCGCGCAGGAAGCAGTCGGCGCCCGTGAGCGGGAGGCGGGCGGGCATCTCGCCGGACGGAGTCACGCGGCGCGACTAGCGAACGGCGAGGTCGGCCGGGTCGTCGTCCATGAGTCCGTAGCGACACATGAACTCGAGCAGCCCGACGCTGTAGCGCTTCGTGGTCGCCTCGCCCGTGAAGACGCGCGGGAGGTGCTTCGCGAAGTGGAAGTCCATCAGCCGGCCGAGCCACATCTGCCGCATGCGATCGCCGACGCGGAACAGCGTGAAGAGCCGCCCGTCGTAGAAGTGGCCGACGACCTGCTGCCAGTTGCGCAGGTGGCGCAGCGTGTGCGCCTGGTAGCGCTCGAACGCGGCGTCGGTGCCCGCGGCGATCGCGCGCGCGAGGGCGTGGGCCGAATCGAGCGCGATCAGCAGGCCGCTCGAGAACACCGGATCGACGAACCCGAATGCGTCGCCGACGATCGCCCAGTTCTCGCCGAACGCCTGCGTCGCGGTGAGCTGGTAGTTCGTGTACTTGAGGACCGGCGAGATGCGCTTCGGCTCGCCGCCCCACGCCTTGATCGCCGGGTCCCACGCGAGGTAGCGGTCGTACTGCTCCTCGATCGTGTCGCCGAAGCCGCGGATGAACTCGCCGTCGAGCACGAGCCCGACGGACACGCGGCCGGGGAGCGGGATGCGCCAGCTCCAGCCGCGCTCGAGCTGGTCGGTGTGCACGTTGCCCTCGACGACGAGCGGCACGCCCTCGCAGTGCGCGAACAGCGCGGTGTCCTTGCGCCCGCCCTCGATCGTGGGGAGGTCGAACGCGCGCGCGAACGCGCGCGCGCGGCCCGTCGCATCGACGACGAGGTCGGGCGGGCCGGAGAGGAACGGGCGCGCGGCGTCGATCGTCTCCTCCGCGAGCGCGATGCGCGCGCCGTCGCGCGCGAAGCGGGCCGTGTGCTCGACGACGTGCGCGCCGGCGCGCCGCGCCGCCTCGAGCAGCGAGCGGTCGAGGCGATCGCGCGGGACGTTGTAGCTGTACGTCGTCGTCGCCTTGCGCACTTCGTCGAAGCGGAAGCTCATCTGGCCGTCGCGCAGGACGAAGGTCGCGCCGGGCTTGAACGTGCTGTAGCCGCGCACCTCGTCCTCGACGCCGAGGTCGCGCAGGAACGGCACGATGGCGGGGACGAGCGACTCGCCGATCACGAGCGGCGGGCGGCGACCGGCGTCGAAGAGCACGACGCGGCGACCCGCGCGCGCGAGCCAGGTGGCGAGGGCGCAGCCGGCCGGGCCGGCGCCGAGCACGGCCACCGTCGCGTCGCGATCGAGCGTGGGCATGGCGCCGATCCTACGTCGCGACCCGGAGGCGGGCAACGCGACGCGCGGCCCCGCCGCGGCGCACCGCGCGACCTCGCACGACCTCGCACGACCTCGCACGACGGGATCGGGGATCAGGTCTGGCGGTAGCGATGGCCGGCGCGCCACGCGAGCGAGCGCCGCCCGCGCGCGGTGTCCGTCGCCGGGAAGAGCCTCGCGAAGGCGCGACTCACCGGGCCGCGTCCGTAGTCGCGGAACCACCACTGCCGCAGCGCGAACTCGGCCGCGAGCAGCGCGACGCCGCTCGCGTGGAAGAGCGCTCCGGCCGCGAGCATCCAGCCCGTGAGGCTCGCGCGCTGGACCGCCCAGAGCAGCCCGAACGACTGCGCCGCGAAGAACACGCACCACAGGAACGTGATCGCCCGACAGTAGGGCGCCTTGAAGTCGGGGAAGTCGAGATCGATGCGGCGCGACCAGCGCTCGACGAACGTGCGTTCCTCGAAGAGGGAGGCCGCGATGCGCATCGAGACGTAGAAGCACGCGAGCGAGGCGAGCGACTGCAGCAGCCGCGGGCTCCGCGCGAGGAAGGCGAGCCCGGCGATCCAGATGGCGCCGCCGTGCTCGAGCGCGGTGAACACGCGCGCGCTCCGCGAGCGCGCGAGCAGGAGCCAGCGCGCGATGCCGAGCCCGGCCGCCACGGCGGCGACCCCCGCCGCGGCGAAGCGGCTCCCCCGCCAGCCGATCAGCAGGCCGATCGCGATCGGGTGGAGGAGCGCCGCGGCCACGAGCACCCCGCGCAGCAGCGCCCCGGCGCGGCGGAGCCGCGCCGGGCCGAGCGAGGAATCCACGAGTTCGGCGATCGTCGAGCGCGGGCGCAACGCAGCGGGCCTCCGGAGCGGCGAAGAAGCTAACGGGCGCGGACGCCGTCCCGCTATGATCGATCGACGGTCACTGCCGGTCTTCGCCACGGGCCCTGCGTCGCGGGCCGCGTCGAGGGGAGGCTCTCCCGACCATGCGCTTCCACCGCGAATCCCGCGACGACCGCTACGACGTCGTCGTGATCGGCGCCGGCCTCGGCGGGCTCGCCGCCGCGGCCCGGCTCGCGAAGGCGGGACGCAAGGTGCTCGTCGTCGAGCGCCACGACCGCCCCGGTGGCTATGCGCACGCCTTCAAGCGCAAGCGCTACCAGTTCGACTCCGCCGTGCACCTGATGAGCGGCGGCGGGACCGGCCCGGTCGCCGCGCTGCTCGGCGAGCTCGGCGTCGCCGACCGGGTCGACCTCGTGCGCGTCGATCCCTTCTACGCCGCCGTCTTCCCGGGCCTGCGCATCGATGCGCCGCTCGGCGTCGAGCCGTTCCTCGACGCGCACGCGCGCGCCTTTCCGGGCGAGCGCGCGGGCATCGCGGGCTTCCTGCGCGACTGCCTGGCGATCCGCGAGGAGACCGAGCGCGTCGAGGAGCTCGGACGTCTCGACGCCGTGCTCACCCACGCGCGCTCGCTCCCCACGCTGCGCCGCTACCACCGCTCGACGCTCGCGCGCGTGCTCGACGCGCACGTCGGCGACGCGCACGCGAAGGCCGCGCTCGGCGCGCTCTGGCCCTATCTCGGGCTGCCGCCGTCGCGCCTCTCGTTCCACTACTTCGCGATGATGCTCGCCGCCTACCTCGAGCAGGGCGCGTGGTACTGCCGCGGAAGCTTCCAGCGCCTCGCCGACGCGCTCGCGTTCGCGATCGTGCGCGACGGCGGAGAGGTCCTGCTCAAGAGCAGCGTGCGGCGCGTGTGCGTCGACGGCGGGCGCGTCGCCGGCGTCGTGCTCGAGAACGGACAGCGCATCGACGCGCCCGTCGTCGTCTCGAATGCCGATGCGCGGCAGACCTTCGAGGAGATGGTGGGCCTCGAACACCTGCCCGAGGGCGCGGGCAAGGAGCTCGCCGCGTTCGAGCCGAGTCTCTCCGCGTTCGTGGTATACGGCGCGACGACGCTCGACCTCGCGGCCGCGGGCGCCGCGCACGAGATGTTCCTCTACCGCACGTGGAGCCACGACGAGGATCACGCGAACGCACTGCGCGGACGGCCGAGCCGCATCGGGTTCACGGTGCCCACGCTCGCGGACGGCGTGCTCGCGCCCGAGGGCGAGCACCTGTTCGCCATCACGGTGCTGCTCCCGATGTCGCTCGAGCGCTCGTGGCGTGCGGCGAAGGAGCGCTACGAGGACGAGCTGCTGCGACAGGCCGAGCGCGCGTTCCCGGGGCTGCGCGCGTCGCTCCGCTTCGTCGAGTCGGCGACGCCGCGCACGTTCGAGCGCTACACGCGGAACACCGACGGCGCGATGTACGGCTGGGCGGCGCGCCCCGAGCAGGTCGGCCACGGGCGGCTCGCGGCCCGCGGCGCGGTCGCCGGCCTGCACCTCGCCGGACACTGGACGCAGCCGGGCCCGGGCGTGCAGGGAGCCGTCGCGTCGGGCGTCGCGGCCGCGCGCACGGTGCTCGGCGACGACGTTCGCTAGGCGGCCGGCCCCGCGCCGCCCGCGCGCCGGAAGCGCGCGGCGATGGCGCGCTGGGCGGCGACCGGCGCGATCCGCTTCGCCCAGTCCGCGAGCACCGATTCCGCGCCGATCCGGATGCGCCAGCTTCCGCGCTCGATCGCGCGCACGATGCGCTGCGCGGCGACCTCGGGCGCGCGCGCGCGGCGATCGAAGAAGCCCTGCACCTCGGCGCGCACGCCCTCGTCGCGCCCGCGCGCGGAGCGGATGATGCTCGTCTTCACACCGCCCGGGTGCACGCTCGTCACGCACACGTTCGAGCCGGCGAGCTCCGCCTGGAGCGACTCGGAGAGCGATCGCACCGCCGCCTTGCTCGCGCAGTAGGCCGCGTTCCGCGGCAGTCCGACGAACCCGAACATGCTCGACACGTTGACGATGTGCGCCTCGTCCTGCGCGCGCAGATGCGGCAGGAAGAACGCGCAGCCGTGCAGCACGCCGAAGAAGTTGATGCCGAACAGCCAGTCGAAGTCCTCGAGCGGGTGCTCCTCGAGCAGGTCGAGCGTGGCGACGCCGGCGTTGTTGACGAGCACGTGCACGGCGCCGTGTGCCGCGACGACCTCGCCGGGCAGCGCGGCCATGCGCGCGCGATCCGCCACGTCCGCCACGTGCGTCGACACGCGCACCTCGCGGCCCGCTCCCGCGCTCGCCGCCGCGAGCTCGCGCTCGAGCGCGGCGAGCCCCGCCGCATCGACGTCGACGAGCGCGAGCGCGCAGCCGCGCTCGGCGAGAGCGAGCGCGAGCGCGCGGCCGATCCCGCTCGCCGCTCCCGTCACGACGGCCACCCGACCCGCGAGCCTCCGCATCCGCGCTCCCTCCGTTCCCGCGCGGGTGCGCGCGGTCGCTAGTCGACGTCGTTCCAGTCGGCGCCGTAGTGGATCAGGATCTCCGCACCCGGCTGGATGTTGCGGAGGGCGTAGAGGTCCGTCCCGTCGATCTCCGCGTTCGGGCGCCGCGAGTGGTTGAGGTAGCGGAGCTCGTTCTCGACGAGCAGCCCCTCCGCGCTGCCGTCGTCGTCGACGAGCCAGAGCACGTGGGGGCCGTCGCGACGCGTCGGCCGCCCCTCGAAGGCGCCGATGCGCGCGCCCGTGCGGATGCGCGCGCGCGCGAAGACGCCCGTCCCGTGGCGCGGGCTCGGGCCGACGCGGATGCGCCGCCAGGCGCCGGCGTTCCGCGGGCGCTCGCTCACGCGCGAGCTCGAACGGGGGAGCGAACGCGATCGGTGGCCGGCACGCGCGGATTCTACACGCGCGCACCGCGCGGGCAGCGCGCCGGCTGCACCTTTCTATACTGCCCCCCATGTCCGAGACGACGAACGACGCACGCGCTCTCTACAAGCAGGGCTTCCAGCACTTCGCGAAGGGCGAGCTCGAGCCGGCGATCGCGCTCTACCGGCGCGCTCTCGAGGCGGACGCGACGCTCGCGATCGCGTGGAACGGGCTGTCGATGGCGCTCGCGCAGGCGGGCGACTTCGACGCCGCGATCGAGGCCGCGCAGCGGCTCGTCGAGCTCGAGCCCGACGAGCCCCTCTCGCACACGAACCTCTCGCGCATCCTCATGCAGAAGGGCGACATTCCGGCCGCCGAGGACGCGCGCGGCGCCGCCATGCGCCTGCAGATGAAGCCGGGCGGCGGCGCGCGCTAGGCCCGCGCTCCCCCGCCGCGCCGAGCGCGTTTCGCGCTCAGTCCCACGACCGGTCCGTCACACGGTGCTCGCTCGCCTTGTGGCACGAGCCCGCGCAGTCGCGCAGCTGCGACACGGTCGCGCCCTTGTGCGGCCCCGCCTTGAAGTCGTTCGCGTGGCAGCCCGCGCAATCCGGCTGGTAGCTCGGGAAGCGCCACGGAATCGTCTGCGAGTTGCTCGTGTGGCAGTCCCGGCACGCGAGGTTCGCGCGGTGGTCTCCCGGGTAGGGCCCCGTGTGCGTGTAGCGCGGGTTCGCGAACGTCGTCGTCGTGTGGCACGAGTCGCACGAGAGCTGGGTGTTGAAGTGGCCGGACGGCTTGCCCTGCGCCGAGACGCCGTGGCAGGTCGCGCACGTGCCGGGCACCACGTTCGAGTGGTCGAACGCGAGCACGGGGAGCCAGCCGTTCGTCGTGTGGCAGTCGTCGCACGTGTTGGGCGCGGGCGGATGGTTCGTCGTCTTGCCCGTCGCCGTCCCGCCGTCGTGACACGTGATGCACGTGCCCGGCGCGACGCCCGAGTGGTCGAAGTGCAGCACGGGCAGCCAGGCCGCCGTCGTGTGGCAGTCGTCGCACGTGTTCGACGTCGGCAGGTGCTTCGGGTGCTTGCCGGGCGCCGTTCCGCCGTTGTGACACGTGAAGCACGTGCCCGGCGCGACACCCGTGTGGTCGAAGCGCGCCGCGGGCGACCAGCCGTCCGTGGTGTGGCACAGGTCGCACTGGTTGGTCGTGGTCGGGATGTGGTTGCCGGGCTTCCCGCTCGCCGGCCCGCCGTTGTGGCACGTGAAGCACGTGCCCGGCGCGACCCCCGAGTGGTCGAAGTGCAGCACGGGCACCCACGACGCCGTGGTGTGGCAGTCGTCGCACGTGTTCGACGTCGGGAGATGGGTCCCGGGCTTGCCGGGCTGCGTCATGTTGTCGTGGCACGTGATGCACGTGCCCGGCGCGACTCCCGAGTGGTCGAAGCCCGACGCGGGCCGCCAGGCCACCGTCGAGTGACACACGTCGCAGGCGTTCGTCGTCGTCGGGATGTGGTTGCGCGGCCGGCCCTCGGCCGTGTTCCCGTCGTGACACGTGAAGCAGCTGCCGGGAGCGAGGCCCGAGTGGTCGAAGTTCGAGGCCGGCACCCATCCGTCGGTCGTGTGGCAGACGTCGCAGGCGTTGGTCGACGTCGCGACGTGGCCCGTCGGCGTGCCCGTCGCCGCGCTGCCGTTGTGGCACGTGTAGCAGGTGCCCGGCGCGACCCCCGAGTGATCGAAGTGCAGCACGGGGAGCCAGGCCGCCGTCGTGTGGCAGTCGTCGCACGTGTTCGACGTCGGCAGGTGGTTCGTCGGCTTGCCGGGCTGCGTCATGTTGTCGTGGCACGTGATGCACGTGCCCGGCGCGACACCCGTGTGATCGAACTTCGCGGCCGGCACGAAGGACACGGTCGTGTGGCAGACGTCGCACGCGTTGGTCGTCGTCGGAATGTGGTTGCCCGGCTTGCCGCGCGCGGTCGAGTCGTCGTGGCAGGTGATGCACGTGCCGGGCGCGACGCCCGTGTGGTCGAAGGTCGAGGCCGGCGTGAAGCGGCGCGTCGAGTGGCAGAGGTCGCACTCGTTCGGGCTCGGGACGTGGCCGGGGTTCTTGCCCTGTGCGGTCATGCCGTCGTGGCACGTGATGCACGTGCCGGGCGCGACGCCCGAGTGGTCGAAGACGGCGGGGAGCCAGCTGACGGTGCCGTGGCAGTCGCCGCACTGGTTCGAGGCCGGAGGATGGTTCGGCCCCTGGCCCGCCGCGATGCCGCCGTTGTGGCAGGTGTCGCAGCGCGCGGTGACGTCGCCGTGCTCCATGCGCGCCGGCAGCCAGGAGCGCGCGTTGTGGCACTCGTCGCACTCGACGCTCGTCGGAACGTGGTCCTGCGGCTTCGCGGTGACCGCGAACTTGGTGGTTCCGTCGTGGCAGTAGGCGCAGCTGCGCGGCGTGCCCGTGAAGCGACCGCCCACGTGGCAGCTCTCGCACGGCGTGCGGTCGTGCGCGCCGACGAGCGGGAAGCGCGTGAGGTCGTGGTCGAAGTCGACCGGCTGCTGGGCGAGCGCGGTCCGCGCGTGCAACGCGCAGAGCAACAGCGCCGACAGCAGAACGAGCCGCGCGGCGGCGGCGGTTCTTCCGAGTCGCGTTCCGCAGCCGGTCATCGCGAGCTTCCCCCCTTGCGCGGTCGCAACGTCCCGAGTCGAGCGTTCTCCCACGCCTCCTCCGAATGACACGATTCGCAGCTGCGCCCGAAGCTGCCGCGGTGCGCGTCGTCCTCGGCGTGGCAGTCGATGCAGTCGCGAGAGGCGCGCACCGCGCCGTCGGTCGGCGTCACGTGGCACGCCTCGCACTGGAGCCCCGCGTGCTTGCCGTGCAGCGGATAGGTCGTGCGGACGTCGTGGTCGAACGACCAGACGGCCCAGCCGTTCGGGTTGTGGCAGTCGGCGCACGCGGGCCCGAGCGCCTTGCGGTGCGGATCGTCCTGGCGGTGGCATGCGACGCACGTGCGCGGCGTGTCGGCGAAGCGCGCGTCGACGTGGCACGCCTCGCACGCGAGTGCCGCGTGGAGGCCGAGGAGGGGGAAGCCCGCCAGGTCATGATCGAAACGGATCGGGTGCGACCACTGCTCCTGACCGTGACACTCCGCACAGCCGACGCCGCGTTGCGTGAGCTGCCCGGCGTGTGCGTCGTCGGCGCGGTGGCAGCCGACACAGGTCTGATCCTCGATCTTCGCCTGCGTGCCTGCGGGATGGCACGACTCGCACTTCGCCTGCGCGTGCGCGCCCTCGAGCGCGAAGCCCGATTCCTTCTCGTGGTCGAAGCGCGTGCGCGCGAAGCTCACCTCGGAGTGGCAGGTCGCGCACTTCGGGCCCCGCGATCCGCGGTGCGGGTCGTCGAGCTCGTGGCACGAGCCGCAATCCGTCGGCAGGTCGACCTCGCCGGGCGGCTCGACGTGGCACGTCTCGCAGGCCGTCTTCTCGTGCGCGCCGCGCAGCGGGAAGTCGGTCTTCGAGTGGTCGAACTCGGCGCGCTTCCAGCCGCCGGGGTCGTGGCAGTCGCCGCACGCCGGCCCGAAGCGGCCCTCGTGCGCGTCGTCGAGGCGATGGCAGCTCCCGCAGTCCTTCGGCGTCGACGCGTAGCGCGTCCCGCCGCCGGCGGTCGCGACGTGGCAGAGCCCGCACGCGACGTCGCGGTGCTCGCCGACGAGCGGGAACTCGGTCTCGTCGTGGTCGAACTTCGCGGGCTTCCACGCGGCCGGCTCGTGGCAGTCGCCGCACTTCTCGCCCATCTCGCCCGCGTGCGCGTCGTCGTCCTCGTGGCAGGCGAAGCAGTCGCTCGGCGCCTCGCGGAACTTCGCGCCGGCCTCGTGGCAGCCGGCGCAGTCGGCGCGGCGGTGGGCGCCGGCGAGCTCGAAGTCGGTCGTCGCATGGTCGAACGCCGCGCGGTCGAGACCGATCAGCGCGAACTCGCGGCCGCGGTGCTCGGGGTGGCAGGTGCGGCACTCGGTGCCCGCGACGGCGGGCGAGCGCCCGTGGAAGCCGGCGCCGTTCGCGAGATCCGCGGCGACCTCCTCGTGGCAGTCGCGGCAGAGCTTCGACTCGCTGCCTGCCTCGGCGCCCGTGTGGCAGTTCTTGCAGTCGCTCTCGAGGTCGGCGTGCGGTGCGGCGAGCTTGCCGGGCATCACGAGCCGCTCCCACTGCGCGGCGCGCACGGGCGCGGCCACCGCGAGCGCGATCGCGAGCCCTGCGACGACGAGCGCGCCCCGCGCCAACCGGGCGCGCATCAGTACACGTGCACCGCGACGACGTGGACGGCGGCGGACCCGAAGAGCACGACGCACAGCGGCACGTGCACGGCGTGCCAGAGACCGAACAGCCACTCGTAGAACGTCATGACCGCCGTTCGCCGCAGCGTGCGCAGCCACTCGTCGAGCGCGCGGAGCGCGGCCTGCGCCGTCCGCGGCTCGAGGTTCGCGACGAGCGCGCGCTTGGCGCGCGCCCGGAAGGTGCGCGCGCGGAAGGGCACGACGAGCGCGCGGCGCAGGCTCGCCGGCACCGACCGCGCCGGTCCGATCACGTGCTCGGCGAGCTCGTCGAGCCCGCGACCGAGTCCCGGCACGCGCTCGGCCACCTGCGCGAGCGCACCCCGCTCGCTGCGCAGCTCGGCCAGCTGCGCGGAGAGCGTGACGCGTTCGCCGAGCAACCCGCGGTGGAGGCGGACGTAGAGGAAGCGACCGGCGATGCCGCTGCCCGCGACGAAGAGCGTCGAGAAGAGCGCGATGCTCGCGTTGAGCGATCCGAGGTCGAAGTTGCAGTGCAGGAGCAGCGCCGTGGGCGCCGCGATGCCGAGGATCATGTGCACCTCGAACCAGCGCTGGATGGCGCCCGCGCGCTGCATCGCGCGCACCCGCTTGCGCAGCGAGTACGAGAGCATCAGCACCATCTGTCCGAGGCCGACGATGCCGAGCGCGTAGCCGACGCCCGCGTCGGGAACGAGATCGGTGTCGTGACGGTTCGCGAAGCCGAGGGCGAGGAGCGCGAGGCAGACGACGCCGGCGATGCGCAACGGCCACGAGACGCGGTCGGGGCTCGTCGCCGCCTTGCCGGCGGTGGTGCACGACGCCGCCGGCTTCGCGCGCTTCCCTTCTCGGTGCGGCGGCGTCTGCGGTGAGGTCTGCGATCTTCGCTGCGCTGCGACGCCCATGCCCGCCACGTCTCGGTGCTTCCTCGCAGATCCTAGGAGTCGCCGGTCGCCTGCGCGATCGCGAAACGACCCGCCTCATGAAGTCTCAATGAACTAACAATGGGTTCCGGATTACCGACCGATCGTTCTTCTCGATCGTACGTGCCCGGATGTCTCACGACCGTCGCCCGACCCCAGTGGCGACGCTTGTTAGTCGATGCGCATCGTTCGATCCGTGACTCGAATCACCGACGCAGATGCGCAACGCTCCGATGCTCGTCGACGTCCCCTCTACGCTTCGCGTCTCGATCGGCCGATGGAGCGGCCTCCTGAAGCGAGCTTCCAGAACGGTCCGGGCGATGCGGTGCGGCGCGAGAGTGGCGCCGTCCCGCCCGCCCTTCGTCACGTGCCCTGCGCTCCGTCGCCAGGAGAGAGACGCTCCGCGTGCGCGCCCACCGCCGATTCCTCGTCCTCGCCGCGGCGCTCGCGCTCGCCGTCACCGCGGCACCCGCGCGCCGCGCCGCCGCGCAGCCGCCGCTCGGCCGCGTGCTGCGCGAAATCGAGGTCGGCGCGGTCGAGGACGGCACGCGCATCCTCGTCCGCCTCGACCGGCCGGTGCGCTACCTGCGCCACAGCCCCGCGAACAGCGGCCGGACGATCCGCATCGAGGTCGAGCCCCTCGCCCTCGGCGAGGTCATCGGCGACACCACCCTGCCGAAGCGCGAGTCGCTCCCGCCCCCGCCCGATTCGCCCGCAGGCCTGACCGAGGTTTCCTGGGAGTCGCCCGGTGGAACCCCCGACGGCGCGGAGCCCGCCGAGCTCGTCGTCCGGTTCGCGCGCACCGTGCGCTTCCGTGTCGAGCAGGGCGACGACGGGCGCAGCATCGCGATCGTCGTCGAGACACCGGGCACGCGCGCGCTGCCCCCGGCCGCCGGCGACGGCGAGCTCGCCGCGTCGCGCCTGCTCGTCGAGGCGCGGCGCGCCATCCGCGACGGCGAGGACGACCGCGCGATCCTGCTCCTGCGCAAGCAGCTCGACGCGCCGGACGCGGACGAAGCCGTGCTGCGCGACGCGAAGGAGCTGCTCGGCCTCGTGCACGAGCGACGCGGGCAGCTGCCGCACGCGCGGGCGGAGTACGAGGAGTACCTCGCGCGCTGGCCCGACGGCGACGCGTCCGCGCGCGTGCGACAGCGGCTCGAATCCATGCTCACCGCGCAGGCGCCGAAGGCCGCGGAGCTGCGCGCGGCCGCGCGCGCGACCGAGGAGCCCGTGCGCGCCGATCTCTACGGGAGCGCCGCCGTCACGTATGCGCGCTTCGAGACGATCGACGACTTCGCGGGCGGCGCGGTCTACGACTCGTCGTTGATCGGAGACCTGAGCGCCGTCGGGCGCCTGCGCACCGAGTCGCTCGCCCTGCGCGCCGAGGCCGTGGCGAGCTATCGCTACGACGTCGAGGGGCGGGGCGTCGGCGACGACACGCGCGTGTCGCGGCTGCTCCTGCGCGCGAACGACCCGGCCGAGACGCTCACGGCGACGATCGGCCGCCAGTCGCGCGCGAACGGCGGCGTGCTCGGTCGCTTCGACGGCGTCCACCTCGCGTGGCGCTTCTCGGACCGGCTCACGTGGAGCGCGCTGGCGGGCTTCCCGCTCGAGTCGACCTCCGCGCTCGGCGTGCACACCGAGAACGTCCTGTTCGGCACGGCGCTCGACGGCGACCGCCTGTTCGGCGACCTGTCCGGGCAGCTCTTCCTCGTCGGGCAGCGCGAGGCGTCGATGACGGAGCGCCTCGCCGTCGGCGGCGAGCTTCGCTTCGCCCGGCCCGGACGCTTCGGGCTCGCCTTCGTCGACTACGACGTCGTCTTCCGATCCCTCAACACCGCGCTGCTGACGGGCAACGTCACGGTCTTCGGCCACACCGACGTGTACCTGCTCGCGGAGACGCGCAACTCGCCCGTGCTGACGCTCGACAACGCGCTGATCGGCCAGACCTTCGTGAATGCGCAGGTCACGCAGATCGCCGACCTGCGCGCGCTCTTCTCGGAGAGCGAGATCCGCGAGCTCGCGAAGGACCGCACCGCGCGCACGTACACCGGGTCGCTCGGGCTCACGCACCGCGTCGACGAGCGTCTGCAGATCGGCGGCGACTTCACCGTCTCGAGCGTCGCGGGAACGCCGTCGTCGGGCGGCGTGCAGGGAACCGACCCGTTCGGCCCCGACTACGCGATCGGCCTCAACGCGACCCGCTCCGACTTCCCGGTGCAGGGTGCGTTCACGAGCGGGGCGCTCCGGTACTTCATCGGCGAGGCGACGGACATCACGACGCTGCTCGGCACGCTGCGCGTCCCGCTGCGCGGACGCGACCTTCGCGGCACGCTGCGCCTGCGCGGCGACTACCGGCGCACGAAGCCGACCGGCGCGGCCTTCCAGTCGCCGGACTCGGTCTCGCTGCGCCCGAGCGTCCGGCTCGACTGGCGATGGAAGCGGCTCGTCCTCGACGCCGAGGTCGGCCTCGACTGGCGGCAGGGGCTCGGCCAGGACTCCGCGAGCGTCGACTCCACGGGTTACTTCGCGGAGCTGGTGCTCCGATGGGACTTCGGAACGTGATCCGCGACCGGGCTCGAGGAGAGCGGGGATAAGAGAATGGAAGAGCTCGCCGCCGCGTGGGTCTACGCGCTCCCGATCGCGCTCGCCTGGGGCGCCTACGCCGCCATCCGCGCGCGCCAGACGCACCGCGCGCGCGCGATGCTCGCGACGTCGCTCGAGGACGGGATGATGCAGCCCGCGTCGCTGCACCCGTACATCGACCCGTCGCTCTGCCTCGGCTGCGGAACGTGCATTCCCGCCTGTCCCGAGCACGACGTGCTCGGCCTCATCCACGGCAAGGCCTACCTCGTCACGCCCGCGAACTGCATCGGCCACGGCGCCTGCAAGGACGTCTGTCCGCAGGACGCGATCGCGCTCGTCCTCGGCACCGAGGAGCGCGGCGTCGACATCCCCGAGCTCTCGGAGGAGTTCGAGACGAGCGTGCGCGGCATCTTCGTGGCGGGCGAGCTCGGCGGCATGGGACTCATCCGCAACGGCATCGAGCAGGGTCGCCAGGCGCTCGAAGCCATCGCCTCGCGCCTGCGCGGGTGTGGCACGCCGGAAGGGCTCGGCCCGGACGTGCTCGACGTCGTCATCGTCGGCGCCGGGCCCGCGGGCTTCTCCGCCTCGCTCGCCGCGCACGAGCGCGGACTCCGCTACGAGACGGTCGAGCAGGAGACGCTCGGCGGGACGGTCGCGCACTACCCGCGCGGCAAGATCGTGATGACCGCGCCCGTCGAGCTCCCCATGTACGGGAAGGTCGAGCTGCGCGAGACGACGAAGGAGGCGCTGCTCGCGCTGTGGGAGGACGTCGCCGAGCGCACGGGCGTGCGCGTCTCGTACAGCGAGCGCGTCGACGCCGTCGAACGGGCGGGAAGCTCGTCGTTCGTCGTCCGCACCAACCGCCGCGAGCTGCGCGCGCGCTTCGTGCTGCTCGCGATCGGCCGGCGCGGCACGCCGCGCAAGCTCGGCGTCGCGGGCGAGGACCGCTCGAAGGTCGTCTACCGGCTGATCGACGCCGAGCAGTACCGCGGCCAGCACGTGCTCGTCGTCGGCGGCGGGGACAGCGCGCTCGAGGCGGCGACGTCGCTCGCCGACGTGGCCGGAACGACCGTGACGCTGAGCTACCGCCAGAAGGCGTTCGGCCGCGCCAAGGCGAAGAACCGCGAGCGCCTCGCGACGGCGAAGGCGGCGGGCCTCGTCGAGGTGTGGCTCGGGTCGACCGTGCTCGAGATCGGAGTGCGCAAGGTCGCGCTCGACGTCGCCGGCGAACGGCGCGAGATCCCGAACGACGCGGTGATCGTGTGCGCGGGCGGCGTCCTCCCGACGTCCTTCCTCGAGGCGGCCGGCATCGCGATCGAGACGCGCCATGGCGAACGCTAGGCGCCCCCTGCGCGCCCTCGCGATGCGCGCCCTGCGCGCGACCGCGCTCGTCCTCTGCGCCGCGATGCTCGTCGGCGCGACGACCGCCGAACGCCTCGCCGAGGCCGAGCTCGCCGTGCGGTCGCGCGAGCCCGCGCGCGCGGTCGCGATCTGGAAGCCGCTCGCCGAGCGCGGGAACGCCGAGGCCCAGTACCGCCTCGGCGTCGCGCTTCGCACCGGCGCGGGCATCGACGTCGACTACGAGCGCGCCGCGCACTGGCTCGAGCGCGCCTCGAAGGCGGGCCACGTCGACGCGACCTTCGCGCTCGCCGCGATGGTGCAGAAGGGGCGCGGTGTGAAGGCCGACCGCTCGCGCGCGCTCGCCCTCTACGAGCAGGCCGCGCAGCGCGGCCACGTCGGTGCGAAGCGCAAGCTCGCGGCGATCGCGGGTGCGTCGTCGATGGCCGCCGCGACGGGCGCGGGCGAGGCCGCCGCGCACGCCGACGACCCGGACGTCCTGCTCGCGCGCGCGCTCGACGCGCCCGACGTCGCGCTGCTGCGCGACGCGCTCGCGCGCGGTGCCGACGCGAACGCGCACGACGCCGGCGGCCGCACGCCGCTGCACGACGCCGCGGCGCTCGGCGGCAACGCCGCGGCGCGCCGCGCGGGCGCCGACGCGATCGACGTGCTGCTGCGCTACCACGCGCGCATCGACGCCGCGGACGACCGCGGCGTCACACCGCTCATGGTCGCCGCGGAGTCGGGCCACCTCGAGGCCGTGCGCGCGCTCGCGAAGGCGAAGGCGAAGCTCGACACGGCCGACCGCCTCGGCTTCACGGCGCTCATGCTCGCGGCGCGCGAAGGGCACGCGGCGTCGACGCGCGAGCTGCTCGCGCGCGGCGCCCGCGCGGCGACCGCGCTCCCCGATCGACGCAACGCGCTCGACCTCGCCCTCGCCGGCGACCACGCGGACGTCGCGGCCCTGCTGCGCGCGCGCGGCGTGCGCAGCCTGCGCGAGCAGAGCGAGGCCGCGCGCCACTCCGAATGGCTCGCGGAGACCGTGCGCGATGCCGCCGGCGACGCATCCGGCCCCCCGCTCGTCGTCGCCGCGGCGCGCGGCCAGGACGAGGTCGTCGCCGAGCTCCTCGCGGCGTCGACCTCCCGTGCAACGGACCTCGCGGCGCGCGACGCAGAGGGCCACACGGCACTCACGCGCGCGGCGCTCGCCGGCCACGCCGCTGTCGTGCGGCGCCTGCTCGCTGCGGGCGCGCCCGCCGAGTCGGAGACGAGCGACGGCGTGCGCGCGCTCGCCTGGGCCGCGCGCGGCGGCCACGTCGAGGCCGCGAGCGCGCTGCTCGACGCGGGCGCGAGCCCGAGCATCGTCGATCGGAGCGGGCGCAGCGCGCTGTCGCACGCGGCCGAGCAGGGCTCGCGCGCGGTCGTCGAACGCCTCCTCGACGCGGGTGCGCGCATCGACGCCGAGCCCCTCCCGAAGACGCCGCTCGTCGCCGCCGCGCGCGCGGGGAACCGCGACGCGCTCGCCGTCCTGCTCGCGCGCGACCGCGACGGCGCGCGCCGCGCCGCCGCGCTCTGCGCGGCGCTCGCCTCGGGACACGGCGAAGCGACCGACGCGCTGCTGGCAGCGCGCGCGCCGGCGCGCGCGCGCTGCGACGACGAGCGCACGCCGCTCGAGATCGCCGTGTCCGGCGGAAGCGCGAAGACCGTCGCGGCGCTGCTCGCGGACGGCGCCGAAGCAGGTGCCGTGACGGCGGGCGGCACGCCGCTCGTCCACCTCGCCGCGCAGCGCGGCGACGTCGTCGTGCTGCGCGCGCTGCTCGACGCCGGCGCCGACCCCGACGCGCGCGACGAGCGGCGCGACACGGCGCTGCTCGTCGCCGCGCGCGAGGGGCGCACCGAGACCGTCCGCGTCCTGCTCCGGCGCGGTGCGCGGCGCGGCGCGCGCAACGACGCCGGCGAGCGCGCGATCGACGCCGCGCGGCGGCGCGGCGACACCGCGCTCGTCGAGCTGCTCGAGAAGGGCAGCGGCGGGTTCCGCGCGCTGTTCGGAGACTGAGGAGCGCGCGGCCCGAGTCCGGTCGGGGCCTAACGAGCTCCGTCGCCGCGGCCCGCCTGCAGCCGCTCGATCGCGGCGGCGAGGTCGGCCGGGTCCGGCGCGATCGCCTCGACCTCCTCGAAGCGCACGTACGCCGCGTGCAGGAGCTGCCGCGCCGCGCGCGCGGCGGTCGCCGCGTCGCCGTACGTGGCGTCGCCGAGCACCGGGTGGCCGAGACACGCGAGCGTCGCGCGGATCTGGTGGAGGAAGCCCGTCTTCGGGCGGATCTCGACGAGCGACGCGTCGCCGAAGCACGCGATCGGCTCGAGACGTTGCACGGCGACGTGCGTCCCCGCGCGCGGCGCGTCGTCGGGCTCGCGCGCGGAGGCGAGCAGCGGGCGCGCGCGCACGAGCGCCGGCCGATGCCGCACGACCGCGACGCGGAAGCGCTGCGTCTCCGCGCGCTCGACGCGGCCCGCGACGAGCGCGCGGTAGCGCTTCTCGACGTCGCCGCGCGCGAACGCGCTGCGCAACCGCTCCCACGTGCGCTGCTCGGTCGCGAAGAGCAGCGCGCCCGACGTGTCGACGTCGAGCCGGTGGACGACGCCGCTGCGCAGGCCGCGCTCGCCGACGCCGTGCACCTCGGGCCGCAGCGAGGCGACGAAGCCGAGCGCCGTCGCGCGCTCGCGCGGACGCAGCGGATGCACGGGCAGGCCGGCCGGCTTGTCCACCGCGATCCAGCCCGGGCCGCGCGCGAGCACCGCGAGCGCGAGCTCGGGCGCCGCGAGGGCGCGCTGCTCGTCGGGGGCCGCCGCGCCGCGCACGGCGACGACGTCGCCGGCGGCGAGCGGGCGGCCCTTGTCGGCGAGCGTCAGTGCGCGCGCGGCACCGGCGGCCGCACCGGCGAAGGCGCGCAGCGAGAGCGCTTCGTCGTCGAGGAGCCGGCGCACGGCCGCGCGCGAGATTCCGAGCGCGCGCGCGAGACCGCGGTCGACGCGCTCGCCGTCGAGCTCGCGGCCGATGCGGACCTCGCGGCCCGCCGCCGGCGCTCCGCCTTCGCTCGACGACGCCATGCCACCCTCCACACCGGCGGGCAGCGTAGCCCCGCGCGGCGCCGCGGACGCGCGCGCCGTGCGGGCGCGCGAACACGCGATCTCCCGCGCTCGATGGACTCCCCGCGGCCCCCCGTGTACCCTGCCGCGCCAATGGACTCCCGGCTTCCCAGCGCGATCGCGATCGGCATTCGCGGCGACATCCGCGGCGAGATCCGCGGCGAGATTCGCCACTCGGGCTCGCGGCCCGGGTCCCGCGCCGGCTGACGCGCGCACCAGGATCCGAGAGAAGGCCGCGGCAGCGCTCCGCGGCCTTCGTCGTCTCTGGGCCCCGGATCGCGAAGCGGCAGGAGAACAGGAGGAGCGCTCGCGATGAGCCCCGCGCGCACGCGCAAGGCCGACGCCGCCCGCGTCGCCGTCATGGACACCACCCTTCGCGACGGCGAGCAGACGCCCGACGTCGCCTACTCCCCGGGCGAGAAGCGCCAGCTCGCCCAGCTGCTGCTGAACGACGTCGGCGTCGACCGCATCGAGATCGCGTCGACGCGCGTGTCGGAGGGCGAGAAGGAGGCGGCGCGCCGCGTCGCCGACTGGGCGCGCAAGGCGCGTGCGCTCGGCCGCGTCGAGATCCTCGGCTACACGGACGGCAAGGCCTCCGTCGACTGGATCCGCGACGTCGGCGGCAGCGTGATGAACCTGCTCACGAAGGGCTCCGAGCGCCACTGCCGCGAGCAGCTGCGCAAGACGCCCGAGCAGCACCGCCGCGACATCGAGACGACGATCGCCTACGCGAAGCGCAAGCGACTCGCCGTGAACGTCTACCTCGAGGACTGGTCGAGCGGCGTGCGCGCGAGCTTCGACTACGTGTTCGCGATGGTGCAGTCGCTGCGCGCGGCCGGCGTCGAGCGCATCTATCTCGCCGACACGCTCGGCATCCTCTCCCCCGACGACGTCACGCGCTACGTCGGCCTGATGACGTCGACCTGGCCGGACAGCGTCTTCGAGTTCCACGCACACAACGACTACGCGCTCGCGTGCGCGAACTGCCTCGCCGCGGTGCGCGCGGGCGCGCGCGGCGTGCACACGAGCGTGAACGGGATGGGCGAGCGCGCGGGCAACACGCGGCTCGCCGAGGTGGTCGCCGCCGTCCACGACCACACGGCGCTGCGCACCGGCGTGAACGAGTCGCGGCTCGTCGCGATCTCGCAGATGGTCGCGACGCTGAGCGGCAAGGAGGTCTCGGCCAACGCGCCGATCGTCGGTCGCGACGTGTTCACGCAGACGGCCGGCATCCACGCCGACGGCGACGCCAAGGGCGAGCTCTACGGCTCGCGTCTCGCGCCCGCGCGCTTCGGCCGCGCGCGCCGCTACGCGCTCGGCAAGCTCTCCGGGAAGGCGTCCGTCGACCACAACCTGAAGGCACTCGGCATCGAGCTCACGCCCGAGAACCGCGACCTCGTCCTGCAGCGCGTGATCGACCTCGGCGATCGCAAGCACACCGTGTCGCAGGAGGACCTCCCCTACATCGTCGCCGACGTGCTGAAGTCGCCGGCCGAGCAGCTCGTGCGGATCGAGCGCTATCGCGTCGAGGTGTCGACCGAGGGCGCACCGCAGGCGACGGTCGCGGTGCGCTACCACGGGCGCACGGAGGAGGCGCGCTCGGAGGGCGACGGCGGCTACGACGCGCTGATGGGCGCGCTGCGCAAGGCCGTGAAGCCGTTCGGCATCGCCGTGCCGCGCCTCGCCGACTACCGCGTGCGCATCCCGCCGGGCGGGCGGACGGGCGCGCTCGTGGAGACCGTCATCTCGTGGCGGGCGGCGGACGCGGGCGCCGGCGCGGGCGGCGAGGAAGCCACGTTCTCGACGATCGGCGTCGACTCCGACCAGCTCGCCGCCGCCGTGATCGCGACCGAGAAGATGCTGAACCTGGTCGTGGCGCGACGCGCCAGGGGATCGCGCGCGCCCCGCCCGAGGGCGCGGCCATCGGCACGCTAGTCGCGCGCGCAGCACGCGCGGCACGCCCGCGCGGCCGCGACGGTGCGCGGGCGCGGCTGCCGTCCGCGCTCGCCGCCGCGGTCGCGCTCGCCGCCGCCGTCGCCGGCTGTGCGTCGACGGCCGAGCGCAAGCAGGCCGCGATCTACGGGCCGACCGAGAGCGTGCTCGAGGTCGTCGCCCTGCTCCGTCGCCACGTCCCCGACGACACCTACCGCTTCCCGCCCGCCACCGACTTCACGGGCCGCAACGTCTACCGGGCGTCGCTCCTGCGGCTCGAGAACATCGAGCGCATCCACGCCGAGAGCCTGCGCGCCGGGCACCTCGACGGCGTGATCGCCTTCTCGAAGGCGCGCGCGCTCGAGCGCCTGCGCGCCTTCGACGTCGCGGCCGACGCCTACCGCCTCGCGGCCGAGCGCGACGCGACGCTGCGCGACGACGCGCTCGCGAGCGCCGCGGCCTGCGACGCGATCGCGGGCGCGCTCGCGCACGGGCCCGAGCCCGCCGACCCGCTCGCCGCCGACGCCGCGGTCGCGCGCCCCGACGACGCCGAGCGCGTCACCGCCGACCTCGACGAGCGCGTCGCGCGGCTGCGCGTCGCGGTGGAAGGCGCGCCCGCGCACTACCGCGCGATCGTCGCGGAGGAGATCGAGCGCGCCGACGTCGCCCGCGCGAGCTGGTTCGAGGCGATGCGCTTCGCGCTGCCGGACGGGCACCTGCGCGCGGTGGCCGAGCGCCAGCGCGTCGTCGAGCGACACGCCGCGAGCCACCGCGCGCTGCGCCACACGATCGAGCTCGCGAACCTCTACGCCGCGCTCGCGCGCGAGTACGTCGCCGCCGTCCCGCCCGAGAGCCTGCGCTTCGACCCGCCGAAGCTGCGCGAGCTCGTCGACGCGGCGACGCAGCTCTACCAGCGCGTCGCCGCGCACGACGGCGCACCCGAGAAGCTCGAGGCCTCGCGCGAGCTCGAGGCCTTCCTCGCCTTCACGCTGCAGGTGGACCGTGACCGCTTCGTCCCCGACTGAGATCCCGTCGCGCGCGCGGAGCGAGCGGCCCGCGCGGCGCGCGGCGGCGGCGGTCGCCGCAGTCGCCTCGGCGCTCGCGTGCGCGAGCCCACCGCCCGCGCCCGCGCGTCTCCTCGAGCCGCTCTCGCGCGCGCCCGCCGTCGCGCCGACACCGGCCGACCACCTCGCGGCGCGCCTCGCCGCCGCCGCGCTCGTCGGTCGCCGCGACGACGCCGCGCGTCTCCTCGACGCGCTCGAGCGGGACGCGGCCGCCGCGCGCGAGGGCGCGCGCGCGGCGAAGCGGAGCAGGGGCGAGGGGCGCGTCATCGCGCGCAGCGGCGAGCGCCGCGCCCTCGTCGCACTCGCGAGCGACCTCGCCGCATCCACGCTCCCCGACGAGCGCGCCTATCGCGACGCCGCGCGCGACCTGCTCTCGCGCGGCGACCTCGACGAGGCGCTGCGCGCGCGCCTCGAGCAGGCGGTCGCCGACGACCCCGTCGCGCTCGCGCGGGCGCGCCTGCGCGACCGCTACGAGGCGCTGTGGGCGGACACGTTCAACGCCGTGTCGGCGCCGCTCGGACGCTCGCTCCTCACCGGGTACGCGACCGCTCCGCTCGAGCTCTCGATGAGCGCCGTGCACTGGGTCGCACGCTGGTTCGAGCGCCCGCCCGTCGGCCTGTTCGAGCGTCAGGCGCTGCGCCACTGGGACGACTACCTCGCGCGCCATCCCGATGCGGCCGCAACGCCCGAGGCCCGCGGCTGGAGCGCGTGGGCGGACGGCGTGCGGGCCGACCTGCGACGCATGCAGCGCGACCACTTCGCGGCGGCGGCCGAGCTCGCGCTCGAGCACGCGCAGCCCGACCTCGCGCGCGCGCAGATCCAGCGCGCCCGCGCGATCGCTCCCGGCGCGGACGCTCCCGGCGCGGACGCTCCCGGCGCGATTGCTCCCGGCGCGGACGCGGAGCTCGACGCGCTCGACGCGCGGGCGGCGGACGCGGTCGCCCGGCGCACCGCGCTCCGCGCCGCGAGCCTCGAAGCGCCCGACGCGCTCGACCCGCACTCGCTCGGCAACGACGCCGCGCTGCTGCGCGCCGTCTGGGTCGAGCCGGCGCCCGCGCTCGGCCTCCGGCTGCGCGCGCGCCTCGACGCGGCCGCCGCCGCGCGTGCGGCGACCGCGAGCGAGCTCGACGCCGCGCGCTTCGCGCTCGCGACGACGCAGCACGAGCAGGGGGCGGAGAGCGCGGCCTGGGCCGCGCTCGACCGCATCGCCTCCGGCGATCCGCAGGCCACGACGGTCGCGCGCCACGCGGCCGCACTCGTCGCGAGCCCCTGGCAGAACCCCGATCGCGCGTTCCACGCGGAGAGCGCGCGGAGCGTGCGCCGCGCGGTCGCGACCGAGATCTTCGGTCGTTATGCGAGCGGGCCGCGCTACCGCGCGCTGCCGGCCGAGGTCGCCTACCTGATCGACGCGCCCGTGATCGCGCAGACGGCGCTCTCGACGCCGTTCCGGCTGCTCCTCTCGCCGCTCCAGGGCGGCCCGCGCCCCGACTGGCGGCGCGGCGCGGCGATCGCGGCCTATCGCTACCTCGAGCGCTTCCCCGACGGCGAGCACGTGCGCGAGCGCGTCGAGTGGCTCTTCGAGTACGAGGAGGACCGCGAGAACGCCCTCGGCGCGCTGCGCCTCGCGGACTGGATCCCCGACTTCGACGCCGAGCGCCGCGCCGAGCTCGCCGAAGAAGCGGCCGCGCAGCAGCTCGATCGCGCGGTCGACGCGCGCCGCCGCGACACCCGCGCGCAGCTCCTGCGCGGCGTCGTGCGCGAGTTCCCCGACTCCGAGGCCGGCAAGCAGGCCGGCCTGCGCGCGCGCGACGAACGCGAGAAGGGGACGCCGCAGCGCATCCGCATGACGCGCGGCTTCCTGGCCGAGAACCCGCGCATCGCCGGGCCGCTCGGGCTCGGCATCGACCCGATGCTGCTCGACGGGTCGCTCCACAACGGCGAGCTCCACGACGAGGGCGTGAGCTTCCTCGGCGGGCGCGTCGTCGAGCTCGCCCTCGTCGCGCAGAGCGGCGAGCCGAAGGACGAGCCCGAGCGCGTGCGCGCGCGCGTCGGCGCCGAACGGCTGGCCCGCACGGTGGCCCTGCTCGAGGAGTCGGCGCTGCTCGGCGTCGAGCTCGACGCGGACGACGCGCAGACCGTCGACGGCAGCCGCGACCTCTATCTCGAGCGCGCGCGCCTCGGGCTCACGGACGAGGTCGACGCGCGCCCGACCGCCGAGTCGACCTACGTCTACCGCGGCCTGCGCGAGCGCTACGGCCTCGTGCGCGGGCGCGAGTCGATCCTGCCCTTCGACCTCGTGCTGCAGGGCTCGCTCGGCGAGCTCGGCCTCGGCGCCTTCCCGCGCTGGCGGCCGCCGGAGCCGACGCCCGACGCGTTCCTCTATCGCTAGGCGCCGGCGCGCGCGGCGCTCAGAACCCGCGCGCGGCGAGCGACTTGTCGAGGTAGGCGACGTAGGTCGCGAGGACGCGGTAGGTCCGATAGTAGGCGTCCTGGTCGACGTCGTTCGGGTCGAGGTCGTACTTGCGCTCGGACACGACGCGCTTCGTGCTCTCGCCGAGCGAGTGCAGGTAGATGGTCGGGATGCCGTGCCACCGGAACGCGCGCGACTGGTCGTGGATCTCGCCGGCGCCGACGAGCCGCACGGCGCCCGTCTGCACGCCGACCGAGGTCGCCGCGCTCACGAGGTCCTCGAACAGGTTCGGGTCGCTGCGCTCCGTCCACGCGACGACGTCGCCGAGGCCCAGGAAGTCGAGCCACACCATCGCGACGATGCGCTCCGCGCGCTCCTCGTCGTCCGTCAGGTAGGCGAGCGACGCGTCGCCCTTGCGAACCGACGAGGCGAACCCGACGAGCTGGATCGTGAAGTCGCGCTGCTCGCGCGCGAGGCTCGCGTAGAGCGCGGGCAGCAGCGCCACCGAGGTCCACGCGTCGAAGAGCCCGCGCCCGCCGCGCGCGAGCACGTGGTGCGACGACACGACGATCGTCTCCGCGCGCCGGCCCGGGATCGTGCAGACGACGTTCGGCGTCGGCGAGCCGTTGAAGTGCTCGAGCGCGAGCCGCGGCCCATCGCAGCCGACGTCGCGGAACATCTGGACGAGCGTGTCGACGCGGTCGTCGCGCGAGATGGGCACCTGGTCGACGCGGAGCGCGATCGTCTCCGGCGGCTCGAACGCGAGTGCGACCTCGGTCTCGAAGCCGACGAGCGAGAGGTAGTTGCCGCGCGCGCACGCGAGCGCGAAGACCGACGCCAGCGCGGCCGCGAGCGACAGCAGGCGCCGCGCGCCGGGCGCGGGCTTCGTCCGAGCGGTCATGGGGGCTCCCGAATGCCGATGCGAGCGCCCGATTCTACCCCGCGCGGTCCGCAGCGTGTGCGCGCTCACGCCGCCGGTCCGCTGCCGCGGGCCGCTTCGCCCTGCCCGGCGGCGGCGGCCGCGTAGGCCGCGTCGAGCAGCTCGACCGGGTGCACGACGCGGGCGCGCAGGCCGCGCTCGCGCGCGCCCGCCGCGATCTGCATCGCGCAGCCCGGGTTGCCCGTGGCGATCCAGTCCGGGTCGGCGCGCTCGAGCGCGTCGAGCTTCGGCGCGAGCACCTGCCGCGACATCCCGGGGTGGGTCAGGTTGTAGACGCCCGCGGCGCCGCAGCAGGCGTCCCGGCCCTCGTGCTCGAGGAGCACGAGCCCGGGCACCCGCGCCAGGAGCCGGATCGGCGCCGCGTCGACGCGCTGCGCGTGGACGAGGTGGCACGGCGCGTCGTAGCAGCAGGTGCCGTCGAGGTGCGCGGTCGGCGCGCGCAGCCCGACCTCGTCGAGCCACTCGCACACGTCGCGCACGCGGCTCGCATAACGAGCGCCCTCCGCGCCGATCCAGTGCTCGGCCTCGCGCATCGCCGCTCCGCAGCCCGCCGAGTTCACGATCAGCGCGTCGAGCTCGCCGCTCTCGCCCACGAACGCCTCGGCGTTCGCGCGCGCGAGGCCGCGCGCCGTGTCGAGGTCGCCCGCGTGCGCGTGCAGCGCGCCGCAGCAGCGCTGCGCGCGCGGAACGACGACGTCGAACCCGTTGTGCGCGAGCACGCGGATCGTCGCGCGATGCACCTCGCCGAACAGCTCGCCCATGATGCAGCCCGTGAAGAGCGCGACGCGTCCGCGTCGCTCGCCGACGGCGGGCGTGTGCGCCGGCAGCGGCGCGCGGGCGCGCGCCGCCGGCACGCGCGGCGCGAGCGCGAGGCGCTGCCCGACCGACGCGGGCAGGAGCGCGGACGCGAGCCGGTCGAGGCGCGCGCGCTGCGCGGCGCCCGCGAGCGACACCGCGGCGCGCAGCACGCGCGGCCGCGCGACGACGTGGCGCAGCAGCGCGCGCTCGACGCGCGAGCCGAGGCCCGCGTGCGCGCCTTCGCGCACGAGCGCCGCGCGCGTCTGCTCGAGCAGCGCGCCGTACTCGACGCCGGCCGGGCACGCCGTCTCGCACGCGCGGCACCCGAGGCACAGGAACGCCTCCTCCTCGAGCAGCCCCGCGAGCGGCACGCGCCCCTCGACCGCGCCGCGCATCAGGTACACGCGACCGCGCGGCGACGACGTCTCGCGACCCGTCGCGAGGTAGGTCGGACACGCGGTCAGGCACAGCCCGCAGTGCACGCAGTCGAGCGTCTTCGCATAGATCGCCTGCGCGAGGTCGGGCGGCAGCGGGCCGGCGGGTGCGGACGCCGCGCTCTCCGTCTGGGGCGGCGGCTTCGCGCCGTGCGGCGCGCGCGCGCTCACGGTCGTCCCGCCGCGCGGCCGACGTCGAGGACGCCGTGCGGATCGAACCGGCGCTCGAGCGAGCGCGCGAGGGCGAGCGCGATCGGGTCGCGGCCCGCGAGCCCGAACACGTCGCGCCCGGCCGCGGCGGCGAGCGGCAGCGACTCGAGGCGCGCATGCCCGCGGACGGTGCGCGCGACGCGTTCGACCTGCGCGAGCCGACTGGCGACGTCGCCGGGCGGGCCGGCGTCGAAGCGCCACTGCGCGTGCACGAGCCCGAGGCCGGCGTGGGCGACGAGCTCGGCGCCCGCAAGGGCGAGCTCGCCGAGCGCGAGCCCGACCGCGGACGGGAGCATCGCGATGCGCGCGCGCACGCCGTCGTCGCCGAGGCGCGCGTCTGCGCGCGCGCCGAGCGCGTCGATCTCGGACGGGTCGAGCGTCCGGAGCGCGCCGCGCGACGCGGCCCAGTCGAGGTCGGCCTCGACCGCGAGCGCGGGCCCCGCGAGCTCGGCGACGAGCGCGAAGCGCGGCTCGCCCGGCGCGGCCGCGACGAGCGCCGCGCAGCGCGCCGTCGCGCGGCGCGCGCACTCGAGCGCGAGCCCCGCCGCCGCGCTCGCACCGCCCGCGTCGTCGACCGCGAACGCGACGACGCGCTCCGGTCGCGGCCGCAGGCGCAGCCACGCCGCCTCGATCACGCCGAGCGTCCCGAAGGAGCCGACGTAGAGCTTCGCGAGGTCGAACCCCGTGACGTTCTTGACGACGCGCCCGCCGCAGCGCGTCCGCTCGCCGGAGCCGAGCACGACGTCGAGCCCGAGCACCGCGTGCTTCGGCGCGCCGAGGCCGAGCCTGCGCGGCCCGAAGGCCGCGGCGGCGAGCGCGCCGCCCACGGTGGCCGGGCCCGGCGCGTCGAGCGGCAGCTCCCACCCCTGCTCGCGCACCTCGCGCGCCAGCACGGCGAGCTGCGTTCCCGCGCGCACGCGCACGACGCCGTCCTGCGCGTCGAACTCCTCGACGCCCGCGAGCGCGCGCGTCGAGAGCGCGACGTCGACGCGCCCGAGCCGGTTGCCGAGCCCGTCGCGCGAGCCGCCGCCGCGCACGAGCGCGCGTCCGCCTGCCGCGCCGAGCGCGCGCAGGCACGTCGCGAGCTCGGCGCCGTCGCTCGGCGCGACCTCGCGCTCGACGCGCGCTCCCAGCACGTCGAGCGCGCACGCCGCGACGCGCCCCGCGCCGAGCGCTTCCTCGATCGCACGCGCGATCGGCCCGCCGCCCGCCTGCGCGTGCGTCACGAGAGCGGCACCGCGTCGTAGCCGCGCGCCTTCGGGTCCGCCTCGACGCAGAAGCGCGTCGTCGGCACGAGCTTGCCCGGGTTGCAGCGGCGCTCGGGGTCGAACGCGTCGCGCAGGTGGTGCATGGGCAGCAGGTCCTCGTCCGAGAACACGAGCTTCATGTAGTCGCGCTTCTCGACGCCGACGCCGTGCTCGCCCGTGATGACGCCGCCCGCCGCGACGCACAGCGCGAGGATCTCCTCGCCGGCCGCGATGACGCGCGCGAGCTCGTCCGGGTCGCGGCGGTCGAACGAGATGTTCGGGTGCAGGTTGCCGTCGCCCGCGTGGAAGACGTTCGAGAGCGTGAGGCCGTGCCGGTCGCCGATCTCGCACACCCGCTCGAGGATCTCGGGCAGCTTCGCGCGCGGCACGACCGCGTCGTGCACGAACAGGTCGGGCGCGAGGCGCCCCATCGCGCCGAATGCGCCCTTGCGCGCCTTCCAGAACTCCTGTCGCTCGCGCTCGTCGCGCGCGACGCGCACCTCGCGCGCGCCGCACTCCCGCGCCGCGCGCTCGACGCGCTCGACCTGCGGCCCGAGCGCGACGGCCGGGCCGTCGAGCTCCGCGATCAGGATCGCCCCCGCGTCGAGCGGCAGGCCCGCCGCGTACACCGAGCTCTCGATCGCGCGGATCGTGCGCTGGTCGACGATCTCGAGCGCCGCCGGCACGAGCCCGCTGCCGATCACCTCGCCGACCGCGCGGCACGCCGTCACCACGTCCGGGAACACCGCGAGCAGCGTCTCGACGCGCTCGGGAATCGGCGTCAACCGCACCGTCACCTCGGTGACGATGCCGAGCGTGCCCTCGCTCCCGACGACCGCGCCGACGAGATCGAGCCCCTCGCCGAAGCCCGTCGGCGACCCGAGCCGCACCACCTCGCCGTCGGGCAGCACCAGCTCGAGCGCGAGCACGTGGTTCGTCGTCGTGCCGTAGGCCAGCGTGTGCGGCCCGCCCGAGTTCTCGGCGACGTTCCCGCCGATCGTGCACGCCTGCTGGCTCGAAGGGTCGGGCGCGTAGAAGAGCCCGTACCGCCGCACTGCCTTCGACAGCTCCGCATTCACGAGGCCCGGCTGCACGACCGCGACCCGGTCGGCCACGTTGACCTCGACCAGCTCCTTCATCCGCGAGCACTCGACGACGACGCTCCCCTCGACCGGATGCGCCCCGCCCGAGAGCCCCGTTCCCGCACCCCGCGGCACGAACGGAACCCCCGCATCCCGACACGCCCGAACGACGCCCGCCACCTCCGACGTACTCGCCGGCAACACCACCGCCCGAGGCCGCACCCCGCCGAGCGTCAGCCCGTCGCACTCATAGACGAGCAGCTCCTCCTCCCGAGCCAGCACCGCCCCCGGCCCCACGATCGCCCGCAACAGCTCGACGAACCCATCCATCCCGCCCAGAGTAAGCCACCCCGCCAAGCGAAGCCGAGCGAGGCGAAGCCGAGCGAGAACACACCCACGCGCGGGAGCCGAAGGCGACCCGCGAGCGAGGCGAAGCCGAGCGAGAACACACCCACGCGCGGGAGCCGAAGGCGACCCGCGCCTTCCCCCGCGCGCACCTCGCTGCCCCTAGCGCGAGCGAATTTCGCGCGCTGCCAAGGCGGCGCGGCCGAAGCCGTACTCCCGTACGGCGAGGCCGCGCCAACGCCGGCAGCGCGCGAAAGGCGCCGCGCTAGGCGAGACCGAGACGCTCCATGTCGTCTTCATCGAGCCCGAGGTAGTGGCCGATCTCGTGGCGGACCGTGATCTGGATCTGGTCGATCAGATCCTCGCGGTCGAGGCAGACCTTCTCGAGGTTGCGCTTGAAGACCAGCACGCGATCGATGTCCTGGGGCTGGTCGGTGACGCTCGCGGCCGTGCGCGGGACGCCCTGGAAGAGGCCGAGGATCTGCGGAGAGAGGCTCTCGCGCGCGATCAGGTCGTCGCTCGGCCAGTCCTCGATGAGGACGGGGACGTTCTCGGTGTACTCGCGGATCGAGCGCGGCAGGTTGTCGAGGGCCTCGCGGACGGCCTCCTCGAACTCGGCGGCTTCCATCTCGACGGGCAGCGGGTAGTGGGCGGGGTCGAGCGCGTTGGCGCGCTCGAAGCCGGCCTGCGCGGCCGCCGCATCGCCCTGGCGCTCGGCGACGAGCGCGAGGTGGTAGACGGCGTGCGGCGAGTCCGGGTCCATGGCGACGGCCTGGTCGAGCACGCGGCGCGCCTCGTCGAAGCGGCCGAGCTCGAGCAGGATCTGCCCCTCGAAGGCGCGGTAGACGGGCTGGTCGGTGCCGGTCTTGATGGCGCGGCGCACGAGGAAGATCGCCCCCTCGAGGTCGTCGAGGTAGAAGAGCGCCTTCGACTTCAGGTAGTAGACCTCGGCCTGGAAGCCGCGGTCGGGGCGGGGCAGCTCGGAGCGCCCCGAGAGGAGCTCGTCGCACAGCTCGAGCGCGTGCTCGAACTCGCCGACCTCCTCGATCATCAGCTCGACGCGGTTGAGGTGCGCGGCGGAGAACTTCGGGTCGGCCTCGACGGCGCGCTCGAACTCGTGGAGCGCCTCGTCGATCCGGCCCTCGTCCCAGAGCAGCTCGCCGCGCCCGTTGTGCGCCTCGGCCCCGCCCGGGTGCGCCTTCAGCGCCTCGTCGAGCCAGGCGAGCGCCTCTTCCGTGCGACCGCCGTGCGAGGCCTCCATGGCCTGATCGAGGCAGTCCCAGTAGCGATCCTTGTCGTTCTTCATGGCACCGGGGAGCGTGTGGGGGGTTGCGGAAGGCATCCCCGAAGCCCGTACAACGCGGTCGCGCGCTCGCTCTTTGTTAGGGCCGGGGGTTGAATCGGCGGCAGCATAGCAGAGCTGTAACGGTCGAATGCGCGCGACACTCCGTCGAGCGGAGCGCGTAAGCCGCTGCCAGCGCTGCGCTTTTCGCAGTTCGCGCGCGAGCGCGCGCGAGGGGGACGGCCCTCGCGGAGCCGGCCCGCGCGACGCGCCGCGCGACCGGTCAGAGGACGAGTTCGGCGATCGTCCGCAGCACGTCGAGGTCGCCGCCGCCGATCGAGATGGTCGTGACGGGGCTCTCCTTCCAGGCCGCGAGCCGGTCGCGGATGCGCTCCTTCGGCCCGATCAGGCTGATCTCGTCCACGAACGCGTCCGGCACCGCCGCGATCGCCTCGCCGCGCTTGCCCTCGAAGAAGAGATCCTGGATGCGCTGCGCCTCCGCCTCGTAGCCCATGCGTCCCATGAGCTCCTTGTGGAAGTTGCGCTTCCGCGAGCCCATTCCGCCCACGTAGAAGCCGAGCGAGGGCTTCGCGGCCTGGATGGCCCCCTGCACGTCGTCGGTGATGTGGACGCCCACTGTCTGCACGATCTCGAAGCCGGGCTTCGCGGCGGCGAGCGAGTCGGCGTAGATCTCGGGCTTGGTCGGCGAGTACCAGAGCGGGAACCAGCCGTCGCACAGCTCGGCCGCCAGGGCGACGTTGAGCGGGCCCTCGGCGCCGAGGAAGATCGGCAGGTCGGCCCGCAGCGGGTGCGTGATCGGCTTGAGCGGCTTGCCCATGCCCCAGGCGCCCTCGCCCTTGTACGGCAGCGGGTAGTGCGGCCCGTCGTTCGCGACCGGCTCCTCGCGCTTCATCACCTTGCGGATGATCGAGACGTACTCGCGCGTGCGGGCGAGCGGCTTCGAGAACGGCTGCCCGTACCAGCCCTCGACGACCTGCGGCCCCGACACGCCGAGCCCCAGGATGACGCGCCCGTTCGTCAGGTGGTCGAGCGTGAGCGCGTGCATGGCGCAGTTGGTCGGCGTGCGGCCCGAGAGCTGCGCGATCGCCGTGCCGAGGCGGATGCGGCTCGTGTGCGCGCCGATCCAGGCGAGCGGCGTGAACGCGTCCGAGCCCCAGGCCTCCGCCGTCCAGGCCGACGTGTAGCCGAGCTTCTCGGCCTCGACGGCGCGCTCGACGAATCCCTGGTGCGGGGCCGCGCCCCAGTATCCGAACGTGACGCCGAGCTCGAGCGATCCGCCCATCTTCGTGTCTCCGTGCTTCCGCGTTTCCCACCGTCCGCGGTCGCGCGCGGATGCGCGCGGCCGGTCGCGGGCGGGGCGCGCCGTCTAGGGCGCGGGGGTGTACCAGATCGGCGACGTCCAGGCGCGCTCCTGGATCGTCTTCGGGTAGCGGGCGTCGCAGCAGCCGGCGAGCTCGGGCGGGACGTCGCCGGGCGCGCTGCAGTCGACGCCCTTCGCGTTGCAGATCCACGCGTGCCAGCGGCACGTCGGGTTCTCGACCACGCGAGCGTAGTAGAGCGCGTGCTGGTCGGCGGCGAACCCGCCGTCCTCCCAGACGGTGCAGAGCGAGCGGGCGCCCGCGCCGCGCGTCTCGCACGTCGCCTCGTCGACCGACGCGCCGTTGTCCGGGTCGCCCGCGACGTCGAGCACGCGCTCGCGCACCTCGCCGTCCTCGAGCCACAGCTTCACGATCTGGATGCGCTGCAGGTCGGTGCCGGGCGCGTCGGGCGTGCCCGGGTCGGCGAGCGCCGCGGCGACGAAGCGCGGCGCGGCGCCCGCGCGCGGCGGCGGCGCGAGCTCGCCGCCCATCGGCGCGCCCATCGCGTAGCCGACGGCCGCGACGTCGCGCAGCTCGCACAGGTCCGCGGGGTAGTCCCAGCCGCCGAAGAGCCGCACCTCGATGCGCGGCCCGCTCGTCGCATACGTCTCGCGCCGCTTCATCCCGGCGAAGAGCGCATCGCGCGAGTTCTCCTCCGCCCACACGACGGCGAGCCCGCCCGGGCTGAACTCGATGACGTCGGTGAGACCGGGCGGCACCTCGGTGACGGGCGGCCCGGCGCCGCCGTGGCCGACGTGGCCGCGCTCGTCGACGAGCCCCGGCGTCCCGAGGTGCGTGTCGGTGCTGCCGATCATGCCCATCGCGAACGGGTTCACGCCGAGCCGCGCGTGCAGCGCGAGGCCTTCGCCGAGGATCGTGCGGACGAAGTTGCGCGGCCCGGGCTCGCGCCGCGCGCTCTCGCGCTGCACGCCCATCATCGTGTCGTACGGCAGCTGCTCGAACGTGCAGAGCTCGTCGTTCGTGCCCGCACCGAGCCGGCACTCGGATTCGCCCTTGTGCTGGTACACCTCGACGAGCGGCTGCGCGCGCGCCTGACGCTCGGCCTGCTCGCGCGTCATGGGCGCGCCGTCCGCTCCCTCGAGCGGCCACATCTTCTCGGCCGAGAGGTTCGAGTTGTGCGGGATCACGACGACGTCGCAGCCCGTGCCCGCATCGGCGCACGTGCGGTCGAGCTCGCTCCACAGGAAGGCCGGATCCTTCCCCTCGACGAAGCTCGTCGGCACCTCGGGCACGCTCGCGTTCTTGAAGACGACGTTGCGGTGGAGGTTGCTCGCGTCCATGCCGCCCGAGCCCGTCCACTCGTAGGCGACGAAGCTCGTGAAGCGGCACGCGGCGGTGCGGTCGTAGGCCTGCTCGGCCGCGTCCTGCATCACCTTCCACGGCCCCTTCGCCGCGTCGAGGCAGTGCGCGCCGCCCTCGCCGCAGAACCCGTATCGCTTCGCCTGCGAGGCGCGCGAGTTCATCAGGTAGTAGGCGAGGCGCGGCCAGCCGCGATAGATGCGGCACGGCATCGAGCCGTAGCCGGCGAGGCCCGGCGTCCGGCAGATCGTCACCTCGCCGAAGAGCTCGCTGTGGTCGGTGACGGCGGCGAAGTCGAGCGGCCGCGCGAGCCGCACGCGACGCAGCGCGTTGCCGTCGCCGTCGTAGGGCTGGATGCCGAGCTCCTCGCCGCGCGCGAAGCGGTACGCGTCGGCCGGCGTGTTGCGCGTGTCCTGGGTGCTCGCGTCGAGCGAGTAGGTGGTGTGGACGTGCAGGTCGCCGAAGTGCGGCCGGCGGAGCGGCTCCCAGGCCGCGCACGGCTCGCGCTCCTCGCTGCGCGCGAACGGCGCGGCGCCGGCGGCGGGCGCGAGCACCGCGAGGGCGACAAGCGCCGCGAGCGCCACGAGCAGAGCGGACGCGCCGCGCGAGGCGGACGCGGGCCGTGCGGCGCGTCGGCGATGGCGCGCCATCAGTCGAAGATCCCGAACACGTTGGCGGTCGGGCCCGACGACGAGAACGGCGTGCGGTAGATCGGGAAGAGCGAGGCGACGGCCATCAGCGCGACGAGCGCGAGCACGGCCGCGCGCGGCAGCCGCCGCGCGAGCGCGCGCGTCGCGAACCACAGCACCGCGCCCCAGACGAGCGCCTGCCCGAGCATGGCGCCGCCGATGATGCCCGACATCGCATCGGGGTCGACGGCGAAGACGCTCGCCGTGAGGCCGCCGAGCAGCAGCAGGCGCACCGCCGGAGCGAGCCCGGGCGTGAGCACCGTGAACGGGACGGGGAGCAGCAGGAACGAGGCGGCGAAGAGCGCGAGGTGGGCGCGGCGCGGCGTCATCGTTCCACGGCCGGCGCCCGCACTCAGAACTGGATCTGGCCGCCGACGCGCCAGTTGATGTTCGCGGTCAGGCCCTGGTTCCTGTTGAGCGGCACGATGGCGTCGAACGCCAGCGCGACGCCCGGCGTGATCACCATCTTCACGCCGCCGCCGACCTCGTGGCGGTCGGCCACCTTGTCGTCGAACGGCATGCGGCCGAGGTAGTCGAACGACACGCCGAGCCACTCGAAGACCTCGGCGTCGAACCCGACGATCCACTCCGCCGCGTCCTGCCATGCCGGCCCGGTGCTGATCTCGACGCCCGCGTTGAAGTGCGGGTGCAGGCGCCAGATGTGCCACGCGCCGACGAGGTAGTTCGACGCCGAGAGCGCGCCCGTTCCCTGGAAGTCGTCCTCGATGCCCGTCGGCGGCTTGAGCTCCGACACCCACGCGACGTCGGGGATCAGGAAGCCGTCCGTCTTGATCGCGTGCCACTTCGAGCGGATGCGCAGGTCGCCGATGCCGACGGCGCGCTCGTTCTTCGTGTCGCGCACGGGGCCGCGGAAGCTCGGCCCCGGTGCATTGCCCGACGCCGGGAAGCCGGCGGCATCCGTCGAGGTCGCGGGGCGGCCGAAGGACAGGTCGCCCGGGTTGTTCGGGCACGCGAACACGAGGTTCGCGGGCAGCGTGAAGAGCCCGCTGTCACCGCCGGGCGGCGTCGCGAGCACGAGAGGGCTCGTGTTGTCGACGGAGCGGCAGAACGAGTGGGCGTTGATGCTGCGCTGCAGCGTCCAGCCCTGCGCGGCCGAGGACGGGTCGTACATCGCCGTGGCGCTCGCGTTCGCCTCGAAGACCGTCTGCGCGAGCGGCATCACGACGCCGATGTCCCAGTCGTCCGTGACGCCGTACTCGAGGTAGAAGTCGACGAAGTCCTGCTCGATCTTGAAGTCGATCGCGACGTCGATGAAGTCGAGCTCCTGGCCGCACGGATAGAAGCCGTTCTTGAACTCGAGCGTCGCGAGCCGCGGATCGCTCGGGTTGAAGCTCGGGCTGTTCACGTCGAGCGCCGGGTTGATGTCGCAGTTGCGGAACGGCTGCGACGGGTTCTCGACGAAGGCCGGGTCGGACGGCACGTCCTTGTGCGGGATGCGCGCCGACAGCGAGCCCAGCTTCGTGCCGTTGAAGCGGTCGTAGTTCAGCTGGCGGTAGCTGAAGCCCATCGCGAACTTGCCCTTGCCCATCGTCGTCGGGCGCTCCGCGAGCAGCGGGCCGAGCGCGCGATCCGCGATCTCGTACGTGTCCTCCTTCGTGTCGAAGAGCCACGTCGCGTTGAAGGGCGTGAAGCGCGGGCGCGCGGCCTCGCGGCCGATGTCCGCCGCCAGGCTCTGGAACGCGCGGATCGAGTTCTCGCTGAAGTCGTCGAACTCGTGCTCGCGCGGGAGGAAGAAGAGGATCAGGCTGCTCAGGCCCGAGTTGGGCCGCGCCATCTGGATGCCGTTCTCCTCGTCGCGCGTGAAGTACAGGGCGGACGGCGTCTCGAGGATGTCGCGCGCGAGCGCCGGCGACGCGACCGCCGCCGCGAGGAGCACGACGGCTCCGCGCGCGCAGAGTTGGAGGATGTACCGACTCACCATCCGCTCCTATCCATGTCCACCGCTGCCGAACGCGAGCGACCCGGATCCGCGCCGCGTCGCCCGCGCGCGCCGACCTGCACGGCCGACGTCCCACGCGACGTCCCATACTTCATCACGACTGTTCGTCATGAACGGGCGGGGTCTCCGGGGCCAGGGGCGCACAGGCTACCACCCGCGCCGCGCGAAAGGCCAGCGGAGAATCCCGCCGAACCGTCGCGTCGTCGCGCCCGAAGCCCTCGAACGCGCACCGGAAATCGCATCCGCGCGCGCGCGGCCGTTGGCGTTCGTCAACCTCGCGTGCGCGCGCGGACGACGGCGCGCAGGAACGCTGCGCGATCCGTCTCGTCGACCTTCGCGGCGCGCATGCGGTCGGCCAACGCGTCGCACGCGCGCGCGAGCGCGGCGCGCTTGCGGTCTTCGTCGAGCGACGGCAGCCGGCGCAGCGTCTGCCGCGCGAGCCGGAGCTCGTCCGGGCCGATCGCCTCGAGCTGCTCGCGGCTGAAGCGGAAGCGCGACAGATCCTCGCCGTCGTCCTCGATGCGGAGCGGCGGCGGCTCGCGATCGAGGCGCACGACGATCGTGCCCGCGACGAGGTCGCCGAGCCGCTGCGCGCGCTCGGTGGCGACGACGGCGACGAGCCCGACCAGGTAGCTCGTGGGCAGCGCGTCGACGACGCGCAGCAGGTTGCGCAGCAGCGACTCGCGCAGGCCGATGGGCAGGCCGTCGTCGCGCACGACGCGCAGGCCGACGACGCGCTTGCCGACCGAGCGCCCGCCCCAGGCGAGCTCGCACGACACGAAGTAGACGTTCTCGACGACGAGCTGGAACAGGAATACGGCGAGCACGAACAGCAGCACGACCGGCACGACCTCGTCCTGATCGCCGCCGTCGCCGACCGGGCCGAGCCACTCGCCGAGGGCCTCGGCGACCGCGCCGCCGCCCGCGACGACGGCGAGCATCAGCGCGAACAGCGCGAGCTGCACGAAGGCCAGCACCACCCAGTCGACCGCGTAGGCGAGCATGCGCGCACTCGGCCCGGCGAGCGCGAGATCGAGCCGCACCTGCTCGGGCGCCACGACCGACTGGTGGGTGGCGACGCCGCGCCCTCCGTTACCCTCGCTCACCGATGGGCCTCCCCGCGCACGCGACTCCGCCTGCCACGCGCCCGTCGCCGGCCGACGCCCGGCGCGACACCGATTTCGAGCGCTTCGTCGCGCTGCTCGCGCGCGCCGAGAAGGCCGCGCTGCGCGGCCTCGCGTTCGACGAGCTTCGCGAGCTGGGCCGACTCTACCGCCTCCTGTCGGCGCGCCTCGCGCGCGCGCGCAGCCGCGACGCCGACCCCGATGCGACCCGCGCGCTCAACGCCGCCCTCGTGCGCGGCTACACGCTGCTCTACGGACAGCGCCTCCACCGACGCTCGCTGCGCCCCTCGCTCGCCCGCGTCGCCGACGCCGTCGCGCGGAGCTTCGCCTATCAGATGGCGGCCTGGGCGCTCCTCGTGCTCGGCGCGGTCGCGGGCGCGGGCCTCGTCATCGAGCACCCGCCGTCGGCCGCCGCCTTCGTCCCGGCCTCGCTCGGCTACTCGCCCGAGCGCGTCGAGCTCCTCGCGACCTCCGCCGCGGCGCGCGCCGAGATGCTCGCGCGCGACGCCACGCCCGCTTCGCACAACGCCTTGTTCGGCACCTACCTGCTCGCGAACAACACGCGCGTCGGCCTGCTGTCGCTCGCGGTCGGCGTGCTCGGCGGCATCCCGACGGCGCTGCTCCAGCTCTACAACGGGCTCGTGCTCGGCGCGCTCGCCGGCATCTTCCTGCCCACCGAGTCGGCGCTCGCGTTCGCGCTCTGGGTCGGGCCGCACGGCGTTCCCGAGATCGAGGCCATCTGTCTGTGCGCGGCGGCCGGGCTGCAGCTCGGCTTCGCGCTGATCGCGCCCGGCCGCAAGCGCGTGCGCGAGGCGCTGCGCGACGCGGGCGACTCGGCACTCGCCCTGTTCGCGGTCGCCGTCCCGCTGCTCGTGCTCGCCGCGGTGGTCGAGAGCTTCGTGCGCGAGTCTGCGCTCGGCTCGGGCGCGCGCGCCTTCGTGCTCGTCGCCAACGCGGCGCTCGTCGCGGCCATCCTGCTCGGCTCGCACCGCGTCGCGCGCGCCCGCGCGGGCGCGATCGACACGAGCTGGCTCGCCGCGCAGCGCTCTACGATCCGAAGCGCAGCGCCAGGTAGCGGTTGAGCACCGGGGCGACGACCTGCTCGGGCGGCAGGTCGATCGTCTGCACGCCCTGGTGGCGCAGCCGCGCGAGCGCGGTCTCGCGGTCGCGCAGCAGATCGTCGATGGCGATGCGCCGGTGCATCGCGTGGTCGGTGCCGCGCTCGTCGCGCTCCGCCGGCGCGGCGTCGAGCTCCGCGTAGATCGGGTCGCGCAGCGCGACGAGCAGCGCGCGGTGGCGGCGCGCGAGCGCGACGAGCGGCGCCTGGAAGCGCGGCGCATCGGCCTCGACGAAGTCGGTGAGGACGACGACGAGCGCGCGCTGCCGCTGGCGCGCGCCGAGCGCGCGCACGAGCTCCGCGTGGTCGGCCTCGACGAGCCGCGGCTGCGCGTGCGCGAGCGCGCGCTGCAGGGCGCCGAGCGCGCCGCGGTGCGCGCGCGGCGCCACGAACCCGCGCACGCTCTCGTCGAACAGCGCGACGCCCACGCGGTCGCCGTGCACGAGCGCCGTGTACGCGAGCGCGAGCGCCGCGTCGACGGCCCAGTCGAGCTTCGTGCGATCGCCGCACGCGGCGGCCATGAGCCGGCTCGCGTCGACCGCGATCACGACGCGGTGGCTGCGCTCGTGGCGGTGCAGGCGCGTCATGAGCCGCCCGCGGCGCGCGGTCGCCTTCCAGTCGACGTGGCGCGGATCGTCGCCGGGGACGTACTCGCGCAGCGCCTCGAAGTCGCTCCCCTCCCCGCGCTTTCGCACGGGCCGGATGCCGAGGGCCGCGAGCGCGCGGCGGGCGTCGAGCGCCTCGGAGCGCGGCAGCTTCGTCGTGTCGGGGCCGACGTCGAGGAGCGCGCCGCGCGCGCCTTCGACGCGCCGCGTCCACAGCCCGAGCGGCGAGTGCACGAGCACGACGGGAGCGCCGAGCTCGCGCAGGCCGCGCACCGTCGGAACGACGTCGACCTCGATCTCGATCTCCGCGTCCGGCGCGAGGTGCAGCGGGCCGGCGTGCGGATCGGTCGGCGCGACGTCGCGCGGGAGCTCGTCGACCACCTCGATCGCGAGCGAGCGCGCGGCACGGCTGCGCACGACGAGCGCGAGCCGCGCCGGCCGCCGCACGAGCGCGCGCGCGGGCAGCGCGCGCGCGACCTCGGGAGGCGGCGCGGCCGCGAGCTGCGCGAGGTCGAAGAGCGCGATCGCGGCGAGCGCAGCGCCGCCGATCGCGAGCACGCCGACGAGCGGCGGCGCGAAGATCGCGCCGAGGGCGACGCCGCACGCGGCGAGCGCGCACGCCGCGAGGCGCGCGCTCGGGAAGAGCTTCACCGCGGCACCGTCACGCTCGAGAGGTTCGCGCGCAGCGCCTCGTCGGGCGTCGTGCCGTCGACCTCGGCCGCGGCGTCGAGCAGGACGCGGTGCCGCAGCGTCGGCAGGTGCACCTGCTGCACGTCTTCGGGAATCGCGAAGTCGCGCCCCTCGAGCGCCGCGTTCGCCTTCGCGGCGCGCAGCAGCAGCACGCCCGCGCGCGGCGACGCGCCGAGCTCGAAGCGCGCATCGTCGCGCGTCGCGCGCACGAGGTCGGCGACGTAGCGGAGCACCTCGTCGCGCACGATCACGCGGCGCACCGCGTCGCGCAGCCGCGCGAGCTCGCCGGCGTCGAGGACGGGAGCGACGGCCGCCTCCGCGGCCCCGCCGCCCGCCCCACCCGCGTGGTGGCGCGCGAGCAGCGCGACCTCCTCGTCCTCGCCCGGGTAGCCGACCACCACCTTGAACAGGAAGCGGTCGAGCTCCGCCTCGGGCAGCGGGTACGTCCCCTCCTGCTCCACCGGGTTCTGCGTCGCGAACACGGTGAAGTACGGGCCGAGGTCGTGCCGCACGCCGTCGACGGTCGCCGCGCGCTCCTGCATCGCCTCGAGCAGCGCGGCCTGCGTCTTCGCGGGCGCGCGGTTGATCTCGTCCGCGAGCAGCACGTCGGTGAACAGCGGCCCGGGCCGGAAGCGCAGGTCGCCGGCCGCCTGCTGCAGCACCGACGTCCCGATCACGTCGGCCGGCATCAGGTCGGCCGTGAACTGCACGCGCCCGAAGCGCAGCGCGAGCGCGTTCGCGAGCGTGCGCACGAGCAGCGTCTTCGCGACGCCCGGCACGCCCTCGAAGAGGGCGTGGCCCTCGCAGAGCAGCGTCGCGAACGCGAGCCGGACGGGCTCGTCCTGCCCGACGATCACGCGGCCCACGGCCTCGCGCACGCGCGCGAAGGCATCCTGCACGGCGCGCGTGTCGGCGCCGGCCGTCGGCGTCGCGGGTCCGGTCGTCGCATCGGTCGTCATCGACTCACCTCTCCTACGAGCGCGTCGAGCGCGCGGGCGACGCGGCGCACGCGCCCGGGGCTCGGGTCGGCATCGCTCGCCGCGAGCATGCGGAAGTGTGCGGGGTCGACGCGCGGGTGCGCGCGCACGATCTCGAGCACGCGCTCGGGCGGCGTCTCGTGCGGGAGACGCAGCGCGCGCTGCAGCCGCCGGAGCGACAGCTCGCGGTAGCGCGCGAGCACGCGCGCGCGGTCGCCGCTGCGCGCGTACAGCAGCGCGAGCGAGTCGACGAACGCGTCGACGGTCGGCGCCGCGCGCGGCGGGTCGACGAGCGCGCGGCGCGGCAGCGCGTGCGCGCGCCAGACGAGCAGCGCGAGCACGAGCGCCGTGCCCGCGAACACCGGCGCGGCGCGCGAGCGCGCGAGCGTCGCGACGGCCGACGACGACGCGGCGTGGCCGTGCTCGCGCTCGTCGATGCGCGGCACGCCGTAGGCGTCGACGAGGTCGAAGAGGAGCGGCGCGTTGTCGCCCGTCGCGAGCGCGCCGTTGCGCGCGATGCCGGCGTCGGCGACGAGCGCGACGCGGCCCGCTCCGACCGCGCGCTCGAGCACGAAGGGCCGGCCGTCGACCGACGCCGCCACGTCCCACGCGCCGGCCGCCTCGAAGCTCGCGATGCCGACGTCGAAGAGCACGCGCGCGCGCGGCGCGATGCGGCCCGACACGAACTGCTCGCGCTTCTCGGCCGCGAACGCGTCGCCCATCCACTCGCGCAGCCGCGCGTCGAGGTCGGCGACCGCGTGGACCGACGCGTCGCGGTCGACGCCGTCGACCCAGCGCCGCGGCACCGCCACGCCTGCGATGCGCGCGCGGCCGAGGCAGGCGAGCGACTCCGCGGGAAGGAAGAGCACCGCGGTGCCGCCGCGTCGCACCCACGGCACGGGGTCCCACGGACGCGCTCGCTCGTCCTCGCCCTGCGCGGAGGCGAGCAGCGCGCACGCGTCGAACGGCGCGATCCACCAGACGGTCGCGCCCTCGGGCAGCGCAGCCGGCGCGGCGAAGCTGCGCTCGACCGGAACGCCCGCCTCGCGCAGCACGTCGTAGGCGGCGCGCTGTCCCCACGACGGAAGCCCGTAGGTGTCGGCGCCGCGCTCGCGCGGCGCGCGCGCGCTCCAGAGCGTCCCGACGAAGAGCATCGCGAGCAGCGCGACGGCGAGCGAGATGCGCGCGCGCGACGTCATGCGTTCGCGCCCGTCATGCCGCGCGCCCGACGCGCGCGAGCCCCTCGACGCGCGCGAGCGTGCGGCGCGAATCCTGGTAGAGGCCGACGCGCTCCGCGCGATCGCGGAACCATGTGCGCTCGACCTCGCGGATCTGCTCGACGAGATCGCCGCGCAGCGAGCTCGACAGGCTCGTCGCGCGCGCGATGCGCGCGCACAGCACGCGGTTCGGCTCGTGCCGGCGCAGGTCGAGGTGCCCGCGCTCGACGAGCATCTGCACGCTCGCGAGCTGCAGCACGCGCGCCGCGGCGAGGTAGTGCCCGTCGCGCGCGAGCGCCTCGGCGCGCGCGCGCGGGTCGTCGGGCGCCGCGGCGGGCGACGCCCCGTCCGGGCTCGCCGCCGAAGCGCGCACGGCGAGCCGGATCGTGTAGACGACGTGCGCGATCAGCAGGAGCGCGACGAGCGAGAGCCCGCCGACGATCGACCAGTAGAGGACGGGCGAGCCGTCGTGCAGCGCGGGCACGCCCTCGAACCAGTCCCGCAGCCAGCGCAGCACCGCGAGCTCCGCATCGCTCGCCGTGCTGCGGTACTGCGCGAACTCGGGCCGCTCGAGCACGCGCGCGGAGAGCGCGCGCAGCTCCGCGTCCGAGGGGCGGGCGGCCGCGAGCGCGGCGTGCGCGGTAGAGGCCGCACCCGCCGCGTCAGGCAACGCGGGCCTCGACGACGCCGGCGAGGTGGTCGAGGTCGAACGCCTCCTTGCGGCAGCGCGCGTCGAAGTAGAAGACGAGCATCACGGCGCTCTGGAACGCGGCGTAGATCGCCTGCGCGACCGACTGCGCGATGGCGCCGCCGAGCGGGCTCGCGAGCGCGAACAGACCGAGCGCGACGGCGACGACGGAGTAGAGGAGGCCGACCACGATCATCAGGCCGAAGCCGCGCAGGAAGTTGCCGCGCATGAGCTCGCGGCTGCGACCCATCGCCCGGCCCGCGTACACGCGCTCGACCACGACGACCGGCACGAGGAGCATGAACGCGAAGACGAGATAGATGCCCGGCACGATCAGGAGCACGAAGCCGGCCAGCATCGCGAGCGAGGCCAGGAGCTGCGTGCCGAGGAGCGGGAGCACGATCGCGAGCGCCGCGCGCAGCGCGGCGCCGACGCTCGTCGAGCGCCCGACGTACAGCTCGGCGAGCGCGTGGATCGTCGCCGCCCCCACGATCGGCATCGCGACGAGCGCGAGCAGCAGGAACGCCACGCCGCTCGCGAGCTGCGCGGTCGCCGGGTCGTTCCCGATCGCCCACAGCCCGACGTTGAGCGGCAGCGTTCCGGCGAGGCCGATCCCGAGCAGGAGCCCGACGTGGTCGCGCAGCAGACGGAATCCGGTGTCGAGGATCTCGCCGAAGGCCATCGCGCGGATCTCGTAGGTCATCGTTCCGGTTCCTCCTCTGCGGGGTGGGCGTTCCCGACGCCGACGCGAACGCGAAGGCGAACGTGAGCGCCCTCGTCGCGACGAGCGCGGCTGGAGTAGGATGCGGCCCTTCGACCTCCGGCGGCGCGTCGATTCTGGCAGCTTGCTAGGCCGGCGTCGAGACGACACCGGCGCGGAGGGGCGCGGGAGAGGAGCCCGATGCGACCGCAGCCCGCCCCGAGCGCGCGCCGCGCGCCCCGCACCGCCGGGCTCGCCCTCGCGCTCGCCCTCGCCGCGGCCACCGCCGCGCGCGCCGCCGAGCTCGCGACGAGCCACGTCGTTCCCGGCGGCACGCGGCCGTTCGCGGTCGCCGTCGCTCCCCCGCCCGGCCCGACCTTCGCGCACACGCTGTCGGTCGCGGACGTGCGCGTCGACCGCGCCGCGCTGCGCGGCGTCCTCCACCGCGACGTCGACGCGAAGCTCGTCGACGGCACGCTGCGCGTGCGGCACGCGTTCGAGCGGCGTGCGCTCGGCGGGCGCTTCGAGCTCGAGGCCGCGCTCGCCTACGGATGGATCGAGCTCGGCGCGCGGCGCCCCTTCCCGCCGTCGACCGCGCTCGTCGCGGTGCGCGACGATCGCTTCGACCTCGGCGACCTCTCGTTCACGCCGCTCTCCTACTACTGGAATCGCGGGCGCGTGCACGTCCACCTCGCGCACGCGATCACGGCGCCGACGGGCGGCTACGACGCGCGCCGCCAGCTCGACGTCGGCCGCAACCACTGGAGCTTCGACACGACGCTCGCGGGCACGTTCTTCAACGAGCGCAGCGGGAGCGAGGTGTCGGGCGCGATCGGCTGGATGACGAACACCGAGAACCGCGCCACGCGCTTCGACTCGGGCGACGAGCTGCACGTCGACGCGATGCTGAACCAGTGGCTGGCGACGAACTTCGCGGTCGGCGCGCACGGCTACTTCGCGCTCCAGACCGGGCCCGACGACATCGCGGGCCGCTCCACGCGCGGCCTCGTCGGGCGCGCGGTCGGCGTCGGCGCCGCCGCGCAGTGGGCGCCCGACGTCTTCGACCGCCGCCTCACGTTCACCGCGCGCTGGCTGCACGACGTCGCGTCCGACGACCGGCTCGACGGCGAGCGCGTCACGTTCACGATCGCGTTCGCGCCGCGCGCGCGCGTGCGCTGAGGAGGGGACGATGGGCGACGCACCGGACGATCGACGCGAGCGCGGCGCGCTCTCGCGGCGCGCGTTCCTCGCGACGGCCGCGACGGCCGCGGGCGCGCTCGGCGCCAGCGCCTGCGCGACGGGCGCCGCCGGCGGCGCAGCGAGCGAAGGCGAGCACGGCGCCGACGGCGAGCGCTGGGACGAGGAGACGGACGTCGTCGTGGTCGGCGCCGGCACCGGCGTCTGCGGCGCGCTCGCCGCGGCGACGGGCGGCGCGCGCGTCCTCGTGCTCGAGAAGCGCGCGGGCCCGGGCGGCAACACGGCGATGTCGGGCGGCGTCGCGTGGATCCCGAACAACCACTGCATGGCGGCGGCCGGCATCGCCGACTCGCGCGAGAACGCGCTCACCTATCTCCGCAAGCTCCGCCTCGACCAGGCCGACGACGCGCTGCTCGAGGCCTTCGTGGATGCCGCGCCCGAGATGGCGCGCTTCGTCGAGGCGACGACGTCGATCCGCTGGCGCGTCTCGACGATCATGGGCAAGGCCGCCGACTATCATCCGGAGTGGCCGGGCGGCGTGCGCCGCGGCCGCAGCATCGAGCCCACGGTCGATGCGCCCGGCATGTACGGCCTGCACCTCGTCTCCGCGCTCGTCGCGGGCGCGACCGCGGCCGGCGCCGAGCTGCGCACGCGCACGCCCGTCGAGCGGCTCGTCACGCGCGACGCGCCCGACGGCGCGCGCGAGGTGCGAGGCGTCGTCGCGCTGCGCGACGGCGCGCCGTGGCGCATCCGCGCGCGGCGCGGCGTGCTGCTCGCGGCCGGCGGCTTCGACTGGAACTTCGACATGAAGCGCCACTTCCTGCGCGGCATGAGCCCCTTCCCGCTCGGCTCGCCCGGCAACACCGGCGACGGCGTGCGCATGGCCATGCAGGCGGGCGCCGACCTGCGCAACATGAACGAGGCCTGGGGCATGACCGTGTACGCCGCCGAGGCGCGCGCGAACCAGGCGCGCGGCATCGGCCCGTCGCTCTCGGCCGAGGTCGAGAAGCGCGCGGCCGGCTCGATCGTCGTCAACCGCTACGGCGAACGCTTCGCGAACGAGGCGGGCGACTACGACTCGACCTGGCGCACCTACTTCAGCTGGGAGAACTGGGGCGAGCTCGCGCAGCGCAACCTGCCCGCGTTCGCGCTCTTCGACGCGCGCGTGCGGCGCGACGCGACGATCGCCGGCCGACGCGCCGGCGAGCCGCTCCCCGACTGGGTGGTCGAGGCGCCCACCCTCGCCGCGCTCGCCGCGAAGCTCGGCATCGACGCCCCCGCGCTCGAGGCCACCGTCCGCGCGTTCAACCGCCACGCGCGCGACGGCCGCGACCCGCGCTTCCACCGCGGCGAGAGCCACTACGACCGCTTCGGCGAGGACGACGTCCGCGGCGTCCTCGGCCCGCTCGCCGAGCCGCCCTTCTACGGCGCCGAGCTCGCCGTGGGCGACATCGGCACCTGCGGCGGCCCCCGCGTCGACCCCCGCGCCCGCGTCCTCGACCCGTTCGGCCGCTGGATCCGCGGCCTCTATGCTTCCGGCAACAACGCGGGCATCGGCAGCCCGGGCGCGAGCTACGGCGGCGGCGGCGGCACCATCGGCCCCGCCCTCACCTTCGCCTACCTGGCCGGCCGCGAGCTCGGGAGCACCCCATGACCGGAGCCGAACGCGAGAGCTACGTCGTCGCCGTCGCCTTCATCCTCGCCGCCTTCCTCTACATGCGCGTCCGCCGCGCCCTCGAACGCCACCTCGACGGCCGCGACGCCGCGAGCAGCACCGGCGACGAGCCCACCGCAGAACGCTAGGCGGCGACGGCGCGCGGCTCCGAAGATCCTCAGAAGCCGAGGATCCGCATCTTGCGCGCGACGCTTCCCGGGTCGCCGGGAATCGGCTCGATGACGAGCCTCGGCTTGTATTCATCGGGGTACTTGTTGCGGACGTTGACCAGTTGCGCCTCGGAACCAATCACCCACGTATCTTCATCGAACGCGTGAGCGATGGGAGGGACCGTCTGTCCTCTCGGAGGCCTCGGCGTCACGAGGATCAGAGTCACCTGCGCGCCCGACATCACGACGTGCACCTCGAACCGGACTTCCGAGTCCTGAACCATCCACAGACTCTGGATCGGGAGCGGCGGTGAATTGTTCGCCGCTGCGTACTCGAGGGACAGCTGGATGGCATGCATGTAGGCAGCACGCACGATGCTTTCGCTCTGCGCCGCGATCTCGTCCACCCACCAGTCCGATCCGAAGATGTCGTCGGTGACGTGTTCTTTGTCGCTCGCCACGGCAAGACTCGTAGCGAGTCCGATGTCGAACAAGGTGCCACCGGCCTTCAGATCGGCGAGGCGGGCCTCCATTCGCGCTTTGAGGTCCACGCCCAGATCGGGCGCGAGATACTTGCTCACCTGGGTGAAGAAGCGGCCACTCGAAACCGTGTTCATGCCGCCCGTTTGCACCCTCATGTCACCGTCGCTCATCGATCTTCCTCCTTCGCGCTGTCGCGTTCATTCCATTCTCGTCGTGCCTAACGTTCCAGGAACTCCCGCAGGCGTGCGGCGCGCTCGGAGAGGAGCGAGTCGCAGGCGTGCAGGAGGGACACGGGTTCGCGCGCGAGGAGCTCGGCGGCGCGGGGGCGGTCGCCGGGGGCGTCGCGCGAGACGAGCATGCGGGCGCGGTCGAGGCAGGTGCGGGCGAGCTCGAAGGGCGCGCGCTCGCGGGTGGCGATGAGCTCGGCGTTGGCGAAGGCGCGCTCGGCGGCGTCCCAGTCGGCGCGCGCGGTGGCGGCGACGCCGAGGATGCGCGGCACGAAGAAGGGCCAGCCGCTCGAGAAGACGAAGCCGTGCGCGCGGGCGAGTGCGAGCGCGCGCTCGACGGGCGGCGTCGCGGTCGGCGCGCCGGCGAGGTCGGCGAGCTCGAGGCGCAGGCAGAGGTCGGGCACGAGGATCCAGTCGAAGGACTCGACGCCGTCGAGCTCGGCGCCGGTGCCGAGCTGCGCGACGTCGACGTCGGGACGCTCGCCGGCGAGCGCGTCGACGAGCCAGCGGTAGCGGCGCGCGAACGCCGGGAAGGCGCCCGGGTCGGCGAAGATCTCGCCCGGCGTCTCGAGCGCGCGGATCGCCGCGTGCGCGTCCGCCCAGCGCCCGGCCTGCGCGCGGCCGAGCGCGAGCGTGGGCATGAGCAGCGCGGCCGACCACGGGTAGCGCGAGCGCAGCGCGAGCTCGAGGGCGCGCGCGCCCACCTCTTCGGCGCGCGCGAGGTCGCCGCGCACGACGTGCCGGCCCACCTCGGCCGCGAGCGAGAGCGAGGCGTCGCCCGCGTGCAGCGTCGTGCGGTTGATCGCGTCGGCCGCGGCCGCGCGCTCCTCGGCGGCCGCGAGGTCGCCCGTGTTCACGAGCAGCGTCGCCGCGCGCTGGTGGCACATCTCCATGCCCACGAGGTCGCCCGCGCGCCGCGCGTGCGCGCACCCCTCGTCGTAGACGGCGATCGCGCCGCGCACGTCGAGCCGCTGCAGGTGCGCGAGCGCGCAGTTGAGCGCGAGGTCGGCCGCGAGCACGTCGTCGCCGACGCGCTCCGAGACGGCGAGCGCGCGCGCAGCGCGCCGTTCGCCGCGCTCGGCGTCGTGCGCCACGAAGTACGCCTCGGCGAGCGTGCCGCACACGCTCGCCTCGATGCGCGCGTCGAGCCCTTCGACGCGCTCGAGCAGCGCCTCGATCTCGGCGACGTCGGGGTGGAGCTGGCCGAACGGCACCTTCTGGAACTGCATGGCCGCGTGCGCGCCGTCGGAGAGCGTGTGCAGGAGCTGCGCGGGTGTGCCCGCCGTTCGCATGAGCGCGACGGCGCGCGCGAACGCGTCGGTCGCGGGGCCCGGGTCGGCGCGCAGGTGGTGGACGCGGCCCGCGCGCCGGTAGAGGTCGCCGGCCCGCGCGGCGTCGCCGAGCGCTTCGGCGGCGCGCGCGGCCGCCGCATAACGTCGCCCCGCCTCGCCCCACGCGCAGCTCGCCTGCGCGATCTCGGCGGCGCGCACGGCCACGCGCAGCAGGCGCTCGGGCTCGCAGAAGTCGCCCGCGAGCTCGAGGTGCGCGGCGACGCGCGGCGCCGCCTCGACCCCCTCGCGCTCGCAGCGCTTCGCGATGCGGTCGGCGAGCTCGACGTGGATGCGCTCGCTCGGCGGGCCGTCGTCGAGCGCGCGCAGCGCGCTGCGCACGATCGGGTGCGCGAACGCGAGCCGCCCGTCGCCCGCGACGACGAGGTCGAGCCGCAGGGCCTCGCGCAGCGCCGCCTCGACGGCGTCGAGCGGCTCCGACGCGAGCTCGGCGAGCTCGGCCGCGTCGATCTCCATGCCGTCGTGCGCGGCGAGCCGCAGCAGCGCGCGCGCCTCCGCGGGGAGGCCGTGCGCGCGCGCCGCCGCGCTCGCCTCGACGTCGGGCGGGAGCGTGAGACGCTCGGCCGGCAGCGCGCTCGCGAGGAAGCCGCCGCGCTCGACGAGCGCGCCCGTGCGCGCGAGGTGCCGCGCGAGGTCGGCGACGAAGAGCGGATTGCCGCCGCTCTCGGCGACGAGCAGCGACACGAGCTGCTCGGACGCGCGCGCGTGGCCCTGCAGCTCGAGCAGCTCGTGCACGCCCGACGCGTCGAGCACGCCGACGTCGATCGCGTGCGCCGCGGCCGCCGTGTCCTCGGCGAAGCGCGCGAACGGCGAGCCGGGCTCGGGCGGCCGGTGCGCGGCCGCGATCGCGAACGCGTGCGCGCGCGGCGCGCGCGAGAGCAGGTCGAGCAGGTAGGCCGCGAGGTCGAGCGACGCGGTGTCGGCCCAGTGCAGGTCGTCGAGTGCGAGCAGCAGGCCGCGCTCGGCGGCGAGCAGGTCGAGGAAGCGCGCGACCGCGGCGAAGAGCAGCGCGCGCTCGGTCGGCGCCGTGTGGAGCGCGGGCTCGACGCGCGCATCGCCGAGCAGGCGGCGCACGCGCGCCGCGTCGCCGCCGTCGAGCTCGCCGATGCGCGCCGACCACGGCGCGAGCGCGCGCGCGAACGGCGCGAACGCCTCGGAGGGGCCCTCGTTCGCCCGCCCGCGCGCGACGACGTGCCCGCGCGCGGCGGCCTCGACGGCGAGCTCGTCGAGCAGCCGGGTCTTGCCGATGCCGCCCGCGCCCGCGATGCGGATCGCCCCGCCCGCGCGCGCCGCGGCTTCGGGCGGCTCGTCGACGACCGCGCGTGCGCTCCGCGCCGCGAGCCGGTCGAGCAGCGCGAGCGCCGCGCGGCGCTCGGCGACGCGACCGACCCAGCGCCCCGCCTCGCGCGCGCGCGCGTCGCCGCCGAGCGCGCGGTCGAGCCGCTCTCCCCGCTCGATGGCGCCGGCCGTGCGCTCGTTCGCAGCGGGCTCCGCCGCGCGCAGGCCGTCGAGCGCGAGCCGCACGTCGCGCGCCGACGCCGGCCGCGCGGCGGCGTCCTTCGCCAGGAGGCGCGCGACGAGGTCGACGAGCGCCGGCGGCGCGCCCGCGCGCGCGAGCGGGGCGAGGTCGGGCGCGCGCAGCTGCTGGCGCGCGAGCGTCTCGCGCACCGAGCTCGCCGCGAACGGCGGCGCGCCCGTCGCCAGCTCGAACAGCAGGCACCCGACGCCGTAGAGGTCCGTCGACGCGCCCGCACTCGCGAGCCGCATCGCCTCGGGCGCGAGGTAGTCGGGGCTCCCGGCGAGCGCATCGACGCGCGTCGCCGCGACGTCGCCCGCGAGCCCGAAGTCGACGAGCAGCGCGCGTCCGTCGGCGCCGAGCAGCACGTTGCGCGGCTGCACGTCGCCGTGGCGCAGCCCGCTCGCGTGCGCGTGCTCGAGCGCGCGGCAGACCTGCGCGCCGATCGCGAGCGTCTCGGCGAGCGGGAGCCCGCCCGTTGCGCGCGCGAGCCGCGCCGCGAGCGTGCCGCCGGGCGCGTACTCCATCGCGATCGCGACGCCGTCGCCGACTTCGACGACGTCGTAGATCGACGCGATGCCCGGGTGGCCGCCGAGCCGCGCGAGCGCGCGCGCCTCGTCGAGGCCCGCCGTGCGCTCGCCGTCGCGCAGCACGGCGAGCGCGACGTCGCGCTCGAGCGCGGTGTCGCGCGCGAGCCAGACGGACTTCTGCGCGCCGCGGCCGAGCGGGCGCACGACGCGGTAGCGCGGGGCGAGCGCGTCGAGGAGCGCGCGTTCGCGTGCGTCGTCGCGCGTCATGGCGTGCGCGCATCCCCGCGCGCGTCCCCGCTCGTGGTGACGCGCGGCCGCGCCGCCCAGTCTTCGCGCGTCATCGGCGAGCCGCCGAAGGCGACGAGGTCGGCCACCGCGAACGGCTCGCCCGCGCGGCCGAGCGAGGGCGCGAAGCCGGGCGCGTCGAAGAGCGAGTCCTCGGCCGACGCGATCGCGTCGACGAGCGCGTGCGCGACGAGCCGCCCGCCGACCGGGCCGAGCCGCAGGCCGTCGCACTCCTCGGCGGCCTCGCGCAGCACGTAGAGGAGGAGCGGCTCGTCACCCGGGCGCGCGGGCTCGCCGAGCGCGCGCGCCACCGCCTGGCCCGACGGCAGCCCGCGCGCGACGCCCTCGCGCAGCACGCGGTAGGGAAGGTGGCGCTCGGCGTCGCTCCAGTGCGGGCCGGGCACGCGCTTCAGCGGGCGCGCGAGCGCCGCGTCGATGCGCATCGCGGGCTGCGGCAGCGAGCCGCGCCACGCGACGAAGCGGTCCCACTGCACGGCCCAGCCGGGCGGGAGCTCGCGCCCGCCCTCGAGGCTCGACGCGAGCGAGAGCTCGCGGAACAGGCGCAGCGGCTCGGGCATCGCGTCCGACAGCGCGTAGTGCTTCGCGACGAGCGCGTGCACGAACGCGAGCGCACCGTGCGCGACCGCGTCGATCGACGCCGGCGTGTACACCGGTGCGATGGCCGCGCGCTCGACCGCCGCCCCGACCGCGTCGCCCGAGCAGAGCTTCGGGAGCAGGTCGCGCAGCACGACGTGCTGTGCGTGCAGGCGCAGCGCGCGCCGCGCCTCCTCGAAGCTCGCGCCGCGGTCGACGAGTGCGTTGTGCGTGCGGAGGAGCGCGAGGTGGAGCTGGGCCGTCAGGATCGATTCGTCCGAGCGCGGGTCGGCGACGAGCGCCGTGCGGCGCTGCTCGAAGTCGCTGCGGAACCGGCCGCCCTGCGAGGCGTCGCCGTTGCGCGGGAGGTCCTCCTCGCCGGCGCGCGTCCAGTCGAGCGCGAAGCGCCGCGCGTCGGCTCGCGTATATAGATAGGGCTGGCGGCGCGGGCCTGCGCCGTAGAGCACGCCGAGGTCGAGCGCCGGGCGCGCAGTGCGCGAGCCTCCGGCGTGCGCGGGCAGCCCGAAGGCGCCGTCGAGGTCGCGCACGACGAGCTCCGCGAAGAGCGCCTCGCCCGCAGAGAGCGTCGGGTGCGGGCGCTGGTCGCGCGACAGCATCTCCTGGGCGAGGCCGAGGAGCTCGAGCTCGACGTGCTCGCGCGCCGCGTCGGGCGCGCGCCACGGTGCGAGCGCACCGGCGTCGTCCGCGTGCGCGAGCGCGGCCCGGAAGCTCGGCATCCCGTCGATCCTCCGACTTCCCCGGTGCCGCCGCACCGCGCCCTCTCGCGCGCTCGCGTGACTCGCGCGCGCTACGACGTCCGCTTCAGGTCGAACCGCTTGATGAGCTTGTGCACGTACTGGCGCGCGAGGTCGAGGCGGCGCGCCGTCTCGGCGATGCTCCACTCCGTGTCCTCGAGCGTGCGGCGCACGAGCTCGCGCTGGAACTCGCGCGTCGCCGACTGGAACGACTGGAACGCCGCGAAGGCGGGGTCGCCACCCGCGCCGCCCGCCGACGACGCGAGCGCCGAAGCCGGCGCGCGCGCCGGGAACAGGTGCGCCGCCTCGACCTCGCCGAGGCCGGCGAGCGCGGCCTGGATCGCACCCGCCTCGACCGCGTGCGCGAGCTGCCGGACGTTGCCCGGCCACTCGGCCGTCTCGACCTCCGCGAGCGCACCCGGCGAGAGGCGCAGGAACGGGAGCCCGTTTCGCTCGCACGCCTCGCGGCAGAAGTGCTGCGCGAGCTCGCGCACGTCGTCGCGCCGCTCGGCGAGGCTCGGAACGCGCAGCGGCACGACCTGCAGCCGGTACAGCAGATCCTGCCGGAAGCGGCCCCGCTCGACGCGCTCCTCGAGGTCGGCGTTCGTGGCGGTGACGATGCGGACGTCCGCGCTGCGCGGCGTCGACGCGCCGAGCGGATAGTAGGCGCGCGACTGGAAGAACTGCAGGAGCTTCGCCTGCGCGGCGAGCGGCAGCTCGGCCACCTCGTCGAGGAAGAGCGTCCCGTGCTCGGCCGCCTCGATCTTGCCGACGACCGGGCGCCCCGCCGTCGAGTGGCCGCCGCGCGCCGCCCCGAAGAGCTCGTTCTCGATCAGCGTCTCGGGCAGCGCCGCGCAGTTGAGCTCGACGAACGGGTGGCGCGCGCGCGGGCTCTCGTCGTGGATGGCGCGCGCGAGCTGGCTCTTGCCGACGCCCGAGTCGCCCGTCAGCAGGATGGTGACGTCGAGCCGCGCGAGGTTCGCGGCCTGCTGCACGGTGGCGGCGATCGCCGCGCTGCGCCCGACGATGCCCGCGAAGCGCCGCTGCGCGCGCAGCTCGGCGAGCGGGTCGGCCGTGGCCTCGGCCTCGCGCCGCGCGAGCAGCCGGTCGGCGAACGGCGCGACGCGCGCGCCGAGCAGCTCGACCCGCGCGCGGTCGCGCTCGTCGAACTGGTCGGCCGAGTCGGCCTGGAGGTAGACGACGCCGAGCGGCGCCGCGTCGCCGATCGGCGCGCACAGCACCGAGGCGATCGCGCCCGCGCGCACGCTGCCGCGGTCGCGGAAGCGCTCGTCGACGGCGGCCGAGCGCGTCAGCACCGTTCGCCCCGTCGCGATCGCCTCGGCGATGATGCCCGTCGAGACGTGGGCGCGCAGCTCGGCCACCTCGTCCGCGGCGTAGCCGTGCGCCACGCTCCAGGCCGGGTCGCCCTCGCGATCGCGCAGCTCGATGTAGCCGTGCTGCGCGCCCGTGATCTCGACGACGAGCGCGAGCGTCTCCTCGAGGAACCGGTCGAGGTCGTCCGCCGCACCGAGGGACAGCAGGCGCAGGTAGAAGTCGCGCTCCTGCCGCACGACATCGGCGCCGGGGCCGACCGTCTCGTCGCCCGCACTCGCGGACGCGCGAGCACCCGCGTCCGCGACGGATTCACCGGGAGCACGCCGCATCCAGCGCATCATACACGCCGCTCCCCTTGCATAACGTGCAGAGAACGCGGCGACTCCGAGTCCGGCGCCGCGACGTCCCCCGGCCCCCGCGGCCTAGCGAGTGCCAGCCGGGCGGGAGCCCCGTGGCGATGTGCAACCCCGGTGCCACACGCCCCGCACGCCGTCGGAACGCCGTGGCCCCCACGTGGGACTTTCGCCGTCGCCGATCGGCGACGTATTCACCCCCGTCACGTCATCGATTGGCGACACTGCGACCGCCGCGAGGCCGCACCGCGTCCCTCGCGCGTGGCACGTGCGTTGCACTGCGACGGGAACACGAAGAGTTGGCCCCGCTCCGTCGCTCCTCTCGGCGGTCATTCGTACCCGGCGGCACCGAGAGGGGCGGCGGAGCACTTCGCAGAGTGCTCGTCGCCATCGCCCGCGACGAGCGGGTGGGCCACGCCCTCGAAGACGGTTCCCCAGATCGGAATGTCCGCGAGACGCTCCGGGTCGACCTCGTACGGGTCTTCTGCGAGCACGGTGAAGTCGGCGCGCTTGCCCGGCGCGATGCTGCCGATCTCGTCTTCCATGCGAAGGAGACGCGCGCCGCCGATCGTGATGGCGCGCATCGCGCCCTCGAGTGACAGTGCTTCGTCCGCGCCCGCGACGCGGCCCTCGGCCGTGCGCCGCGTGACGGCCACCTGCGCGAGGCGAAGCGGCTGCGCGGGCGCCATCGTGAAGTCCGAGTGGAGCGAGACCGAGACGCCCGCGCGTTCGAGCGAGCCGAGCCGCACCAGCTCGGCCGCGCGCTCGGGCCCGAGGCCCTCGCGCGCATACAGATCGGCGAGCGCCCATACGTAGAACGGGTTCGCGCTCACGACCGCGCCGAGGCGCGCGATGCGCTCCACCTGGTCGGGGCGCGCATAGCCGAAGTGGTGGAGCGCGAAGCGGTGGTCGTCGCGCGGCGTCTCGCGCTGCGCGGCCTCGAGCGCATCGAGGGCGGCGTCGACGCCCGCGTCGCCGTTCGCGTGCACGTGGATCTGCAGGCCGGCCCGCCAGTAGGCGCGCACCGCGGCGCGGAGCGCGGCGGGCTCCATCAGCCACTCGCCCTCGTGCCCGTCGAGGTAGCCCGGCGGACCGAGCTGCATGAGCTGCGAGAAGAACGCGCCGTCGGCGAAGAGCTTCACCGCGTCGTCGCGGAAGCGCAGGCGCCCGGTGTCGCGCGCTGCGAAGCCGCGCACGAGCTCGACGACGGCCTCGTGGCTCGAGCGCGCCGCGAGCGCGCGAGCGTCCGCGAGCAGCACGGTCCGGAAGGGCGTGTCGGCGCGGTTCCAGGCCGAGAGCCGCAGCGCGAGCGTCTCGCGCGAGAGGTCGAGCGAGCCGAACGCGCCGTCGCCGACGGTGGTGATGCCACCCGCGTGCAGCACGTCGCGCGCCTCGGCGAGCGCGCCGAAATAGCGTCGCGGTGCGAGCAGCCGCGGGAACAGCCGCGGCGCGACCGCCGCGAGCCCGTTCTCGTAGAAGCGGCCCGCCTCGACGTCGGCCTGCGGCGTGCTCGCGAGCGCGGCGCGCGCGTCGTCCCCCAGCAGGCCCAACGCCTCGAGCGCCGCCGTGTTCAGGCGGATCTCGTGGAACGAGCGGTGCCAGACGACGATCGGGCGCGTGCGCGAGACGGCGTCGAGATCGGCGCGCGTGAGCTCGCCGTGGAAGAGATGGTGGTAGCCCCAGGTCCAGAGCCATTCGGGCTCGGGCGGCGCGCGGTGCAGGCGTGCGCTGCGCGCGCGGCGAAGCCGCGCGCCGTGCGTCGGGCCGGCGCCGACCGCGCGCGCCGTGGCCCGCGCGTCGCGCGCCGCGAGCTCGCGCTCGTGCGCGCGGAGCGCAGCGAGATAGGCCTCGCGCCCGCGCGTGCGCGGCACCTCGCGGCCCGGCAGGTGCCACTCGTGCGGCGTGATGAAGTGCATGGGCAGGAGCACGCCCGCGATGTACGGGTGCAGGTGCGGCTCGACGAAGCCCGGCAGCAGCACGTGACGCTCGAAGCGCCGGTCGACGGCCCAGCGTCGGCCCGCCTGCGCGAGCGCGCGCTCGACCTCCTCGAGCGACCCGACGGCCGCGATGCGCCCGCGATCGACGGCCACCGCCGTGGCCTCCGGCTGCGCCGCCTCCATCGTGTGGACGCGCCGCGCGACGTAGACGCGCACGGGCCGCGGCCACGCGCCGTCGCGCAGGCCGGGCAGCGCGCCTTCGAGCGACGCGGGCAGCGGAGGCGCGAGCGCGCATGCGCTCGCTGCGAGCGCGAGCGCGCAGGCACTCGCAAGCATGCGCGTCGGCGCGAGGCGCGTCAGCGCGAAGCGCGCCGCCAGTAGCCCGCTTCGGCCCCGCACTCGCTCGAAGTCCAATTTCCTGGGTGCCTCACCTAGCGAGCATCGCGCTCGGCCGGAGAGCCGCGCAGCGCCACACTCGACCCCAGCACGGCGAGAGCGACCGCGAGCGCGGCCCACACCGCGGCCGGCAGCACGGGCACCGCCGGCAGCGGCGCGACGTCGAGCCTCACGTCGTCGAAGTCGACCTCGATGCCGCTCACGCCCGGGACTTCCGGAAGGTTGCGCGTGACGAGCCGGATGCCGAGCGGCTGGCCGAGCTGCGCGTGCGACGCATCGGTCGTGAGCTGCACCATCGCCGGCTCGAAGATGCCCTCGGCGGGCGAGACACTCGTCGTGTCCTCGGCGACGACGACGCCGCCCGCGAGCAGCTGGAGGCGGTAGCCCGGGAAGCCGTCGAGGTCGAAGAAGCCGAAGGTCGAGTACGGCGGGAGCAGCGCCGTACCGCTCGCGATGTTGCCGACCCAGGCCGAGAGCGTGTACACGCGATCGGCCTCCAGGTTCGCGCCCAACGTCTGCTCGACGCCGTACTCCTGGCCGCCCGCGTCCCCGTCCATGTAGAGCAGGACGACGTTGTCGCCCTCCGGCGCGCCCGCCGGGAAGTAGGCCGGGTTCGGCGCGTAGTCGGCCGCCGTGCCGGGGTTCAGCACGCCGATGAACTCGCCGCCGGCCGGCGCGCCGAGCGCGTAGTACGACGTCCAGCCCGCGGGAGCCGGACCGACCGGGAAGGTTCCGGTCGGCACGTCGCCGCCGTACTCGGGCGGAAGGTTGCTGCCGAGGTAGAGCGCCTCGAAGCCCGCGTTCGCGACGGCGACGGGCTCGGCGAACGCGGCGCCGCTGCTCGCGACCAGCGCGAGTGCGGCGAAGGCGGACGCGGAGCGGCTCGGAGTGCGCGCGCTCATGATCGCGCGGGCCTCGTTGCGGCGTCGGCCGCCGGCCTCGTCACGCCGTCGGCCGCCGGCCTCGTCAGATCGTCGGCCGCCGGCCTCGTCAGATCGTCGGCCGCGGGCCGACTCACGCAGATCGCCGAGAAGCCGCCTCCCGGGCTGCGCAGGTTCGTCACCTGGCCTTCGTAGATGCGCGCGCCGAGCATCAGCACGCGGTCGCGGTAGGCGTAGGCGCGGACGTCGAACTTCATCGCGCGGCGGCCCTCGAGCGTGTCGACCGCGACGACGCCCGGCGACGCATAGCGTTGCGCGACGTAGCCCGGCTCGGCGGCGATCTCGGCGAGCTTCGCGCGCGTGAGCTTGTCGCCGCGGTAGACCGCGCGGCTCCCGAACGCCGCGGCAGGCTTGAACACCCACTGCCGGCGCTCGCGCCACGCGCGCTCGGCGCCGAGCGCCTCGAACGGCGTCGTCTCGGGGACGACCGCCGCCAGGAAGCCCGCGTCGTCGTCGGTCGCGCCGAGCGCGGCGAGCCGCTCGCGCGACGAGAAGACCGCGAGCCGCCGCTTGTCCGCGAGCAGGAAGTGCTCGCGCGGCGCGGGCGTGACGACGACCTCGTTCGCGAGGTAGGCGTCGCGAAGCGCGCGCGCGCGCGGGCTCGCGAGCGCGAAGTCGCAGTCGCGCAGGTAGACGAGGTCGACCGGCCAGCGGCCGGCGTCGAGGGCGACGCCCGCGCCGCCCGTCGAGGGCGCGAGCTCGCGCGTGTCCGCGATGCGCGCCTCGATGCCCGCGCGCGCGAAGAGCGCGCGGAAGAGCTCGAACTCCGGGGCCAGGAACTGCCGCTCCGGCACCTCGTCGACGATCGCCACGCGCTCGAGCCGCTTCGGCGCGAGCCCCGCCGCCGCGCGCGCGGCCGCGTGCTCGTCCTCGAACGTCGCGACGATGTCGCGCTCGAGGTCGGCCACCGGCATCAGGTGCGCGCACAGGCAGCCGAGGCGCTCCGGGTCGACGAGCGAGGCCGTGTGCAGGCCGTTCAGCAGCGCACCGCCCGCGTTCGTGTTCACCTCGATGAGCCGCGGGCCCTCGGGCGTCACGTGGAAGTCGTAGCCCATGAAGACGCCGAAGTTGCCCGGCTCGTGGGCCGTCACCGGGCCCGCCTCGGGCGCGACGAGCGCGCGATAGGCGTCCGTGTGCGCGAGCCCGAAGAGCAGGCGCACCGTGCGCGCGATCGTCTCGAAGTGCTCGTGCGCGAGTGCGATGACGGTCGAGCCCGCGTACGGGATCGCCGGCGCCTCGCCGGCCGCGGCGTTGCTCATCGCGCCCTCGCCTAACGTCCCGGCACGAAGCGCTTCACGATCGGCCGCGTCCAGACCGATTGCGCGAACGGGTCGAGCCAGCGGTACAGCCGCCCCGACACCACCACCGCCTCGCCGCGGTCGCAGCCCTCGATGCCCTCGCGCACGACCGTCTCCGCGTCGTACCACAGCAGGTCGGACGACTTCGCCTTCATCTCGCCCATGCCCGCCGTCTCGTGGAACTCCGTGTGCACGAAGCCCGGGCAGAGCGCCGACACCTGCACGCCCGTCCCCCGCAGCGACAGCTCGAGCTCTTCGCTCATCGCGATCACGTACGCCTTCGACGGCCCGTAGTTCGCGCCGGCCGGCCGCGAGATGCGCCCCGCCACCGAGGCCACGTTCACCACGCGCCCCCGCCCGCGCTCGACCATCGGCGGAATGAACCGATGGCACATGCTCGCCACCGAGATCATCATCAGCTCGAAGAACGCGCACTGCGCGTCCCAGTCCTTCTCCTCGAGCAGCTTCGGCCCCGCCACGCCCGCGTTGTTCACGAGCCAATCGATCGCGAGGCCCTTCTCCTTCGCGTGCGCCTCGATCGCCGCCGGCGCCTCGCGCAGCGACAGATCCGCCGCGAACACGTGCGCCTCGACCCGATGCTCCTTCGCCAGCTCGTCCGCCAACGCCGCGAGCCGCTCGGCCCGCCGCGCGACGAGCAACACGTCGCACCCCCGCGCCGCGAGCTGACGCGCGAACTCCGCACCGAGGCCGGACGAAGCACCCGTGACGAGAGCAGTGGGCATGGCATGACTCCTGGAATGGGCGCGCGGCGGGAGGCTACCGGAACGGGAGGCGGGGGGCGTGGGTGGGGGAATGGCTGGGGGAATGGATGGGCGGGGCGGCGCGAGCGAGCGCTCTCCCAGCGATTGGAGGGTTCAAGGCTGTCCCAGCCCAGCGGGCCCGGGGAGGAGCAGCCAGACCTAGACCGAATGATGAGACAGTCGTGCGTGGTGGGGCGGGAACGCGAATGACCACGACCGTGCTCATCCAGTCAGGAGCCTCTTCACGTCCCGCCGACGATGCAGCTCGGCCAGGTAGTCGGCAGCGCTCGATGCGATGGCCTTCTCGTCCTTGTTCGCGAGCTGCGGTTCCGCAGCGCGGAGAACGTGCTCGATTTCGCGCCACGTGATCACCGATGCTCCCTTGAAGTTCGCGACTCCGTCCGGCCGGTGCTTCAGCAGATCCTTTGGTAGGCCTGCCTTGCGCGAGTACTTCTCGACGCGACGGACGCCCTCCGGCGACCGCGAGCGATCCAGGACGAGGAGCGAGAAGTAGAAGTCGCGGGGCGCGGCGTGCCAGCTGCCGACGTCGATGTTTCGGATCACTTGATCGCGCTCGGCGTTCGCGGTCGTCTTCAAGCTGATGTCGCTCTTGAACTTCGCCTCGATGTACCAGACGAGCTCCTCGTTCTCGATCACGACGTCGATCTCGGAGGCGCCCTCGTCATTCTGATGCTCGCGGATTCCGGGAGGGGGCGAAGCGGATCGCCATAGATCGATGACCACGCCGCGCGACGGCAAGCCCACGGAGTGGCCGAAGCTCCGCTCGAACATCTCCTGAAACCACGCGCTCGGATCGAGCTTGGAGAGCGAGCGGAACACGTTCCAGGTGACGACGTCCTCGCTGTTCTCGGAACGCATGTGCTCGAGCTTCGATCCGCGCATCGAGAAAAAGACAGGGTCGTAGCGGTCGAGGATGAGGTTCTCGCGAAAGTGATCCTTCACCTCGACTCCCGACTTACTGCGAGGCACTCGTTTGCTCCCTCGTAAACTGGAGGTCAGTGCTGCCGCACGGCCGCATACTATGCCCGCCCAGATGCTCCCGTAATAGATCTCCGCTCGCGCCGAGAGGCCTGCCCCCGGCGGTCCTGCCACTTACTATCT